>NZ_CP088285.1:7815648-8477222 GCF_011516645.4 Bradyrhizobium septentrionale | reverse complement strand
GTTCAACGGGCACGACCTCAAGGTCCTGCAGATTTACGCACAGAAGAAGGCGGACCTGAACGCGCTCACCACGATGACCGCGCTCATCGCCTATGACGCAACAATTGGATGGTGACATGGCAGACGTCTCGCTGGAGTGGCACGAGGATTTCACGCTCGATGCTACGGGCGACCTGCTGGTCGTGGACGGCGACGACGAGGTCCGCCAGCGGCTGGAGCGTCGGCTGTTCACGGCCGTGAAGGGCTACGTCTGGCACCCCGACTATGGCGCGGGCCTGCCGCAGAAGATCGGCTCGACGCTCTCGGTCCCGCAAATCAAGGCGGTGTGCGCAGCACAGCTCGCGCTCGAAGCGTCCGTCGCTCCGAACCCGCCCGCACGGCTGAACGTGACCCGGTCGCTCACCGATCCGGGGCTCATCTCGATCGACATCCAATTCACGGACGCCAGGACCGGCGCCTCCGTCTCTTTCACGATCACGGCGTGAGGTCTGAATGGCTACGCTTCCTACCAAGAGCTTCAACCAGATCGTCACCGACACGGTCTCCGGCATCCAGGGTCGGGCCAGCAAGCTGCTCAACTTCTCGCAGGGCTCGACGTTCCGCGCCGTCGCCGAGGGCTTCGCGGGCACCTTCCTGTGGTTTCAGGCGCTGGCGCTGGAGGTCCTGAAGGCTTCGCGCCTGTCGACTTCGAGCAACGTCGACGTCGACACCTTCACGGCCGACTACATGCCGACGGTGGGCATCTCGAACGGCGTGCCGTCGCCGCGCCTCGGGGCGCAGGCGGCGTCCGGGCAGGTGACCTTCGCGCGCTTCACGGCCGCGCCATCGACCTGCTTTGTTCCGGTCGGCGCGACCGTACGGACCAACGACAGCGCGCAGACGCAGTTCACGGTCACCGCGGACGTGATGTTCGCGTATTTCGACCCGGTGCTCAACGGCTACACGCTGCCGGCCAATCTCGCCTCCATGATCGTGCCGGTGCAGGCCGTCGTGGCGGGGGCGTCGGGCAACGTGAAGGCGGGCAGCATCACCGTCATGACGTCGCCGATCACCGGCATCGACACGGTGATCAACGTCGCCGACTTCATCAACGGCGTCGATCAGGAGCTCGACAGCCAGCTCAAGAAGCGGTTCTCGGACTTCATCTTGGGCCTCGCGCGCGGCGACCTCTTTGGCCTCAACGCCTCGATCGAGGGCTCTGGCGTCAATGTCCAGTACGCAGTCACCGAGGGCTATAACCTCGATGGCAGCTACCACCCCGGGTACTTCTTCGTCGTCGCCGACGATGGTAGCGGCAACCCGACCAACGCCTTCCTGACCACGGTGACGCTGGCGGCGCAGGCGGTGCGGCCGCTCGGCATCATGTGCGGCGTGTTCGGCCCGCAGATCACCCTCGCCACCGTCTCGATGCAGATCGGCACCGCCGACGGTTTCGACCACAACACCGTTGCCGCCCAGGTCGCCGCCGTAGTCGGCACCAACATCAACCAGCTTGGCCTCGGAAATCCGTTGCCGTGGTCGATCATCGCATCGTGGGCCTACTCGGTGCCCGGCGTGACGTCGGTTGCCGACGTTCTGCTGAACGGTCTCTACGGCGACGGCGCCTCGCTCTCGCCGACTGCCGTCACCGACGACCTGACGCTCACCTATGTGATCGGAACGATCAAGGCCAACGAAGTGATTGTGAGCTGACCAGAAGATGGCAACCGGTGACAGTGACGACATCCTCCGGCGCGTCCGGAGGCTGCTGCCGCGCAGGTGGTGGCAGTGGGGCGCACCGCTGCGCGACACCATTCTCGGCGGCCTTTCCGATCTCGCGGCGTGGTGCTTCGACTGGACCACGTATGCGCGGAAGCAGACGCGGCTCGCGACGGCGACCGGCATCTGGCTCGACGTGCTCTGCTACGACTTCCTGCAGCGGCACCTGACGCGCGGATCAGCGTCCGACGAGGTGTTCCGCGCGCTGATCGACGCCACGATCTTCACGGAGCGCGTCACGCGCAAGGGCATGTCGGACTCGGTCGTGATCCTAACCGGGTCCAGGCCGTGGATTTTCGAGCCGTGGAACACCTTCGACACCGGCGCCTATTCCAGCTCGGCGCAGGCCTACGGCCAGATGGGATACGGCGTCGGGCAGGGCGGCTACGGCAACATGAACCTGCCGGGGCAGCTGTTCATGAAGGTGCTGCGCGGCGCCAACTCCGGCGTCCCGAACGCTGACGGCTACGGCGGATACACCGGCGGCTACGGCTTCGGCTCAGTCGAGCTCGTCGGCAATGCAACCCGGCTCATGGGCGTGACCGATCAGCAGATCGAGAAGCTCATCACCTTCACCAAGCCGACCGGCGTGACGGTCTGGCTGCAGATTCTCTGACGCCGCGCTCAGCGCGGCTTCACCCCACCACACCCCAGACATTTCCGAATGTCGCCAGCGCGAGCAGCGCGGGCGCAACCAAGGACCTTTGCGCACATGGATCGAGCTCTCGTCTACACCGGCGCTCTGCCGCAGACCGTCGACATTCTGAACACCAACAAGTTCATGATGCAGGCGCTGGCCTATGGCATGCGAGCCATCCTCGGCACCAACACCTATGTCGATGGACTGGTCTGCCTGCCGACGTCGCCCACTCCGGACCTCCACGTCTCGGTCGGCGTCGGCTCGATCTATGCGCAGGACCTGACCGACGCCAGCGCCTATGGCGACCTCGGCGTGGACAACACCACGATCTACAAGCAGGGCATCCTGCAGTCGGCGCAGGAGCTGACGATCACGCCGCCGTCGACCTCCGGCTTCAGCCAGGTCTATCTCGTGCAGGCGGTCCTACAGGACGTCGACGCCGGCGCGCAGGTTCTGAGCTACTTCAACGCCGCGACCCCCTCGGCGCCGTGTTCGGGCCCCGCTAACGCTGGCACCAGCAACTTCACCATCCGTCAGGTGAAGTGCGCGGTCGCGCTGAAGGCCGGCGTGCCCGCCACCACGGGCACGCAGGTCGCGCCGGCACCGGATGTCGGCTTTACGGCCCTCTACGCGATCACGGTTGCCAACGGTGCGACGCAGATCACCTCGGCCAACATCGTGACGCTGGCCTCGGCGCCGTTCATCTCGACCAAGCTGCCCGACGTTCCGGCGGGCGTGCAGTCCGGCAAGTGGCTCTACGGCGTCGACACTGCGCCGGGCGGCCCGTCGTTGGCCGCATTCGCGACCACCGCGACCTCGAGCGCGGTGCTGACCTTCACCAACGTGCCGTCCTGGGTCGCGCCCGGCATGAAGGTCGCCAACCAGACCAATCCGGCCTCCATCAACGGCGGCCAGACGGTGCTGTCCAAGACCTCGACCACCGTCACGATCTCCGCCAACGTCAACGCGACCGTCAATATCAGCGACCAGATCGTGTTCTCGAACAACGCGATGGTGGCTTCCGTATCTCCCGCGCCCACGGCTCTGGTCCCGGGCATGGAAGTTCGCATTATGGCGAACACCATCAACACCGGCGCCTGCACCCTGAATTTGAATGGGCTAGGCGCGGTCACGATCGTGCGCGCCAATGGTCTCACGCCTTCACTCGGCGACATTGCGTTCGCCGGGGTGATGGGGCTCGTCTATGACGGCGCGCACTGGCAGATCCAGAACTATCAGGGCACCGGCGGTGGCGGCGGGACGACGACGATCAACAACGTCAACATTCCCTACGGCACCGACACCTCGACCAGCTCGAACGTCATCACCGTCACGCCGTCGCCGGCGATCGCCTCGCTCTCGGCGGGGGCTGCGATCATCGTCAAGCTGGCGAACCCGATCACCGGTCCGACCACCCTGCAGATCAGCGGCGGCAGCATCATCCCGGTTCTAAGCCTTGCCGGTCAACCGCTCGGCTTCGGCGCGGCTCGCATCGGCGAGATGTTGTGGATGCTCTACGACGGCACCAATTGGCAGATCGTGAACCAGCTGCTGCCGCTGCAGCAGAGCCTGACGATCTTCGTCAATTCGTCGATCGGCAACGACAACTTCGACGGCTCGCAGCCGACCATCTCGGGCACCAAGGGGCCGCTGCAGAAGATCCAGACCGCGGTCAACAAGGCGTGGAGCTTCCCGCCCAGCGTGTTCAGCATCGCGATCCAGCTCGCGGACGGAACCTACAACGAGGCCGTCTCGACGCCGTCGTTCCCCGGGCCGGGGATCATCATCAACGGCAACGCGGCCAACCCGGCCAACGTGCTGGTGACCGGCGCCAACAACGCCCACACCTTCGCCGTCAATGGTCCCAATCAGATGACGGTGCAGAACCTCAAGGGCACCACTGGCACCGGCAACGGCCCGCCGAGCCTGTTCATCGCGGAGGGCTCCGGCGCTCAGCTGATTACGCAGAACACGATCTCCGGCTTCGTCCAATTCTCCGTCCACGAAGCCTTCGGTCCGTGCTTCGTCTCGGTTGGCAGCCACACCTATGCGGGCAACTTCTCGCAGGCCCTCAACGCCGTGTTCGGCGGTTTCGTTAGCCTTGCGCAATTCGCGCAGTTCTCAGCCTCGGTCGCGCTGACGTGCACGGCCTGGGCCGCTGCAGCCAGCGGCGGCAGCATCTCGGTGCCGGGGGTCGGTGTCCCGACTTACCTGAACCCGGGCAACGTCACGGGCGCGCGGTGGCTGGCGTCAATGAACGGCACCATCACCACGCAGGGCCAGGGCGTGAACTACTTCCCGGGCTCGATCGCCGGGTCTCAGAGCACTGGCGGCCAGTACAGCTAACGGAAGGTGGCGACATGCCCGCAACCGTCAACATCACGATCAGCAACGATGCCGATTTCTATGTGCTGTTTCAGTTCACTGAAGCAGACGGCATCACGCCGATCTCCATCGTCGGCGCCACGTTCATCATGGGCGTGCGCCGCACGATGCAGGACCCTGCCGCGCTGTTCATGCTCACCTCGACGTCCTCGGACGCCGGGGTGATCTCGATCTGGGACGGCCCGAACGGGATCTTCGCCGTCCTTATCAAGAAAGAGCGACTGCAGAAGAGCCCCGTCGGGCTTTTCCAGCAGTCGCTCGTCTGCAATCTGCCGGCCTCGAACGGCCGGCCAGCGCTCACGCTCCCGATCTGGAGCGGGACGCTGCAGAACAACATGGGTGCCTCCCGATGAGTTCAGCTCCGATTGTCGTCACTGCCGATCCCTCGGTCGTCGTCAGTCAGGACAATCCCGCGCTGCAGATTGTCGTTCCTGTGACCACCGCGCCGACGCAGTATTCGTCGCTGGCCGGACTGCCCACGCTGGGCACCGCGGCGGCAGAGGATGTCGGCGCCCAGCCGGGCAATGTCGTTCAGCTCGACAATTCCGGCAAGCTGCCGGCGGTCGACGGTTCTGCGCTGCTCAACATCAATGTCGGGCCCCAGCCGGTTCACTGCGGTCGGCTGATCGCTCCGAATACGTTCACCGTTCAGCTCATCCCCTACCGGGGCAACGCGCTGCAAATCAACGGCAAGCTCTACACGATCCCGGCCAATGGGGTGCTTGCCATTGTCCCCGCCGGTCTGACGCAGGGATGCTATTACATCTACGCCTTCGTCAATGGGACTGGCGCGATCGCGCTGGAGTTCTCGCAGAGTGGGCACACCTCGAGCGCCGCGCCGGGAAATCTGGGTATCGAGGTCAAAATCGCTGACGAGAGCCGCTCCTTGGTCGGAATGGTCTTTCTTCTCAACGGCAATACCATTTTTGACACGCCAACCCAGCGCTTCTGCGCGTCGTGGTTCAATCAGCGGCCGCGACCGCTGCTCAAGCTCACCGGCGGCCAATACACCACGACGACTGCCTCATTCACCGAGATGGGGGGCGGCGTGGAGCGCGTCCAGTTCATCACCTGGGCCGCCACCGCCGTGCAGCTCGGATTCAGCCAGACGATCGACCTCGCCGACAACGGGACGACCGCTACCACGTCATGGCTTGAGCTGTGGGTTGATGGATCAAACAACAGCGGTCTCGAGACGTGGGGCGAGAACGGAGCCTTCAGCGGCACGGTCGGCCAAGTTTTCACGACGATCTCGCAGCAGATTGCGACGGACCTGTCCGAGCTCGTGCTGCACCACGCAGAGATCGCGTGGATGAGCGCGACAGCCGGCTTCACCACGACAAACACCGGCTCGGGTAACGGCCAAATCTGGGGAGTGGTGATGCAATGACGAACATCTCTCCTCAGAAAATCCTCGCCGCCGCGCTGCAGCAGCTCACGCCGTTCGCCCAGTGGTACACCACGGGCGACGGCTACGCCAACATCGTCTGGATGGACACCGTCCAGACGATCCCGACCGAGGACGCCTTCAACGCCGAATACGCCAACCAGCAGGCGAAGCTCGCGTCGAACTACCTCGTCGCGCCGCAGGACCTGCTGGCGCAGCTCACGGCTGCCGACATCGCAGCGATCCAGACTGCGATCTCGTCCAACCCGCAGGCTGCGCTGCTCTGGTTCTCGCTGCTCGCGCAGCGTGACCCGATGGACACCACCAACGACCGCTTCAAGGCCGGCTGGACCACTCTGGTCTCAGTCCTCGGCGCCGATCGCATGAGCGCGATCGCGACCGCGCTCGGAATCACCATCACGGCCTGACGGCCTTTACCGCCAACCACGATCCAGCGGGGCCGCCTTCGGGCGGCCTTCGCGTTTCTGGCTCCCGCAATCTTAAATCCGGAGAAACCATGTTCGATTTGCACGGCATTTCGCAGGCCGCATTCGACCTTATTGTCGAGTCGGAAGTCTCGAGCCGCGAGGTCTATGAGCACCGCTATCGTCATCCCGAGTGGCCGGGCGAGCAGTCCGGCGTCACCATCGGCATTGGATACGATGTCGGACAGACGAGCCGCGCTCAGTTCATCGCCGACTGGTCCGGCAAGATCCCCGACGCCATGGTCAAGGCGCTCGCCAAGACCTGCGGCGTCACCGGTGTTCCTGCCCGGGCACTTGCCCAGAAGCTCCGCGCCGTGGTCGACATCCCGTGGGATGTCGCCGAGGACGTGTTCTCCAATCACGACGTGCCGCGCTACATGGCGATGCTCCGCCATGGCTGTCCGGGCGTCGACGAGCTCGCGCCCGACTGCAAGGGCGTTCTCCTGTCTGTCGTGTTCAACCGCGGCGCCTCGTTCTCCAACGCGGGCCCGCGCTTTGCCGAGATGCGGGACATCCGCTCATGCGTGAAGTCCGGCAATCTGGAACGCATCCCGGGGCTGATCCGCTCCATGAAGCGGCTGTGGCCGGATTCGCGCGGTCTGCGCGACCGCCGCGACGCGGAAGCCGCGCTGTTCGAGAGGGGGCTCGAGACGGCGCATCCGCAGGCCTTCGCCGCGCTGGCCTCCGTGCCGGATCACGTCGATCCGGACACGGTGGCCCATGTGCAGCAGAAGCTCCGGGAGCTTGGTTATCCGCAGGTCGGTGCCGTCGACGGCAACCTGACGCCGCACGGCAAGACCGAGGACGCGATCCTGGCCTTCCGCAACAAGAACGGCCTGCCGCTGACGCCGACCATCGACGACGACTTCCTGACGGCGCTCGCCAAGGCGACGCCGCCGGAAGTGTCCGAGGAGCGGGCGAACGCCTCGGCCTCCGATCTGCGCGAGCAGGGGTCCGACACGATCTCCTTCACCGACAAGGTGAAGGGGTGGGGCGGGCGGCTGTTCGGCGGCGGCACCGGTCTGGGTGTCACTGGCGCGCTCGGCCTCGTCACCGAGAAGGCGACCGCGATCTCCAGCGCCAAGGAGGCGGTCGGCGGGCTCGGGATTTCCGAGACCGGCTGGGTCGTCATCGGCGCGGCGGTCGTGGTGCTGGTCGTGCTGGCGGCCGCTGGCCTGGCCGTCTGGTTCGTCGCCGACAAGATCGAGCGACGCCATGTCGATGATTACCGCGCGGGGAGGGCCTGATGCTTACCGGCGCAGTCGCCACCTTCCTCGCCCGTGTTGCGGGCCTCTTCGGACTGAAGATCTCGGGCTTTGCGGCCGGCGTGATCGTCGCCGGCCTGATCGCCGCAGCCCTCGGGGCTTCCGGCTTCAAGCTCTACGAAATGGGCCGCTCGGCTGCCGAAGCCGAGTGCCAGACCGCCGCGCTGCAGTCGCAGATCGACGCGGCGAATGCCGACAAGGAAAACGCGCAGAAAGCCGCGGCCGAAGCCAAGCTCAAGGCTGCGGGGATCGCGAGCCGCGCTGCCGATGAAAAGGAAAGGACTGCAGACTATGTCAAGGAGCTCGAGCAGCGTGCTGCGAAGGCCGAAGCTGATGCGGCGGCCGCTCACCTTCCTCCTCCGGTCAATGGTGATGCTCTCACTTGCGACGATTTGCGCGGCATGCGGGCACACCTCCCCGCAGTTTGCGGCCCAGTCCCGCGACCTGCCCGGGCGCCCCGGCTTCATGTCCCCCGTCTCGGTCCCTTCTTTAAAGCTAAACGATAGCGGCAAGGCACGCCTCGCACAGACGCGCGATGCGCTGGACGAGGCGAATGGCCGGCTCAAGGAGAGCGGTGAGTGGTACGACAACGTGCGCGCTCGCGCAGCGGGGAGCGAGTAATGACGACGGCAGTTGACGGAGCGACGCTCGCGACCGATGTCAGGGCGCTGCAGGTCAAGGTAGGCGGCATTGATGCTGACATCAGCCAGATCAATGACCGCATCCTTGGGCTGGACGGCAAGATCGAGAAGATGGGGTCGGCGCTGGGGACCGAGTTTCGCTCGGCCCTGTCGTCCCTCGGCACCCAGCTCGGCGAACGCAATCGCACGCCGTGGGGCATCCTGATCTCGGCGGCGGGCCTCATCACCACCACGCTGGCATTCGTCGGCAGTCAAGCGCTCTCCCCGATTCAGGCCGACATCAAGACCCTCAAGGAACACCTCGTTCCGCGAGAGGAGATCAACTATCGAGCCGCCACCGACGAGAAACGGATGGAGCGGCTCGAAGGCCTCGAAATGCTTCTCGTCAATCGTCGCTACGACGAGATGCAGAAACTGATCGACCGGCTCGAACGGCAGAACGACGGCCTCCGCGGCCTGCCGTCGAGCGTGGTCGCGAAATAGTCCTCCACCACAGAAAGAAAGGTACCCTACATGGGCCCCCACGTCCTTATCGTCGGCGCCGACAAGGGCGGCGTCGGCAAGACGACCGTCTCCCGCACCCTGCGCGACTACTTCCACGCCCACGGCATCTCGGTTCGCGCGTTCGACACCGAGGCGCCGAACGGCGTGTTCAAGCGCTTCCACTGGGACGTCGAGGTCGTGGACCTCACCCAGTCCGACGACCAGATGAAGGTGTTCGACAAGCTGCGCGAGGCGCAGGTCACGCTGATCGACATCCGCGCGACGCTGCTCTCGACCACGCTGGCGACCCTGTCGGAGATCGGCTTCCTCGACGGCGTCAAGGAAGGCCGGCTGCGGATCTCAGTCGTCCACGTCATCGGCTCCAGCCAGGCGTCATTCGACGAGATCGACGCGACCGCCAAGGCGGTGGAGGGCGCCACCCATCACGTGCTGCTCAACCACACCAACGGCACCAAGTTCGCCGGCCTGCCGGCGTCCGCCAAGGACGCCATCGTGATCCCGCAGCTCAACACGATGGCGAACGACACGATCGACCGGCTCGGCGTGGGCTTCGAGGCCTACATCGCCGACAAGTCGCAGTCGGAGGTGCTGCAGGGCTACGCGCGCGCGTGGCTCAAGAAGGTCTACGCGGCCTATGACAAGGTCGCGCTGAACGCGCTCTAAGACTGGAACATCAATTGGCCCCCGGGCGCCCCTCACAGGGCGCTCGGGGGCCTTTTTTGCGTTTCAAGGCCTGCGCGATCGCGCGTCCCTGACGCGGTACATTGCCGGGTGCTCGCGGTTCTTCACCTTGACCCAGTCCTTCGAGGGGCCGGCCCGGTAGGGGCGGTCCACGCGCTTGGAGAATTGGAGACGATGCCTTCGAGGCCCATCAGGCAGGCGTGGCGGAACAGCTCGGGCCCGATCTCGCCGGTCTCGAACGGGGCCAGATGGATGCCGTCGACCCGGCGGGCCAGCATCCGTTCCAGATTGGTCTTTCGCATCGACAGCGGCAGCTTGCGGAGATCCTCGCCGTCGAGCTCGATCATGTCGAAGGCATAGAGCTGGACCTCGTCGTCGTGCTGGCGCGAGTGCAGGCCGTCGAAGTCGGAGCGGCCGTCGACGCCCAGCAGGGCCGCCTCGCCATCCAGCACAAACCGCTGCGCGCGGTGGCGCAGCGCCGCCTCGACGATCAGCGGGTAGCGCGTGGTCCAGTCGTGGCCGTTGCGGGTGAACAGGCGCACAGCCTTGCCGGCGCGCTGGACGATCAGCCGGTACCCGTCGTGCTTGACTTCGTGCAGCCATTCGTCGCGCGCGGGAACGGCGGTTCCCCGGGTCGGCAGGCAGGGTGCATAGGGCGATTTGAGCATGTCCCGGATATAGGTATCCGGGGTGGGGACCGTGAATCCTACGTTCGCGGCGGATCAAACATCACCAAGCTATGGTTCACCGCAATGAACGGAACGTTGTTCGCCGGCACGGGCCATCACGACCTCGTTCTCTCGGACTACGGCCGCTCCGTAGCCGCCGACCGCTAAGCCGACGAAGCGGCGCGGCAGGACTGTGTTTCGGCATGGAATAAGGACCCCGTTTTCGGGGTGATCAGGCATCCAATCGGGGGGGGCCAGTCAAACGCCGATTGACAGCAGGACCATGCGGCCGCGTCGGCTGAGATACCATTCGGCAAGCGCCTCAAACATTCGACTCCTTATTTGTGCCGCGTGCGTGCTTCCGCGGCGTCCTGATCGTGGTGCCAGTATTCGATGTCGGGAAGGCGAGAGGGTCGCGAAGAACCGCTCCCACGCTTCCCGGAACGCCGCCTTGGCGCCGTCCAGATCGGTTGCCGTGCCGTTGCACCACGGGTGCACCGGAAGCGGGACGGTGATGTGCCAGTCCCAGCCGGGCTGGAGGCTGGCGGGCTCAGTAGCCAACCTGATCCGGCCAACCTTCCGGCCCTCGTGGATCACCGCGAAATCGTTCTCAAGCTTGTCGCCGGCTATGACGGGTGGGGCGGAGGAAGAGGTGCATGTGTGTCTACGGCTGGCGCCGTGGCCTGTTGATCAGGCTACGCCGCGATCGCTTTCTTTGCGGCTTGAACGAGAAAACCAGAACGCGTGAAACCATGCTGTTCAGCGTAGTGGTCAATCTCGTTCAAGACATCGGCGGGAAGAGTGACGTTGACGCGTACCGTCTTCACTTCCGTCGCTGGTACAGGAATTAGAACGGCAACGCCGTCCCTGTTCTCGGCATCTGCCATGATCTCCTCAAGGGAGGAGGGTTCTGGGACGGCTTCGCCGTCTTCAACCATACCCTCTAGATGAAGAGCCAGAGCTTCCGTTGCCATGGCGCGCGCATCATCTAAATTCGTTCCAGCAGTTACAACGCCAGGAAGATCCGGAAATGACACGCCGTAGTCGCTGTCTGCATCCTTATGGATCAGTGCAATGTAGTGTCGCATGTTATTCTCCCCTCCTTGGGATCAGGGCGCCATGCCCCGTCTGCGATCTCATCTTAGTTTCAGGTCGGCTTGCTTTTCGATGCTCCTCAAAGTGCCGATAGGGATGTCACGCTTCGGATGCGGTACCGTCACGCGGCCGCTCTTTGTCGGGTGCTTGAACTGGATGTGGCTGCCCTTCTGGGCCACCGGCTTCCACCCATCGTCCTTCAGGACCCTGATGACATCTGCTGACCTCATGTGTGTATTAATACACACTTTTTGGAGGGGCGATACATTAATACACACCGGCCAACAAAATTCCTCTGAAAAACTGGCTGCTTTAAAGCTGAGCATGCCTGTGGGGATCGTGGATAGCCGCCAACCGCCAGTAGTATTGCCCGGTTTCTCTACCAAGCTGAGAGCGTTTCGAATCACCAGCGAGGAATACTCACCGTGCCAATAGCTCTCACCATGAACACGAGGCTCGATCACGCCAAAATCTTGCTTGAGCGGCTTGCCACCAAAGCACCAGACGCCAAAGCTAGTTAGATTAAGGAAGGCCTCTTCCGGATCATCCGGCAAATCCTCGTATGGATCGAGGTCCAAAAAATCGTTCATGTGCACCTATTAACGCACGGTCGGCGGAGGGGGTGCATATTGGGCTAATACCTGCGAAAGCCCTTCGCGCACATCTAGTGGCAATAAGTGTCCGTGCGATTGCATGAGTGGCGGCAGGTAGTCACGGGCGCATAGGCTGGCGTGGCACACTTGCCCGTTCTGGGCTGAGACCGTTAGCAAGTGAGTGACCTGCTGGTCGCTCGCGCCGTGGAGATAGGGGCGAACGGCTTCGAAATGATATTCGGCTTGCCTGAAGCTGCGCGCATCAGCCACAAGCCTGATTCCAGCGTCAATCGCAAAACGGATGTCCCGAGAAGCTACGCCGCGCATAAGCTGATGGTACGTGGCCTGGCCGCCCTGAAGGAGCGATGACTGGACGTGACTGATAAAGCCTTGGGGGATTGAGCTGTCCAAGGAGAGCGGGATCAACGTCATACGCCTAAAGGCTGCGATCCCGGACTCCTGTTTGCACCAAATCGACGCGTAGTACCGCTGGCTCAAGATCGGCACGAAAAGATCGGCCAAGCCGAGCTGGCGGAGGATCTCGTCGCGCCACTCGACGGAGACTTCGATATGCTCGTGGGCCATAAAGGACTGAACGCCGAGAGTGTCGAGAAGTTGAGCGACGCCCGCGGCGATTTCGCGGTCGGCAGTCTGGTAACTCATAAACGCTAACATTCCAGCTCAGTCCTCATTCCAGTTTGCGACGGTCAAGATCGTCGGCAGCTCGCCAAAGGTCCGCCAGAACGTCGGCGGGATCTCGATGCGCAGCTCGTGCTGCTCGTCGGTCCCGATGTAGAAGCTGCTCTCGTCTCCGGAGATGAAAAGCCGTATCGGGCAACCGGCATGCTTCGTCCAGCCTTTGATATTGGGCGACGCTCATCGGTCCGAACCCGCTCCGGATGATGGGGTTGGCTTTGCAACCGAATCCTACGCCGCATCAGCGCTTTACACCACGCTCGCCAGCCCCTCAGGCGCACTCTGACGAATAAGACGGGTTAGGGGTGCGGCTGTTTGCCTACACGCCCTGGATCCCAGATATTGTCATTTATGAATTTCTTAAGTTGCTGGATTTCCTCCCGCAGTTCGTCGATCTCCTTCTTAAGCGAGATCATGCTGATGCCTTGCCCAACTGGCGGCTCCGCCGGGATTTTGTCGTTCATCCGATTACCCTTTTCGAGAAGCGCGATCACCCGCAAGCTGTGGTGCGAACTAAGAAAATGCAAGGGTTGTGCGGTCTCTCGGAGCAAGTATTGTTCGCCGCTGCGGTATTATGGCGCAAACGCCACAAGCTAAATGGTGAAGATGGGGTCCGGCGATTAACGTTGGCCGATCTGGCGATGCGGCGCAGCAGCCGTCGGGTTCGGCATCCGGGGCTTGGTCGTCCGATTGGAGCGCCCGCCAGAATGACGTTTGGCGCGCGGCCCCAGCCTCATGTCATGTAGCAACCACACCAATTACCCGCCGCAACCGGGTAGAAAGGCGAGTAATGGGGGGCGAGCCCCCAAAGATTGTGCCAGACCGCCCGTGGTTGACTTCGTCGGTACGGTAGCCCTTCGGCCACTACGCCGGCAGCCCATTTCTGTCG
The DNA here is from genome assembly GCF_011516645.4 of Bradyrhizobium septentrionale. Lineage (NCBI taxonomy): Bacteria > Pseudomonadati > Pseudomonadota > Alphaproteobacteria > Hyphomicrobiales > Nitrobacteraceae > Bradyrhizobium > Bradyrhizobium septentrionale. Next base: position 8,463,535 of record NZ_CP088285.1, on the reverse strand, counting down.
GCCAATCTGTCGGGACGCTACTTCTAACACCAGCTAGACTAAGTGTTGGTAGGCGGCGATGATCTAATGCCTCCAGCCTTTCTTGTCGAACTCGACCCGGGTGCCCGCTGGCGGCCGAGGCGGTTGGGCTAGTTGCAACCTGCCGTCAAATCGCTGGTAGTTGATGAGGTGCCGGTATTTGTTGAAGGCGTAGGTACAGCTGCTTCGCTCGCTCAAGCCGTCCGCCCTCTGCCTTTTCCGGTTTTCGGCGAGCTGTTTCAGCCCAAGGGTCAGGAAATCTCTCGTACGCTAGGAAAGCGGCGGTGGCAGCCAGTTCAAGTTCCACGGCATCGGCATTTGCCATCTCTTGCGCGAGTCGCGCGCGAGCGGGGTGCATCGAAGGATCGGCAGGCATTTGAGTGTAGAAGGTCGAATACTGCCCACCCCAAGCTGCAACGGATTCGTTTTCGACGATCAGCCGCAAGGCCGCTGCATGCTGAGCTGCAGCGGCGAGCAACTCGGAGTAGGGTCCATAGTGCTTGTACCGGAAAGGAAAACCTGATCCGACGCCTGCCGCTTCCAGAAAGAAGGCGATCTTCTGAAACTTGGTACGCCCTACGATGTGGCCCCCTGCATCGCGAACGATAGCTGCTGCTCCATGTGCGTAATCTATGCCGGCCATTTTGATATCCCCGCGTCTACGATTTCCATCACCTTCCTTCGAGCCTCTTCATCACCATCGGCGTGGTAAAGACGGAAGGCCTTGTAGGTCTTAAGTGCCGCCACAACGTTTGACCGCTTTGAAAGATCGGCCAAGTGGTTACCCTCAGTACGGATATTAATCTGGCTGAGCGGACCTTTCGCGCCCTCGGTCAACTCTTTGTAAGGGGACCGTTCGACCTCATCGATCAAAATCCGCGGAGGTTCATCGGGGGATTTGGCGGACCATTCATCCAAGCACTTCACAATCTCGTCTCGGACGCCAGCGCACACCTCGTCGGCCTCTGAAGACGAGGCCGCACCATCGTCCTTATCATGCGCAATCTTAGCCCGCACATCGATGCACTTGTAGAGTTTGCGATCTCGCAAGCGCTCAGCGAGACTGCCGATCCATTTGTCGTTGCTGTCAGCCATAAGGGAAAGCCCACCCCAAATAACCGTATCGTCGAGCGATAGCGCGCAATCGATATTATCGGGCGTTTGAGCAAACTTGACGAGCGGATGCGTTTTCGGAAGACCAGTTTTTTCGATCGAGCCGTCCTTAATCAGGGTTATGGTGCGGGTCAGCAGCTCGGTGTAGATCTTCTCCGCGCCCCGCGTTGCCTTGTGAAAATAAACGGTTGGATAGAGTTGGAAAAGCCCAAGCACGTAGGCTTCGGCGGCGAAGATGGCCTTGCGCCCAAGGACAAAGGTTTGAACGGGCTTGAGCGAGGTTTCGTCGACGCCATGCTGCACCTCGCCAACCTCGAGGTTCTCAACCAACCACTCAAAGTCGATCCCCGCGTGCTGACTGCCAACCATGAGGCGATCGCGTCTCATGTAATCGAGGCGGTCAGCATCGAACTGGCTTGACACGACTGCCGAGTAGATCGTTGGCGTGCCACTGCCGCTAACCATGTCCGCCACGTCGTTTGCAAAGCCGCTGCCCATGTCACGCAGCACATCGGAAACCTCTCCGTTTCGAATGAGCATGTCGCTGACGGCCTCGTGATTTGCCATCTTGAGATCGAACCGCTCGCCGATTTTCTCGAACGCATGGCTGAATGGTCCATGTCCAAGATCGTGCACAAGTGCTGCGGCGAGCGCCTGATCCACGCGAGCATCTTTGGCGGGAAGGTACTTTTCGATCACTCTCATGAGCCTTCGCGCGGTGTGGAAAACCCCCACGCTGTGGAGGAGCCTCGAATGAGTAGCGCCCGGATAAACGAAGTCCGAAAAGCCGAGCTGCTTGATCCGCCGGAGGCGCTGGAACGGACGGGTCTGCAGGACGCGCCAGAGGACGCCCTCTAGCTGCGATCTCTCAACATCAAACTGGATTAGATCGTGCAGGGGGTCGCGAATCCGTTGCTGCTTGGGCATTCGTGCGAATCACCTCATCGACAGCAGACTTGTATCATAGAACAAAACAAGAACATGTCAAGCGACGAGTTTAGGGCGGTGCTTATTGAGATTTCCCCAAGCATCGCGGTAGGCACTAGCCCGTCTTATTCGTCAGAGTGCGCCTGAGAGGCTGGCGAGCGTGGTGTAAAGCGCTGATGCGGCGTAGGATTCGGTTGCAAAGCCAACCCCATCACCTCAACCGCGAACGCCAGGCCCGCCATGACCGACGATACGATTCTGCCCTTCTCGTTTCCAGCCGTTCACGCCAAGAAAGTCACAGCTGCCTTCGATGGCGGTCGGCTGACCTCGAACGGGGGCGTGATGCTTCTGGCGATGGCCGGGCGGCGTCTCGGCTTGGCCGACAATTTGGCCCGGGTGTTCCCGGATCGGCGCGATCCGACGCGGGTCGTGCACAGCCTTGTCGATATGTTCCGCGCGCGCATGTTCGCGATCTGCTGCGGCTACGAGGACGCCGACGACCTCGATCATCTGCGGTCCGATCCCGCATTCAAGCTGGCCTGCGGACGGCTGCCGGACACGGGTCGCGATCTGTGTTCCCAACCGACGCTGTCGCGGCTGGAGAATGCTCCGCGCCTGCGCGACGTGATCCGACTGACCTACACTTTGGTCGACGCATGGATGGATAGCTACCCGCGCGAGCCGGCATCCGTCACGCTCGACATCGATGATACCTGCGATGTCGTCCACGGCCATCAGCAGCTCTCGCTGTTCAACGCTCATTATGACGAACGCTGCTTCCTGCCGATCCACGTCTACGACACGGAGAAGAGCCGGCCCGTGGCGGTCGTGCTGCGGCCCGGCAAGACGCCGGGCGGCGTCGAGGTGCGGGCCCATCTGCGCCGCCTGATACGGCATATCCGGACGCGGTGGCACAACACGCGAATTACGTTCCGTGGCGACGGGCGCTATGCTCGGCCGGAGGCCATGACGTGGTGCGAGACCAACGGCATCGACTACATCTTCGGTCTGTCCGGCACCAAGCCGCTCGCCAGAAAAGTCGACGAGGCCGCCGACGACATCCGCACGCGACGCGCCATCGAGAACCTGCCGGTTCTGCGTGGCTATACCGAGACGCGCCACAAGGCAAAGTCCTGGGATCGCGAACGGCGCACCGTCGCCCGTATTGAGGCGACAATGCTCGGCCTCGACATCCGCTTCGTCGTCACCAGCCTCGATGTCGGCTCGGCCGAGTGGATCTACGACAGCCTGTATTGCGCGCGCGGCCAAGCCGAGAATCTGATCAAGCTGCATAAGACATAGCTCGCCTCCGATCGCACCAACTGCCGTTCGGCGCTCGCCAATCAAGTCCGCCTCGTTCTCCACACCGCCGCTTATTGGCTGATGCTGACCGTGCGCGACGCGATTCCCAAAGCCCGGGAATTGGCCACAGCCGAGTTCGCGACGCTGCGTCTTCGTCTCTTGAAACTCGCTGCCCGTGTCGTCGAGACCACGAGCCGCATTCGCCTTGCGTTTGCCGCGGCATGTCCCGAAGCCGACCTGATCCGCGGCTTGCCAGGCGCGCGGCTGCCGCTCGGTCCTTGACCGGCGGGGCGTCCGCCCCCCGTTCGCCCAACCTACACCTCAAGCGCGTTGCAAAGTACCGGTCGTCAGGCGGTGAAAAGCCGAAGGCAATCCCGCGCGCCTCGTCAGAGCAGATGTGCGGCCACATCAAGCGGACTAAAAAAAGCACTCTCACGAATACGGTAGTGGGTCAGTTTGATTGTGGCGGCCGGCCGGGCTGGAATATTGACAGTCAACGGCGCATATTCGGAGGATGAGCAAATCTCCTCGTGTCACCTTCACTCCCAAGCGGATCGCCGAGGGCAATTGGCAAATTGAAGCCAGTGTCCCGGGGGCGGAAATCAGGATCATCGACGGCCTCACAAGCAACGAGGACGCCCGCGCGTGGATAGATGGGAACCGCAAGATATCTTGGCTAAGATCGCAGGGTTATGCGAAATGACCCCCAAACGCCCTAGAGACCCCAACCAGCTCGCCAAGCGAATCATTGATATCGCTACAGGCGAGACGCCAGACCGCGATCCTACGCCGGAGGAAGAGGACAAAGACCCGGCTGCGGTGGAGCTAGGGCGAAAGGGCGGGAAGGCGCGCGCTGACGCTATGAGTCCCGAGCGTCGCACCGAGATTGCTCGGAAGGCTGCTGCGAAGCGGTGGCGTCGTCCCTAAGCTCGACATTGATGAAGCCACCCACCAGCTTTTGCTCTCCGACGATTGCAACCGCTCGAATCTGACCGGCACCAATCAGGGGAAAATCATCAAGGCGTAGCCTTGCGTTGATTTCAACATGTGGCGCCTTCTGCCTTTTGGTCCTCGCAATGAGACGCTCTAAGCTCTCCGCCGAAAGCCCATCTTCATCCACAATTTGCACGTCGCTCACGCCGTCAGCGTCTAGGTTGATGAAGATGCGCTCGCTTGGATCGTGGTCAAGCGGCAGTCTTATTCGGTAATAGACCGAGAACCTGCGGAGCGCTCCCGGAAACTTAGAGACGCGAATTGCGGCTGGCATCACCCCAATTATGGTGTCACGGCCATTGCCTTCTCGCCTTATGTCCTCACAAAAAAGAGCAAAGCAAACCGGGGCAATCATAAGGCGTATTCAATTATGGGGCGCCCGTTGTCATTAACTGGATCGCGCGCAGTTTCGAACGCTGGAGGGTCAACAAGCTCCTCGCACTCTTCCTCTAGAAAGTAATTCGCGTCCGCCTTCAATTCCGGATCGACTATTTTGACATCGATGTCGTGACCAAGCGCCCAAACCATATCGGCGATGGTTTCAATGGTCATGTTTGTTGTGCCGCTCAGGCGATTATGTATTGCCGAACGGTTCACGCCCAATTCTCTTGCTATACCGGACTGAGTGAGCCTGCCTGCCTCATGTCTACGCGCGTATGCATCCCGAAGTTGGCTTTCGATCATTCCGGCCAGCTTGAGGAACATTTTACGTCGAGGGTTTGGCTTTGGGCGGGAAGAGGGCAAGGTAGTCTCCCATAAATATGTGCTTTGTTAGCTTGCTTGCTTTGATGAAGCCAATAACTTCATCTCTCTTTTTGTTGCTTATGTTTCCGTCGCTCTTGTCTTTCGTGGCACTCTCTGTCGCTCCATAGATAATTGCTAGACATTCTTCGCGGACAGCCCATCCGTAGAGCCGCGACTTTGGGGGGTGCAGTTTCCAGACGTGTTTTTTTGTCGGCATCATCTTGCGGACGTCGCCAGCACCTGGCCGCTCTGAGCACCTCAGATCGCAAAACATTTGGATGATGTGCTCACCTAAAGTTTTGCCGCCACTCTTGCGCTTGAGGTCGTGCAGGGCCTCCTCCGCATCAAACCACTCCCAAAACGATGGCGCGATCCACAGCTGTCGGATGGGCAATCTAGCCCGTCCTATTCGTGAGAGTGCGTTTTTTAGTCCGCTTGATGTGGCCGCACATCTGCTCTGACGAGGCGCGCGGGATTGCCTTCGGCTTTTCACCGCCTGACCGACCCGTACTTTGCAACGCGCTTGAGGTGTAGGTTGGGCGAACGGGGGGCGGATGCCCCGCCGGTCAAGGACCGAGCGGCAGCAGCGCGCCTGGCAAGCCGCGGATCAGGTCGGCTTCGGGACATGCCGCGGCAAACGCAAGGCGAATGCGGCTCGTGGTCTCGACGACACGGGCAGCGAGTTTCAAGAGACGAAGACGCAGCGTCGCGAACTCGGCTGTGGCCAATTCCCGGGCTTTGGGAATCGCGTCGCGCACGGTCAGCATCAGCCAATAAGCGGCGGTGTGGAGAACGAGGCGGACTTGATTGGCGAGCGCCGAACGGCAGCTGGTGCGATCGGAGGCGAGCTGTGTCTTATGCAGCTTGATCAGATTCTCGGCTTGGCCGCGCGCGCAATACAGGCTGTCGTAGATCCACTCGGCCGAGCCGACATCGAGGCTGGTGACGACGAAACGGATGTCGAGGCCGAGCATCGTCGCCTCAATACGGGCGACGGTACGCCGTTCGCGATCCCAGGACTTGGCCTTGTGGCGCGTCTCGGTATAGCCACGCAGAACCGGCAGGTTCTCGATGGCGCGTCGCGTGCGGATGTCGTCGGCGGCCTCGTCGAGTTTTCTGGCGAGCGGCTTGGTGCCGGACAGACCGAAGATGTAGTCGATGCCGTTGGTCTCGCACCACGCCATGGCCTCCGGCCGGGCATAGTGCCCGTCGCCACGGAACGTAATTCGCGTGTTGTGCCACCGCGTCCGGATATGCCGGATCAGGCGGCGCAGATGGGCACGCACCTCGACGCCGCCCGGCGTCTTGCCGGGCCGCAACACGACCGCCACGGGCCGGCTCTTCTCCGTGTCGTAGACGTGGATCGGCAGGAAGCAGCGTTCGTCATAATGAGCGTTGAACAGCGAGAGCTGCTGATGGCCGTGGACGACATCGCAGGTATCATCGATGTCGAGCGTGACGGATGCCGGCTCGCGCGGGTAGCTATCCATCCATGCGTCGACCAAAGTGTAGGTCAGTCGGATCACGTCGCGCAGGCGCGGAGCATTCTCCAGCCGCGACAGCGTCGGTTGGGAACACAGATCGCGACCCGTGTCCGGCAGCCGTCCGCAGGCCAGCTTGAATGCGGGATCGGACCGCAGATGATCGAGGTCGTCGGCGTCCTCGTAGCCGCAGCAGATCGCGAACATGCGCGCGCGGAACATATCGACAAGGCTGTGCACGACCCGCGTCGGATCGCGCCGATCCGGGAACACCCGGGCCAAATTGTCGGCCAAGCCGAGACGCCGCTCGGCCATCGCCAGAAGCATCACGCCCCCGTTCGAGGTCAGCCGACCGCCATCGAAGGCAGCTGTGACTTTCTTGGCGTGAACGGCTGGAAACGAGAAGGGCAGAATCGTATCGTCGGTCATGGCGGGCGTGGCGTTCGCGGTTGAGGTGATGGGGTTGGCTTCGCAACCGAATCCTACGCCGCATCAGCGCTTTACACCACGCTCGCCAGCCTCTCAGGCGCACTCTGACGAATAAGACGGGCTAGGAGCTTGTCTGGATAGTCGCTGTTCAAATCTGGTCGGGTCTGATTCAACATTGGGCGATGAGCAAGTATTTTCGGCCTTGGAACATCGATCAGACGCTGCTTCTGCCGCCGAATGTGCAGGACTTCGTGCCGAAAGGCCATGTCTCGCGGTTTATGGTTGATCTGGTGCGGGAGAGCCTCGATCTCAGGGAGATCATGGGCAGCTATGTGAGCGGGCTTGGGCAGCCGCCGTTTGATCCGCGGATGATGGTGGCGCTGCTGCTGCATAGCTATGCGAGTGGGCTGTATTCGTCGCGTCGGATTGCCAAGGCCTGCCGGGAGCGGAACGATTTTGTGATGATCGTGGCGCTGGATGCGCCGGATTTTCGGACGATCAGCGACTTTCGCAAGCGACATTTGAAGGCGCTCGGCGCGCTATTCGTGCAGGTTCTGAAGTTGTGCGAGACGGCCGGGCTGGTCAAGCTCGGTCATGTCGCGCTGGATGGTACGAAGATCAAGGCGAACGCGTCGAAACACAAGGCGATGAGTTATGAGCGCATGAAGAAGCGCGAGGCGGAATTGAAGGCCGAGGTCGCTCGCATGCTGGCGGCCGCCGAGGCGGCGGATGCCTCGGAGGATGAGACTTTCGGCAACAGCGACGAACTGCCGGACTGGACCGTCGACAAGCAGAAACGGCTGGCGAAGATCCAGCAAGCGATGGCGGCGCTGGAAGCGGACGCCAAACTGGCGGCGGAGGAAGAGCGCCGCATCGAGGCCGAAAAGGAACAGCAGCGCCAGGCCGAAGGCCGCAAGAAGCCGGGCAAACCGGCGGCGCTGCCATCGGAGGAACCCAATCCCAAGGCGCAACGCAACTTCACCGATCCGGAAAGCCGCATCATGAAGTCGAAGGATGGCTTCGTTCAGGCCTATAATGCCCAGGCGGCCGTCGATGCACATGCCCAGATCATTGTCGCGCAAGAACTGACCCAGCACGGCAGCGATCAGGGCCAGTTGGTGCCCCTGATCGAGGCCATCGAGAGCAATCTTGGCCGCAAGCCGCGGCAGGCCTCAGCGGATTCCGGCTACTGCAGCGAAGCCAATCTCGAAGCGCTCGACACACGCAGCATCGATGGCTATGTCGCGCCCGGACGCGCCAAACACCCGACAGTAGCGAACGGAAAAGTCGGCGGCCCGCTGACACAGGCCATGCGAAAGAAGATCGACGATGGCGGCTTCGAAACACCCTACCGATTGCGAAAGCAAGTAGTGGAGCCGGTGTTCGGGCAGATCAAACAGGCAAGAGGCTTCCGCCAGTTCCTGTTGCGGGGCATCGAGAAAGTGCGCGCCGAGTGGACAATGATCTGCACCGTCCATAACCTCCTCAAGCTGTTCAACCTCGCAAACGCAGCCTGAGCCTGCTACTCTACAACAAATGCCCGTCACGAAAACATATCTGGACGGGCTCCTAGTCTCCCAATCGGGGAGATCAAAAAGCTCCAGTCCAGCCGCTTTTAGATCATCCTCTATTGTTGCCATATAAGTCAACAAATGTTAATTGCAATTGAACCGGGCGATTCAAACTGCCGCAGGTTGTACGTGGAACAGGGAGGTGTCCAGCCCAGAAGACCCTCGACTTTCGAATTGATTTCTAAAGTGGCTTTCTTTCGTGACGCTAAGCATAAAGGGTCATATAGTCCGGCCATGAACAAGCTGGACCGAAGGGCGCGCGCCCAAATCCTGCACCTCCTCTGCGAAGGGCAGTCGATCCGCGCCATTACGCGTCTGACCGGGGCCAGCAAGAACACGGTTGCCAAGCTGTTGGTGGATGCTGGCCACGCCTGCGCAGCCTATCAAGACAAGATGCTGCGGAACCTGACCTGCAAGCGCGTCCAGATGGATGAAATCTGGTCGTTCGTTTACGCCAAGGCTGCGAACGTGAAGGGCGCTAAGGCCGCTCCGGCGAGCGCTGGCGACGTTTGGACGTGGACCGCCATCGATGCCGACACAAAGCTGATTGTGAGCTGGCTGCTTGGCGCTCGCGATCTGGACGCGGCTATGGCGTTCACCCATGATCTTGAAAGCAGGATCGCCAACCGAGTCCAGCTAACGAGCGATGGGCACGCGCCTTACCTGCAAGCCGTTGATGCTGCGTTTGGCGGCGAGGTGGACTACGCGATGCTAATCAAGCTGTATGGCGCGGCCCCGGAGGCGGAAGTCCGTTACAGCCCAGCTAAGTGCATTGGCGCTCGCAAAGAGCCAAAGAGCGGCAACCCGGAGTGGAAGCACATCAGCACGTCCTATGCTGAGCGCAGCAACCTCACCATGCGGATGCACATGCGCCGATTCACGCGGTTGACGAACGCCTTCTCAAAGAAAGTCGAGAACCACGCTGCGGCGATTGCGCTGCATACGATGTACTACAACTTCGTTCGCATCCATCAGACGCTCAAGGTGACGCCTGCAATGGCTGCTGGCGTGACTGACAAGCTTTGGGAGATGGAAGACCTGGTTGTGATGTTGGAGCAGTGGGAGCTGGCGAACTTCAAGCCTGAGTATCAGTTCGTCGTCCGTCAGTACGCCATCGGCAAGGGCCACTCGGTCAGCGTCATGTGGCGCGGCGGAGAAGTGGATAGCGTCTTTGGTTTCCAAAGCGAGAATGAAGCGCTTGAATGGATCAAGGACAAGTCGCGCGCGTGGCTCGTTGAGAATGGAAAAAAGAACTAGACCTTTCCTTGATAAATAACTTGGTTCTTCACCAGCCCATGCATTTCCAGATCATTCGTGGAATGGAATCGACCACTCGGCGGATCGTATTTGAACCGATTGTGCAGGCGGTTGTCCTTCATCCAGATATCTAGATGATCGTTAGCGTAGCTCCATCGCCATTCGTTATGATTTCGGCCATAGCCAATCGTGCCGTCCTCTTTGAACGAGAGGTTCTTGCGGCCCCTAGGATTTGAGGGGTTGTAGACTAGAACCCATTCCCTTGTGTACAGCCCGGACGGGACTGGAGGCGAATACTGCGTCAGCGTCGGGATTCCGAATTTGTCGTCTGATTTTTGAGGGACAACCAACATGGGATTGACCGGCGCGCGTAGCCACCGGCGCGCAGCAATTTCCAACGCGATCCATACTGCAAAGGCCGTGACGCAAAGGAGCAGCCAAAAAGCCAAGTGATTGCTGAGGACGCCCATCGTTAAGTCTGCGAACCAGACTTCCGGATAGAACCCAGAGCGGTAGCAGATTTCGAAAGCCGTTCTTGCGACGAGCGTGCTGACGCAGGCAAGCGCGATCCCCAAAGCGATTCTTGCTGGCAATCCCATGCGCCGACTTTAGCTATAGGTTTCCTATATGGGCGAGTCCGCATCCCGATCTCCGCAATTAACCAAGCGAAATTTTTCGGGGTCAGTTTTCAAACTGACCCACTACCGACGGGCTAGAACATACAAGGAACGAATATTCAAATTTCAGTCTTGAAATCAGGCCACTGCGTTTTTCAAAACAGGCCACCGTGGTCGGAAACGGGCCAGCACCCGCCGCCGGCACGAACACCGACTTGTAGTCGAGGTCCGAGCTGGGGGTCGTGGTGCCGTACAGGTGCGAGCCGAACTTGATGGTGACGAGCTTACGCATCGAGCAGCGCCTCCGCTTCCCGGAGGCGTTTCCACGCCATCTCCCGGAGGTCCGCGTCAGCTCGGGTCAACACCGTCAGCACCGCACGCTTCTCCGGCAGGTACGTCCGGGCGAAGTCCTTGTCGTGGCGCACGATGCTGGAGGTGTTGCTGATCAGATCGGCGCATTTGATGGATTGGGCCTCATAGCTGGCCCGCTCGAGGCGGGCCAGGTCGGCCAGCTTACGCTCCCTGCGGGTCGGGGTGCCGGGGCCGCCGGGCGCGTCAGTCAGGTCGAATACGATACTGGCGACCTCACGGCCGAACTCGCCGACCAGATCCTCATAGGTGACGGGCTGGTCCTCGATCGTGTCGTGCAGATAGGCGGCCGCGATCGCCTTCTTGCTTAGCCCGTGCTGGGCGCAGAGCAGGGCGACCTCCTGCAGGTGCACGAAGTAGGGCTCGCCGGTCCATTTCCGCTTCTGGTCTTTGTGGGCGCGCTGGGCGAACTGCCGCGCGCGGTGGACGATGTTCATGTGGTCTCCTTGGGGTGCCCCGTCTGCGAAACAGGGTGGGTGCATCGTTCAAAATTGCCGTTATGATTCAATGGTGCGATAAATCCCGGTGGGTGCGTCTAAGTCATTGATATTGTTCGTCGAATCGTAGAACCTCCGAGCGCACCACACCTCAGCTGATCCTTGAAATCGCTGGATTTTTCGAAGCAGGAGCGGTTGCTCCGGCTTCGCGGCAAGCCACGTCCCGAGCCAGGATCACGCTCTAATCGGGCACGCGCTTGCTGGCCGCCGCCGAGGCCTCGGCACGCGGGGTGCGCTTCTTCAAATTGGCGACTCGGACAGACGCGTTGCTCTCATTGGGCTGCGCGACAGGCCGGGGTGCGGCGTGGGCTCTGCCGTGAGCCGCAGCGGGCGCTTGATGCGCGGCCTGCTTCGGATGCCTGGCCTGTCGCGCGGAGATCGCCTGCGCGCGCGGTGCGACAGCGCCCGGGGCTATTGTCGGACGCTGCGCGATCCGGCGACTGGCCGCCGATCGCGTCGCGAGCAGGGTCAGGTCCAGCGCTTCGGGAACGCGAAACACATCGGACGCGGGAATCGGCAAGGTCGAGACCGCCGCCAGCTGCGCGAGCTGCGGCTGCGGCCACAGCGTGCGGACCGGCCCAGCGATTCGGCTGCGCTGCGCGTGATCGAGGATGTCGGCGTCGCGCCAATCCATGTCGGCAAACACAGGCGCTGGCAGCGTCCGCGTCGCGGTGAAGACGAAGTTCGGAATTTTCGACCAGCGCGTGATCGCGACCGTCTCGGTCGGCGGATGCATGAACCATTGCTGCGGCTCGGTCGGCGTCGCCGGGCGGTCCGCCGTTGCGGGCACGACGTGAACGATGCGGTAGCCGCGCTCCTTCAGCGTATTGAGGATTCGCGGCAGCGCCGCCACCGTACGCGGCTGGATGTCGTGCAGCAGCAGGATGCCCTTGTGCTTGGCCTCGATGCGCTGGATCGCGAGATCATAGACCCGCTGCGGCGAGACGTGGCGCCAGTCGTCGGCCGGGAAGTCGGCGCTCCACACCTGGATGCCCTGCGACGCCAGATAGGCTTCCGGGATCTCGGCGCGCATCAGGCCGGGAATCCGGAAGAATGGCGCGAGCTTGCTCTTGTCGCCGTTGAGCGCGGCCAGGGTCGAGGCGATGCCGTCGTCGACTTCCTGCTTCACCTTTTCGAGCGGCATCTTGTTCATCGTCAACGGATGGTTCTGGCTGTGCGTGCCGACGGTATGGCCGGCCGCGATCAGCTTGCGCACGCCTTCCGGATTGAAACGGGCCTGAGAGCCGATGGTGAAGAAGGTCGCCTTGACGCACTGGCTGGCGAGGATCGCCAGCACCTGGTTGCTGTATTTCGGCAGCGGCCCGTCGTCGAAGGTCAGCACCACCTCGTGATCGGCGAGCGGCAGCGTCTCCGGATACTGCATGGTGCCGATCCGCGGATGCTCGATGGGATCGACGACGAGGGTTCGCGAGGTGCCGAGTGCGTTGGGGTTACCCGGGCAATCCGCAGCGCGGACGGCCTGCGGCGCCATGAAGCAGCAGCTGAGCAGCGCCGCGCCGATCACGGTCCGCGACCGCTTCCGGATAATCACCAGGACGTTCGCAATCATCAAATTCGGCCGCATTCCAAACGCACTGACGAATCCTTAGGTATGGCGCCATGAACGCCGCCTTAACGGTCTGTAATCCAGTTCTGGTTCCGGGTTCAATGTGACCGGTCGGACACGGTCTTCATCGCCGCCGGGACGATGTGGACGACGTGATAATTATGCTCACGCAGATACCTTAAAAAGGCTGGCAGCATCTCGGCGGTTCGCATTTGCGCGTCATGCAGCAGGATAATGCCCTTGCGGTGGCCTTCGAGCCGCCCGGTGAGCAGCTTGAGTTCCTCCTCAGGCGACATCTTGACCCAGTCGCTGGCCCAGAAATCGGCCCCGAACACCGCGATACCGCGCTTTTCCAGGTGATCCAGCAGGGTGGGCGTCGACTCGAAATAGGGGAACCGGAAGAACGGCGTGCTTGGGGTCGTGCTCTCGGTTCCGCGCAGGGCCTTGCCGACCGCCTCGATCCCCCGATTGATGTTCGCCTCGGCCTGGTCCAACGGGAGCTTGTTGAGATGCGGATGGTCCCAGGTGTGATAGCCGATGGTGTGGCCGAGGCGCGCGACCTTGCGGACCATATCGGGATGATCAGCCGCGTTGCGGCCGACCATGAAGAAGGTGGCGCGCACGCATTCGCTCGCCAGCGCGGCCAGCACCTTGTCGGTCGTGCCCGGTGTCGGGCCGTCGTCGAAGGTCAGCACGATCTCGCCGTCGCGCAGCGGCAGGGTCTGCGGGAAGCTCTTCAGCCCGACGCGCGGATAGGTCGCGGGATCGACCTCGAGCACACGCGAGGTGCCGAGCGCGTCCTTGCGCTGGCACTCGGCGGCCTGCGCGGGGGTCAACAGCGCAGCCGGCGCCACGGTCATCAGCGCCGCGACGACGTTCAGGCAAGTGTTCAGGATTGACCGAGAGCCGCTCGACATATTTCTCATTGCGCTGGGCACCGCCGATTAGGTAATCCGTTCCGCACTCATCAGAGCAGTTTTTCCCCTCCTGTCAAACCGGCGAAACACGGCATGGCCGAGAATTTCGACGTTGCCGAACCCGCCGAGACCGACCCGCTGGCCCGGATGCCGATGCGGGACGAGGAGGGCGAGCTGCGCCCCGAATTCGTCGCGGAGGTCACCCGGGCCATTCACGCCGCGGACCGGCCGCTGCTGTGCGAGGTGGTCGCGGAACTGCACGAGGCCGACCTCGGCGACCTGATCGCGGCGCTGGAGCCGGACGACCGCGTCACCCTGGTCGAGATCACCGGCACGGATTTCGACTTCTCGGCGCTCAACGAGGTCGACGAGACCGTCCGCGAGGAGATCCTCGAGGAGCTCGAGCCGGAGACGGTGGCGGAGGGCGTCCGCGAGCTCGAATCCGACGATGCCGTCGAGCTCCTGGAAAGCCTCGACGAGGAGGACCAGGAAGAGATCCTGGAGAAGCTGCCCGCGGCCGAGCGCGAGGACATCGAGCGCAGCCTGCTGTACCCGGAGAATTCCGCCGGCCGGCGGATGCAGACCGAGTTCATCGCCGTGCCGCCGGACTGGAATGTCGGGCAGGCGATCGACTACATGCGCGACACGCCCGATCTGCCGGAGCGCTTCTACGAGATCTATGTCGTCGACGTCGACAAGCATTTGCTCGGCGCCGTGCCGCTCGACGTGCTGCTGCGGACGCGTCGCCCGGTCCCGGTCAAGGACCTGATCGACGAGGACCGTCGCCGCGTCTCCGCGCTGGAGGACCAGGAAGAGGTCGCGCGGATGTTCGGCAAGTACAATCTGGTCGCAGCCCCCGTGGTCGACACCGTCGACCGGCTCGTCGGCGTCATCACCATCGACGACGTCGTCGACGTGATCGAGGAGGAGGCCGACGAGGACCTCAAGGCGCTGGGCGGCGTCACCCATCCTGAAGAGCTGTCCGACACGGTCTGGACCATCGCCCGCGGCCGCTTCAACTGGCTGCTGGTCAATCTCGCCACCGCGTTCCTGGCCTCGTCGGTGCTCGGCCTGTTCGAGGGCCAGCTCGAGAAGATGGTGGCGCTCGCGGTGCTGGCGCCGATCGTGGCGAGCCAGGGCGGCAATGCCGCGACCCAGACCATGACGGTCGCGGTGCGCGCGCTCGCCACCCGCGAGCTCGGTTCGGCCAACGTGATGCGCGTCGTCTTGCGCGAGACCATGGTCGGTCTCGTCAACGGCATCGCCTTTGCCGTGATTACCGGCATCGCGGCCGTGGCCTGGTTCAAGATCCCCGGCCTCGGGCTTGTGATCGGGCTTGCGATCATCTGCAACCTGGTCGCCGGCGCGCTCGGCGGCATCCTGATTCCGATCGTGCTGGATCGGGTGCGGGCCGACCCCGCGGTCGCCTCCGGCACCTTCGTCACCACCGTCACCGACGTGGTCGGCTTCTTCTCGTTTCTTGGCATCGCCACGCTGTGGTTCGGGCTGAAATAGGAGCATGATCCGGAAAAGTGCGAAGCGGTTTTCCCTGCGACAAACGCGCAGCGTTTGCGCGGAGATCATGCTTAGGGGGAGCGCCAGCCGGCCGGTTTATCGTTAATCGCGCCTTAACGGGGTTGGCGGATGATGCTCCTATCTCCAAGGGGGCCATCATGCAGCGTTTGCGGCTCAAGGCGGACGGACGGATCGTCGAACTGCGGGACGGGCAGGAAATCCCGCTCGTGCCCGCACACCCGGCGGTGGCGGCGATGCAGCCCTCTGCCACGCAACCGGTCGTGCGTGATCTGCGCCGCCGCGCGCAACTGACCCAGCTCGAATTCGCCGCCAAGCTCGGCGTGCCGGTGGAAACCATCCGCAACTGGGAGCAGGGCAAGCGCGCCCCGCGCGGCCCCGCCCGCGCGCTGCTCGCCGTGATCGCCCATTCGCCCGAGACAGTGTTCGCCGCGCTGTCGAGCCAGCCGACGGCGGCGTGAGTCGGCGCAAACCGCAGTCGCCCCATCCTCGGTGTCATCACCCGCGCAAGCGGGTGATCCAGTATTACGTCTTCCTGGGCTTTTGTGCCGAAGACATCTACATGGTCAGGCTCTTTCTGAAGGCACATCCAGCAAACACGCTGGTCCAGGGGCGGCGGCGCATTAACTTGCCTCCGCGGGGCTCCATGGAAAGTGCGATCAGGCACGTTTGCGAGCCCTTCTCCTGGAAGATGAGCCACGCGGTCGATGTCATCAATTTTGAAATTCCAACAGTGGTAATCCACGATTACCTGCAGAGCCGCCGCCCTCGTCAAATCGGTCAATTGAAGGTAGATCAAAATTCAAGCCTGGCCGATCCGACAATCGCTTCATTCGGCCTCGCAACGCTTCAGGTCATCGGCGCGGAGAAGCACTTCACCCAGTTCTTCGTGGATCATATCGTCGACGGCCTCTGCAAACATGTCGCGCTTCAATATTTCGGAGTTGACGATCTCGAGGTACGACGCGGCGGATTGGCTCCTTGGCAAGAACGTCGCGCGAAAGACCTCATGCATTCCGCGATCGGTCGAGCCCTCTCTCTGCAAGAAGTTGCGGATGCATGTGGATTGTCAGTCGTCCATTTTTCGAGAGCGTTCAGGAAATCGACAGGCTACTCGCCACACAAATGGTTCGTGGAGAAACGCATTGAAATGGCGTTATCCCTTCTGTCCGATGACACATTGTCTTTGACAGATATCGCCGCGCGATGCGGTTTCGTCGACCAAAGCCACCTTACAAAGGCGTGCAACCGCCACGTCGGAATGCCGCCGGGTGTCTACAGAAGGCGCGCGGCTTCGGCCCGAGTCGAGTAGCTCGCAAATTTCAGGGTCGAAATTTCCAAATCCGGCCGCCGCGTACAAGACGGTGGCCAGCTAGCGGCCGATATTCTCCCACCAGGTGACGGAAGTGGCCGCTCCGGCAGCCCCCGCCGAAGACTCGTGAGCGGTGTCGAGCACCTCGAACGGCCTCCCTTGCCAATTCGCTCTCGACGCCTCCGAACTGGAACAACCTTGGAAAGGGATCGCGAGATGGACTCCTTCACAGATGGAAATCTTGCTTCCCGCCGTGACTTGTTGCTTGCGACGGCTGGAGGCCTTGCGCTCGCTTTGGCCAATCCCGCCCGCGCTACTGAAAATAAAATGAGTCTTGAGCCGCCGATGACCTCGGTCGTTCCGTATGTCGAGCATCGGATATCGAGCGGCGGCGGCGTGGTTTATGCTCGCGAGTATCCCGGCCAGGATCCGGCTTTTGTCATGATGCACGGATTTCCGGACAATCTTCACATCTACGATTATCTGGTGCCGTATTTGACGCGCGCCGGCCGGCGGGTCGTGGTGTTCGACTTCCTTGGATTCGGTCAGTCGGAGAAGATCGCAGCGGAAGGCTATCAGTACACGTTCAAGCAGCAGGTCGGCGACGTCGCCGCTGTCGTCGATGCACTGAAGATCGACCAGTTCGTTCCGGTCGGTCACGACTCCGGCGGTCCGTGCGCTGCCAATTACGCCCTTGACCATCCTGATCGCGTTGCCTGGCTCTGCCTGCTGAACTGCTATTATTCGGACTCACCAACATGGCGGCTGCCCGAAATCATCGAAGTGTTTGGCGACCCCTGGCTCAGGGAGCTTGCCCGGGCATTTCTGAGCAGTCCTGATCAAATGAGCTGGCTGATCACGTTTCAGGACAAGCATTTTCAGGTCAACATGCCCCCGGAATTGAGGGCGCGCTTTGACGGCATCGTGCGACCGATCGTCGATGGCAACTTTGCCGGCGGGGCCGGCCCGGCCTTTGCGCAAATGACCGCTCAGGTGCGCGAGAGTGTGGCCTACAATACGTCACGCCTCCCCGACGTCCGTCGGTTCACCAAAAAGGTCAACCTGATCTGGGGCGTCATGGATCCCTATTTGACCTCTGTTACGGCGGCTGCGATCGCCGCGACCTATCCGCAGAGCGCAGTAAAGCCGGTCGACGCTGGCCACTGGCTGATGATCGACAGGCCGGCCGAGGTGGCGCAACTCCTGCTCACGTCGGGCTAGGATCTGAAGCCATACTCCCTGAACTGAGTGCGCTCAGGCTGGCGGCTGGGATCACCCGGCACGGGCAGGCGGCTCTGGAAAGGTGGTTTGTCATGGACGTCGCAAACGCAACCGTCTTCATCACTGGTGCCAACCGCGGTCTTGGCCTGGCCTTTGCGCGAGAGGCACGCCGCCGTGGGGCGAAGAAGATATACGCCGGCATGCGCAACACGGGCGGGTTCGAGGAATCCGGTGTTGTCCCGGTCAGGGTCGATGTCACGGACAAGGCGTCGATATCAGCAGCCGCCGAACTGGCCGCGGATACTTCCCTGTTGGTCAACAACGCCGGTATCGCCGCCTTGATTGACGGGCCTCTGGCATCGGACGTCGAAGCACAATCAATCCGGATGTTCGAGACCAACTACTATGGTGTCGTGCGCGTCACGCAGGCCTTCGAGCGGATATTGCTGACCAAGCCACACGCCGCCATCATCAACGTGCTCTCCGACATCGTGTGGCTCCCGCGGCCCTATCTAACCCCTTATGCCGCGTCGAAGGCGGCGGCATGGAGCTTCACTAACCAGCTTCGCTTCCACCTGCGGGAGCAGGACGTGCAGGTTCTCGGCTTGCATGTCGGCTTCGTGGATACCGACCTGACCAGCGGCATTGACGTGGCAAAGGCCAGTCCGGAGGACGTGGTGCGTCAGACCTATGACGCTCTTGCGGCCGGCAAGAGTGAGGTCATGGCCGACAGGGGGACAGCAATGCTGAAGGGTACGCTGGCGGCCGAGGTGCCCGGCTACATCACCCCGCCACCCGGGCTTTAAGCACAAAAGGGGCTTTGAACTCGACCGATGAATCGTGGGCCTTGAATTCTGAGGAGAATGCATGAGTGAGGCTGTCAGCATCGGAGGGCTTGTTGCTCCGAATTCGGATCTCGCCCGCAAGGCCGCGGCGCTCGCGGAGCAGGCCCATTCCAAGGTGCTGCTCAACCACGTCCACCGGACCTGGTGGTTTGCCGAGTTTATCGGCAGGAAGAGGGAGATGAAATACGATCGCGAGCTCGTATACATCGCCTCGTTGCTCCATGATCTGGGCCTTTCACCATCGCATGCCGCTGACAGGCGGTTCGAAGTCGATGGCGCCGATGCCGCCAGCCGATTCCTGCTTGCGAACGATTACCCGACCTCGAAGGCTGAAATCGTTTGGGATGCAATCGCGCTCCACTCGGTCGCCGACATCGCCGACCGCAGGCAGGCCGAAGTCGCGCTTGTCCATTTCGGCGCTCACGTCGATGTCATGGGACTTCGAATAGAGGAAATCACGCCGTCCCTGATCGACGATACCTTGGCTCTCTACCCGCGGATCGGAATGAAGGCCGCGTTCACGGAAGCATTGGCCGAAGTCGCCAGAAAGAAGCCGCATACCGCAATTGGTACCGGCTTGGCCGACATTGGCCGGCGGCTCGTGCATGGTCTCGAGATTCCGAACGTCTGTGACATCATTCACGCTGCCCCGTTCGACAGTTGACGTGCGCTGGGATCCCCGAGCGGTGAGCGCTTCGGTCACGGGGATGAAGGAGTAGGCCGCGTACTTATAGCGGTTGGTCGACTGATGTCCGCTCAACACCCGACAGCGGCAAGAGCGGACCTCCAAGCACTGACTTGATACCCGTGGCGTGCTACGGTCAATGACCGCGCCTGTGATCCACCTGGTAGAAGCTCGCCATGAAGCTATTCTGCGCGCCCGGTACATTGTCTCTACTACCGCACATCGTTTTTCTTGAGGCCGGGTTGGCGTTCACTGCCATCAAGATCGACGAGCACACCAAAGCCATCGAAGGTGGCGGCGATTATCGAACGGTGAATCCGCTGGGCTACGTGCCGGCTCTGCTGCTCGACGACGGAACCTTGCTCACCGAAGGGGCCGCGATCGTTCAATACATCGCCGATCAGGTCCCTTCCAAACGACTGGCTCCGCCCAACGGCACGATCGAGCGCTCCAAGCTGCAGGCGTGGCTCAACTTCTTTTCGAGCGAGATGCACAAGGGCGCCTTTGGACCCATTTTCCACAAGGGGCTATCGGAGCAATCCAAAGAGGTGTTTCGGGACCGCCTTAGAGCGCGCTACACTCACCTCGATCGGCACCTTGCGGATCATGAGTATCTGATGGGGAGGGACTTCACGATCGCGGACGCGAACTCCTTCGCCGTCACGAACTGGGCGCCTCGCGTCGGCTTTGATCTTTCACAGTACCCGAAGGTCCTCGCGCACCACGCGCGCATCGGTCGCCGTCCGGCCGTTCAAGCTGCGTTGAAAGCCGAGGGTCCCATTCCCGATGTTTAGCGCGATGTTTCTGATTTGCGCCTCGTGATTGGAGCAGCGTCTGCACATCACCGCTCCGCGTGAATGCCCCATGAGCAAAGACATGCTCCGAAAATCAGAAGCGCTCGAACTCGTTTGGAAACAGTTGGAGCTGAGATCGTCTGACGATGTTCAGTACGTCGTCGTGGAGAGCTCAACTATCGAGAGGCCCTTCGGATGGATTTTCTTTTACCAGTCTAAGAAGTTTCTTGAGACAGGCATCTTTATGCATCGTTTGGCCGGCAACGGCCCCGTGTTCGTCAACAAGGTGACTGGCGAAGTCGACTTCTTTGGAAGTATCCCCCCGCTCGAAGTCATATTGGCGGAGTATGAAAAGAAACTGAGAGAACGCGGATAACGGGCGTTGCCCCTCCATGACTGTCGACGAGTCGCGTCCACGGAGCCGGAAGAATATGCAATCACCATACGCTGGCATGACATTGAACGAACGGATCGTCGTTTCCGGGCGGCTGGCAGAATGGGACAAGGCAGTCCATGCGGCCGATCGATCGAAGATGATCGAGATTTTGACGCAGCTTGACCTGGAGAGTCAGGCGGAGTCGCTGGTCAATCAAATTCTGGCAAATCCAGAATTCTACGGATATGACGATATCAAGTAGTTCAAATGAATTGATCTGACGATCGTGTCTAGCGGCGTCATCGACACTGCGATCGCTTCAATGACATCGATTCCATATCCATTCGCGCGCGCTGCAACCGCCGCGTGAATCGAACGCGCGACGATTTATGTCGCGATGATGCGGCAATCGCAAAACCGACACAGAGCTGTTACGCGCGCTGGCTAATGTGTCGCACGTCGACGTCATAAATCCTTAAAAAATGGGGCAAGAAGTGAAGGCGAAATTCCTTTCAACGGTCGGATTCTGTGTGGTCGCCGCGGCGATCGCGAGCAGCGCGCCGGCGGCGCAGGATGATCACGACCGCGATCATCGTCATCCGCACGACATTCACACCGCAACGCCGATCAAGCATCTCGTGGTCATCTTCAACGAGAACCGCTCGTTCGATCATTATTTCGCGACATATCCGAATGCGGCGAACCCGACCGGCTCGATTCCGTTCGTTGCCAAGCCGCATACGCCGAAGGTGAACAACCTCGCCAGCGCCAATCTGCTGACCAACAACCCGAACCTCAATCCGGCCAACGGCACCGGCGCGACCAATCCGTTCCGTCTCGACCGCACCCAGGCCAACACCAGGTCGCAGAACCACTCCTACACGCCCGAGCAGCAGGCGGTCGACAACGGCAAGGAAGACCTGTTTCCGGAATTCACCGGGCGCGGCACCGCCGGCGGCGTCGGCGCCTTCGGCACCAACGGGCAGGTGATGGGCTATTTCGACGGCAACACCGTCACCGCGTTCTGGAACTACGCGCAGAACTTCGCGATGAGCGACAATGGCTGGACCGACACCTTTGGTCCGTCGACCCCCGGCGCGCTCGAGGTGGTCTCCGGCCAGACCAACGGTGCGCAGAACATCGTCGGCAAGTCATCGTCGATCGCCGATGGCCAGGGCGGTCTGACGCTGATCGGCGACACCGATCCGGCCTACGACTCCTGCTCGAGCACGACCAGCCAGGTCTTGATGACCAGCAAGAACATCGGCGACCTGCTCAACGCCGAGCAGATCAGCTGGGGCAGCTTCATGGGCGGCTTCGACCTGACGCTCAAGAACACCAACGGCACCACCAATTGCGGCCGCAGCACCTTCTCGAGCAACGTCAACGGCACCATCGTGGACTACATCCCGCACCACGCCTGGTTCCAGTACTACAAGTCGACCGCCAACCCGACCCATGCGCGGCCGAGCTCGGTGAACGCTGTGGGCCACACCTACGTTCCCGGCAGCAAGACGATCGATCCGGCCAATCACGCCTACGATCTCGACGACTTCTACGCCTCGGTGAAAGCCGGCAACTTCCCGGCCGTCTCCTACATCAAGATGCCGGCCTATCAGGACGGTCATCCCGGCAACTCCGATCCGCTCGACGAGCAGGCCGGCAATGTCGAGCTGATCAACTTCCTGCAGAAGCAGAAGGAGTGGGGCGAGACCGCTGTCGTCATCACCTATGACGACTCCGACGGCTGGTACGACCACCAGTACCTTGCGCCGGTCAGCGCCTCGTATGATCCGACCGCCGATCAGGTCAACGGTCCCGGCCAGTGCGGCCGCGGTATCGGCAAGCAGACGCAGCCGAACGGCCTCGACGGCAAGCCGGTGAACGGCCGCTGCGGTCCGGGCACCCGCGTTCCGTTCCTGGTGATCTCGCCCTTCGCCAAGAGGAACTTCGTCAGCCACACCCGCATCTCGCAGGCCTCCGTGGTTCGCTTCATCGAAGACAACTGGCTGCACGGCCAGCGTCTTGGCGGCGGCGCGTTCGACGACAGCGTCGAGTCGATCGCTGACATGTTCGACTTCGATCGCGGCCACGGCCAGGACCACGAGTACCGGCAGGACACGCTGTTCCTCGATCCGACGGCCGGCACGGTGATCGTCAGCCCGCCCGACGACCACCATCATCACTAAAGCTCTTCGGTTCTGATCCAGTCAGAACCGAAGCTCTGCTTATGGTCTTGATGCGTTTTACTCGCGCGAACTGGTCCCCAGTTCGCGCGAAAGCGCTCTAACGACACTGGACCTGATATGAACGGCCGCACTCTATGGCTTCTCGGCGCTGGCCTGCTCTCCATGGCCGGCGCCGTTGCGGCAGTCGAGACCCAAGGACTCCCGGGGACAAATCCGAACCCGGTGCAGCTCAGGCGTCCGCCCGTCGCGCCGCTTTCTTCGATGGCGCAGCTCGGCCGCGAGATATTCTACGACGCGTCGCTGTCTTCGTCGGGCGCGCTGTCCTGCGCCTCCTGCCACAGCCCCGACCACGCCTACGGCCCGCCCAACGACGGCCCGGTGATGCTCGGCGGCCGCACGCTGCAGCGGCAGGGCGCGCGCGCCGTTCCGTCGCTGACCTGTCTCGAACGCCACCCGAATTTCAGCATCGGCCCCGAGAAGGACGAGGACGACAACGTCGTCGACCTCGCGCAGATGGCGGCAATCGGCCAGCAGGCCGCGCGCGCCAAGAAGACCGCGACCGCGGCCGCCGCGTCGGCAGCGAACATCGTGCCGCAGGGCGGCCTGTTCTGGGACGGCCGTGCCGACACGCTGCAGGATCAGGCGATCATGCCGCTGCTCGACCCCAATGAGATGGATGGCGGCAGCCTCGACATCGTGGCCGACAAGCTGCGCCGGGAATCCTACGCGAAGCGCTTCGTCGAGCTGTTCGGCGCCGGCATCTTCGACAACAGGCGGCTCCTGGTCGCGGAGGCGATGTTCGCGGTGGCGCGCTATCAGGTGGAGGAGGTGAGCTTCCATCCCTACACCAGCAAGTTCGACTACTGGCTGGAGGGCAAAGCGCGGCTGAGTGAGACCGAGCTACGCGGCCTGCAATTGTTCAACGATCCGGAAAAGGCCAATTGCGCCGGCTGCCATACCTCGGCGCCGACCCGTGACGGCCTGCCGCCGCTGTTCACCGACCATCAGTATGAGGCGCTCGGCGCGCCGCGCAATGCCGCGCTCGCCGGCAACGCCGATGCCAGTTATTTCGATCTCGGGGTCTGCGGTCCGCAGCGCACCGACGTCGCCGAGCAGACGCAGTATTGCGGGATGTTTCTGACGCCGACCTTGCGCAACACCGCACGGCGCCGCGCGTTCTTCCACAACGGCGTGTTTAGCAGCCTCGAGCAGGTGATGGATTTCTATAATTTCCGCGATACCAATCCGGAGAAGGTGTTTCCGCGCAGCGCCGATGGCACGGTGCACAAATACGACGACCTGCCGGAGAAATATCACGGCAATGTGGACGTCAGCGATCCGCCGTTCGAGCGCCATCTGGGCGACACGCCTGCGATGACGGCGCAGGATGAAGCCGACATCATCGCCTTCCTGAAGACGTTGACCGACGGCTACCAGGTGGAGCGGTAGGCCGCCGCGACCGCCTGCGGACCCGATAGGTGAGTTGGCAGGTCCTCGTCATGCGCGCATAATGGCCGCATGAATGTTGTCGAAGGCAACGGCGCCAGGATCCCCGCGATCGGGCTCGGCACGTGGGAATTGCGCGGGCGGGTGTGCGCGCGCATCGTCGAGCAGGCGCTGCGGCTCGGTTATCGCCACATCGACACCGCCCAGATCTATGACAATGAGCGCGAGGTGGGCGAGGGACTGCGCGCGTCCGGCGTCAAGCGCGACGATGTGTTCGTGACCACCAAGGTCTGGACCACGCATTTCATGGCAAAGGATCTCGAGCGCTCCGCCAAGGAGAGCCTGGCGCGACTGCGCCTGACCGAGGTCGACCTGCTGCTGCTGCACTGGCCCAATCCGCACGTGCCGCTGGCCGAGACGCTCGGTGCGCTGGCGCGGGTCAAGCAGGCGGGCCTGGCGCGGCATATCGGCGTGTCGAACTTCAGCGTGGCGCTGATCGAGGAGGCGGTGGCGGCGTGCCCCGAGCCGCTCGCCTGCGACCAGTCCGAGTACCATCCCTATCTCGACCAGACCGACGTGATCTCAGCCTGCGCGCGCCATGGCATGGGCTTCGTCGCCTACAGCCCGATCGCGAAGGGGCGGGTCAAGGGCGACCGGGCGCTGGGGCGGATCGGCGACCGCTATCGCAAGACCGCCGCCCAGGTCTGCCTGCGCTGGCTGCTGCAACAGAACGTGTCCGCGATCCCGCGCACCTCGAAGCTCGAGCGGCTCCAGGAAAACATCGACATCTTCGATTTCGAATTGTCGGATGAAGACATGCGCGAGATTTCGGCGACGGGGCGCCCCGACGCCAGATGATTGGCCCACGGCTGCTTGCCTGAGCACGATCTTCCGGAAAATGGCTGGGCAATGATCCGGATCATGCTATTGCCCGCCGTCCGATTGCGGTTTTTTGGACCGAATTGGGATTGAGGCAGGCGGTTCCCGGCCGCTATTGTAGCTGCCGGGGAGACATCACGACGTGATCGAGTGGGATGAAGTTTCGGCCAAACGCGGATCTGATGGCGTCGGTGTTCGTGCACCTGATGCTGCTCGCGCTGATTTTCCTTTATTCGGAGGTCCATCAGTTCGATCCCGTCGCCGCTGACACGGTGCCGGTCGAGATCGTGACGCCGCAGGAGGTTGCCAAGTCCGAGGTCAAGACCGAGCCCGAACCGGTGCCGAGCCCGTCGCCGACGCCCGAATTGCAATTGCCGTCGCTCGACAAGCCGATCGACACCGCCAAGCCGGAGCCATCAGCGCAGGCGCCTGCGCCACAGCCGCAACAGAATGCGCCGCAGCCCGCGCAGAAGCAGCCGAGCCCGCCGGCGTCCAAGCCCAGCCCGTCGCCGCAGCAAACGGCGGCGGCCGTCCCGCCTACGCCGCCGACGCCTCCACCGATGCCGCAGCAACCGGCTCCGCCGGCACCGCCCAGCTATGTGCAGCCCGAGCCGGATCTCTCGGTCAAATACAACGTCATGCTGGGCCTGCCGCCCGACATCTCCGTGCAGCCGCCCGCCGACGCGCCGGCCGGCCCCGGGCCCGGCAAGGACAATTTCGACGCGGCGGCGACCGAGAAGGCCGACGTCGGCTCCAGCGTAGCGGCCGAATTCCGCCGCCATCTGAGGAACTGCATGAAGCTGCCGCCGACGCTGGGCAGTGGCGACGATGTCAGGGTCAAGCTCAGGGTGTTCATGAAGCCCGACGGCAAGCTCGCCTCATCGCCCTTGCTGGTCGAGGCCAGCGCATCGGCCAAGGGGCCGCTGTTGCTGAAGAGCGCGACCGATGCGCTGGAGGCCTGCCAGCCCTATGCGATGCTGCCGAAGGATCGCTACGGCGAATGGAAGGTGCTCGACCTCGACTTCACGCCGCGCGACTTCGCGTCGTAGACCGATCAGTGGCCCGAGGCTCCAGTGTACCTCGCCCCGCGTGCGGGGAGAGGTCGGATCGCATCGCAGATGCGATCCGGGTGAGGGGGAGTCTCCGCGAGCGCGTCTATCTCCGTCGATGTGGAAGCAGCCCATCACCCCAACCCTCTCCCCGTAAAGAACGGTGAGAGGGAGCGCAGCACCGCCTCGATCAAACCGTCAGCTTCCCATCGCCTGCCAGGCATTCGAGGCGAACTGCCGGCGCCAGATCACGATCACGACCGCGGCGGTGGTGACGAACAGCACCCAGGGACTGACGAACCAGCCGAGATAGGCGAGCGCGAAGAAGAACGCGCGTTGGCCGCGGTTGAAGTGCCGGCCCGCTGTCTCGAACAGTCGCGTGGTGCGGACCACATGGGCCTCGGCCTCCGGCGTGTCGCGCTGGCCGGCCGGCGGCATCGCGCCGAACAGGATCGCGACATAGTTGAACAGGCGATAGGCCCAGGCGAATTTGAAGAAAGTGTAGATGAAGATCAGGATCAACCCGATGCACTTGATCTCCCACAGCGCGGGCGAGGGCGAGAGGTTCACCGGCAATGCGCCGAGCACGGCGAGCGCGTCGTTGGTGGCGCGCAGCAGCGCCAGCCCGCCGCCGATCGCGATCAGGCTGGTGGAGGCAAAGAACGCGGTGCCGTTCTGCAAGCTGGCCATGATCTGCATGTCGACCATCCGCGCTTCGCGGTGGAGCAGGTTGCGCACCCAGATCTCGCGATAGATATGCATCCGCGCCGACAGGCTGTCGCGCCCATAGGCGCTGTGCTCCAGTGTGATGGCATAGACCAGCCATTCCAGCGCGAAGAAGCTGACGGCCAGGATGTCGGCCCAATAGCCGGTCATGGTGCCTTCCTTCGTGAACGCGCGGCTGCCGCGCCGCCCGCATTCCGCGTCATGTACAGGTTGAACGCGTGCAATGCACTATGGCAACATGCGGTGACAACAGGATTCTCCGGACATGCTCAAGCTCGTCATCGGCAACAAGAACTATTCGTCATGGTCGATGCGGCCCTGGCTGGCGCTTCGCGCCAACGCCATCCCGTTCGAGGAAGTCTTCATTCCGCTCTACACCGACAACAAGGTCGACAAGGACCGCATCCTGAGCTTCAGCAAGGCCGGCAAGGTGCCGACGCTGATCGACGGCGACGTCACGGTGTGGGATTCGCTGGCGATCATCGAATATCTCGCCGAAAGATTTCCCGACGCGAAGCTTTGGCCGTCGGATCGCGCCGCGCGCGCGCATGCCCGCGCGGTCTCGGCCGAGATGCATTCGGGCTTTGTGCCGCTGCGCAGCGAGTGCGGCATGAACCTGCACCGGCCGATCCGTCCTGTCGCGCTGTCGGACGATGCGCGCGCCAATGTGGCGCGGATCCAGGAGATCTGGGCCGAGTGCCATGCGCGTTACGGCAAAGAGGGCCCGTTCCTGTTCGGGGCCTTCTCCGGGGCGGATGCGATGTATGCCCCCGTGGTGCATCGCTTCCGCACCTATGCGATCCCGGTGAAGCCGGAGGCGCAGCATTACGTCGACGCCATGATGTCGTTGCCGGCGTTCCAGGAATGGACGAGGGACGGCCTCGCCGAGACGCTGCTGATCGATCGATTCGAGGACGCCTGATCGCTTCCGAAATGTGACAGCGGCCGCAAAGATCGCGGCTTGACGCCGCGGGGCCGAAGGCGTCGAATCCGAAGGACCGGTTTTGCAAGTCGTGAAAGGACTTAGACCATGGGCATTCTGGATTCCCTGGAGAACTCGCCGGAGCTGAAGGGCATGCTTGGCCAACTCGGCGCGGCGGTGATCCCCGTCGTGCTCGGCGAGGTGATGGGCAATGGCGGGCAGGGTGGATTGTCGGCGATCGTCGCCAAGCTCCAGCAGGCCGGCCTTGGCGAGCAGGTCAAATCCTGGATCGGCACCGGCCAGAACCTGCCGATCACCGCCGAACAGCTTCAGGAGGTGCTCGGCAGCGACACCGTCAGGCAGCTTGCCGCCAAGTTCAACATTCCGGTCGACGAACTGTCCAAGGTGCTGGCCCAGCAACTGCCGACGGCGGTCGACAGCGCGAGCCCCAACGGCAAGCTGCCGCATACCGCCTGAGGGACGGTGGAACCCGGTTTCGGCCGGGTCTGCGGGCAATTTCCGGCTGGCACATAAATTGCTGCCTATCGCCCTGAAAAACCTGCAAAAATGGCACCTTTGCCATGCCCCAATGTTGCTGGATTTTGAGCCCTGCCCTGTGCTAGGTTGCCGCAGGGTTCTCAAAATGCCGGCCAGAGCTATCGGGACTGTCAGCTCAGCCAGCAATCTCTAAGAAAATGGAGAGGGCGTTGAAGCATAAGTACTCGATTGGCGAGACCGTCTATTTTACGGCCAGCAATGTGGCGCGCCCCGCTGCGAGCGGCACCTACCAGGTGATCCGCCTGCTGCCGACCGATGGTGACGACTGCCAGTATCGAATCAAGAGCTCGACCGAAGCGTTCGAACGGGTGGCCAAGGAGAGTCAGCTCGCGCTGTCCTGATGGAGTGGTGCGCCAGCCGGTGGCTGGAGCGGGTTCCGCGCCGTCGCCGTCAAAAGGCCCTGTTCGCAGACACATTCTGCTGAAGGTCGAGTGCCGGGTGGCGGCGTTGGCCGTCGCCGATTGTGCTTACGCTGCGTTGAGGGACATCGCGCATGAACTGGGCTTGGACTTCGCTGGATCAGGTGTGGCGCTCGCCGACCTTCCCGATGTGGCTGACCTTGGCCGCCGCCGGGTTTTTTGGGGTGGTCGTTCTGGTCACGCTGCTGCGCGCGGAAAAATCCGTCGCCAACGGCGCGCTGACCGTCATCACGCTGCTGTCGATCGCGGTTGCGGTCGCCGCGACGATCCGCGGCTTCGGGCCGGGCGGAACGGCGTCGCCGGCCGAGACACGCACGGCGCAATTGACCGGCCAGACGGTGCCGGCGCTGGCCTGCGTCGACGACCTCGCTGGAGATGCCGTTCTCAATGCCTGCGAGAAGGTGCTGTTCGGTTCATCGGATACCGCGGCGGCGGCAGTCAGCTATGCGGCGGCCCAGGTCTCGCGCCTGACCGCGCTCGGCGACCTCGCCACGGCGGAGCGCAACTCGACCACCGAGCTGCAGGCACTGCGCCGCGCCATCGAGCATGATCGTTACGGCCTGGTCGCCTATGCGCTGATGGCGCGCGACCACTGCACACCGACCGCGTGCCCCGCGTTCCGCTCGCTTGGCGACAATCATCAGATCATCGCCAACATGAACGAGCGCACCTACGAGAACCTGATCACGCGCTACGCCTCGTCCTGGAACGCGCCCGCCGGCCAGCCGTCGGCCGCCGGTCTGGTCGCGGCGCTGCCGCAGTCGATACCCACGGGCAGGCCAACCAACGCCGAGTTCCCGAGCGCGGCGTCGACGCCGCCGGTCAGCATCATGACGCCTGAACCGTCGGCGAAGCCTGGTGCCGCGGCTCCGCCGCCGGCCGCCCGAGCTGCCGCCGCGCCGCCTGCCGCTCCGAAGCGGCCACCGGCGGCGAAGCGCCCCGTCCAGATCGCGCCGGCTCCCGCCGCGCCCGCGGCACCCGCCGCTGCGAGTGCGCCGGCGGCGGCCGAGGGCCAGGAATAAGCGTGATGATGAGCGCGATGACGGCGGCCTGAGCCGTCGCCACTGCACTGCTTCGCGCAGGAAGTCCCGATATCCACCGGCGCGGATAGCGCTCCCTTTTCAAAGTGCGCGCCGGCCGCTACATCCGGCGCATGCCGCTTCATCTCATCAAGCTTGCCGTCGGTTGCGACTCCGTCAAGGAACTCAAGGGCTGGGTCGCCGAACGGATGGCGACCGCGAAGAAAAAGGGCCTGCCGCTCCGTCACGTCCACATCACGCGGATGACGCCGAAGCGCGAGGAGGAGCTCCTTGCCGGCGGCTCGCTCTATTGGGTGATCCGCGGTGAGATCGCCGCGCGCGAGAAGATCATTGCCATCGAGCCATTCCGCGACAAGGACGGCATCGGACGCTGCCGGCTGGTCATGCAGCCCAAGGTGATCGCGGTTTCGCCGCGGCCGATGCGGCCGTTCCAGGGCTGGCGTTATCTGACCGCGGACTCGGCGCCGGCAGATCTCACCAAATCGAGCGCGGCCAGCGTGGCGTCGATGCCCGAGCCGATGCGCCGCGAGCTGCGCGACCTCGGATTGCTTTAGAGTGGCGCTGTGGTCAGGTGCAGCCGCGTCCATTCGGACGGTGGCACATCGATGTTCTGTGCGGCCGCCGCACTTTGCTCCATCATATCGATCAGATCTTCCCCGACGCCCATCTCGCGCAGATACATGCGGTACTGCTTGGTATAGAGCGCGGTAAGGCCCTCACGGCGTTCTTCGGAGACGTTCGGCGCGATGCGGTGATGGATCGACATGCCGCTCACGACCACATGGCTGTCGGGCGGCAGCGTGCGATGCACACCGCCCGCGAGCATCAGCGCGCAGGCGAGGTCGCAGACGATCCTGGAGACATTTTCCCTGGCGTCCAGCGGGCCGCCCGGCCGTTTGAGCGCGAAGCAGTCGGCTTCGGACTTGCCGCTGCAAGCCTCGACCTCCGTGATTGCAACTATGGCATCGATGCCGCGGTCGCGCAGGATCCGGCCGAGACTGACCGCGACGTTGAGGTTGGACGCACCCCGGCTATTGATCACGATCGGCAGCTTGCGGCCTGCTTGCCGGTCCAGGATCGCGATCAGCCGCTTGAAGGTATCGAACTGAATGACGCCCTCGGCCGCGATCCACTCCGAACAACCCGGGCCGCAGGCATCGGGGCCGCCATGGGCGACATAGAAGATCATCGCATCCGGTGCCGATCCGATGCCGCCAATCGGTGGCCGGGTCTGCGCCTGCGCCAGGCCCGCGGCCAGCAGCGCGATGCCGAGTAGTAGAATGCCGTGCCTGAAGTAACCGCTCATTCCAACCGCCCCTGAAAAGCGCGATAATCCCTGCGTCGCGGCATCGGAGCAAGCTCAACCCGGCATGGCTACACAGCGATGTTGTCGATCAGGCGTGTGCTGCCGAGCCGTGCCGCCACCAGCATCCGCATCGGGCCGTCCTTCAGCGAGCCGATCGGCGCCAGCGAGGCGGCGTGACGAACCTCGAGATAATCGAGCGCGAAGCCGGCTTTGGTGATCAGCGCGGCGCCGGCGGCCATCGCGGTTGCGGTGTCCTCGCCGGCACGCAGCCGGCCTGCCGTTTCTTTCATCACCCGATGCAGCTCGGGGGCGGTGCGCCGTTCCTCCGCCGAGAGGTAGACGTTGCGTGAGGACATCGCGAGGCCATCGCGTTCGCGCACCGTCCTCGACCCGATCACCTTGACGCCGAGGTCGAGGTCGGCCGCCATCTGGGTGACGACCCGGAGCTGCTGAAAATCCTTCTCGCCGAAGATCGCAACGTCGGGCCGGACCTGGGTGAACAGCTTGCCGACCACGGTGGCCACGCCGCCGAAGAAATGCGGCCGGAAGCGATCCTCGAGCCCGGCGGTGGCCGGCCCCTCCGGCACGATCCTGGTGGCGAAGCCGTCCGGATACATCGCCTTCACCTCCGGATGCCAGATCAGGTCGACGCCTTCAGCGGCGAGCTTGGCGACGTCTTCCTTCCAGGTGCGCGGATAGGAGCCGAAATCTTCCGTCGGCGCGAACTGGGTCGGGTTGACGAAGATCGAGACGACGACCCGCTTGGCGCGGCGCTTGGCAAGCCGCACCAGCGACACATGGCCGTCATGGAGGGCTCCCATGGTCGGGACCAACGCGACGGCCGCCTTCTTGGCGCGGAAGGCGTCGACGGCACGACGAAGGGCAGGGACGGTACGAACGACGGTGGGATTTCTCGGCATCTGGTCTCAACTCGTGGGGCGATCCGGGTGGGATGTTTGCGGTTCGGCGGGTGGCGCAGCTTACCAAGACCGCACCGCTATCGGCAAACCGGCGTGTCGCGACCAGCCTTACCCGATCCCGGGCGCGCGTGGATCACGCAAGTCATGCCGCCGATCGACGCAGCCATCTTGCCTGATCGATTCATCATTAAGGACGGCTGCAATTGAATTCCTCTCGCCGTGATGCATTTCACTTGACCGCAGCCGTGCGCGATTTGAAGATCATCGCCGGGGTTTGAATCATGTTGGTGCAGGCTAGTCAGGGTCAGTCCGGCTCCGCGCATGTCATCGTGCTGGGCAACGAGAAGGGTGGTTCGGGCAAGTCGACCACCGCCCTGCATATCGCCGTCGCGCTCCTGAAGGCCGGACAGCGCGTCGCCACCATCGATCTCGATTGCCGCCAGCAAAGTTTCACCCACTACATCAATAATCGGCAGGCCTGGGCGCGGCGCTCCGGCCTCGATCTCGAACTCCCGGCGCACCACTGCATCAAGTACGGCGAGACGATGCAGATCGAGGACAACGAGAACGCCGAATTCCAGCAGTTCATGGCAGCGGTGAGCGCGGTGGAACGCGGCTATGATTTCATCGTCATCGATACGCCGGGCTCGGACAGCTACCTGATGCGGCTCGCGCATTCGATGGCCGACACGCTGGTGACGCCGATCAACGACAGCTTCCTCGATTTCGACGTGCTGGGCACCGTCGATGCCGCGACCTACGCGGTGACTGGCGAGAGCCACTATGCCGAGATGGTGCGCGACACCAGACGCAAGCGGCGCCAGCTCGACGGCGCCTCGACCGACTGGATCGTGGTGCGCAACCGCCTGTCGATGCTCGGCTCACGCAACAAGCAGCTGGTCGCCGACGGCCTCAAGCAGCTGTCGCTGCGGCTCGGGTTCCGTTCGGTCGACGGTTTTGCCGAGCGGGTGGTCTATCGCGAATTCTTCCCGCGCGGGCTGACGGCGCTCGACGACATCGACGAGGCGACGCTCGGCACCCGCCCGAATCTCGGGCACGTCACCGCGCGCGAGGAGGTGATGGGCCTGTTACGCCAGCTCAAGCTGCCGCTCGACGAGCGCGGCCGCCGCCGGGCCGCCAACCGGGCGGAATGGTTCAGCCAGGTCGACAAGCCGCTGGAAGTCCACGACATCATCGGCAGCTAGCGATCGTGAGCAGCAGCGCGTTGATGGCGATCGATCTGGGTTGTCGGGGCGCCGCGGTCGGATTGGCGTTGTTGATCGCAGGCGTGCTGCTTCGCGACCGCAGCGACACGGCGGCGCGCCTGAGCGCCGCGTTGCTGGTCGCCGTTGCGGCATCAGCGATTACCTCGGCGCCGGGGTTTCCGCGGCCATGGCCATACTGGAGCCTGATCCTGGCCGCTCTTTCCAGCAGCGGGGCGGTCCTGCTCTGGCTCTGGGCGCGCGCGACCTTCGATGACGATTTCGTCCTGGGGCCCTGGCATGGCGCCTTGCTGGTCGCCATTGTCGGCGCGCAACTGTTTGACCTCTGGCCCGCAAGAACCGTGCTCAGAGGCGACCTCGATCGACCGCTGTCGTTCGTCTATCTCGGCCTCGCTCTCCTGGCTGCGGCGCAGATACTCCCGACATGGCGCCTGGACCTGGTGGCGGGACGACGGCGGTTGCGCGCCGTCGTCCTGGTCGGCGCGGTGACCTATAGCGTCGCGGGGTTTTTTCACGGCCTTTGGCCCGCGTTCGGCTCCTCCGTTTGGAGCATCGCCAACGCGGTCGGGCTGTGGGTGCTGCTGAGCCTCAGTGGATGGAGTCTGTTTCAGGCGGCAAGAATGCAGCAGGCATCCGCTTTTCTGCCCACCACGGACAGGGTTCCGGGCGAGACCAGTGCTGTGGCACCTGGAGAGGACAAGCCGCCCACGGTCGACCCCGAATTGTTGCGCCGGCTGCTGCGGCTGATGACCGTGGAGCGCGCCTACCGGCGTGAAGGACTGACCATCGGCGCGCTGGCTGCAGAGCTCGGTATTCAGGAATACCGGCTGAGGCAGTTGATCAATGAAGGACTGGGGTATCGCAACTTCAATGCCTTCCTCAATCACTACCGGATCGAGGATGCCAGCGCGGCCCTGGCGGATCCCGGACAAAAGCAAGTGCCGGTGCTGACCATCGCCATCGACGCCGGATTCCAGTCGATCGGCCCGTTCAATCGGGCCTTCAAGGCAGCCACCGATCTGACACCGACTGAATTCCGGCGCGTCGCGTTCGCGAAGCACGCGTCCGGGGCGGGCAACCCGGATGACGTCCCAGGCATCGGCCAGCCGGGCTGAGGAATCGTCCAACCGGGTTCGGAACCCGGCGCAGGCGCGGCCGGCTGGGTTTCGAATAGGCCCGTTTCCAGGCCAATGACGATCCCGGCCTGAAACTGGTCATTTACACCGAAATCGGTTGAAATCCGTGGTTTTCCGGTGATTTTTGCCACAGAGTGGCCAAAAAGCCGGAACAAAGCAGCCGAAATCCGGTTTTACTGGGGACGCCATCGCTCCCTTGTCCGTCTCGCCGGTGGGTAAGGTGCTGTGGTGCCATCGCGCCAACGCGATAGAAGCAATGCACAAACTATAGGTGCAGCGCACAACGTTATGGCGTCAAAGCCACAATATTTGGACTTCCTGTCACGGCGCTGTGACATATATTCTGAAAAGGAGGCCGAAGAGCCTCCGGCGAAAATCAGCCCTGTAAGGCGGGCGCTTTGAGGACGTCATGAAGCGTGGAATTTCCGTTCTGCTTTCGCTCTGTGTGGTGGTCACGGCCGCTTACTTCACCGCGAGCAAGTGGGCGATCCGTCACGAAACCATCATGTTCAAGGATCCGACGCGCGATGAGCGGCCGGTCGCAGTCGACGTCGCCGTGCGCTTCGACAAGGAGATGCAGGCCGACGCTGGCATGATCAAGTTGCCGGTTGCGATCCTCAATCATGGCAATACCGTCAAATTCACCGAATATTCCTTCCTCGCGAACGTGTTCGCAGCGCGCGGCTATCTGACCATCAGCATTCAGAACGACCTGCCGTCGGACGGACCGATGGTGACCAAGGTCGGCGAGATCTATGTCGGCCGTTTGCCGCAGTATCAGCGCGGCATCACCAACATCAAATTCGCGATCGAGGAGATGAAGAAGCGTCTCCCGAACGCCGATTACAGCAAGCTGACGATGGTCGGCCATTCCAATGGCGGCGACATCGCGATGTATTTCGCCAAGCAGTATCCCGACGAAATCAAGAAGGTCGTGACGCTGGACAACCTGCGGGTGCCGTTCATGACCGACGGCAGGTTCAAGATTCTCTCATTCCGGTCTCACGATTCGCAGTTCAAGCCTGATCCCGGCGTCGTTCCCGATGCCGAGGAGTGCGAGAAGGCTGGCATCACCGTTGTGAACACCAACTTCCAGCACAACGACATGCGCGACACCGGGCCCGAGAAGGCCAAGGACTCGATCCAGGCGATGCTCGATAAATTCCTTGCCGACACCGACAGCGATGTCGCGGCGGTCGACACAAGGAATGCGCCGCCGAAGATTCTGGAGCCTGGTCCCGTCTCGCTCTACGTGCCGGTCGAGAAGCGTCAGACCTTCACCGACAAGGTCAAGAAGTCGCTCTCGCTGACCAAGACCGAGACGAAGAAGGATCCGTCGATCACCAATTGACGGGCCGCCCGCGACCCGAACCGGGCAGACTGGCCCGTGACGTCGACCAATCCGTTACGTCGATCGATCCGCCACGTTGACCAATCCCATGGCGCGGCCCACATAGTGTTTGCTGCACGAGGCAAGCGCTGATGGCCGGCAAGACAATCAAACCGACATCTGGAAGCGATGTACGCCCGGCCGACACTCCGGACGTGCCGTCGTCGACCGCGAACGACATCGCCGCGTTCGTGGCGAAGGCGCGGGCGATGTCGCCGCATCGCGCCGGCGCGCGCGGCCGGCTGGTGTTCGCGCTCGACGCCACGATGAGCCGGCAGCCGACCTGGGACATGGCATGCACGCTGCAGGCCGACATGTTCCGCGAGGCCGGCTCGCTCGGCAGCCTCGATATTCGCCTGGTGTACTACCGCGGCTTCAATGAATGCCGTGCCACCGGCTGGATCTCCGACAGCGCGCAGCTCGCGCGGCTGATGAGCAAGATCGATTGCCAGGGCGGCAATACCCAGATCGGCAAGGTCTTGTCGGAGACGCGCCGCGAAGCCGTCGCATCGGGCGTGCGCGCGCTGGTGTTCGTGGGCGACGCGATGGAGGAGAGCGTCGACGAGCTCTGCACCAAGGCCGGCGAGCTGGGCCTGCTCAAGGTGCCGGTCTTCATGTTCCAGGAAGGTCACGACGCGGCCGCCGAGCACGCGTTCCGCGAGATCGCGCGGCTGACCGGCGGCGCATGGTGCAGGTTCGATCCCGGCGCGGCCGCGCAGCTCCGCGAGCTGCTGCGCGCCGCCGCGGCCTATGCCGCGGGTGGCCGCGAGGCGCTATTGCAGTTGGCCAAGACCGCAAGCGGTGCGGCGAAGCTGATCGGCCAGATGAAGTAGGGAACGCGCCGCGTCACGCCCCGCCTGACGTCACGGCCTTTGCAATTGCGCCGAGCAACGCCGACATGGCGGCGGTCACCGCCTGGGTCGTGTCCGCAACGCCGTGCCGTTCGGCGAGCCAGGCCGGATCGTTGTAGGAGAGCCAGGTGTCGCCGCTGGTGTCCTGCCAGACCAGCGCCTTGAGCGGCAGATCGATCCCGATCGTTTGCGTGGCTTGCATCAGCGGGGTGCCGCCCTTTGCATTGCCGAACAGGAAGAGCTCGGTGGTGCGGAGCACAAGACCGGCGCCGGCGGCGCCCGCGGCGTGATCGATTTGCGCAAACAGGGTCAGCCCGCGCGTCTCGAGTTCGGACTTGAGCCGGTCGGCCGTTTGCTTCGGCCCGACATTGCTGCGAAGGCTGATCAGTCCGTCAATCGCCATCAACTGTCCTCCGGTGCGGTCGGCGCAAGCTACTCAATGGCGGGGGCCGGCGCCACGCGTTGCGCTTCACGCTCCGGTGAGACGAAGCTTCGCATGCTTTTTGTCGCCGGGCCGCCTATATTCTGCGCATGCCAACCCTGATCGCCGGCGTCGTCGCAATTGTCGTCCTGTATTCCGCGCTGCAGATGTTTCGTGCGGCCAATCCCGCCGTGCTCGCGCGCGCGATCAAGATCGGTGGCGGGGTACTCGCGCTCGCCGTTGCGGCCTTTACCGGCGTGCGGGGCGAATTGGCGGTGGCCATTCCGCTCGGCATCTTCGGCGCCGGACTGCTCGGCTGGTCGCCGTTCGGCAACACCGGCTTTCCCAATTTCGGCGGCATGTTCGGCGGGTCGCGCAGCGCGGGGCAGAGCTCGCGGGTGCGCTCGCAATATCTCGACATGAGCCTCGATCACGGCAGCGGCGTGCTCAGCGGCCAGATCGTGGCCGGACCGCAGGCCGGCCGCATGCTCGACGAGTTCGACCTGTCGCAGCTCCTGGCGATGGTCCCGAGCTTCGACGCCGAGAGCGTCGCGCTACTTGAAAGCTATCTGGACCGCCGCTTTCCCGCCTGGCGTCAGGACGCGCAGGGCGACCGGGCAGGGCGGCAGGGCCGTGCGGCGGCGAGCGGCAAAATGACCGAGGAGGAGGCCTATCAGATCCTTGGCCTGCAGCCGGGCGCGTCGCGCGACGACATCAGCCGGGCTCACCGCACCCTGATGAAGAAACTCCATCCCGACCAGGGGGGCTCGACGTACCTCGCGGCCCGTGTGAACGAGGCCAAGGATACTCTGCTTCGCACGCATCTCTAACTCCGGCTACGCGAACAACGCCACAGCCGAGAGCTGCCTTCCGTCTCTGATCGATGCCCCGTCTGGCCCGCCGCTGTCCGGCGTGACCGATGTTCTTTCGGGAAAACTTAACCGTAAAAGCTTGACGAGAAGTTTCATGATCGCGCCGCGCGCTGACGGCCCGGTTTTTCTTGCGGCGGCATGCAAAGCAAAAGGCCGGCGCTGTTGGCGCCGGCCCTTTGAGATCAGCAGTCAGAAGCGTTTTCGAGCGAAGTGGACACCGGTTCGCGTGAAGAAAACGCGTCAAAACAAAGAAGCGAGAGTTTCGGTTCTGATTCAATCACCGAAACTCCGGCGTCGATCAGTTGCGAACGGTGATGCAGGAAATCTCGGCGCGCTTCAGCGTCTTGCAAGCGGCTTCGGCCTGGTCACGCTCGAGACCGGCAAAGCGGGCCCGGTAGAGCTTGCGATTGTCCTTGGCGACGACCTCGGTGAACGGATCCGCCTTGCTGAGCAGGCCGCGGGCCGAGCTGCGTGCGAGGTCGATACGCCTGTTGGCCTCGCCTTCGGTCTCCAGCGCACCGACCTGGATGATCCAGCCGGTGTGTGCGGCGCTCGGCTTGGCGGCGCTGGTCTGCGGCGCGGCCTGCAGGCTGCGGGTGGGCTCGATCGACGCCACGGCCTGCGGCGCCGGCGGGGCGGGCGTACGCACGGCCGAAGCCGGCAGCACGCCGAGGATGCCGTTGCCGGTGCCGAAATTGGCCGGCTGCGGCGGCATCTCGGGCCTCGAGGTCTCGGCGGCGCGCGCCATCATCGCATTGGAGGTCTCGGGTATCTCGCCGCGCGACGGGATCGTGCTGGTGATCGGGGGCGCGGCCTGCGCCGGGCCGGCGGCGGCGAGCTTGATCTGGCCGGCCTTGACCTGGACGGTCTTCACCTTGACCGGCTTCATCGGTTCAGCCGAGCCCGGGATCGCGGCGATCGGCTGGGTCTGGATCACGCCTGAGGTCAGCGGCGCCGGCTCGGGCTTGGCCTGCGGCTCCGGCTTGGCCGGGGGCGGCGGCAGGGCGGCAGCGGCCGCTGCCATCAGGGAGGGCTTGGCCGGGCGCGGCGCCGGCATCGGGGCAGGCGCGGCGGGCTCCGCCGCGGCGACCGGCGCGGTCTCCGCCGACGCGCGTGCATCGTCCGCATCGGCGACCTCGACATTGGCGTCGGCCGGATTGCGTTCGGTGATCGCGGCGGCCGTGCGGGTGGTCGCACCCTTGCCGATGTTCTCGGCCAGCAGGTTGCGCATGATGGCGTCGCGGGAACCGCCGCTGCGGCCGCCGAGCACCACGCCGACCAGGAACCGATTGCCGCGGTGGATCGAGGTCACGAGGTTGAAGCCGGAGGCGCGGGTGTAGCCGGTCTTGATGCCGTCGACGCCCTCAACGCTGCCGAGCAGACGATTGTGACCGGTGATGGTGTGGCCGCGGAAATTGAAAGCCGTCGTCGAGAAGTAGCGATAGTAGCGCGGGAAGCGGTCCTGGATGGCGCGGCCGAGCGTCGACTGATCGCGCGCGGTGGTGTTCTGCTCGTCGTTCGGCAGGCCCGAGGCGTTGCGATAAGTGGTCCGGCTCATGCCGAGCGCGCGCGCCTTGCGGGTCATCATGCGGGCGAAGTCTTCTTCGCTGCCGCCGATCGCCTCGGCGATCACGACCGCGGCGTCATTGGCGGAACGGGTGACCAGGCCCTTGATGGCGTCTTCGACCTTGATGGTCTGGCCGGGCCGCAGGCCGAGCTTGGTCGGGTCCTGTTCGGAGGCGTGCTCCGACACCGGCATCTCGGTGTCGAGCTTCATCTTTCCGGAATCGAGGCGCTCGAACAGCAGATAGAGCGTCATGATCTTGGTGAGCGAGGCGGGGTGGCGCAGGCCGTCGGGACTGTTTGATGTCAGCACCGAGCCGGTGTTGCCGTCGACAATGATCGTCGCGAATTGCGGGCTGTAGCTTTCGCGCGCAGGCTCGCTGTTGTGGTGGCGGGCGTAGTGGCGCCGGTGCCGGCGCGCCTCCGCGCTATCACTGGTGATCAGGATCGCCGTCGTGACGGTAACGAGCCCAAGAACGCCAACTCGCAGCGCCCGCGAGGAGGCCAAGGTTGTTCGAAGCATCTACTTCCCCGTCCCAATTTCTATCTAGATCACTGGCTCGTGAGGCGAAATTGTGCCCGGCGGCCATCGATCCTTGCCTGCGCAACCAACCACTTCGGGCAGAACCCATTCGCCGCGGTGGCCGCTCAGGTCGCTCTTCTAGCTAAGGTATTGTTCACAAACAGCTTTCGGGGCCGTCTGTTGGAAGGCGAACAAGAGCCCGGGAATCAGGTTAGGCGGACCGAGTTTCCAAAAGATTAAGCAACCGTTGCGCAGTCGCCCGGGGTTTAGCGCAAATGCCGAAGATTCGGGCTGTGTGATTGTGCGTTGCACAATATTTGTTGACTTTATTGTGCGATGCGGTATTCTGATCAAGTCAGGGGGCCGGGAGCTTCCCGGCATGGGAATTTGCGCGTTCAAGTCTGGGAAAAGGACATTCTATCCATGGTCAAGATCGAAGACATTCAGAGCTACGGCAAAGAGCATATGGAGTCGGTTACCGCCTCCGCGAACAACCTGCAGAGCGGCGTCCAGGCCATTGCTACCGCCTATGGCGACTATGCCAAGAAGTCCTTTGAGGACACCAAATCGTTCGTCGAGAAGCTGTCGGGCGTGAAGTCGCTGGACAAGGCGCTCGAGGCGCAGACCGAGTACCTGCGCTCGTCCTACGAGACCTTCGTCGCGGAATCGCAGAAGATCGCCGGCCTGTACAGCGACTGCGCCAAGCAGACCTTCAAGCCCTATGAGGGCCTGGTCTCCAAGTTCACGCCGGCTGCTCAGTAAGCCTCGCTGATCGAGACAAACGAAAAGCCCGGCCGTTGCGGCCGGGCTTTTTTTGTTGTGCCTGAAGCGGGCGGTTACTTCGCCAGCCGCAGCTTGCTCAGCGCCGTTCCGATCGAGTTGAACGCCGTGACGATCTGGGTGGAGCTGGTCAGCATGTAGAATTTGTCGGCGCTGCTCGCACAGTTCTGCAAGACGGTCGAGGTCGGATCGGCGGGCGTGCCGGTGTTCACCTGGATTGTGTAGATGGTGTACATCGGCCGGCCGCCGCTATCCGTCGCGGCCTTCAGATTCTGGCACATCAGCGCCTGCCTTGCGTCGATCGGATTGCCTGATGCCTGCGAGCTGCCGTCGCCGTAGTCGGGCCAGCGGTCCTCGGTGTTCAGACCGTCGGACAAGAGAATGATGACCCGGTTATAGGTTGTGTTGGAGTCTTCCGCCGGTGCGTTCAACGGACCGCCCACCAGCAGGGACTGCCAGGCCCAGGCCAGTCCGACCGCCTGGTTGGTGCCGCCGGTCGGCTGCATCGCGTTGACCGCATTCTTGAGCGTGGTCCAGTTATAGCTCAGCGGGATGATCGGCTCGAGCGGCGTCGAAACGCTGGTGTTGCAGTAGTACGTGCTGTTCTCATAGTACTCGTTGGCCGGGAACAGCGTGGTGACGTCGGACGACGCCGGCAGCACGCCGGTCGCATCGTTCGGCTGGGTACGGTCGGTGACGCAGCCCGTCCAGTTGCCGATCGGATTGGTGGACGCCTGCCGCCAGTCGTTCTGCACGGTGGGTGTCTGAGTGGTTGCGGTCCATTTGTTGTTGGTCCATCCGACAACAGCGCTGACGCGGGGCTGGCCCGGATTGTCGGTCGTGTCGTTGGGGCCCGGCTGCGTCCAGTTGTGGGTATAGATATAGCCGGTGCACGACTTGACGCCGCCGCTGGTCGCGCAACTGCAGCCGGAGACGGCGTTGCCGGTGGAGTCCGTCGGGCAGGCGCATAACGACGACCCGGTGCAGAATACCTGCGCGGTGGTGCCGACCTGTGTGCTCACCCAGCAGCCATTGTAGCGCGTGTGCGAGTTGGCATCGACGCTCGGGCAGATGTAGCCGGAATAGGTCCCGCTCGAGGGGATGTAGTTCGTGGTCGACGTGCTGGTCGGATTCCTCACGCAGCTGAAGCCGCCGCTGCTGGTGGTCCAGGGGCAGCGCGCACCCGGTCCGACCGCATGCCAGTTCATCGGCAGACTTGCCTGCATGGTGCCGTTGGCGGGCTGCGTGGTCGGCGGATTGAGCCAGTCGGTCCAGTCGATCCAGCTCTGGCCGGAATTGCCGGTGCCGACATTGACGACCTTGGCGAACGGAATGACGGAGATGTAGACGTCGCCGTTGCTCTTGCTCAGCGCGCTGAGCTGGTCGATCAGTCCGCCGGTTGCGGCCACCGCGTTGCGCAGCGCGGTAATCTTGCCGTCCTGGGCCATCGATCCGGTGTTGTCGAGGGCGAGCGCGACGCGCATCTTGACGTTGCCCCAGGTGGTGGTCGTCGAGCTGCTGAAATTCATGGTCGGGAAGCCGGCAAGCTGCATGAAGTCAGACTTGATGAAGCCGGATCCGCTCAGCAGGATGGTCGCCGCCGTGCTGGCGGTCGGGGTGGTATAGGTGGCCGAGACGGCAATGCCCTGGCCGTCCTTGTTGGTATAAAGGCCAGTGAAATAAGTCGTGGCCTTGCTCGGGATCTGGGCGGCCGTGATGCTGCCCATGGTCAGATCCTTGGACAGCATCAGTGCGGTGGAATCGAGCGCCGCCTGCATCGAGGAGCGGGCGTTGTTGGCGCGGGTGTAGTCGATCGCGGCACCCACGAAGGCGAACAGCGGCAGGATTGCGAGGGTGAAGATCACCGCGACATTGCCGTCGGTTGCCCTGGAAAACCGGCCGGCAGCCGAGCGGAAGCGATTGGAAATGGCTGAACCAAGCATGGCGCTCTCGTCAAAATGGATTGCTGGGCCATCTCTACGTGCGCGGCTAAACAGATGGTGAATCGGGCTGGGGAAACCCGCAGCCGGCCCTGCGGAAGGCTCTAAATCGGGGCAAAAGCGCTCGCTATCCTCAATGGCGTCTAAATTGGACGCCCTGATCCTTTGTCAAATCGGGCAGAAATGATTAACCTTCCAAGGGTTGCCGCGCCGGGAATCGGACCGGTGGGTCGCCGGGGTTCTGCGCTTGCGGCAGGGCGTCGCGAGGCCCATATTCGGGAAGTCGATCCGGCCGCCGGATCGAACCGGGAGCGGCAATCTGGAAAGCATTGCTGGGGGTTCCGCGATCAGTCTTGCGGCCATCGCGACCACCTTCCAATCGCCAACCGGTTTCCCCTGGGGAATTCGAACGCCTGAGCCATGTTGCGACTTACGTCTACAGCCCTGATCTCCGAGCCGGTTTCGTCCATGCCGGTGGTACCGGCCGCGCCGGCGCCGACAATGAGCAATGACGACAACCGCAACGGCGCGGGCACCGGCCCGTCGACCTCGGTCATCACCAAGGTCAAGCCGAAGACCAAGCGCCCGAACCTGTATCGTGTCCTGATCCTGAACGACGACTACACTCCGATGGAGTTCGTCGTTCACGTGCTGGAACGATTCTTCAACAAGGACGCCGAGGCGGCGACCAAGATCATGCTGCATGTTCACCATCACGGGATCGGTGAGTGCGGCGTGTTTACCTATGAGATCGCCGAGACCAAGGTGACGCAGGTCATGGACTTCGCGCGCAAGCATCAGCATCCACTGCAATGTGTGATGGAAAAGAAGTAGTTCGCTGGAACGATTGACCCGCCGCGGGCCGCGGAACGGGTCTTGCATCGCGTTTTATGACGCAACCGCGCGTCCCGTATGATCACGGGCGTGGACCGCATGCGACGTTCCGGTGCCTGCAATTTAGAGGAAAACCATCGTGTTGGGGCCGGTCTTTCGCCACGATCCGTCGTAACTATATCAACGGCGATCACGAAGGTTGTTATTGCCTGACCCGGTAATGGCGATCATGATGGCCGGGGGCCATAGAGGACGCGAATGCCTACTTTTTCTCAAAGCCTTGAACAATCCTTGCATCGTGCATTGGCGATCGCGAACGAGCGTCACCATCAATACGCGACGCTCGAACATCTGCTGCTGTCGCTGATCGATGACTCGGATGCGGCGGCGGTGATGCGGGCCTGCAGCGTCGATCTCGACAAGCTCAGGACCAGCCTCGTCAATTATCTCGAGACCGAATTCGAGAACCTGGTGACCGACGGCGCCGACGATGCGAAGCCGACGGCCGGGTTCCAGCGCGTGATCCAGCGCGCGGTGATTCACGTCCAGTCGTCCGGTCGCGAGGAAGTGACCGGCGCCAATGTCCTGATCGCGATCTTCGCCGAGCGCGAGAGCCACGCTGCGTATTTCCTGCAGGAGCAGGACATGACGCGCTACGACGCCGTCAACTACATCAGCCACGGCATCGCCAAGCGGCCCGGCGTCTCCGAGGCGCGGCCGGTGCGCGGCGTCGACGAGGAAACCGAGACCAAGGGCAACGAGGACGCCAAGAAGAAGGGCGAGGCGCTCGATACCTATTGCGTCAACCTCAACAAGAAGGCGCGCGACGGCAAGATCGATCCGGTGATCGGCCGCAATGCCGAAATCAACCGTGCGATCCAGGTGCTGTGCCGCCGCCAGAAGAACAACCCGCTGTTCGTCGGCGAAGCCGGCGTCGGCAAGACCGCGATCGCCGAAGGCCTCGCCAAGCGCATCGTCGACAGCGATGTGCCGGAAGTGCTGGCGGCCGCGACCGTGTTCTCGCTCGACATGGGCACGCTGCTGGCGGGCACCCGCTACCGCGGCGATTTCGAGGAGCGGCTCAAGCAGGTCCTGAAGGAGCTGG
The DNA here is from genome assembly GCF_011516645.4 of Bradyrhizobium septentrionale. Classification (NCBI taxonomy): domain Bacteria; kingdom Pseudomonadati; phylum Pseudomonadota; class Alphaproteobacteria; order Hyphomicrobiales; family Nitrobacteraceae; genus Bradyrhizobium; species Bradyrhizobium septentrionale. The sequence goes on along the minus strand of NZ_CP088285.1, from coordinate 8,418,875 downwards.
AGGCGCACCCGAACGCCATCCTGTTCATCGACGAGATCCACACCGTGATCGGCGCCGGCGCCACCTCCGGCGGCGCGATGGACGCGTCCAATCTGCTCAAGCCGGCGCTGGCCTCGGGCACGATCCGCTGCATGGGCTCGACCACCTACAAGGAATACCGTCAGCACTTCGAGAAGGACCGCGCGCTGGTGCGGCGCTTCCAGAAGATCGACGTCAACGAGCCGACGGTGGAAGACGCGATCGCGATCCTCAAGGGCCTGAAACCCTATTTCGAGGATTACCATCGGCTGAAATACACCAATGAGGCGATCGAGGCGGCCGTCCAGCTGTCCTCGCGCTACATCCACGACCGCAAGCTGCCCGACAAGGCGATCGACGTGATCGACGAGTCAGGTGCGGCGCAGATGCTGGTCGCCGAGAGCAAGCGCAAGAAGACGATCGGCATCAAGGAGATCGAGACCACGATCGCGACCATGGCGCGGATCCCGCCGAAGAGCGTGTCGAAGGACGATGCCGAGGTGCTGAAGCATCTCGAGCAGACGCTGAAGCGCACGGTGTTCGGTCAGGACAAGGCGATCGAGGCGCTGGCTGCGTCGATCAAGCTGTCGCGGGCCGGCCTGCGCGAGCCGGAAAAGCCGATCGGCTCGTATCTGTTCTCGGGCCCCACCGGCGTCGGCAAGACCGAGGTCGCAAAGCAGCTGGCAGCCTCGCTTGGCGTCGAACTGTTGCGCTTCGACATGTCCGAATACATGGAGCGGCATACCGTGTCGCGCCTGATCGGCGCGCCTCCCGGCTATGTTGGCTTCGACCAGGGCGGCCTGCTCACCGATGGCGTGGACCAGCATCCGCATTGCGTGGTGCTGCTCGACGAAATCGAGAAGGCGCATCCGGATCTGTACAATGTGCTGCTGCAGATCATGGATCATGGCCGGCTCACCGACCACAATGGCAAGCAGGTCAACTTCCGCAACGTGATCCTGATCATGACCACGAATGCGGGCGCGGCCGACCTCGCACGGCAGGCCTTCGGCTTCACCCGCTCGAAGCGGGAAGGCGACGATCATGAGGCGATCAACCGCCAGTTCGCGCCGGAGTTCCGCAACCGGCTGGATGCGATCGTCTCCTTCGCGCACCTCAATGCCGACGTGATCGGCATGGTGGTCGAGAAGTTCGTGTTGCAGCTCGAGGCGCAACTCGCCGACCGCGACGTCACGATCGAGCTGTCCGAGCCCGCCAAGGCCTGGTTGATCGAGCACGGCTATGACGAGCAGATGGGCGCGCGTCCGATGGCGCGCATCATCCAGGAGCACATCAAGAAGCCGCTCGCGGATGAGGTGCTGTTCGGCCAGCTCAAGGGCGGCGGACACGTCCGCGTCATCCTGGTCAAGGACGAGGCGACCGACAAGGACAAGATCGGCTTCGAATATGTCGAGGGCCCGGTCACGCCGAAGCCGGAGAAGCTGCCGCCGCGCAAGCGCAAGCCGCCGAAGGGCGGTCCCAACAACGGCGGCGGAGGCGGCACCAAGGGGCCGGCCTCGAAGGGGCCGATGGTCAAGGCCTGAGGCGCGAGCCGAGCAATCCAATGAAAAGGCCGGCTGAATAGCCGGCCTTTTTGTTTGGCGACGATTGGCGCATGACGCGATCAACGTATCGTGTGCCGCATCACTCGCCCTTCAAACGCTGGCCCTCATGGACCCGCACCTGATCGGCACCGCGGCTGCCGACGGATGACAGCCGTAGCGTGCTGAGCAGGGCGCCGACCAGCGCAAAGCCGACGCCGACCATCAGCGAGATCCGTGTGCCGTCGGCCGGAAAGCGCGCCAGCAGCAGCGCCACCAGCGCGGCGCCGATGGTCTGTCCGAGCAGGCGTGCGGTGCCGAGCATGCCGCTGGCGCCGCCCGAGCGCTCGCGTGGCGCGGCGGCGATCATGGTGCGGTTGTTCGGGGTCTGGAACAGGCCGAAGCCGACACCCGCAAGCGCCATGCGCCAGATCACGTCGATCGGTGCCGCGTTGGCCGGCATGAATGCCAGCGTGCCCAATCCCAATGCGAACAGCAGCAAGCCGATGCCGCCGAGCAGGCCGGCCGGATAGCGCTCGACCAGCCAGCCGGCGAGCGGCGCGGCGAAGGCGACCGCGATCGGCCAGGGCGTGATCAGGAGGCCGATCTGCACCGCGGAATATCCGAAATGGTTCTCGAGATAGAAAGGCATCGCGACAAAGGCCAGCATCTGGCCGCAGAACGAGGCGATCGAGGTGCCGATCGACAGCGCGAAGATCGGGATCCGCAGCAAGTCGACCGGCAGCAGCGGCGAGGGCAGATGCTGCTGCCGCCGGTACAGCAAATGCGAGGCGACCGCAGCTATGGCGAACTCCAGGGCGCAGAGATACAGCGCCTCGCCATGGCCGGCGCTGTCGATCGCTGAGATGCCAAATCCGAACGCGATGGCGCTCATCGCAGCGCTTTGCCAGTCGAAGGCGTGCACGGCGGGAAGGGTATGCGGCAGATAGCGCCAGCCCAGTGCCAGCGTGATAACGCCGAGCGGGACGTTGATGGCGAACAGATACGGCCAAGTCCCGACCGCCAGGATGAACGAGGCGATGGTCGGACCGACCGCGGCCGAGATGGCGACGACGAGCGCGTTGACGCCGATGCCGCGGCCGAGCAGCGAATGCGGATAGATGAAGCGGACCAGCGCGGTGTTGACGCTGAGGATTCCGGCGGCGCCAAATCCCTGCAGGATGCGGGCGACCGTCAGCAGCGGCAGCGTGTGCGACAGCGCGCAGAACAGCGACGCCAGTGCGAACAACAACAGTCCTGCCAGATAGACCCGGCGATAGCCGATGATCTCGCCGAGCGAGGCCAGCGGCAGCAGCGAGATCGTGATCGCCAACTGGTAGCCGTTGACGATCCAGATCGAGAATGCGGGGCTGGCGTCGAGATCCCGGGCGATGGTCGGCAGCGCCACGTTGGCGATCGAGCCGTCGACGACGGCCATCACGAGGCCGAGCGCGATCGTGAGAATGGCCCAATTGCGCTGCGGCTGCGGCAGCCCGTCGGGATGCTCAAGGATCGCGGACGACATGTCGTGAAGTTGCTTTCGGTTCCAGCATCGGCGGGCTTACCGGATGCTGGATTAGCCTGACCTTTGCAACCCCCGAAATGACAGACGCCGGCCGCGATCGAAATGAGGCCGGCGAGCCGCGCTTTAGCCCTGACCGAGCAACTCCTTGATGCGACGCTGCAGCTGCCGCTTCTTGATCTCGCTGCGGCGGACCCGCTCGTCGAGATCGCTGACCGGCGTGTCCGAGGTCATGATCCGGAACGCGAGGCCGACCTTGTTGGCCTGGCGCCAGATCAGGCGTGCCAGGAACGAGCGGCCCTTGCGCGCGATGTTGAGGTTCATCTCCTCGGGGAGGCGCGCGGCGTCGCCAAATTCGACGCAGGCGCCGCCTTCGCTGATGTTGCGGACGACGCAATCCATCGTCGAGCCGCGCTCATTGATCTCGGCAACCGCACCGTAAAACACCTTGTCGCGTGGGCTCTGGCGCCGGTCCTGCATGGGAAATACTCCAAATGAACGGCAGGACTGTACCGGCCCGGACCTGCGAAAAGAAGGGCGCGGCGGGAACCGGTTGCAGTTAGCGTAAATTGTTAGCACCCGTGAGGGTGCGGATTCCCGGCTATTTTGCGCCGCAAACCGCCATCTGACGCTAATTCGGCAGCCGGCTGTGCCGCCAATCGCGCGGCGACAGGCCGTAATGGTCGCGGAACACGCGGCCGAAATGCGAGAGATCGTTAAAGCCCCAGGCGAAGGCGATCTCGCCGATGTGGCGATGGGCATGCGCCGGCGAGGCTAGGTCGCGCTTGCAGCGCTCCAGCCGCTGCGCCAGCACGAAGCGCTGGAACGAGGTGTCCTCGTCGGCGAGCAGGCTGTTGACGTAGCGCGGCGAGATGCCGAGCGCGGCGGCGGTCTCGGTGAGGCCGAGATCGGGGTTTTGCAGGTGCGCGAGCACATGCGCCTTCAGCCGGTAAAGCAGCGCGGAGCGGTGGGTCGAGGCGGGCAGCGCCGCGCCGCCGAGCCGTTCGCTCATCGCCATCGCGAGCAGGTCGGCGGCCTGATCGGCGAGGCGGATCGCGCTATCAGGATCGAGCTTGTCGGCGACGTCGGAGAGGCCCGAGATAAACTGCCAGGCCAGCCGCTGCACCGGACGATCCGATGAGAACGTGGTCGCCGTGAGACCCTGCGTGCCGGCGAAGCGCCGGTGCAGCATCTCGCGCGGCACCTGGAAGATGGTTTGCGTGAAGTCGTCGTCGAAGCGCAATTCGTAGGGCCGGGTGGTGTCGTAGAAGGCGAACTCGCCGGGCTGGATCACGGTCTCGCGGCCGTCCTGCAGCACGGCGCCACAGCCGCGCTGGCCGAGCGCGACGAGGACAAAGTCCTCGCTGGCGCGCGCGATCCGCGACGGCGTGCGCAGCACGCGCTGCTGGCCTGACGAGACGACGGAGCATTTCGCCGCGCCGAGTTGCGCGCTGGTGATGGCGCCGTGGAAGGCGCTGCCGAGATCGGACTTGCAGTCGAGCTGCACGAACACGTCGCAGACGATGTCCCGCCAGAGCGCGAGGCGCCGATGCGTGGGCGCGTTGTCCGTGGTGAACAGGGCCGGCATGATTTCCTCCCTTCACGAGTGCAAACGCTGGCCACTCCAACAAAGCAAGCTTCGTACCGGGCACGGCTGGGGGAATCGCCTCCGCAGTCGATTTTTCCTTCCGTCCTGGTCGAACGGCGTTTCCGGTCCCGGGGCAGCATGATGTCAGAGGCTGATAGGGCCGATCAAGTACGAACCGGCCGGAGTGGCCGGCCGCGAGGAGGACATCATGGGTATCGAACATCCGAAATATCGCGTTGCGGTGGTGCAGGCAGCGCCGGCCTGGCTCGACCTCGACGCCTCAATTGCGAAGAGCATCGCGCTGATCGAGGAGGCCGCCGCCAAAGGGGCGAAGCTGATCGCGTTCCCCGAGGCCTTCATCCCCGGCTATCCCTGGTATATCTGGCTGGACTCGCCGGCCTGGGCGATCGGGCGCGGGTTTGTGCAGCGCTATTTCGACAATTCGCTGAGCTACGACAGCCCGCAGGCCGAGAAGCTGCGGCTCGCGGTGAAGAAGGCGGGCATGACCGCAGTGCTCGGCCTGTCCGAGCGCGACGGCGGCAGCCTCTATCTCGCACAATGGTTGATCGGGCCCGACGGCGAGACCATCGCCAAGCGGCGCAAGCTGCGGCCGACCCATGCCGAGCGCACCGTCTATGGCGAGGGCGACGGCAGCGACCTTGCGGTGCATGACCGCCCCGGCATCGGCCGGCTCGGCGCGCTGTGCTGCTGGGAGCACCTGCAGCCGCTGTCGAAATACGCGATGTACGCCCAGAACGAGCAGGTGCATGTCGCGGCCTGGCCGAGCTTCTCGCTGTACGATCCGTTCGCGCCGGCGCTCGGCTGGGAGGTCAACAACGCGGCCTCGCGCGTCTATGCGGTCGAAGGCTCGTGCTTCGTGCTGGCGCCCTGCGCCACGGTCTCGCAGGCGATGATCGACGAGATGTGCGACCGCGAGGACAAGCACGGGCTGCTGCACGTCGGCGGTGGACACGCGGCGATCTACGGGCCGGACGGCAGCTCGATCGCCGAGAAGCTGCCGCCCGATCAGGAAGGCCTGCTGCTCGCCGATATCGACCTCGGCGCGATCGGGATCGCCAAGAACGCCGCCGATCCGGCCGGGCATTATTCGCGGCCCGACGTCACGCGTCTCTTGCTGAACAAGAAGCCCTCCAAGCGGGTCGAGCATTTCGCGCTGCCGCTCGACAGTCTCGAGGAGATCGACGCGGCCGCGAGCTGAAGCATCGGGAAATCCAACCGGAGGCGACTGCCATGGAATCCGCGATTCCCTCACATCTGCAGACTGAGCGGTCCCGTCATCGTCGCGTGCCCGACGACTACGCGCCGCCTTATCCATCGTTCGTCGCGCGCCACAAGCCCGCGGTCAAAAGTGTCATCATGGCCTATTTCGGCGTGCAGGTTCGCGGCGAGCCGACCGCAGCAGTGGCCGAGGCGCTGGCGCAAATCGCAAAACGCTTTGCCGGGGAGAACGGCCCGACCCATTGGGACCGTGCGCAATATGTCGATCAGGCCGGTTTCACCAATGTCGTCTCGGTCGCCTATTGGGACGATGCCGGGCGTTTCGATGCCTGGTTCGATGGCGCGCGCGAGGCCTGGACTGGCAGCGCCGCGGCGGGTAGCGGCGTCGGCCGCTTCATCGAGGTGCTGCGGCCACATGTTGCGCGCTACGAGACGCTGTTCTCGTCGCTCGGCCGCCCGGAGGGCGTTGCGGTTCTGGCCGACGGCATGAGCGGCGAGGTGCAGGAGCATGCGTATTGGGGCGGCATGCGCGACCGCATCCCTCTGTCGCAGACCGACGCGATGTCGCCGCACGGCGAGCCGCGCATCATCCGCGACGGCGCGCGGATCCGCGTGGTCGCGCATGACAATCTCTGCCTGATCCGCTCCGGGCAGGACTGGAGCGACACCGAGGCGTCGGAACGCAAGATGTATCTCGACGATGTCGAGCCGGTGCTGCGCGAGGGCATGGATTTCCTGCGCGACGAGGGCGTGCCGATCGGCTGCTACGCCAACCGCTATATGCGCGTGGTCGATGCGGAGGGGCGGCCGACCGAAAAGTCCTACGGCCAGAGCTGGTGGAAGTCGCTGGCGGCGCTGGAGCGCTGGGCGGAATCGCATCCGACCCATGTCAGGATCTTCGGCGCGGCGATGAAGTATCTGTCGACCTTGGGACCGAACGCGAAACTCAGATTGTATCACGAGGTCACCGTCGCCGCCGCCGACGAGCAGTTCTTCGAATATCTCGGCTGCCACGAACGAACCGGCATGCTGGGCGCGGTGCAGGTGGTGGCAGCACCAGCGGCCTGACCCGGGGCCTCCTGGTCAGAGCAGGGGCCGCATCGAAGCTCCATCAGCCAGCCGTCGCAGGGGCACTGCCAAAATATCGAAAACAACCCCATGCAAAGTAGCCTGCGGTTGCCGGCGCTCGACACACAGCAACTTGACTCGTCGGGCAACTCAGCGGTAGCCTTCCATTATTCAGAAATCTGCAGACGCTCTCAGCTTGCTCGGTGTCATCACCCGCGTAGGCGGGTGATCCAGTATTGCAGAGACGTCTGTGCTTGAGCCGAGAGGCTGCGGCGTACTGGATCGCCCGGTCGAGCCGGGCGATGACACCGTGAGTTGGGCAAGTGACAGCGGGTAACGCTCAGCTTTACGCTACGCAACGCGGAGGCCCTTCGCGATCTCCTTCTGCGCGTCGAACTCGCGGCGCAGGCGGGCCAGCTCCTCGGCGCTCAGCGCGTCGGCGTTGCTGTAGTCCCGTTTCCAGGACGCATCGTCGCTCCAGCGCAGCGGCGACTGCACGGTGGTCTGCGGGCCGGGAGCGGTCTCCAGCACGCGCAGCGCCAACTCCAGCGTGAACGCCTGCGAGGCCTCGTCATGCGGCTTGCCGGCGGAGTTGCCGAGCGGGAAATCCGAGAACAGGAAGCGCGGCACCGCGGCGTGCTCGACGATATCCTTGGCGCAGCCCATCACGACGGTGGGAATGCCGTTCGCCTCGAGGTGCCGCGCGACCAGGCTGACGGTCTGGTGGCAGACCGGGCAGTTCGGCACCAGCACCGCGACGTCGACATTGTCGTCACGGCAGCGCTTGAGGATTTCGGGCGCGTCGGTCTCGATGGTGACGCGATGGCTGCGGTTGGTCGGGGCGCCGAAGAAGCGCGGGGCGACGTCGCCGATCTTGCCGGCCGCGGCGAGGCGCTTGAGTTGCGCCAGCGGGAACCAGGTGCTGCTGTCGGTCGCGGTGGTGTGGGTGCGGTCATAGGCGATGTGCGAAATCCGCAAATCCTGTAGCTGCGACGTGTCGCCGTCATAGACCGAATAGAATTTTGCCCCGCCATTGTATTTCGCGCCAGGACCCTGGTCGCCCCTGATGGGATCGAACGGCGCCGCCGTCGTGATGATGGCGACGCGGGACTGGCTCAGCGGTTTGTTCAAGGGCTGGAACGGGGCGGAGGTGTAATGGGCCCAGCGGTAGGGGGTGGTGTAGCCGATTGCCGCGTAATAATCGCGGGTTCGCTTCATGTAGCCGATCGGGGCGTCGTCGTCGGGGGCAAAGCCTGTTTGATCGTCGGAGGCTGCGGCCATTTTGCGCTCCCTTTTGCGCGCCATCATTTCAGTCCATAGCTAGACCACGAGCCTGCGGTGTCAAGCCGCGTTGCGCGGGAACAGATTTGCGATGCGAACGGGTCTTTGCGCCGCATTGGTCATGCTTCTGACGCTGCTGTTGCCGGTCGGCGCCGGCGCGGAGGATGCGCCTGCCGCAGCCCAGGCGACGCCGCCAGGCCCCGAACAGCCCGCACCGCCGCCTGCGGACAAGCCGGCCACGCCTGCCGAGACTCCCGCGGCTGCGCCAGCGGAGCAGCCTGCGGGGACGCAGGCCGACAAACCTGCGGCACCTCCAGCGGACGCGCCCGCGGCCGCGGCCGACAAGCCGGCAGACGACGCGCGCGAGAGCGACACCCGCGAGGCGATGTGCCTGATGATCGAGTCGGCGGCGCGGGCGAACGATTTGCCGCTCGAATTCTTCGCCCGCGTGATCTGGCAGGAGAGCCGTTTCCAGGCCGACGCGGTCGGGCCCGTCACCCGCAACGGCCAGCGCGCGCAGGGCATCGCGCAGTTCATGCCGGGCACCGCCAACGAGCGCGGACTGCTCGATCCGCTCGATCCGGTGCAGGCGCTGCCGAAGTCGGCCGAATTCCTGAGCGAGCTGCGCAACCAGTTCGGCAATCTCGGCCTCGCGGCGGCCGCCTACAATGCCGGCCCGCGCCGCGTGCAGGACTGGCTCGCCGGCTCCGGTTACATGCCGCAGGAGACGCGCAACTATGTCTCCGCGATCACCGGTACCAGCGTCGACGACTGGGCTGCCGCCGGCCGCAGCGGCAAGATGCCACAGCGTGCGCCGACCACGAGCTGCCGTCAGCTGATGGCGCTGTTGAAGCGCGCGCCCAATCCGTTCGTGGCCGGGCTCGAGCAGCACGTCACGCTGTCGGCGGCCAAGCTGTGGGGCGTGCAGCTCGCCGCCGGCTTCAGCCGCGACAAGGCGCTCGCGATGTATGCCCGCGCCCTCAAGCGGCTGTCGAGCGTGATCGGCGACCAGGATCCCAGCCTGCTCTCCTCGCGGCTGCGCACCCGCGGCAGCGCCACCTTCTACCAGGTGCGGATCGGCGCCGACACGCGCCCCGAGGCCGACGGCCTGTGCAGCCGCATCCGCAAGGCGGGCGGCGCGTGCTTTGTGCTGAAGAACCGGGCGTGAGGGAAGGCTCAAAACTCATCGCGTCATTGCGAGCGAAGCGAAGCAATCCATGCCTCAGCGAAACGGATGGATGGATTGCTTCGTCGCTTCGCTCCTCGCAATGACGGTTGGGGCAGGGCTACTGCATAGCAGCGCTGTGCCGTCATTTGCTTGACCCGTTGAGCATCGCGCCCTAAGCCGCCGCGATTGCAAATCCATCCGGTTCCCCGTGGCGCTTCCTCCGCTCGATTCTCCGCAATGGCAGACCTCGTTCCGCGCCTTCCTGTGGGGCGCGCGGTCGATCGGCGCCACCGTGCTGACCCTGGTGCTGTTTGCGACCTATCTCGGCATCGGCGCGCTGGCGCATGATTCCGGCTTCTCGCTGGGCTGGACCCTGGCGAGCACGGCGTTCGTCTGGGCGGGGCCCGCGCAGATCATCGTGATCACGACGCTCGGCTCCGGTGCCACCGTGCTGCAGTCGGCTGTTGCGGTCACCGTCAGCGCGATCAGGCTGTTCCCGATGGTGGTGTCGGTGTTGCCGATGATGCGCACCGAACAGACCAAACGGCGGCATCTGATCCTGGTGGCGCATCTGACGGCGGTGACGCTGTGGGTCGAGTGCTTCCGCTTCCTGCCGCAGGTGCCGCGTATCAGACGGATCGCCTTTATCCACGGGCTCGGCTGCGGCCTCGTCACCGTCTGCCTGATCGCCAACACGATCGGCTACACGCTCGCCGCCAACCTCACGCCGCTATTGGCCGCCGGCATGCTGATGCTGACGCCGCTCGCCTTCCTGTTCTCGACTGCGCGCAACTGCCGCGAGCTCGCCGACGTCGTCGCACTGGTGCTCGGGCTGTTGCTGTTCCCGCTGGCGGCCATGCTGAACAGCGGTGTCGACATCCTGGTCAGCGGCGTCGTCGCGGGCACCATTGCCTATGGCGTGCACCGGGCAAGGGCAGGCAGCGTGAGGGCGCGCGCATGACGGGCTTCATCGGCGACTGGCACGCGCTGGCGATCCTGTTCGTCGCCGGCGTCATCCCCAACCAGATCTGGCGCATGCTCGGCCTGTGGTTCGGCGGCGGCATCGACGAGAATTCCGAGCTCCTGGTCTGGGTGAGGGCGGTCGCCACCGCGATCCTCGCCGGTATCATCGCGCAGATCGTGGTGCAGCCGCCGGGCGCGCTGGCCAGCGTGCCGGACTGGCTGCGCTACGGCGCCGTCGCAGCAGGCTTCGTGGTGTTTATGCTCACACGGAAATCGATCTTCGCCGGCGTGATCGCCGGTGAAATCGTCATGCTCTCGGGCAAATACTGGCTCGGCTGATTGCGGCGAGCGCATTATCCGCTACTCTCGTGCCCCAAGAACAACAACGGGGGAAACGGCATGCAGCGGCGCGCACCATCGGCATTCATCGTTGCTCTGGCCGCGTTACTGACGGTGGCGCTGCCGGCACGCGCTGCCGACTATCCGACGCGTCCGATCAAGCTCGTGGTGCCCTATGCCGCGGGCGGACCGACCGACGTGCTCGGCCGCATCGTCGGCGAGTATCTGGGGCGCGATCTCAAGCAGGTGGTCGTGGTCGAGAACAAGGCCGGCGCGCAGGGCGCGATCGGCGCCGAGGCCGTCGCGCGCTCCGATCCCGACGGCTACACGTTGTTCGTGACGGCGGCCTCGATCTTCGTGCTCAACCCGCTGCTCTACAAAAAGCTGCCCTATGATCCGACCAGGGATTTTCGCCTGCTGTCCGTCATCACGGATGCGCCGATGATCATGGAGGTGCATCCCTCGGTGCCCGCCACAACGATTGCCGAGTTCGTCGCCTACGCGAAGAAGAATCCCGGAAAACTCAATTTCGGATCGGCCGGCACCGGCGGCACCGTTCATCTCGCCGGCGAGATGTTCAAGCAGATGGCCGGCGTCGAGATGACCCATGTACCCTACAAGGGCGCCGGGCCGGCGCTGACCGACCTCTTGTCAGGCAACATCCAGCTGATGTTCGATACGCTCGGCACCGCGCTGCCGCCGGTCAGGTCCGGCATGCTGCGCGCGCTTGGCGTCAGTTCGACGGAGCGCATCGCCGATCTGCCCGATCTGCCGACGATCGCCGAGAGCGGCTATCCCGATTATGCGGTCAGCGTCTGGTATGGTATCGCAGCGCCGTCGAAAGTGCCTGACGACGTCGCCGACAAGATCAAGGCCAGCCTCGACCGGGCCTTGAACGACGAGGCGTTTCGCGCTTCGCTGGTCAAGATCGGTTTTCCGCCGCTGCGGCCGAAGAGCCAGGCCGAGATCGACAAATACGTAGGTGCCGATCGGGCGCGGTGGGCGGGCGTGGTCAAGACGCTGAACATATCGTTGGACTGACACATGGTACGTGAAATGGAATTGCGCCAGGGCGAGGTCGCCGTCGACATTCCGGCGGCGCGCGATGCCGGCCTCGTCTTCATCGGCCGCATCCGCACGCCCTGGACCTCGCGGCTGGCGACGCCGCGACAGGGGCGGCATGACGGCCCGGTGTGCCGGCTCGAGATCTTCGAGCCCTGGGTCGCCGCGATCAAGGGCGTCGATTTCTATTCGAACCTCGAAGTGCTGTACTGGCTGCACCAGTCGCGCCGCGACATCGTGCTGCAAAGCCCGAAGAACAACGGCAACACCCGCGGCACCTTCTCGCTGCGCTCGCCGGTGCGGCCGAATCCGATCGGCACCTCGATCGTCAAGCTGGTCGGCGTCGAGGGCAACGTCATCCTGGTGCGCGGCCTCGACTGCCTCGACGAGACACCGCTGATCGACGTCAAGCCCGACCGCTGCGAGTTCACCCCGCTGGCTTCGCCGCAGGCTGGGGATTTCGAGACGGAGTAACTCGTCATTCCGGGGCGTCGCGCAGCGACGAGCCCGGAATCCATCGGGCCGCAAGCGCGGTCGCTCGTCAGTTCAAGATTTGCGGAAGAATGGATTCCGGGCTCGCGCCAAGTGGCGCGCCCTCAGATGCGCAATTGCGCATCGGGGAATGACGCCGGTGGCGTCACTTCAACGCCGCGATCAGCTTCGCCGCATTCGCCTCCAGCACCTTGCCGTCTTCCTTATGGCTCGCGGGCGGCAGCAGCGCGACGCCGTCCTTGCGCGGCATCACGTGCATGTGCAGATGGAAGACCACCTGGCCGCCGGCGGGCTCGTTGAACTGCTGCACCGTGATGCCGTCGGCCTCGAACGCCTTCATCGCAGCGGCGGCGATCTTGTGGCCGGCGCGCGCGACATGGGCGTAGTCATCAGCCTTGATGTCGAGGATGTTGCGGGCAGCGGCCTTCGGGATCACCAGCGTGTGGCCGGGCGAGCGCGGCATGATGTCGAGGAAGGCAAGCACGTGCCCGTTTTCATAGACCTTGTAGCAGGGGAATTCGCCGCGCAGGATTTTTGCGAACGGATTGTTGTTGTCATAGGCGGCGGGCATGGCGGCGGCTCCCTGGATTTTGTGGGTTTAATGTCTCGGTCGCGATCCAAACGTCAAGCGTCGTCGTCGACGGTCTTCCGGAACGGGCCGGCCTCGGCCAGCTCGCGTCCGACTTCGGCGACATAGTCGCGCTCGCGTTTGAGGTAATCGGCAATCGCTTTGCGCAGACCGGGATCGGCGATGTAGTGCGCTGAATGGGTGGTCTGCGGCAGGTAGCCGCGCGCCAGCTTGTGCTCGCCCTGCGCGCCGGCCTCGACCACCTTGAGCCCGCGCTGAATCGCGAAGTCGATCGCCTGGTAATAGCAGACCTCGAAATGCAGGAAAGGATGATGCTCGACCGCGCCCCAGTTGCGGCCGAACAACGTATCCGAGCCGATGAAGTTGATGGCGCCCGCGATCCAGCGTCCGTTGCGCTTGGCCATCACAAGCAGCACGTCCCGGCTCATGCTCTCGCCGATCAGCGAGAAGAACTTTCGCGTCAGATAAGGCCGGCCCCATTTGCGCGAGCCGGTCTCCATGTAGAATTCGAAAAACGCATCCCAGGCGTCCTCGGTGATGTCAGCGCCGGTCAGCCAGTGGATCGTGATCCCGGCGGCGACCGCCTCGCGGCGTTCGCGCTTGATCCCCTTGCGGTGGCGCGAGTTCAGCGAGCCGAGGAAATCGTCGAAGGTCTTGTAACCCTCATTGTGCCAGTGGAACTGCTGGTCGGTCCGCTGCAGGAAGCCGTGCGCGCCGAGGAATTTTGCCTCGTCCTCGCGGGCAAACGTCACGTGCACGGAGGAGGCTTCGGTAGCGTTGCAGAGCGCCCTTAAGCCCCGCGCCAGCGCCGAGCTGATCGCCTCGCGGTCGACGCCGTCGCGGATCAGAAGCCGCGGCCCGGTCGCGGGCGTGAAGGGGACGGAGACCTGCAGCTTCGGGTAATAGCTGCCGCCGGCACGGTGATAGGCCTCGGCCCAGCCGCGGTCGAACACGTATTCGCCCTGCGAGTGCGATTTCAGATAGCAGGGCACGACACCGACGATCCGGCCATCGAGCTTGGCCACCAGATGCCGGGGGCCCCAGCCGGTCCGCGGGCAGGCCGAATTGGAGGCTTCGGCGGCCGCGAAAAAGGCGTGAGAAACGAACGGGTTATAGCCCGAACTTGCGATCGCTTGGCAATCGCCTCCAGAGCCGGGCGAGGCCAGCGTGTCGAGGTTATGGATGCTGTCCGCATCCGGCTTCGGATTGGCGCAGGCGTCCCATTCGGCGGCCGGAATGCCGCCGATGTCAGCTACAGCTTCTAGGGTGATTTCAGAAGACGCCATCGAGAATGAAGACCGGTGCCTCGTTCGAGCATGACCTTTCCGGAACAGCTGGCTCCACTTCCGGATCATGCTCCGCATTCCGCCATCGCCGATGACGACCAACGCTTGACCAACGCCTTACCAGCCCTTGCCAAGATCGTGCATCGCAGCGACGACTTCAAGGCTGCAAGGGGACATGTCAGGTTCCCGGTGTAAACCCCTCGAAAATGATCTGGTCGGCGTAGCGCGCGGCGCGTTCGCGCTGTTCCGCGGTCCGCACAGTCCAGGCCAGCAGCGGGCAGCCGAACACCTTGCGGGCGATCCAGGGCGCCGGCGCCGGCAGCTGGTTGACCCAGAAGGCAACGAAATGCGGCTCGGTTTTGAAGCCGTGGCGCAGATAGAGCATGCTGTCGCGCTGCGCCGGCGTCAGCTTGGTCCAGGAACTGTCGTCATAGGTGCGCTGGGCGGTGATGCCGCGCGGCAGGCCCGGCATGATCTCGCGCAGCGCCAGCACCTGGTCGGGGTCGAACGACATGCCGACAACAGGGCCGGAATAGGACGACAGCACCTCGGCCATCCGAGCTACCAGCTTGCGGTCGCCGTCGAAATGGCTCTTCACCTCGACCACCAGCGGGACGCGGCCGGCGACCAGCGCGCAGAGATCGCCGAGTGTCATCATCTGCTCGGAGGTATTCTTGAACTTGATCGCCTTCAGCTCGGCTGCGGTCATGCTCACCAGCAGGCCCGAGCCCTCGGTGAGGCGACCGAGCGCATCGTCGTGATGCACCATCGCCTCGCCGTCGGCGGTGAGCTGGATATCGCACTCGATGGCAAAATTGCCCGCGACCGCGGCGGTGGCCGCGGCCGGCATGTTCTCGATGATGCCGCGTGCGGCATCGTGCAGGCCGCGATGGGCGACCGGCCGCTTTGTCAGCCAATCAGGGGCGCGCATCGCTCAGGAGACTTCGAACACGCCTTCGACTTCGACGGCGGCATCCGCCGGCAGGGAGGCGACGCCGACGGTGGTGCGGGCGTGACGGCCCTTGTCGCCGAACGCTGCAACCATCAGATCGGAGGCGCCGTTGAGGACCTTCGGTCCGTCGAAGAAGTCCGGCGCCGAGTTGATGAAGCCGCCCAGCCGCACCACGCGCACGACCTTGTCCAGGTCGCCGAGCGCGGCCTTGATCTGGGCCAGCAAATTGATCGCGCAGCCGCGCGCCGCCTCGGTGCCTTGCTCGATCGTGACGCCGGCGCCGAGCTTGCCCTTGGCGATCAGCTTGCCTTCGGCGTTGAAGCAGACCTGGCCCGAGACGAACAACAGGTTTCCGCTGCGGACGAAGGGGACATAGTTCGCGACCGGGGAGGTCGGCTCGGGAAGTGTGATGCCCTGTGACGTCAGTTTCTGTTCGACGGTACCCGCCATTTTTGATCCCCCAATTGGATTGCATGTAGCCTGAAACGCGGTCAGGGCCCGGTTTGTTTCGCGCATCGTGCCGCCGGTTGCAAGCGACGGTACGGCAGCAATAGCGTTGCTGTCAGGTGTGGAATGGCACGATAAGCGGCCGAAAATGGCGGCATTTTCGCCGCGCACATTGCCATTTTGTAAAATTTGCCCCAGTTGCGGCGCAATACCACCGTCACTATTGTGGCGAATCCCTGCCTCCCTGAGGAGAAATCATGATCCTGCCGTTTCGGAAGCCGTCGCGTGCCCTGGTGCTGTCGATTGCCGTTGCCGCAGGGTCCGGTCTGGTTCAGGGGCCGGCTGCCGCTGCGGCCAGCGGGCCGTTTCTCGCGCATCAGGCGTTGTACGATCTGAGCCTGGTGAAATCGCGCGGCTCCAATTCAGTCAGCGATGCGCGCGGGCGCATCCTCTACAATTTCTCCGGCAACTCCTGCGAGGGCTACACCTCCGAATTCCGCCAGGTCTCGGAGCTCGACAGCGGCGAGGGCAAGGTGACGCTCTCTGATCTCCGCTCCTCCTCCTGGGAGGACGCGGCGGGCAAAAGCTACCGCTTCAAGATCGACACGCGGATGAACGACAGCGAACCGGCGCCGGTGGACGGCATGGCCGAGCGGGTGGGCGATCATATCACCGTGAAGCTGACCCAGCCGGTCAAGAAGACGTTCAATATCGACGGCAAGGTCGTGTTCCCGACCGAGCAGATCCAGCACATCATCGTCGCCGCCCGCGACGGCAAATCGGTGCTCGAACAGACGGTCTATGACGGCTCCGACAATGGCGAGAAGGTCTACAACACGCTGACCGTGATCGGCCGGCCGATCACGGGCGACCGCGCGCCGTCCTCGCCCGATCCGTCGACGGCGAGCGATGCGATGAAAACGATGACGCGCTGGCCGGTGACGGTGAGCTATTACGACAGCGACGCACGGGCCAAGGACGGCGAGCAGACCCCGGTCTACGCGATGTCGTTCGAGCTCTACGAGAACGGCGTCTCCCGCGCGCTGGTGCTGGATTACAACGATTTCGTCATCTCGGGCGCGCTGGACAAGTTCGACGTCAGGGATTCCAAGCCCTGCAAGTGATGGCTGGCTATCGCCACCCACTCGGCGCCGTCCCGGCTTTCGCCGGGACGACAGCGGAGCAAGCCTGCAGTCGTCGCGAGACCGCTCTGGCCGGAACCGTCCGACGCGAGTACGCTTCCCAAAACACAGGTGTCAGGGAGGCACATGATGAGCAAGCGCGAGCATCTTCGGCCCAGCGGCCTTCATCACAATCCGGCCTACTCCCATGTCGTCGTCGCCTCGGGTGCGCGCACGATCTACATTTCGGGACAGGTGTCGGTCGACGAGGAGGGACGGGTGGTCGGCGCCGGCGATCTCGCCGCGCAGACGACGCAGGTGATGCAAAATCTCGGCATGGCGCTGAAGGCCGCCGGAGCCAGCTACGGCAACATCGTCAAGATCACGACCTACGTGGTCGGCTACAAACCGGAGCTGCGCCCGATCATCGGCAAGGCGCGCTCGGCGTTCTTCGAGGGCATGGAGCCGCCGGCCTCTACGCTGGTCGGCGTCAGCGCGCTGGCGGCGCCGGAATGGCTGATCGAGATCGAGGCTGTTGCGGTCGCGGATTGATACCGATCGTCATGCGCGGGCTTGACCCGCGCATCCATCGCTCTTCAAAGAATCTTTCTGGATGGATGGCCGGGCATAGGCGAGCGGAAGCGACGCGGTCCTTCGGACGGCTATGCCCGGCCATGACAACTGGACACTACTCCTCCACCGGCTTTGCCGGTCCCTCATACGCAATGCCCCTGATCACGGCGGCATTGCCGAACTTCTTGCGCAGATTGTCGATGGCGCGTTCGGCGTGCGCCGAACGGCGGTCGAGCATGTCGGAATCGTTGGCCTGCGAGCCCGGGCGCAGCGCGCTGACGCCGGTGCCCATCAGGCGGAAGGCGGTGCCGTCGATCTCCTTCACCAGCATCTCGCGCGAGACCGCAAAGATCTTGGCGGCGAGCTGGGTCGGGGTCTGGATCGATTGCGAGCGGGTGCGCTGACGGAAGTCGGCGGTCTTCAGCTTCAGCGTGATGGTGCAGCCGGAAAGCTCAGAGGTCTTCAGCCGCGCCGAGACCTTTTCGGACAGTTTCCAGAGCAGCCGTTCGAGCGTTGCGAAGTCGCGGATGTCGGTCTCGAAGGTGGTCTCGCTCGAGATGGTCTTGGCGCCGCGGTCGGGCACCACCGTGCGGTCGTCGATGCCGCGTGCCAGCCGCCACAGCCTGCGGCCTTCGCTGGCGAACTGCTTCATCAACTCGTTCTCGTCGGCGCGCTGCAAATCGGCGATGATGCGGAAGCCGCGCTGCACCAGCTTCTCCTGCGTCGCGGGGCCGACGCCGTAGATGAAGCCGACCGGCTTGCTTGCGAGCATCTCGCGCGCCTCGTCCTGGTCGAGCGTGGCGAAGCCCCTCGGCTTGTCGAGGTCGGAGGCGATCTTGGCGAGGAACTTGTTGCAGGAAAGGCCGACCGAGACGGTGATGCCGATGTCGCGCTCGACATCGCGGGCGAATTTGGCGAGCACCTTGGCCGGAATCATGCCATGGACGCGCTGCGTGCCGGCAAGATCGAGGAAGGCCTCGTCGATCGACAGCGGCTCGACCAGCGGCGTCAGCGCCTGCATCGCGTGGCGCACCTCGCGTCCGACCCGGACATATTTCGCCATGTCGGGTGGGATCACGGTCGCATCGGGGCACAGTTCCAGCGCCTTGAACATCGGCATCGCCGAGCGGACGCCGTAGGTGCGGGCGACGTAGCAGGCGGCCGACACGACGCCGCGCTTGCCGCCGCCGATGATGACGGGGCGATCGGCGATGTCGGGATTGTCGCGCTTCTCGACCGTGGCATAGAACGCGTCGCAGTCGATATGCGCAAGCGTCAGCGCGGGCAGGGTGCGATGTCGCACCAGCCGCGGCGAACCGCAATGGCTGCAGCGCTTCACCTTGATATCGAGATCGCCGAGGCAGTCTCGGCAGAAACTGAGGGGGCCGTCGTGAGCTGCCGCGGCCGTCGTCACGGCACGTCGCGCTCCCATTGCGGGTCGCCCAGCACCTGACGGGCGGCAGCGATGTTGGTCGGGTGCAACTCGGAGGCCTTCGCGAACGCCGTCACGGTGGCGTCGTCGCGCATCACGAAATCGAGCACGCTCGCGAGAAATTGAGGGTCGGATGCGGCATTCCGCAGCGTCTCTGGACCGATTCCAGTCTCGGCCAGGAACAGGCCCAGCCGCTCGGGATCGCCGGCAATAAAACCGAGCGCCTGAATCGCAACGATTTCAGCAACTTCCCGGGGGTTGTGAACAGGCTTTTTCAACGCGCCGGTTTGCCTTTCCGTTAACTTATGGTCTCTATTGAGAGGCCCATCATGCCCGAGTCTTCCGCAGGTGTTCAAGCAACGGAAACCGCACCGCGGACGTTTGGACTACGGGATTAACGGGTTAGACCGATTCTGGCGCTAGTTTGAATTCACTTTTTCGACGCGCCCCAAGCGCGGTGCGTGAGGTGCCGCAGCGGGGCCTGTCTCCTGGGTTTGGGAGGGACGGGATGGCCAAAACCGTCCTGATCGTGGAGGACAACGAGCTCAACATGAAGCTCTTTCGCGATCTGTTGGAAGCGCACGGCTATCAGACTTCGGGCACCAGCAATGGCTTCGAAGCACTCGATCTCGTCCGCAAGCTGCGCCCCGATCTGATCCTGATGGATATTCAGCTTCCGCAGGTTTCCGGCCTCGAGGTCACGCGCTGGATCAAGGACGATCCCGATCTGCGCACGATTCCGGTGGTCGCGGTCACCGCCTTCGCAATGAAGGGCGACGAAGAACGCATCCGCGAGGGCGGCTGCGAAGCCTATTTGTCCAAGCCGATCTCGGTCGGCAAATTTATTGAGACTGTCCGACGCTTTATCGGATAGGGGAGTTGTGGTGCCATGTCCGCGCGTATCCTCGTCGTCGATGACGTTCCGGCGAACGTCAAGCTGTTGGAAGCCCGCCTGTCAGCCGAATACTTCGATGTGCTGACCGCTTCCAACGGGACGGAGGCGCTGGAAATCTGCACCCGCGCCGAATGCGACATCATCCTGCTTGACGTCATGATGCCTGATATGGACGGCTTCGAGGTCTGCCGCCGCTTGAAGTCGAACCCTGCGACCCATTTCATTCCCGTCGTCATCGTCACCGCGCTCGACAGTCCTGCCGACCGCGTGCGCGGCCTCGAAGCCGGCGCCGATGATTTCCTGACCAAGCCGGTGTCCGACGTCGTGCTGATCGCGCGCGTGCGCTCGCTGACGCGTCTGAAGATGATGACCGATGAGCTGCGCATGCGCGCCATCACCTCGCTTGAGATCGGCATGCAGGCGCCCGAGCGCAGCGCGATCGCTGACCGGGGCACGGGCGGCCGCATCCTGCTGGTCGACGACCGACCGTCGTCCTACGAGAAGCTGGCGCCGATCCTCTCCGCTGAGCACACCGTCGATGTCGAGACCAATCCGGCGGAAGCGTTGTTCCACGCTGCCGAGGGCAATTACGACCTGCTGATCGTGTCGCTCAGCCTCGACAATTACGACGGCCTGCGGCTGTGCAGCCAGGCCCGCTCGTTGGAGCGTACCCGCCAGGTGCCGATCCTCGCCATTTCGGATGCCGACAACAACGCGCGGCTCATGCGCGGCCTCGAGATCGGCGTCAACGACTACCTGCTGCGTCCGGTCGACAAGAACGAACTGCTGGCGCGCGCGCGCACCCAGATCCGCCGCCGCCGCTACACCGATCATCTGCGCGACAATGTGCAGAACTCGATCGAGATGGCGATCACCGATGCGCTGACCGGCCTCAATAACCGCCGCTACATGGAGAGCCACCTCGCGACGCTTGCGGAGCAGGCATCGGTCCGCGGCAAGCCGCTGGCGCTGATGATCCTCGACATCGACTACTTCAAGGCGATCAACGACACCTACGGCCACGACGCCGGCGACGACGTGCTGCGCGAATTCGCCGTCCGCATCCGCAAGTCGATCCGCGGCATCGATCTCGCCTGCCGCTATGGCGGCGAGGAGTTCGTGATCGTGATGCCGGAGACCGACCTGCATGTCGCCGGCATGGTCGCCGAGCGGCTGCGCCGCTCGATCGCGGGCGAGCCCTTTTCCGTCGACAAGGGCGGCAAGCGGATCACCGTCACGATCTCGATCGGGCTCACCACGCTGGAGCGCAAGGGCGAGCAGGTCACCGACGTGCTCAAACGCGCCGACACCGCGCTCTATCGCGCCAAGCACGACGGCCGCAACCGCGTGGTCTCGGCAGCGGCGTAACGTCCGCGTTTCACACCATCATATCCGTCGTCATACCCCGCGAATGCGGGGTATCCAGTACGCCGCGGCCTCTCGTTTCAAACGGCGCTGCCTCTGGAATACTGGGTCACCCGCATGCGCGGGTGACGACAGGATAGATGAACCTAACGCCCGCGCTTCACCGCGTCATAGGCCATCCGCTTGAACTCGAACGAGAACGGATGGACGAACGCCATCTGGCGCTGCGCCATCATGACGCCGGCCGTCCCGGTCTTCGGCGAGATCCACCACTGCGTGCCGGCGACGCCGCCCCAATAGAACTCGCCGGCTGCGTCGGGATGATCGATCGGCGAGGGCTTCTGGATCAGGCCGCCGGCAAGTCCGTGCACCTTGCCGGGTTGCTCGCCCATCATCGCGAAGCGGATCCACTGTTCCTCGGGCAACTGGTTGGACATCATCATTGCGATCGTGTCCGGCTTCAGCAGCGTCGGTCCGCCGGGCAGCAGGCTGCGGATCAGCGCGACCACATCGGGCAATGTCGAAACCAGACCGCCGCCGCCATTGAGCCGTGCGACCGGGCGCAGATAGGCGCCGGGGAAGGGCGCATTGTCGGTGCGGGTGAGACCCGGCTTCATCGGCTCCATCAGATCGGCGCCTGCGTAGTATGCAACAAGGCGACCCTGATCCTCTTGCGGAACGACGAAGCCGGTATCGACCATGCCGAGCGGATCGAGGATGCGTGCCTTGATGAACTTGTCGAAGGTCTGGCCGCTCACGACTTCCACCAGGCGTGCGATCACGTCGATCGCGAGCGAGTATTCCCACGACGTGCCCGGCTGATAGATCAGCGGCAGATCGGCCAGAACGTCGACCATCTCAGCCAAAGTGGTATTGGGATTGTGCACGCCGCGCTCGTTGAGCGCTTTGAAAATGACGGTCCCGGGATCGAAGAAACCGTAGCTCAAACCGGCGGTGTGGCTCAGCAGCTGACGGATGGTGATCGAGCTCTTCGCGGGCT
This sequence comes from Bradyrhizobium septentrionale, assembly GCF_011516645.4. Classification (NCBI taxonomy): domain Bacteria; kingdom Pseudomonadati; phylum Pseudomonadota; class Alphaproteobacteria; order Hyphomicrobiales; family Nitrobacteraceae; genus Bradyrhizobium; species Bradyrhizobium septentrionale. Next base: position 8,396,934 of record NZ_CP088285.1, on the reverse strand, counting down.
CGGTTTGATCGATCGACGTCGCGCCTTTCAGCAGGACCTTGCGGTTGCGCAGCTGCGGGATGAATTTCTCGATTGGATCGTCGAGCTGGAAGCGGCCATCCTCGACCAACAGCAGTGCCGCGCAGGAGGTTATCAGCTTGGTGTTGGAGAAGACCCGGAAGATGTGGTCGGTGCGCAGCGGGATCTGCGCTTCCTTGTCGGCCCATCCGACGCAGCTGACCTCGACCAGCTCGCGGCCGACCATGACCGCCGACGAGATGCCGGACAGGAGATCGTTGTCGATATAACGCTGCATGGCCGCGCGCGCCGGCGCGAAATCGTAGCCGGTGGCCGTCACCTTCAGATCTTCCATGGTCGCTCCCTATTGCGCCGCGGGCTGCTTGTGCGGTCGCTGTCAATCTCGCCTGACGAAATATTCCTTCGGACGCCGTCGCGCGTTGTCGACCCTATCAACCAAACCGCGCTTCGGGACGCAACCGTATTCAGCCGCCGCGCTTCTTGTCCGCGTGATCGGCCTTGGCGACCTTGACCCCCGCATTCGCCAGCAAGACACGCGCAGCTTCCTTCGCGGCGCGCGCCATGCCGGGATCGTCGCGCACCAGGTCCTGCGCGATCGAGCCATCGACCAGCAGCGTGAGCTGGGTCGCCAGTCGCTCGGCATCGGTGACGCCGAGCTGCCGCAGCAGGTCGCGAAACCAGACCCGGCGGCTTTCCTTGAAGGCAACAGCGATGTTCTTGATAGTCCGGTCCTCGTCCTCCGGGCCGAGTTCGGCCACCGCGTTGACGAACGGGCAGCCGCGAAAATCCCGCGCTGAAAAGCGCCGCTCCAGCGAATCGAAGGTCGCGAGAATCTGCTCGGCCGGCGGCTTGTCGGAGGGGCGGGGCTGCACGAAGCGGCGCTGTAGGTAAGCCTCGATCAGCGCGTCCTTCGACGGGAAGTGATTGTAGAGCGTGCGTTTGCTGATGCCGATCTCGGCCGCGATGGTGTCGACGCCGATGGCGCGAATGCCTTGCAGGTAGAACAGCTTGTCGGCGGTCTCCAGGATCCGCTCTTTCATGGTCTGTTTGGGAGGCGGGGAAGCCATGCGCCAGCCGTGATCCTCTTTGCTTGACAGCTCGCCCCCTGTATAGCCTAAGTACACAGGTCTGTGTAACCAAAACAAGCGTGAATCGCAGCCTGCGGCACTCGTGCCGTGCCCATTTGGGAGAACAAGAACAATGCCCCTGTTGCAGGTCCTGCGTCCCACGCTTCCCATTCTGATCGGCGCTTCCATCATGCTCACGCTGAGCATGGGGCTGCGGCAGAGCCTCGGCATCTTCATGCAGCCGCTGACGCACGACATCCACATTTCGATATCCGATTTTACGCTGGCGCTGGCCGTGCAGAACCTCGCCTGGGGCTTTTTGCAGCCGCTCGCCGGTGCAATGACGGTGCGGTACGGCTTTCGACCCATCATGGTGGTCGGCGCGCTGCTCTATATCGCGGGCCTGGTGCTGATGACGACCGCGAACGGGCTGGTCAGTGTCATGATCGGCGGCGGCGTGTTGATCGGCACCTCGCTGGCCTGTACCGCGGCGGCGATTGCGATGTCGGTTGCCGCGCGGGCGGTGCCGGAGACGGTGCGCTCGACCGTACTCGGCATCGTCTCCGGTGCGGGCTCGATCGGCGCACTACTCTCGGCGCCGCTCGGCCAGATGCTCAATGAAGGATTCGGGTGGCGCGTCGGGCTCGCCGGCTTTGTGATCCTGTCGATCGCAATGATTCCGGCCGCCTGGTTCGCAGGGCGCGTCGACAACATTCCGCTGCCGAAGCCCGCGGCCGACGATATCGGCAACGCCACTGCGGCGACCGCGGCGAAGACCGCGTTCGGCAACGCATCCTTCGTGGTGATGACCTGCGCCTACATGGTCTGCGGCATGCAGCTCGTCTTCCTCACCACGCATCTGCCGTCGTATCTGGCGATCTGCGGGCTCGATCCAATGCTGAGCGCACAGACGCTCGGCATGATCGGCGGCTTCAACGTGCTGGGCTCGCTGTTCTTCGGCTGGGCCGGCCAGCGCTGGAACAAGCTGGCGCTGCTCGGCGCGATCTACATCCTGCGTTCGCTGGCGCTCGCCTGGTATTTCATGCTGCCGGCGACGCCTGGCTCGACGCTGCTGTTCGGCGCCACCATGGGCTTCCTCTGGATGGGTGTCGGTCCGCTGGTCGCGGGTGCGGTGGCCGAGATGTTCGGACTGCGCTGGCAGGCGATGATCCAGGGCCTCGCCTTCATGAGCCACCAGGTCGGCAGCTTCCTCGGTGCCTATGGCGGCGGGGTGATCTACGACTCGCTCGGCTCCTACACCATGGCCTGGCGGATCGGCGTCGCGCTCGGCCTTGCCGGCGGCATCATCCAGGTCGCCTTCGCGCTGATCCGGCCGTCGCAACCGCCGCTGCTCAAGGTCGCCTAGCTTCCGATCACGGCAAGGTGCCACGTGCGCGGGCAGTCGCCGGCGTCACGCTGGCGCTGATTGCCGGTGCGTTCGACGAGCGGATGAAGTTCTCTGCGATGCTCTGGTTCATCGGGTCGTGGGCGATCTTCGTCTACACGCCGATCGCATTGGCGGTACGGCAGGCGTTCTGGAGGGGAATGCCGGGCAGTTCATCAATCAGTGCATCGGCGTCGCGACCGTATTCGTGTATGATGCTATCGTGAGTCTGGTCATCCTGTTCGTGATCAATCTCTTCGTCGGGCTTCGCGTGACGCGGGATGTCGAACGGGAAGGGCTGGATCTCGCGCTGCACGGCGAGGTCGTGCAGTAGATTGGGCGGCGTTCCGCAAGGCCGGCGATGTTCGCCGGCCGGTACGGGTGAAAGCTGTTCGAGGTGATCCCATGAACTGGTTCTATTGGAACACAGCGTGGTCGTTGTTCTTCAGCCTGGTTTGGTTCATGACCATCACGCATAATCCGGATGCGCAAATCGCGGATGCGCATCTGCGTGATGAGGCGTTCAAGCGCTAGCGCCGGTAGTAGCGCCACATCCTGAGGAACGTCCTTCGCCCGGGGCGGTCCCGGGACGCATCAGGGATGACGCGTGGCTACAAAGCAAAAACGGGGCCCAAGGGGCCCCGTTTGAAACGTCAGAAGCAGGCGATCTTACTTGATCTTGGCTTCCTTGAACTCGACGTGCTTGCGCGCGACCGGGTCGTACTTCTTCTTGACCAGCTTGTCGGTCATGGTGCGCGAATTCTTCTTGGCGACGTAGTAGAAGCCGGTATCGGCCGTCGACACGAGCTTGACCTTGATGGTGACCGCCTTGGCCATGTGCAAAACCTCGAAAATGCAGGGATATCGGGAGCCGGCCAAATCGGCCCGCGTTTGGCCGGGAAACTAGCCATAAACCGAGGGAAGTCAAGGATTTCCCGGCCGAAACGGGCCTGATTTCGAGGCTTTTCGCCGCCAAAGGGGCGATTTTTCGTCGAACCTGGCGCACCGGACTCCCGACTACCGCCTGTTCCCGTTTCCAGTTGATGGCAGAGGACAGGATGCCGGTTGCAATCACCCATGACGGCCAGGGCGTGCGCGTCGAATGGCTGAAGCAGTGGTACTTCCGCCTGGCCTCGCTGCCGTTCCTCGCAGGCGGCCTCTACTTCGCTTACTACATCGGCCTGATCCTCAAGGCCGATCTGACCGGATCGGGCTACTGGAGCGAGGACTGGGTCGGGCTGCTGTTTCTGACCGGCTTTGCGCTGGTGATCGGCGTGCCCGGACTGATCCTGGCGACGCTGCGCTACTTCATCGAGGTCGACCCGATCTCGCGGCAGCTGGTCGTCACCAATCAGTTCGGTCCGCTGAAGTTTCGCAGCCTGCGGCAACTCAGCGAATTCAAGTTCATCAGCATCACCGATCACTCCGATCCCGATTGCAGCTTCACCGCGTATCACGTGAGCCTGTGCGGCGGCCGCGGCACGAGGCCGGTCATGGTGTCCTCCTTCAGCCGCCGCGACGAGGCGAACGCGTTTGCACGCACGCTCGGTGCCGAGCTGATGCTGCGGCCGAAGGACTATGTCGGCACCGAGCCCGACGCGGACTAGCATCAATCGGCGGGCCCTCGATCAACCCTCGAAGAACTGGTTCTTCGGCCGCGGAAGGCCCAGATTCTCGCGCAGGGTCTTGCCCTCGTATTCCTTGCGGAAGATCCCGCGCTTCTGCAATTCGGGAACGACCTTGTCGACGAACTCGAACAGGCCCTGCGGCAGATAGGGGAACATGATGTTGAAGCCGTCGCTGCCGCGGCCGGTCAGCCATTCCTCCATCTGATCGGCGATGGTCTGCGGCGTGCCGACGAAGGCGAGCCCGCCATAGCCGCCGACGCGCTGCGCGAGTTGGCGCACGGTCAGCTTGTCGCGCGCAGCGACATCGACGAGGCGTTGCCGGCCGCTCTTGCTGGCATTGGTCTCGGGAATCTCCGGTAACGGCCCGTCGGGATCGAAGCGGGACGCGTCGGTGCCGAGGATCACCGAGAGCGAGGCGATCGCGCTCTCGTAATGCACGCGGCTGTCGAGCAACGCGCGCTTCTCCTTGGCTTCCTCGACGCTGTCGCCGACCACCACGAAGGCGCCGGGCAGGATCTTCAGATGCTCGGGATCGCGGCCGATCTTCTCCATGCGGCCCTTGATGTCGGCATAGAGCTTTTGTCCGTCCGCAAGGCTGCCACCGCCGGTGAAGACGGCTTCCGCAGTCTCGGCCGCAAGCTGCCTGCCGTCGTCGGATGCGCCGGCCTGCACAATGACAGGCCAACCCTGCACCGGGCGGGCGATATTCAGCGGACCGCGGACCGAGAGATATTGGCCCTTGTGGTTGAGCACATGCATCTTGTCGGGATCGACGAACAGCCCGGACTCGACATCGCGCACGAATGCGTCATCGGCGAAGGAATCCCAGAGGCCGGTGACGACGTCGTAGAACTCACGGGCGCGCTTGTAGCGCTCGGCATGCTCCATGTGATCGTCGAGGCCGAAATTCAGCGCCGCGTCCGGATTGGACGTGGTGACGATATTCCAGCCGGCGCGGCCGCCGGAGATGTGGTCGAGCGAGGCGAAGCGCCGCGCGACGTGATAAGGCTCGTCGAAGGTGGTCGAGCCGGTCGCGATCAGGCCGATATGCTCGGTGACGGCCGACAGCGCTGAGAGCAGGGTGAACGGCTCGAACGAGGTCACGGTGTGGCTGCGCTTCAGCGCGTTGATCGGCATGTTCAGCACGGCCAGATGGTCGGCCATGAAAAATGCGTCGAACTTGCCGGCTTCGAGCTTCCGGATCAGCGTCTTGATGTGGTCGAAGTTGAAATTGGCGTCGGGCCAGGCCCCGGGATAGCGCCAGGCGCCGGTGTGAATGCTGATCGGCCGCATGAACGCGCCGAGCTTGAGTTGACGCTTCGCCATTGCCCCGTTCCGTTCTTGATGTCGTTAGCGGAACAGATAGGGAGCGCCGCGGACAACGCCATGAGGGTACTTAAGAAGATTCTTGCAATCTGGGCGACGAGCGGAGGATATTTTCAACCCGACGCCTTTGTCATCGTGGAGGGGACATGATCTATCCGGCAAGACCATGGCTGATCGCGGGCTTCCTGGTCGCGATCGCGCTCTGTCTCGGCAGACCGGCGCGGGCGCAGATCGTTGCGATCGGCGCGAGCAATGTCGCGGGCCGGGGCGTCAGCAGTTCGGATGCCTGGCCGGCGCAACTGGAAGGCATGCTGGCGGCGAAGGGCCGTCGCGTTCAAGTCACCAACGCCGGCATCAACGGCGATACCAATGCGGGCATGCTGGCCCGGCTCGATTCCGCGGTCCCCGCAGGGACCAAGATCGTGCTGCTCGACCGGGTCGGTGGCGGCTGGAACGCCAGGCGATTGCATCAAGGCGATCAAAATGCTGAGCTTGCGGCGATCGAGGCCCGGCTGCGCAGCCGGGGCATCCGCGTGATCCCGATGTGGTGGAATGCGGTGCTGCGCAATTATTTGCAGCCGGACCACATTCACTTCACGCCGGAGGGACACAGGGTGGTCGCTGCGCACATGCTGCCCTCGGTGATATCAGCCGTGCACTGACCTGACGCTGAGTCCGGCATTGCGGTGATCATGCCCCAAGCACGTCCTTGTGCATCTTGCCGCCGTAGAAATGGAAGAACGGCACCGGCGCGTCGTGGCGGAGCGGGCCGGTGGCGAGACGGCGGTCGAGCTCGGCGAGCACGTTCTTGGTCATGGCATGCGCATCGGCGAGCGGCTCGGAGCCGATCTCAACCCAGACCAGCTCGACCAGCTCGGCGTCGGCGTGCACCACGCCTTCGACGCGATGCGCGATCGCTGAGGCATCGGCGGTGAAGAAGCGGGTGTCGAAGCGGCGGACGCGGCCGGGCGGCGTGATCGCGCGCGCGATCAGGAACAGGCCGGACGGATCGGGCAGCAGGCCGGCGCCGGCGAACGGCGCCCAGGGTCCATCAAGCTTCGGCGTCTTCTCGACCTTGCGGCCGAGGCAGAGCCCGGTCTCTTCGCAGGCTTCGCGGATCGCGGCATTGGCGAGCGCACGCGCGCGGCCGGGCGTGATCTTCGGGCTGCCCTTGAGCAGATTGGCTTCCAGCTCCGGCGTGATCGGCGCTGCGACCGGCACGCGGTTGTCGGCCTTGTCGACGCGGCCGCCGGGGAAGACGAATTTGCCCGGCATGAATACCACCTTGTCATGGCGCTTGCCGACCAGCACCTTCGGCTTGGCACCGGAGCGATCGATCAGGATCAGCGTCGCCGCATCCTTCGGCCGAAAATACGCATGATGATCGGCTTCTTTTTCGCCCTGGTGGACAACGGCGGCAGGTGCGGCAGCTTCAGTCATTTCATCCCTTTCATTTCTTCTTGCGGCCCGGTTTAGCTAGACCGGCGGGATGTCGCTAGGGGCATTTTCGTCAAAGCCATGCATGCGCAGGGCCCATTGCAATCCAATCACGGCTCCCTTCACCGGCTGCAGCAGCGCCAGCGATGCGAACAGCGTGAACGGCAGATAGATCGCAAGTTGCAGCCACACCGGCGGCGAATAGTCGGTCTCGATCCACAGCGCGGTCGGTACCACGATATGGCCGACGATGACGATGACGAGATAGGCGGGCAGATCGTCGGCGCGATGCGGCGAGAAGTCGAGGTCGCAGACCGGGCAATGGCCGTCGCATTTGAGAAACTTGCGAAACAGTTTGCCTTTTCCGCAGCGCGGGCAGCGGCCAAGGAACCCGCGTTTCATCGCGCTCCACACGTCGCGCTTCTCGGGCTCGGCTCCGTCGCGAGTCCAGACCACTGTCGGCGGTGTCACTTCCATGACGTGCCTCGCTTCGATTTGCCGGGCTTGGACTTCGCCGGCTTGCGGTCCTTCTTGTTGCGCGCCTTCCGCTCCTTGTGCGCCTTCTTGCCAGTTCCCTTGCCTGGTCCCTTGCCAAATCCCGCGGCGCCACGTTCGGCCCTTGCGCCCTCGCGTTTTCTGCCGCGCGGAATTGCCTGGCCGCCGGATAATAGCTCAAAGCGCAGCGCGCCCGCCACTGGAGCTGCCTCGACCAGCCGGACGTCGACGACGTCGCCGAGCCGATACATGGTTCCGCTGCGCGAGCCGATCAGCGCGTGGCGGGTTTCGTCGTAGTTGAAATATTCGCTGCCGATGGTGCGGATCGGGATCAGGCCGTCGGCGCCGGTGTCATCGAGCTTCACGAACAGGCCGGATCGCGTCACGCCGGAAATGCGGCCCTGGAACGAGGCGCCGACCTTGTCAGCAAGGAAATGCGCGATCAGCCGGTCGGTGGTCTCGCGCTCCGCCTTCATCGCGCGGCGCTCGGTGACGGAAATCTGCGCCGCGATCTCGGCCAGCGTCTCCACGGTCTCATCGGTCGGCAAGGCGCCTTCGCCGAGGCCGAGCGCGCGGATCAGCGCGCGATGCACGATCAGGTCGGCATAGCGCCGGATCGGAGAGGTGAAGTGCGCGTAACGGCGCAGGTTCAAGCCGAAATGACCGTAATTCTCGGCGGAGTATTCGGCCTGCGCCTGCGAGCGCAACACCACCTCGTTGACCAGCGGTTCATAGTCCTCGCCCGAGACCTGCGCCAGCACGCGGTTGAACTGCGCGGGCCGCAGCGCACCCTGCTTGGTGAAGGGCAGGTCGAGCGTCTTCAGGAATTCCTGGAGGTTGTGAACCTTCTCCTGGCTCGGCTCGTCGTGCACGCGGTAGATCAGCGGCAGCGCCTTTTTCTCCAGCATCTCGGCGGCTGAGACGTTGGCGAGGATCATGAACTCCTCGATCAGCCGGTGCGCATCGAGCCGCTGCGGCACGATCACCCGGTCGACGGTGCCGTCGGGCTTCAACAGGATCTTGCGCTCGGGCAGATCGAGATCGAGCGGGTCGCGCTCGTTGCGTGCGAGCCTGACCAGCTCATAGGCCGACCACAGCGGCTTCAGGATCGGATCGAGCAGGGGGCCGGTGGTGTCATCGGGCCTGCCGTCGATCGCCGCCTGCGCCTGCGCGTAGGCAAGCTTCGCGGCCGAGCGCATCAGCACGCGATGGAAGGTGTGCGAGCGCTTGCGGCCGTCGGCGCCGATCACCATCCGCACCGCGAGCGCGCCGCGCGGTTCGCCCGGCACAAGCGAGCAGAGATTGTTGGAGATCCGCTCGGGCAGCATCGGCACCACGCGATCGGGGAAATACACCGAGTTGCCGCGCTGCAGCGCGTCGCGGTCGAGTGCCGAGCCCGCCCGCACATAGAAGGCGACGTCGGCGATCGCGACATGGACGATGAAGCCGCCCTTGTTGTTCGGATCGGGATCGACCTCGGCATGCACGGCGTCGTCGTGATCCTTGGCGTCAGGCGGATCGATGGTGACGAGCGGCACGTCGCGCCAGTCCTCGCGGCCCTGCAGCGTCGCGGGCTTGGCGTCTTCGGCTTCGCGCAGTGCAGAAGACGAAAACACCTGCGGGATGTCGTGGGTGTTGATCGCGATCAGGCTGATCGCCTTCTCGCTGGCGATCGAGCCGAGCCGTTCCTTGACCCGGGCGGAGGCTAGCCCGTAGCCGCGGGTGCGGATCAGGTCGACGCTGATGAGGTCGCCGTCCTCGGCGCCGCCGCTGTCGGCCTTGGCGATGTTGAGCTCGCGGCCGGCCTGCTTCTTGTCGACCGGGATCAGCCGGCCGCCGCCTTCAGGGTTGCGGCGGAAGATGCCGAGGATACGGGTTCGCCCGTGATCGATCACCTTGATGACGCGGCCGCGATAGGGCGTGCCGTCGCGCTCGTTGGTCACCTCGACCCGCAGCAGCGCGCGGTCACCGACGCCGGCGACGGTGCCGGGCTTCGGCCGCCGCGGCGTCTCGATGCGGATTTTCGGGGCGGTGCCGTTTTCTTCGGAGTCCCACTCGGCGGGCGTGGCGATCAACTCGCCGTCGCTGTCACGGCCGGTGATGTCGGCGAGCACGGTCGGCGGCAGTGCCGCCGGCTCGTGAATCTTGCGGCCGCGCTTGGCGACCGTGCCGTCGTCGGCGAGCTCGCGGAGGATCCGCTTCAACTCGATGCGGTCGGCGTTCTTCAGGCCGAACGCGCGCGCGATCTCGCGGGTGCCGATCTTGCCTGGATTGGCGCGGATGAAGGCGACGATGGCGTCCCGGCCCGGAAAGCCATGGTCGGGTTTTGGTTTCACTTATCCTCGTGCCTTGCCGGCGCTCTTCTTCGCGGGCGCTTTCGCTGGTGCCGATGACTTTGCAGGCGACGTCTTGGCACCCGAGGCGACCGGCGCGCGCGCCTTGCTGGTTGCATCCGTTTTCGGTTTCGCCGCGGCCTTCTTGGACGCCGCCTTCTTGGCGGGCTTCGCCTCGGCATCGCCGTCGGCCGTTTCGGCCTTGGCTTTTGCGGGCTTTGCCGCCTTCGCCTTCTTGCCCTTTGCCTTGCCGCCGCCCTTGGCCGCGCGCTCGTCGATCAGCGCGATCGCTTCCGCAAGCGTGACCTCATCGGGCGTCTTGTCGCTCGGGATCGTCGCGTTGACGCCGCCGGCCGCGACATAGGCGCCGTAACGGCCGTTCTTGAGCGCGACCGCGCCCAGCGTCGGGTGATCGCCGAGCGGCTTGCCCGGGTCGGCGCCGAAGCGGCGGCCGCTCGGACCCTTGGCAATCTTCTCCGCGATCAGCGTGACGGCGCGGTTCAACCCGATATCGAACACCTCGTCGCCGGCTTCGAGGCTGGCATAGGTCTTCTCGTGCTTGACGAACGGCCCGAACCGGCCGAGGCCGGCGGTGATCGGCTCGCCGGTCTCCGGATGTTTGCCGATCTCGCGCGGCAGCGACAGAAGCTTGAGCGCCAGTTCGAGGTCGACATCGGCAGGCGAGGTGCCCTTCGGAATCCCCGCGCGCTTCGGCTTCTCGCCTTCGGCGTAATCCTTCTGCTCGCCAAGCTGGATGTAGGGGCCGAAACGGCCGGCCTTCACCGTGACATCGAACCCGGTGTCGGGATCGGTGCCGAGCACGCGGTCGGCGCTCTCGGCGCTGTCGGCCGCCAGCGGCCTTGTGTAGCGGCATTCCGGATAGTTCGAGCAGCCGACGAAGGCGCCGAACTTGCCGGCCTTCAGATTGAGCCGCCCGGTGCCGCAGGTCGGACACTGCCTGACGTCGCCGCCATCCGCGCGCGGCGGATAGATATGCGGGCCCAGCATCTCGTCGAGCGCATCGAGCACCTCGGCGACGCGCAGATCCTTGATGTCGTTCACCGCGCCGATGAAGCCGCTCCAGAAATCCTTCAGCACCTGCTGCCAGGAAATCTCGTTGTTGGAGACGCGATCGAGCTGTTCCTCGAGATCGGCCGTGAAGTCGTATTCGACGTATCGCGAGAAGAAGTTTTCCAGGAACGCGACCACGACGCGGCCCTTGTCCTCGCCGTGTAGCCGCTTCTTCTCCAGCTTGACGTAGCCGCGGTCCTTCAGGACCTGCAGGATCGAGGCGTAGGTCGAGGGCCGGCCGATGCCGAGCTCTTCCATCCGCTTCACCAGCGAGGCTTCCGAGAAGCGCGGCGGCGGCTCAGTGAAATGCTGGGTGACCGCGAGGCTCTGGCGCTTCACCGCTTCGCCCGCGCTCATCGCGGGCAGGCGACGCGAATCCTCGTCTTCCTCGTCGTCACGGCTTTCCTGATAGAGCGCGAGGAAGCCGTCGAACTTGATGACCTGGCCGGAGGCGCGCAGCTCGAGTGTGCGGGCACCGGCCTTGGCTTCGATGTCGACGGTGGTGCGCTCGAGTTCGGCCGACTCCATCTGGCTCGCAATGGTGCGCTTCCAGATCAGCTCATAGAGCTTGGCCTGGTCGGTATCGAGGCGGCGGCCGATGGTGGCCGGGCGACGCGAAAGATCGGTCGGGCGGATCGCTTCGTGCGCTTCCTGCGCGTTCTTGGCCTTGGCCTGGTACTGGCGCGGCGCGTCCGGCACGTAGGCGTTGCCATAGTCCTCGCCGATCACCTTGCGGGCCTGGGTGATCGCGGACGGATCGATCTGGACGCCGTCGGTTCGCATATAGGTGATTAGACCAGTGGTCTCGCCGCCGATGTCGATGCCTTCATACAGCCGCTGCGCGATGCGCATGGTGTGCGCCGGCGCGAAGCCGAGCTTGCGGCTCGCTTCCTGCTGCAGGGTCGAGGTGGTGAAGGGGGCCTGCGGATTGCGCCGGGCCGGTTTGGCCTCGACGGTCGCAACCTTGAACAGCGCGGCCTCGATCGCCTTCTTGAGGTCCTCGGCTTCGGCGCCGGAGCCGATGTCGAGCCGCGCGATCTTCTTGCCGTCGGCGCCGACCAGCCGCGCCTCGAAGGCGTCGCCGCGCGGCGTCAGCAGCGTCGCGACCAGCGACCAGTACTCCCTCGGCACGAACTTCTCGATCTCGAGCTCGCGGTCGCAGACCAGCCGCAGCGCGACCGACTGCACGCGGCCGGCGGAGCGGGCGCCGGGCAACTTGCGCCACAGCACGGGGGAGAGGGTGAAGCCGACCAGATAGTCCAGCGCACGGCGCGCCATATAGGCGTCGACCAGCGCGCCGTCGATCTGGCGCGGCGCCCTCATGGCGTCGGTGACGGCCTGCTTCGTGATGGCGTTGAACACCACGCGCTCGACCTTCTGGTCCTTCAGCGCGCGCTTCTCCTTCATCACCTCCAGCACGTGCCAGGAAATCGCCTCGCCCTCGCGATCAGGGTCGGTTGCGAGAATCAGGCGGTCGGCACCCTTGAGCGCCTTGGCGATGTCGTTCAGACGGCCGGCGGCCTTGGCATCGACCTCCCAGATCATCTGGAAATTGGCGTCCGGATCGACCGAACCGTTCTTGGCCGGGAGGTCGCGGACATGGCCAAACGACGCCAGGACCTCGTAGGAGGATCCCAGATATTTGTTGATCGTCTTGGCCTTGGCAGGCGACTCCACAATGACGATATTCATGTCATTCCAATAGCTTACGGGAAAACTTGAAGGTGGGTCCCGCTAGACTCGCGGCCCGCCGTGTCGGGGCGAACATGGGTGCTGAGGCGGTCCCTGTCAAATCGCCAGATATTGAAGGGAGGGTCCAGGCTGTGGAGTTTCTATCCCAAGGGTTGAAAAATACGTCCTAGAGTTGCGGCCGGAAAGGGCGTATCTCTTTATATATAAGGTGGGAATCGGACTAGGCCTTTTGAGCAGCACAGGGGGCGGCCGGATGCGCAAGGCATCCGGCCGGCGACGACCGGCGGGCGACGAGACCGGTGGGGAGGGCGGTCCGGATGACGCCCTGGTCCTGATCGCAGCCGCCGCGACCGAACTCGCCAAACTCGCCCAGCGCCACAAATTCGAGGTCCTCGACCGGCTGTTCGCGATGGCCCGGCTGGAAGCCGACGAGCAGTTGCGTGCGCGCAGTCGAAGGAGGTTGTCGTGACAACCGGTGCCATCACCTGCGCATGCGGGTGATCCAGTATTCAGAGACGCCGGTGCTTGAGCCGAGAGGCCGCGGCGTACTGGATCGCCCGGTCGAGCCGGGCGATGACAGTGTGGGTGGGGACGTAGCTTCGCGTTCTCGCGACATGAATCGTCCGAGCTTTGCATTTCGTTTCGCCCTCCTCTCGCAGAGGGCGCAGGGAAAGCCGGGTGCCGATCGCACCCATGGGCCCCGAGCAAAAGGTAGAAAGCTCGGGGGTAGGACCACAGGTGTAACCGGAAACACTCCGGCTTTCCCTGCGCGATGGGTTACGGCTTATTTCGTGCTCTCCCCGGCGAGACTGGGCTTGCTTGTCGCCGCCTTCGCAAAGCGCTGCGTGCTATTGCGAGGGGACACCGGCCGCTAGGGCGTCAGGACCACACGACTTCACCGTCCGCGTTGCGCATGCTCGTCAGTCATACGCTCAGCGTCCACCGCATCCCACACCGCGTTCGTGACGATCGCGAAGCGCCCCTCGATCGGGTGAGACGGACAATCTATAGCACTGAGTTGTATTTCTGATAAAGCGAAATATTTCGCGCGCTAGGATTGACAGGTTTTGCTGAGTTGCCCGTCGTGTCGAATGGGCAACACCGGTCGCCATCCTGATGGATAGAGTTAGGCCGATACACGCCGCGCGCGCTTCGCGGCAGGCCGCGGCTTCAGCGCCGTGTCGGCGGCATCAAGCACGCGTCCGTCCTGCGAGAACAGCGCGAGTTTCTTCACCGGCTTGCCGTTGTCGCGGTCGACCAGGATGGTCGCGATCTCGTCCGGGTGCTCGTCGAACTCCTCGGTCCATTGCCGGAGCGCGACCAGGATCGGAAAGATGCCGTGGCCCTTCGGCGTCAGCAGATATTCCTGATAGGCGCTGCCGTCGGAGGCGGGGACCATCCTCAATATGCCGCGCTCGACCAGCGTGCGCAGCCGCGTGGTGAGGATGTTCTTGGCGAGGCCGAGGCTCGCCTGGAATTCCCCGAAGCGGCGCCGGCCGAGGCTGGCGTCGCGGATGATCAGCAACGACCACCAGTCGCCGAACACGTCGAGCGCGCGGGCCACCGGGCAAGAATCGCCTGCGAGGCTGGTTCGTTTCACGGCGCGGTCTCCAGAAGTTGGGCCATCACGGTCTTGTGTGGTTGCAATATTAAACCTGATGCCCTAGGTAGGCAATGAAGTTTAATAATGCAACCAACTGGAGGCGGACATGAGATTGGCAAACAAGACGGCGTTGATCACCGGCGGCAACAGCGGCATCGGGCTCGCGACGGCAAAGCTGTTCGTGGCCGAGGGCGCCAAGGTCGTCATCACCGGGCGCAACAAGGAGACGCTTGCGGCGGCGGCCAAGGAACTCGGGCCGAACGCGTTGGCGGTGGCGGCCGACGCCACCGATGTCGCGGCGCTGGAGGCCGCGGTGAAGCAGGGCGCCGAGAAGTTCGGCAAATACGACGTGCTGTTTGCCAATGCCGGCATTCCCGGCCAGACGCCGGTCGGCGGCACCACGCTGGCTACTTTCGAAAATGTGATCCGCACCAATCTCACCGGTGTGTTCTTCACCGTGCAGGCGGTCGCGCCCTATCTCAACGACGGCGCGTCGATCATCCTCAACGGCTCGGTGATTTCGGTGCTCGGCAATCCGGGCTACTCGGCCTATGCCGCGAGCAAGGCCGGCGTGCGCGCGATGGCGCGGGTGATGGCGTCAGAGCTGTCGCCGCGCAACATCCGCGTCAATGTGGTGGCGCCGGGCGCGGTGCGTACACCGATCTGGGGCGCGGCGATCGCAACGCCCGAGGCCGAGAAGGTGTTCGAGGCGCGGATCGGCAAGACCACGCCACTCGGACGCATCGGCGAGCCCGATCACATCTCGAAGACGGTGCTGTTCCTGGCGTCCGACGACGCGGCGCATGTGCAGGGGCAGGAGCTGTTCGTCGATGGCGGCGCAACGGCTTCGCCCGCCGGCGCGCCGATCTATCGCGGCTAAATTGTTTCTCATTGTAACGAACGGCCGGTGTGAAACGGTTCACACCGGCCGGTTTCGTGCGCGACTATCATTGCATGAATTGAACCTTTGACGTACTCGCCGGACTCCTGAATGGGCGGGGAATTTTTTCACCACGGAATCATTTGGAGTGCCGTCATGCCCAAAGCAGCTCGTATTGCTACTCCGATCAGAGTGTCGTCCGCGTCCGAGAATTCAGACACGGCACAGTTCGTGACGGTCGCGCTGTTTTCCGGCATCGGCTTGTTGATCTCTCTCGTCGCCGTCATCGCTGGCATTCAGGGCGTCTGGTTCTGAGGCACCCGGCGGGTCGCCCGCCCGTGCATGACGATAGCCGCTTGGCCAAGACCTTGCCCCGCGCACAACTGTTATACCCCGCGCATGCGGGGTATCCATACGCCGCGGCCTCTCGATTCAATAACGGCTGTCTCTGGGATACTGGGTCACCCGCTTTCGCGGGTGACGACAGCGGTTCTGGGGCTAGGCAGCGTTCAGGCTGCCGGCGGCCTGCAGTGCGCCTGCGACCGCCTTCTCGCGATGCTCGGGACCGACCTGGATGCCGTCGGCCGGGATGAATTCAAGATTCCTGACGCCGATGAAGCCGAACACCCCGCGCAGATAGGTCTCGAGATGCTCGAGGGCGGCCATCGGCGTGTCGGCGCCGTAATAGCCGCCGCGCGAGATCGCGATGATGACCCGCTTGTTGCCGGCCAGTCCCTGAACGCCGGTGGCGTCGTATTTGAAGGTCTTGCCCGCCACCACGACGCGGTCGATCCAGGCCTTGAGCTGGGAGGGAATGGTGAAATTGTACATCGGCGCGCCGATCACCACGATGTCGGCGGCGAGGAACTCATCCAGTACCGCCTGGCCGGTCGCGACATCGTCGCGCACCGACGGGTCCGGAGTGGCGCCCTGGCTCGCGGCCAAATGCAGGCCGGAGAGGTGGGCGAGCGGGGTTTTGGTAAGATCGCGGTAGCTCACGACGAGGCCGGGATTGGCCTGGCGCAGCCGCTCGACGGCGGCAGCGGAGACCTTGCGGCTGACGGAGTGGGGGCCGAGGACCGAGGAGTCGATGTGCAGAAGTTTCATGGCTGGGGTCACCTTTGGTATAGGTTTGTAACTGGCGCTATATGAGTGACCGCCCTAAATATGCGCAAGAACGCACATTTTTGAAACCCGAGCACAGCGATGAGACCTGAGAACATCCATGTGACTGCCCCGCCGCGGCGGCCGAGTCCCGATCACAGCGATTGCCGCGCGGTCGCCTCCGTGCTGGCGCGGGTCGGCGACAAGTGGAGCGTGTTCGTGATCATGATGCTGATCGACGGGCCGAAGCGCTTCAACGAATTGAAGCGCATGATCAGCGGCATCTCGCAGCGGATGCTGACGCTCACGCTGCGCGGCCTGGAGCGCGACGGCCTGGTGACCCGCACGGTGTTTCCGACCATCCCGCCGCGGGTCGACTATGAGCTGACGGATCTCGGCCGCGGGCTGGCGGCGCCTGTGAAGGCGCTCGGCGAATGGGCGTTCGCGCATCTGCCGGAGATCGAAGGCGCGCGCAGCAGTTTTGATGCACGGAACGAGTAGAGCCCGTTGTCGGCCATACCGTGATCCGTCATCCTGAGGAGCCTGCGCAGCAGGCGTCTCGAAGGATGCACGGCCCGGCTGGTGGCCGTCGATCCTTCGAGACGCGCTACGCGCTCCTCAGGATGACGGTGACAGATTGGCGAAAGCCGCCTGTTCGCAGTGCTAGTCTAAATCATCGACACCAGCCCGCCGCCGTGACGCTCGAGCCGGCCGGCAAGCTCCAGCTCCAGCAGCACCGCGCGGACGACGGCGGGCGAGACATCGGCCATCCGGATCAGATCATCGAGGCTGATCGGGCTCGGTCCCAGCAGATTGATGATGCGGGCGCGATCGGGCGCATCGGTGGCAAAGTCCAGCGGCTCGTCCTCCTCGCGCGCGCCGAGCATCACGGGGCGCTCCATGATCGGCGTCACCGCGCTGATGACGTCGGCCGCTTCGGTGACCAGCGTGGCGCCCTGCTTGATCAGATCGTTGGCGCCGGCGGCGCGCGGATCAATCGGTGAGCCCGGCACTGCGAACACCTCGCGGCCCTGTTCGGCGGCCATCCGCGCCGTGATCAGCGAGCCCGAGCGATGCGCGGCCTCCACCACCACGACGCCGAGCGAGGCGCCCGAGATCAGCCGGTTGCGGCGGGGGAAGTCGCGCGCCCGCGGCACGTTGCCGAGCGGCATCTCCGAGATCGCCGCGCCGCGCTCGAGCAGGGCGGCCAGCAGGTCCTCATGCTCCGGCGGATAGATCCTGTCGTGGCCGCCGGCGAGCACCGCGACCGTGCCGCTTGCAACGCTGGCGCGATGCGCCGCCTGATCGATGCCGCGGGCGAGGCCGGAGATCACGACAAAGCCGGCGTCGCCGAGATCACGCGCCAGCGTGCCTGCAAATTTCAGCCCGGCGCCGGAGGCATTGCGGGAGCCGACGATCGCGATCATCGGGCGCGTCAGGGCGTCGCGCGCGCCGCGCACGGCAAGCAGCGGTGGCGCGTCGTCGATGGTGGCAAGCCGCGCCGGATAATGCGCTTCCTCCGGCGCGACGAGATCGATGCCGTGCCTCGCACAGGCCGCGAGCTCCGCAGCCGCGTCGGCCTCGCTCGTGATGCGCCCGGGCCCCGACGCGCCGCCGCGGCGCGCGAGATCGGGCAGACGCTCCAGCGCATGCGCCGCATCGCCAAAATGGCGGAGCAGCGATGCAAAGGTGCGCGGGCCGACATTGTCGGACCGGATCAGCCGCAGGCGGTTGAGCCGCTCGGTGTCGGTGAGTTTTACAGCGCTGGGCGTCCGGTCATGCATGTGGGGCGTAGCTTCGCCCAACCTGGGATTGTGATCAACCACGACATTGGCGCAGTGGGCGTGACGCGCTACAAGCGGTCGCCAATTCAAGGAAGCCCCCATGATCTCACTTGCCGACCTCAAAGCGCGTATCGAGCAGGGCGCGCTGTCGCCCGAGGCCGCCATCGGCCAGTCGCTGGAGGCGATCGGCGCGCTGGAAAAGACCATCGGCGCCTTCGTCCGCCACGACGGCAAGGCGCGGGCGCAGGCTGCCGGGCCGCTGCGCGGTATTGCGGTCGGCATCAAGGACATCATCGATACCGCCGATTTCCCGACCGAGATGGGGGCTGCGATCTATCGCGCCCATCAGCCGCGCGCCGATGCGCCTGTCGTGATGGCGCTGAAGCAGGCCGGCGCCACCATCATCGGCAAGACCACGACCACGGCGTTCGCGGCGAACGATCCGACCGCCACGCTCAATCCGCACAATCACGCGCACACACCGGGTGGATCGTCGTCGGGCTCGGCCGCCGCGGTCGCCGCCGGGATGATCCCGCTGGCATTGGGCACGCAGACCGGCGGCTCGGTGATCCGGCCGGCCTCGTTCTGCGGCGTCGCCGCGATCAAGCCGAGCTACCGGCTGCTGCCGACCGTCGGCGTGAAATGCTTCTCCTGGACACTCGATACCGTCGGGCTGTTCGGCGCCGGCGTGCGCGATGTCGCGCTCGGGTTGGCTGCGATGACCAGGCGGCCGGAGCTTGTCGTGCCGTCATCGGTTGCGGCGCCGCGCATCGGCGTGGTGACGCAAGCCTTTGCCGGCGCGCCCGAACCATCCGGTGCGGAGGCGTTGCAGAAGGCGGCGCGGGCGGCGGAGCAGGCCGGCGCGACCGTTCGCGAACTCGCGATGCCCGAGATCATCGCGGAGGCGTGGCGGATCCATCCGGTGGTCCAGGAGTTCGAGGCGCATCAATCGTTCGCCTGGGAGTATGGCCAGCACTACGATGCGATGCCGCCGCTGCTGCGCGGCCGGCTCGACGAGAGCAAGGGCGGCACGCCCGCCGAGTATGATGCGGCGATGGACGTCACGCTGCGCGCGCGGCAGGCGCTGGCCGCGATCCTCGGCGAGGTCGACGTGCTGCTGACGCTGTCGGCGCCGGCTGCAGCGCCAGAAGGCTTATCGTCGACCGGCGATCCCCGTTACAACCGGCTGTGGACCTTGATGGGCGTGCCCTGCGTCAACGTGCCGACGCTGATCGCCGAGGGCGGATTGCCGGTCGGCGTCACCGCGATCGCGGGTTTTGGCGGCGATGCCAAGGCGCTGGCGGCAGCGAGCTTTGTGGAAGCTGCATTGGCAAAATAGGCCGCGTCATTCCGCGGCTCGCGAAGCGAGAACCCGGAATCCATCCCTCCACAAGTCATGCGGCCCAATGGATTCCGGGCCCGCGCCAAAAGGCGCGTCCCGGAATGACGGAGAGTTACTTCTTCTCGCCGATCTTGCCTTCGGTGCCGGCCTGCAGGCGCTGGATGTTTTCGCGGTGCGTGTAGAACAACAGCAGCGTCAGCACGGCAAACAGCGAGGCGAGCGCGTTGTGGCCGAACCACCACAGGAACAGCGGCGTCACGAACGCGGCGATCAGCGCCGAGAGCGACGAGTAGCGCGTGGTATAGGCGGTGCCGAGCCAGATCACGGCGAAGATCAGCGCCGCCGGCCAGAACAGCCCGAGCAGCACGCCGAGATAGGTGGCGACGCCCTTGCCGCCACGAAATTTGAGCCAGACCGGGAACAGGTGGCCGAGGAACGCGCCCAGCGCCGCCAGCATCGCGGCGTTCGGGCCGTCGATGGTGCCCGCGATGATGACGGCGACCGTGCCCTTCAGCATGTCGCCGATCAGCGTCGCCGCGGCGAGGCCCTTGCGGCCGGTGCGCAGCACGTTGGTGGCGCCGATATTGCCCGAGCCGATCGTGCGCAGATCCTGCGTGCCGGCGAGCCTGGTCAGCACCATGCCGAACGGGATCGAGCCGAGGAGATAGCCGATCAGGAAAGCGGGCAGCAGCATCGCGTCAGCAGACATCGCGGTGGTTCCCTGGACGGCCGGTCCGGTCGATTTCGGCCAACTCCGTCAATGAAATATTAACCATCAACCCGCACCATGGCCTTGGAAATGAGGGAGCTTATCATGGCTTCTGTTCGCAGGCGGCTGGAGCAGCTGTTCTTTGTCGTTTACGTCGCAGCTATCGTCGTCGGAACGACGATGGAAGCGATGTCGCAGCTCGCGGCGCGTTGAGTTCCATCCAGATTTAGAGCCTGTTCCGTTCTGATTGCATCGGAACGGGGCTCTAATTTTTTGTTTTGACGCGTCTTCCTCACGCGAACCGGTATCCACTTCGCTCGAAAACGCTTTAGCTTTAGACGTGCTCGTACACGGTCCGTCCGCCGACGATCGTCCGCGTCACGCGGCCGGAGAAGCGGGCGTCGTCGAACGGCGTATTCTTGCACAGCGATTTGAGATCGTCGCGGTCGAGCACCCAGGGCGTGTCGGCATCGATCACGATGATGTCGGCAGGGGCGCCTGCGCGCAGTGTGCCGCCGGGCAGGCCGAGTAGTTCCGCCGGCCGGGTCGACATCGCCCGGATCAGCGTCTTGAAATCCATCTCGCCATTGTGGATCAGCCTGAGCGCCGCCGGCAGCATGGTCTGCAGGCCGACCGCGCCGCTCGCCGCTTCCGCGAACGGCAGCCGCTTGACCTCGACGTCCTGCGGATTGTGATCGCTCATCACCACGTCGATCAGCCCGGAGGCCAGCGCTGCGACCAGCGCCCTGCGATCGTCCTCGGTGCGCAGCGGCGGCGCCAGCTTGAGGAAGGTGCGGTAAGGCCCGATATCGTTCTCGTTCAAGGTCACGTGGTTGATCGAGACCGAGGCCGAGACGTTGTAGCCGGAGTCGCGGGCGCGCTTGAGGATCTCCAGCGACTCGGTCGAGGTCAGCGAGGCCGCGTGATAGCGGCCGCCGGTCAGCCCCGCGAGCCGCATGTCGCGCTCGAGCATGATCGACTCGGCGGCGGTCGGAATCCCGGCAAGCCCGAGCCGCGTCGCGAATTCGCCCTCGTTCATGACGCCTTCGCCGACCAGGTTCGGGTCCTCGGTGTGGTGCACGATCAGCGCGTCGAAATCGCGGGCATAGGTCAGCGCGCGCCGCATCACCTGGGCGTTGGTGACGCTGCGGTCGCCGTCGGTGAAGGCGACCGCGCCGGCGGCCTTCAACAGGCCGATCTCGGTCATCTCCAAGCCCTGCATGCCCTTGGTCAGGGCCGCCATCGGATGGATGTTGACGATCGCGGTGTCGCGGGCGCGGCGCAGCACGAAGTCGACGGTCGCGGAATTGTCGATGACAGGCGAGGTGTCGGGCTGGCAGATGATGGTGGTGATGCCGCCGGCGGCCGCGGCCTGGCTGGCGGAGGCAAAGGTCTCGCGATGGCTTGCGCCGGGTTCGCCGACAAAGGCGCGCATGTCGATCAGGCCGGGGGCCACGATCTTGCCGGCGCAATTGACGATGTCGGTGCCTTCGGGGACACCGGCGGCGCCGATGCCGCGCTTGGCGTCACGGATCACGCCGTCGGCGATCAGGACATCGCCGGGACCGTCGAAGTCGCGGGACGGATCGATGACGCGGGCGTTGGCGAGCAGGATGGGGCGGCGGTCAGTCAGCATGGCGTCACGCGTTCGGCAGGTTGCGGGCGAGTGCTTCGAGCACCGCCATGCGCACTGCCACACCCATTTCAACTTGTTCACGGATCAGCGATTGCGCGCCGTCGGCGACGAAAGTGTCGATCTCGACACCGCGGTTCATCGGGCCCGGATGCATCACCAGCGCGTCCGGCTTGGCGTAACCGAGCTTCTTCTGGTCGAGGCCGAAATAGTGGAAGTACTCCTGGCTCGACGGCACGAAGGAGCCGTTCATGCGCTCGCGCTGCAGCCGCAGCATCATCACGATGTCGGCGCCGTTCAACCCCTCGCGCATGTCGCGCGCGACCTCGACGCCCATCCGCTCGATGCCGCGCGGCAGCAGCGTGGAAGGGGCCACTACGCGGACGCGCGCGCCCATGGTGTTGAGCAGGAAGATGTTGGACCGCGCCACGCGCGAATGCAGCACGTCGCCGCAGATCGCGATCGTCAGCCCCTCGAGCCGGCCCTTGTTGCGGCGGATGGTCAGCGCATCCAGCAGCGCCTGGGTCGGATGCTCGTGGGCGCCGTCGCCGGCATTGATCACGGAACCGTCAACCTTGCGCGCCAGCAGTTCGACCGCGCCGGAGGCGTGGTGGCGCACCACCAGGATGTCGGGGTGCATCGCGTTCAGCGTCACCGCAGTGTCCATCAAGGTCTCGCCCTTGCGGGTGGACATCGAGGATACCGACATGTTCATGACGTCGGCGCCCAGGCGTTTTCCGGCGATCTCGAACGAGGACTGGGTCCGGGTCGAGGCCTCGAAGAACAAATTGACCTGGGTGCGGCCGCGCAGGCTGGCGCGTTTCTTGTCGACCTGGCGGTTGAGATCGACATACTCCTCGGAGAGGTCGAGCAGGCCGGTGATGTCGTCAGCGGAAAGGCCCTCGATGCCCAGCAGATGCCGGTGACCGAGGACAAAAGTCGATTTCAATGATGGGGTCATTAAAGCGAGAGCTATAGGCGCGGATGGCCGGTGGGGCAAGCGCGAAGAGGGCCAGGGGGAGTTTTCCCCGAGTAAGATGTGGCGGCCTTCTCCGCCGTCATACCCGGGCCTATCCCGGGCGTCCACGCCTTGCTTTTGCGGGCGTTTCCGGAACAAGACGTGGATGGCCGGGTATGGGCGGAGCGGAAGCGACCGGCTATGCCCGGCGATGGCGCCGGAGCGTGAACTCGTGAAAATTGTCGTGATCCTCGTCGCTGTTGTGGGCCTGGTCTCACCGGCCCTTGCCCAAGGCGTGGCCCAAGGCCTGCCCGGCGGCTTCGCGTTTCTGCGCGACATCGATCCGACCATCATCCAGGACATCCGCTACGCCACCTCGAACAATTTCATGGGCCGGCCGCTCGCGGGCTATGGCGCGGCGGAATGCGTGGTGAAGCGCGAGGTCGGGCTTCGGCTCAAGGCCGTGCAGCAGGAACTGGCGCGGCAGAAATTGTCGTTGAAGATGTTCGACTGCTACCGGCCGGCCCGCGCCGTGGCCGACATGGTGGCGTGGTCGAAGAACGGCAGGGAGACCGCCGCCGAGCGGCGCTACAACCCGGCGTTCTCGAAAGCCGATCTGTTCCGCCTCGGCTATATCGCCACCCATTCCGGTCATTCGACCGGAGCGGCGCTCGATCTGACGCTGGTCGATCTGACCGCGGAAAATTCGCGCAAGTTCGATCCGGCCAAGGACTATGCTGACTGCACCGCGCCGGTGACCGCGCGCGCCCCGGAGGGCAGCGTCGACATGGGCACCGGCTATGACTGCTCCGACGTGAAGGGTCATACCGCTGCCAGCTCCATCACGCCGGCGCAGCGGAGCTGGCGGACCAGGCTGGTCGCGGCGATGGCCCGCCAGGGTTTTGTGAACTATTCGAAGGAATGGTGGCACTTCTCGCTGCCGGGCGCGGGCGCAGCCGCGTATGATTTCCCGATTACGCGGGCGCGCTAGGACCACAGCCGCCGCTATAGAGATGACCCAAAGCCGTTCTTGGCCACAGGCGTCGTTCGCGCTGCATTTTGCTATTGTGACTTCTTCATTGTTGCGTATAGGCCAATGGAGCACGCGATGCCAGACAGCGACCAGAACGAGGCGCACACCCCGGTGCCGCAGGGCTATGTGATTGGTGCCGGAGAGGGTGAGCACCTGATCCATTTTCGTGATGGCGGCAACATCTTCATCAAGGCCGACCCCATGATGGGGTCCAATCATCTTGGGCTGGGCATTCAGCAGCTACCCAAGGGCTCGGGCATTCCCCTTCACCGACATCTCGACAGGGACGAAGCCTTCTACGTTCTGGAAGGCAGTGGCACGGTCACACTCAACGATGTGCGTCACGCCTGCGAAAGAGGCGGAACGATTTTCATACCCAGAAACACGTGGCATGGGTTCAGTAGTCCAGACCACGAACTGGTTCAGCTGTGGATCATGGTGCCCCCGGGCCTCGACGGTTTCTTTCGCGAAACCTGCAGCCGACCCGGCGAGCCGCGAAAGCAATTGACGCGGGACCAGATCAACGCGATCGCCCTCAAATACGGGACCGAATTCACCTAGGCGGGCTCAAACATTTGCCAACCGCTAGCAGGGCAAAGCGGACGTGGCATCGTCACGCCGTCAAATTCGGTCGCCGATTCCGAAGTAAATCTGGCCGTTTACAGAATTCGGCCAATCCGGCGCGGAAATCGGCGCGCCGTGTGGCGTCATCCATGCCATCGTCGATGCGGCGGGCAGCGACCCCGCGATGTCGTGTTGATGTGGAGATGCCCGGATGAAACTCACCGCGTCGATACGGACGATCTCGATCGCGCTTTGTTTGTTGGGGCCGGCGTCCGCCGACGAACTGACGACGCCGGGCGACGCCAAGAGCCTGGGCTTCTCCGCCGCGCGGCTGGCGCGGATCGCGCCCTGGTACCAGGGCCGCTTCGATGCCTTCTCGCCGTCGGACGGCCTTCTACCCGGAGCCGTCGTCGCGATCGCCAAAGGCGGCAAGCTCGCTTATTTGCAGGCGATCGGATTTCAGGACCGCGGCAAAACCGTGCCGATGAAGACGGATTCGATCTTCTGGATCGCGTCGATGTCGAAGCCGGTGACCAGCGTCGCCGCCATGATGCTGGTCGACGAGGGCAAGCTCGACCTCGATGCACCGGTTGCGCTGTACCTGCCCGAGCTTGCGGAGATGCGAGTCGCGTTCCGAAAGACCGACCCGGCCACCGGCAAGACGGAATACGGGCTCGATCCGCCGAAGCGGCCGATGACGGTTCGCGATCTGCTGCGGCACACCTCCGGCCTGATCTATCCGGAACTGGACTTTGCCTATCCGGAACGTGGTCTCTCGGACGCGAACGCCGATGTGGCAATCCAGGCGGTTCATATGCTCTACGGCTCGGTGGTCGTGTGGCGACGCGACAGGACACTGGCCGACTTCGTGTCCAGCCTGGCCCGCGTGCCGCTCGTCCATCAGCCAGGCGAGGTTCATGAATATGGCTGGAGCGTCGACGTGCTCGGCCGCATTGTCGAGGTCGTGTCCGGTCAGTCTTTCGACCAATTCCTGCAGAGCCGCATTTTTGTGCCGTTGCATATGGTGGACACCGGATTCTATGTGCCGAAAGAGAAGCTCGACCGCCTGGTCGATTCCCCGATGCCGGAACGGCCACCGATCTGGGATGTCACGAAGCCGACGAAGCTGTTTTCCGGCGGCGGCGGGCTGGTTTCGACCGCGCCCGACTATCTCCGCTTTTGCCAGATGCTTCTCAACGAGGGTGAGCTCGACGGCGTGCGCCTGCTCAGCCCGCAGGCGGTGAAGCAGATGACGACGAACGCGCTGCCTCCGGATATTCACATCTTTGGCGGTGACGAGGTTGGCGGCCGTGCCGGAACGACCTTTGGACTTGGCTTTGGGATCCGCACCAATCGCGTCTACAGCTGGATACCGGGCGCTGTTGGAAGCTATTCCTGGGCCGGACATTGGGGCACGTATTTCTGGATCGATCCCGCCGAGAAACTGATCGGCTTGCAGATGATCCAGGCGACGCCCGACAGCAAGGGACGCGCAGCGCTGCGCTACGCCGGGATCAACCATCTCACCTATGGCGCATTGACGGTTGCCGGGCCGTCCTCGTCTGCCTCGCCGGCGGGATCGGCGATGGCGAGCCCGGAAGCGCTCGCCGACTATGCCGGGACGTATGATTTCGGCGCCTCGGTGAGTTCGCGCGACCGGCAGGGCCTGGCCGACGGCAAAACCGGTTGGCTCGGCATCGAGGCGTTCGTCACGATGGAGCCGGAGGGCCTGAGGATCAATCGGCCGCTCGCTAACAGCCCCGCAGCCAAGGCCGGCGTCGTGGCGGGCGATCTGATCACCGAACTCGACGGCACGCCGCTCATGAGACGTTCGCTCGGCGACGTGCTGGCCCGGCTGCGAGGGCAGGCCGACACGGCGATCAGGATGAAGATCGTTCACAAGGGGCAGGACGGTGCAAGCGAGCTCAGCGTTGTGCGGGCCGCGCGGAGTGTCGATACGGTGCAACTTCAGCTTCGCGTCGAGCAGGGCAAGCTCGTCGCGGAAGCTGTCGGGGCCTGGCCGATCCTCGCGTTCGAGAAAGGCAAGGCGACGCCGCTGGTCGCCACATCGAACAACGAATTCACCGTGGAGGACGAGGATCACACCAGGATCGCGTTCGTCCGCGACGCGGCGGGCAAGGTCTCCGGGCTCATCCTCAATCCCGGGCCCTGGGAGCAGAAGGCGGCGATCATCGCGCCGGCACCGAAATAGCCGATGCCAAAAGCCGGATCGGATTTCCTTCAAATCCGAGGCATTTTTGCAAGACAAAGCTTGCCATCGCTGAAGTAGCTGAACGCGCGTTCAACACTCCTTAATTGCGGCCGTATCAAGTGCGCGCATTACGGGAGCACGAAGCATGCGTTTCGGAGCCATTGCAATCATTGTCGTCGGCGCTGCCGGCATCGCGATCTACGACCAGTACGACAGGAGCGCGAACTACCAGCGCGTCGATGCGCGCATCAGCGGCGTCAACGAGCAGTGCTATCTGGAAAAGGTCGAGCGCGGGGTCATCACCAAGACGACGTTTACTTCCGACCTGACTCGCTGCGAAACTGCCGAGCTGCTGCGCAAGGAGCATCCGAAGTGGCAGGGCTATGACGTGAAGCACAAGATCGAGGTGAAGGTCGTCTATGTCTCGCCGGTAGACAATGTCACGCACACCTCGAGCTTGCAGATGTCCTACTTCCCTAACGGAAAGCCGCTGCGGGCTGGCGACGTGCTTCCGGTGCTGGCCTCCAAGAGCAAGGCGGAGAAGACGCGTTCGATCTGACCGTCACGGCGGTCCGGCAGGATGGGAGTTCGACGATGCGTCTGGGGCTCTACGGGATCATCGCCATCGGCGTTGCGGGCTTCTATACCTATGGCGAGCTCGACAAGCGGGTGAACTTCCGGCCGATCGACGCGCGCGTCAGCAGCGTCAAGGAGCAATGCTACATGGAGAGGACCGAGGGGGGGCGGAGCTCGACCTCCGATCTGTTGCCTTGCGAGCTAGTCGAGCTGCTGTCGCGCCACCATCCGAAATGGCAGGGCGCCGACATCAAGCATAAGATCGAGATCCGGTTTGCCTACATCTCTCCGGTGGATGGCGCGGCACATGAGTCGAACCTGCAGCTGGCGGCCTATCCTGATCACCGGCAACTGGGCAGCGGCGACATCTTTCCTGTCCAGGCGTCCAGGAAGGAAGCGAACCGGACCCGCGCCAATGATTGGGTCGACCGCTGGCTCGGCCGCCATGCGCCCAGGCACGGAAGCATCTAGGGCAGGCACTCATCTGTGGACGCCCCGCCAGATGCAAGCGGTTTTTGAAGAAGATTGGCACGTAGTCGGATGCTGCCATCTGTCCGGCCTCTGATGCAGCGATGGAGCTGCGGGCCCGTATGGGAGTTCGCGGACCGGAACCAAATCATAAATGCGTGCTCCAGGCACGATGAGTACATCTGGTTCTTCCGGCCCCGTCTCGCCGACTGTTGCGCCATACCCTCCTTCGACCGACTACACCTCTGACGACCTCTGGCCCGCCAAGATCACGCCTTGGCGGCAACCGGAGCTCTGTAGTTTTCGCACTTGACGAGTAGCGCCCAGACGATCCGCGCCATCTTGTTAGCGAGCGCGACGGTTACCAGCATCCGCGGTTTACGAGCCAGCATCTGTTCGAGCCACGAACCCCTTGGCGCACCGCGTTTGCTCGCCTGTTGCACGACCGCGCTGCTGCCGATGATGAGGAGGCGCCTGAGCGTGCGTTCGCCCATCTTGGATGTCGCACCGAGCTTCTGCTTGCCGCCTGTCGATCTTTGAAGAGGCGTGAGACCCAACCAAGCGGCGAAGTCACGGCCTTTAGCAAAGGTCTCGGCCGGCGGTGCTAGAGCGGCGATCGCGGTGGCGGAGATTGGGCCAATGCCGGGAACGGTCATTAGCCGGCGCGATACTTCGTCCTCGCGAGCACGTCGCGCGATTTCCTGGTCGAGGTCCGCGACCTTGCCATTGAGGTCGGTCAGCAGGTCCAACATCAATCGGAACATGGCGTGGGCCGCTTTGGGAAGCGAGCTGGCCATCTCTTCTTCCTCGATCAGGTCGGTAAGCATCGCCACGTGCGACGGCCCCTTAGGTGCGACCCAACCATATTCAGTGAGGTGTCCCCGGATCGCGTTGATGAGCTGCGTTCGCTGCCGCACTAACAGGTCACGGGTCCGAAACACCAGACCCGCCGCCTGTTGCTGTTCGCTCTTCACGGCTACGAACCGCATGCTCGGCCGCTGCGCTGCTTCGCAGATCGCCTCGGCATCGATCGCGTCATTCTTTTGCCGCTTCACAAACGGCTTTACGTAGGCGGGAGGGATCAGCCGAACTTCATGGCCAAGCTGGGCGAGTTGACGGGCCCAGTGATGGGCTCCGCCACATGCCTCCAGAGCTACCGTGCAACTCGGCTGGGCTGCGAAGAAATCCAGCAGCTTTCCTCGGCTGATCCGTTTGCTGAATATAGCTCGCCCTTTCCCGTCTGCTCCATGAGCGTGGAAAACATGCTTGGCGATATCCAGACCGATTATGATAACCTCTGACACGGACGCCTCCCTTAAGTGGTGCTCAACACCTCCACTTTGGCACATCGATGCCGTCGGGCGGGGCGTCCACCCCATCATAAATCCGGGATTGTCCGCGTCTAGCCCGATCTATTCACGAGAGCACGGTCGTTCTTGACGTCTGACGGGGGCTGGCGGCTGGCGTGGGTGACCGTCCGGCCTTTTGTCACCGGGTTCTACATCAAGCTGTTTTGTACGCGTTGGAGGAGTGGGGCGGGTGAGCGGGCGCAGGCCCGGTCGGTTACGGGCCGAGCGGGAGCAGCGCGCCGGGCAAGCTGCGGAAGAGGTCGGCTTCGGGGCATGCCGCGGCGAACGCAAGGCGAATGCGGCTCGCGGTTTCGACGACCCGGGCTGCGATTTTCAAGAGACGAAGACGCAGCGTCGCGAACTCGGCAGTGGCCAATTCCCGGACTTTGGGAATGGCGCCGCGCACGGTCAGCATCAACCAATAAGCGGCGGTGTGGAGAACGAGACGGACCTGGTTGGCGAGCGCCGAACGGCAACTGGTGCGATCGGAGGCGAGCTGCGTCTTATGCAGCTTGATCAGATTCTCGGCTTGGCCGCGCGCGCAATACAGGCTGTCGTAGATCCACTCGGCCGAGCCGACATCGAGGCTGGTGACGACGAAGCGGATGTCGAGGCCGAGCATCGTCGCCTCAATACGGGCGACGGTGCGCCGTTCGCGATCCCAGGACTTTGCCTTGTGGCGCGTCTCGGTATAGCCGCGCAGAACAGCTAGGTTCTCGATGGCGCGTCGGGTGCGGATATCGTCGGCGACCTCGTCGACTTTTCTGGCGAGCGGCTTGGTGCCGGACAGACCGAAGATGTAGTCGATGCCGTTGGTCTCGCACCACGCCATTGCCTCCGGCCGGGCATAGTGCCCGTCGCCACGGAACGTAATTCGCGTGTTGTGCCACCGCGTCCGGATATGCCGTATCAGGCGGCGCAGATGGGCACGCACCTCGACCCCGCCCGGCGTCTTGCCGGGCCGCAGCACGACCGCCACGGGCCGGCTCTTCTCCGTGTCGTAGACGTGGATCGGCAGGAAGCAGCGTTCGTCATAATGAGCGTTGAACAGCGAGAGCTGCTGATGGCCGTGGACGACATCGCAGGTATCATCGATGTCGAGCGTGACGGATGCCGGCTCGCGCGGGTAGCTATCCATCCATGCGTCGACCAAAGTGTAGGTCAGTCGGATCACGTCGCGCAGGCGCGGAGCATTCTCCAGCCGCGACAGCGTCGGTTGGGAACACAGATCGCGACCCGTGTCCGGCAGCCGTCCGCAGGCCAGCTTGAATGCGGGATCGGACCGCAGATGATCGAGGTCGTCGGCGTCCTCGTAGCCGCAGCAGATCGCGAACATGCGCGCGCGGAACATATCGACAAGGCTGTGCACGACCCGCGTCGGATCGCGCCGATCCGGGAACACCCGGGCCAAATTGTCGGCCAAGCCGAGACGCCGCTCGGCCATCGCCAGAAGCATCACGCCCCCGTTCGAGGTCAGCCGACCGCCATCGAAGGCAGCTGTGACTTTCTTGGCGTGAACGGCTGGAAACGAGAAGGGCAGAATCGTATCATCGGTCATGGCGGGCCTGGCGTTCGCGGTTGAGGTGATGGGGTTGGCTTTGCAACCGAATCCTACGCCGCATCAGCGCTTTACACCACGCTCGCCAGCCTCTCAGGCGCCCTCTCGCGAATAAGACGGGCTAGCGGGTAGGGCAGGCATGGCCTGACCGGCCGTGAACGTCTGCAAACGACCCATTTCGGGCTTCGTCACTGCAAAATGTCTCATCGTGATGAATCGGTAACAGCCCAACCTGTAGGAGCGTGTTAGCCTTGACCATTGCTGGAGGCTGTAGTGAACAAGCTGGCAAATGCGGTTGCAGCCATTGCGCTGGTCGGAACGCCGGTTTTCGCGGCAGACATGCCGGTCAAGGCTCCGCCGCCCGCACCCGCACCGGTCTATGGTTGGACCGGATTGTATGTGGGCGGCAACGTCGGTTACGGCTGGGGCAAGGCCGATACCGATGTCGTAGGCAACGCGACCACCGTTGTGTTTCCAACCTTCTTGGGTGGCTTTCCAAACAATAGCGTTGCGGTTGCGGGCTCGAATACAGCGAAGCTAAATGGCGCCAGCGGCGGTGGCCAGATCGGCTACAATTATCAATTCAGCCCGAGATGGGTGTTGGGCTTCGAGGCCGATATTCAAGATTCGGGTGAGCGAGGGGGCAATACGTTTGCCCAACCATTCTCAACACCAGTTTGCACACTCGCGGCAGCGGGCCCACCGGGGGTGCCTGTAGTATTTCCTAATAACGGTCCTCCGACCTGTCTTCTGACTGGCACGCTCAACGGCACCGCAGCGACCACGTATGATGCCAAGATTAACTGGTTTGGGACAGTTCGTGGGCGTGTTGGAGGTTTGATAACCGATCAGGTTTTGATCTATGGGACCGGCGGCTTGGCTTTTGGCCGCGTCGAAGTGTCGGGCATTACTGGTGTTAGTGGGTCAATAAACACCAACGCTGCCCTTACACCCAGCGCGAACGCTTTCAGCGACTCCAGGACGAAGGTTGGCTTTACGGTTGGCGGAGGGGTCGAGGGTAAAATCTCGTATGGGATGGGCTGGACGTAGAAATTGGAATACCTCTACGTCGACTTGGGATCGCTCGACACGATCGGCCCCTTCCCTGGCGCGTCCGTCAACCCGCCCGGTTTGGGGTTAATCACATCGCCCTTCAGCGGCACTATCACCACGCACACCCATTTCACCGACAACATCTTGCGTGTTGGGCTGAACTATCAATTCCACTGATTTGATTGCGGCGACTTCTGCTTCTTTAGCGGACATGCCTTCACCATCTCTCACCGATGCCCGACTTCGCGGCCAGAACTGAAGTCACCTGCCTGCATCGCGCGGGCCCATTTTTGAGTACACGTCCTGGCTGAAGCGCATTTTTCGCTGCCCGGCGCCGGCGCGCAGGCTTATGATCCATCGATTCCATTGCGCCACGGCTGGCCCGTGATCCACCCCGGCGGAGACCGGTTGTCCGCGCAGCGAGACCAATTCTCGAGGAGACCATGACGCAGGCTCCGTTCGCTACCCACGACGTCTTCAACCAGTCGCCGCCATTCGAGGACGTCGACCTGTTTACGGCTGACGCGCCGCTGGTCGCTGCCGCCGCCGCCAATGGCGGCGCGGCGGCCACCGCTGAGCTGTCCGGCTTCGGCAAGCATTGGGGATCTGCCGCGATGGCGGAGCGCGGCCGCGTCGCCAACGAGAACACGCCGAAACTGCGAACCTTCGATGCCAGGGGCAACCGTCGCGACGAGGTCGAGTTTCATCCGGCCTATCACGAGCTGATGGCGCACTCCGCGCATGCCGGGGTGCACAACTCGACCTGGACCGCGGACGGCAAGCCGGCCGGCGGGGCGGCCGAAGTGGTGCGCGCAGCAAAATTCTACATCGCCGCGCAAGTCGAGACCGGCCATCTCTGTCCGATCACGATGACGCGCGCCTCGGTCGCGGCGCTGGCCTCACAGCCGGACATTCTGGCGAAGACGATGCCTGTGATCGGCACCCGCGCCTACGACCCGAGCTTTGCGCCGTGGTGGACCAAGCGCGGCATGACGCTCGGCATGGGCATGACCGAAAAGCAGGGCGGCACCGATGTGCGCGCCAACATGACCTGCGCCGAGCGCGACGGCGGTGCTTATCGCATCACCGGGCATAAATGGTTCATGTCGGCGCCGATGTGCGACGCGTTCCTGGTGCTGGCGCAGGCCGAGCAGGGGCTGAGCTGCTTCTTCATGCCGCGCTTTGCGCCCGACGGCACGGTCAATGCGATCCACTTCCAGCGGCTGAAGGATAAGCTCGGCAATCGCTCCAATGCATCCTCTGAGGTCGAATTCCACGGTGCCCATGCCGAATTGATCGGCGAGGAGGGCAAGGGCATCCGCACCATCATCCAGATGGTGCAGCTGACGCGGCAGGATTGCGCGATCGCATCCGCCGGGCTGATGCGCTCGGGGCTGGCGCATGCGCTCAATCATGCGCGGCATCGCAGCGTGTTCCAGAAACATCTCGCCGACCAGCCGCTGATGCAGGCGGTGCTATCGGACATGGCGTTGCATGTCGAGGCGTCCATCGCGCTGGTGATGCGGCTCTGCCGCGCCTTCGATCGTGCGCCCACCGACGCAGGCGAGGCCGCCTATATGCG
Source organism: Bradyrhizobium septentrionale (assembly GCF_011516645.4). Lineage (NCBI taxonomy): Bacteria > Pseudomonadati > Pseudomonadota > Alphaproteobacteria > Hyphomicrobiales > Nitrobacteraceae > Bradyrhizobium > Bradyrhizobium septentrionale. Next base: position 8,364,075 of record NZ_CP088285.1, on the reverse strand, counting down.
GCTGCTGACGCCGGCGATCAAATACTGGACCTGCAAGAGCGCACCTGGCTTCCTTTATGAGGCGATGGAGTGCCTCGGCGGCAATGGCTATGTCGAGGACGGCATTTTGGCGCGGCATTACCGGGAGTCGCCGGTCAACGCGATCTGGGAAGGCTCCGGCAACGTGATGTGCCTCGACGTGCTGCGTGCACTCGGCCGCGAGGCCGATGCCGCGCTCGCCGTGCTGCGCGGGCTCGCCGACGAGACCAAGGGCCTGCCGGGCGCGGCCGAGGCCGCCGCAATGATCGGACGATCGTTCCGCCGCCCCGACAGCGAGCGCATCGCGCGGCTGGCGGTCGAGAAGCTTGCGCTGCTCGCGGCCGCCGCGGCGGTCAACCAGGTCTCGCCCAGGAATGCCGAACTGTTCGCGGCGACACGGCTTGCCGAACGCCACGCCGGCATGTACGGCGCGGTGGACCTATCCGATGCCGATCAGCGCGCGCTGCTGGCGCGGGCGCTGCCATGACCCGATTCACCACCGTCATGCCCGGCCTTGTGCCGGGCATCCACGTCTTCGCTTCGATCGAGGAAGAAAAGACGTGGATGGCCGGGGGTAGGCGAGCGGAAGCGACGCCGTCCTTCGGACGCCTATGCCCGGCCATGACGAACTGATAAGCCGAGGTTCGCTAATGGATTCTCTCTCGCCGCAAGATGCGACTGCCGCTCTCAATCTTGCGCCACGTCCGCCGCGGGTCTTTAAGTTCTGGGGCACCGCGCTGTGGGGCCTCGTCATCTTTGTCGCGATGTTCCTCGGCCAGGTCGCGGTCATCGTCTACCGCATCATGGCGCAGGGCGCGGAGCTGTCGGTTGCCGGCATCACCCATGTGGTCGCCGACGGTCTGACGATCTCGCTCTCGGTGCTCGCCGGCCTGCCAATGGTGGTGCTGGCACTGTGGGTCGCGATCCGCCGGACGGGGATCCCGTTCGCCGATTATCTCGGGCTGCGCGGGACGTCGTGGAAGAATGTGATCATCGGAATAGTCGCGCTGGTCGTGCTGGTCGGCGCCTGGGACATGGTGTCCCGCGCCGCCGGCCGTGAGGTGACGCCCGGCTTCATGGGCGACGTGCTGAAATCGGCGCAGGAGCATAGCGCGCTGTGGCTGCTGGTGATCGCCTTCGCTGTCGCCGCGCCGCTGTGGGAGGAGTTGTTCGCGCGCGGCTGGCTCTATCGCGGCTGGTCGGAATCTGCGCTCGGCCCCTACGGCGCGATCCTGCTGTCGTCGATCGTCTGGACCATCATGCACCTGCAGTACGACTGGTTCTTCCTCTGCGAGGTGCTCTCGATCGGCCTGCTGTTCGGCTACCTGCGCTTCCGCACCGGCTCGAGCTGGCTGACCATCCTGCTGCACGGGCTGAACAATCTGGCGGCGACGATCCAGACCTGGTGGCTGGCGGGATAACGGTCTCGCATGTTAGGTTGAAGTCAGGCCCACCTTCGCTGCAACGTTGTTGCAGAAAAATCCTTATGTCGAACTTCGAGAATGCCAACGCGCCGGTCCCGGCTTCGGCACCGCCGCCGCGGACCTGGGATTTCATGGAGACGGCATTCGTGATCCTGATCGCCTACGGCGTTTTTACGCTGGCGGGAGGTTGGGCCATGACGATCATCATCGCGGTGCAAGACGGCGTAGCTAGGATGTCGCCGGCTCAATTGCGGGATTTCGCCGCCCAAGGGCGATGGTACGGCGCTGGCCTTACCATCGCGAGCCCGCTAACGATCGCCGTGCTCTGGATCGCGATCCAGAAGGCTCGCCGCGGGTTCGCCGAATATCTTGCGCTCAATTGGCCGAGCGCGGCCGAAGCGATGCGTGCCTTTGCTATCTTCGCCGGCATTCTGCTCGTTGAATCGGTCATCAAATGGTGTGTCAGCGACGACGGCTCGGTGTTGGATGACCAGCGCTTGTACGTGGTCAAGGGGGCGGGCGGCCTGCTAATCCTGCTGGTCGGTACCTGCATTGCCGGACCCGTCATGGAGGAATTTCTCATCCGCGGCTTCTTGTATCGCGGCTGGTCAGAGTCGTTTCTCGGTCCGATCGGAGCGATCATTCTGACCGCCGCCGTCTGGGCGATGACCCACACGCAGTACGACGTTTATGGGAGGTTGGAGATCTTCGGAATGGGATTGGCTCTGGGCTATTGTCGTTGGCGCAGCAACTCAACCTGGTTGACGGTCGTGATCCATTCCGCACTCAACATATTCATCTCCTTCGTGACGGGCCCCTACGTCTAAGTCCCAACCGTGGCAATCACGATCGGCATCGTGATCGCGGCCAAAATCGTCTGCAGCGTGATGATCTGGGCGAGCAGCGGGGCGTCGCCGCCCATCTGGCGCGCCAGCACATAGGCTGACGGCGAGGTCGGCACCGCAGCGCAGGCCGCGACGATGGCGAGATTGGCGCCGCTGACGCCGAACCGCATCGCCAGCGCAACCGTAAGCACGGGCATTGCGACCAGCTTCAACACCAGAGCCGCGCTGGCGGCGAGGCCGGGGCGGAAGATGCCTTCCAGATGCAGGCCGGCGCCGGTCACGAGCAGGCCGATCGCGAGCGATGAGCCGCCCAGCGCGTCGGCGACATCGTGCCAGATCTGCGGCAGCGGGATGTGCGCGACATTGATGACGAGCCCGATCACGCAGGCCCAGATCAGCGGGTTCACCGGCAGCAGCGCCGCGATCACCACGGCCATCCTCAGCGGTCCCCGCGCAGCTTCGCGAGCCGGTCGAGCGCACCCTGCAGGATGAAGATCGCGGCGTGCTCGTCGATCACCTCGGCGCGGCGTGCGCGGCTGACGTCCATCCCGATCAGCTCGCGCTCGACCGCCGCGGTCGAGAGACGCTCGTCCCACAGCCCGATCGCAAGCGTGGTGAGGCCAGCGAGATTGCGGGCGAACGCCCGGGTCGATTGCGCGCGCGGGCCTTCGCTGCCGTCCATGTTGATCGGCAGGCCCAGCACGAAGCCGACGGCGTTGCGCTCGGCCGCGATCGCGAGCAGCCGTGCGGCGTCGGCCTTGAACTGCTTGCGCTTGATGGTCTCGACGCCGGTGGCGAGCCGCCGGTCCGGATCGGAGACGGCAACGCCGATGGTCTTGGTGCCGAGGTCGAGGCCAACAAGCGCGCCGCGGTCGGGCCAGTGCGGCGCGGCTTCAATCAAGGGAAGGATGGGGGCGGGCATGGCGCTAGCGCTTAGCACGCAGGTGCGCGCCGAGGCAAAGCCCGGCGACGGGCCGGCGTCCATGCGAAAACGCCGATCAGGCGGCAATCACCCGCTCGTCGCCGCCAAGGCAGGCGGCAAGTCCCTGCAACGGACTGTACTGGTGCGCGGTGCGGCGCTGGATGAACAGCGTCTCGACGAGCGCATGCTGCGGGTTGAGCTTGTGAATATGGACGTCGCGCTGCACATGATCGCGCTCGACGACGGCGCGCGGCAGCAGGGTGACGCCCATGTCGGCGGCGACGCAGCCGATCATGCCGTCGAGCGTGCCGAACTCGAAACGGACGGCCGACGGCCAGCCGTACTCGGTGAAGACCTGTTCGAGCCGCTGCCGGTAGGTGCAGCCGGTGCGGAACACCAGCGCAGTCGGGCCCGACTCCGGCGTGCCGGCGCGCAAGGCGGCGAGCGATGTCCAGCGCTGCGCGGTGACCAGCACCAGTTCCTCCGCGAATGCTGGCGTCGCTGACAGTTCGGCGTGCTCGATCGGGCCGGCGACAAAGGCGCCGTCGAGCGAGCCGTCGAGCACGGCCGCCACGAGGTCGACGGTCGGCGCGGTGCGCAAGGTCAGGCGCACCGCCGGATAGCGGCGATGAAATTCGGCAAGCAGCGCCGGCAGCCGCACCGCGGCCGTGGTCTCCATCGAGCCGATCGACAGCGGCCCCTTTGGCTCGCCATCGTCGCGCGCGGCGAGCACGGCTTCGCGCGACAGCGCCGCCATGCGCTGCGCATACGGCAACAGGCGGCGGCCGGCGCCGGTCAGCGACATGCCGCGGCTGTGGCGCTCGAACAGCGCGGTGCCGATCTCGGCCTCCAGCGCCTTGATGCGCTGGGTGACATTGGACTGCACGGTATTCAGCTCTTCGGCGGCCCGGGTGATGCCGCCGAGCCGGGCGACCGTGGAAAAGGTGAGCAGGTCGGTCAATTCCATGGGAGACCATCGTTCTGATTTAGAGATGGTAGCGTTCTCTAGTATTCATTTTCCGAGAATGCTAGGCCCGATTAGGCTTGGAGTCCAGAACAGGGAGCGAGCACATGCCGATCAGCACCGAATTGACGGCACGTCTGGGCATCACACATCCGATCCTGCTGGCGCCGATGGCCATGATCACGGGAAGCCGGCTGGTCAGGGCGGTGAGCGACGCGGGCGGCTTCGGCATTTTGGGCGGCGGCTACGGGGACAAGACCTGGCTCGAGGCGGAGGCCGCGACGCTCAGGAGATTTGACCGTCCGTTCGGCATCGGCTTCATCACCTGGAGCCTCGCCAGGCAGCCCGAGCTGATCGATATCGCGCTCGACGCGAAGCCGCGCGCGGTGATGTTGTCGTTCGGCGATCCCGCGCCGTTCGCGCCCAAGATCAAGGCGGCGGGAGCGCTGCTGATCTGCCAGGTGCAAAGCGAGGAGATGGCGCAGCAAGCGCTCGATTGCGGCGCCGACATCCTGATCGCGCAGGGCGCCGAGGCGGGCGGTCACGGGGCCTCTCGCACCACGCTCGACATCGTGCCGGCGATCATCGATTTTGCGGCGGGGCGCGTGCCGGTCGTTGCGGCCGGCGGCATCGCGGACGGGCGCGGCGTCGCGGCGATGATGATGCTCGGCGCATCCGGCGTGCTGATGGGAACGCGCTTCTACGCCAGCATCGAGGCCGACGCCCCGGAGCAGGCGAAGCAGCTGATCTGCGCGGCGAAGAGCGGCGAGACGGTGCGCGGCGTGGTGTTCGACTGGTCGCGCAAATTGATGTGGCCGGCGCCGTTCACTGCGCGCTCGCTTGCCAACGACCATCTGCGGCGCTGGAGCGGCCGCGAGATCGAGCTGATGCAGCGCGCGGACGAGATCGCGGCGGAGTACGCCGCGGCAAGAGCCGTGGGCAATTTCGACATCGCCGCGGTGTTTGCCGGCGAGTCCGTCGGGTTGATCCATGATATCGTTCCGGCGGCCGAGATCGTCGGCCGCATCGTCACCGAAGCCGAGCAGACGCTGCAGGGCCGGCGCAATTCTCTTTCCTCTCTGACCTGAACACGCGCGAGACACACCATGTGGCCAGACCGTCGATTGATCGATCGTTTCAAGACCGAGTTCCCGATCGTGCTGGCGCCGATGGCCGGCGTGATGGATGCCGAACTGGTGATTGCGGTGGCGCAGGGCGGCGGGCTCGGCTCGCTGCCATGCGCGATGCTGTCGGCCGAGAAGGCGCGTGAGCAGGTCAACATCATCCGCCAGCGCGTATCAGCGCCGATCAACCTCAACTTCTTCTGCCACAAGGCGGTCGACGCCGATCCGGCGCGCGAGGCGCAATGGCGGCAGCGGCTGGCGCCATACTATCGCGAGCACGGTCTCGATCCGGATGCGCCGATCAACGCGGCGAACCGTGCGCCGTTCGACGCGGCATTCTGCGCTGTTGTCGAGGAGCTGAAGCCCGAAATCGTCAGCTTCCATTTCGGCCTGCCGGAACCAAAACTGTTGCAGCGGGTGAAGTCGGCCGGCGCCACCGTGATGTCGTCGGCCACCACCGTGAAGGAGGCGATCTGGCTCGAGGAGAACGGCGCCGACGTCATCATCGCGCAAGGCGCCGACGCCGGCGGCCATCGCGCCATGTTCCTGACCGAGACCATCGCCGAGCAGCCCGGCACGTTCTCGCTGTTGCCGCAGGTGGTGGATGCGGTGAAAGTGCCGGTCGTCGCGGCCGGCGGCATCGCGGATGGACGCGGGATCGCTGCCGCGTTCGCGCTCGGGGCCTCCGCGGTGCAGATCGGCACCGCCTATCTGCGCTGCCCGGAATCCAAGGTGACCGCGGCAGGCCGGATCGCGCTGGCGCAGGCCAGCGATGAATCGACCGTCATCACCAATGTGATGACCGGCCGCCCTGCGCGCGGCGTCGCCAACCGCGTGATGCGCGAGGTCGGCCCGATCTCACCGGACGCGCCGGCGTTCCCGCACGCGGCGACCGCGCTCGGACCGCTGAAGGCGGCTGCCGAGAAACAGGACAAGGTCGATTTCACCAATCTGTGGGCCGGGCAGGCGGTGCGGATGGGCAAGGAAATGCCCGCGGCCGAGCTGACCCGGGCGCTGGCCGGCGCCGCGCTGGCGCGGATGGGGGCACTATCTCAGGCCTGACGCGCGGGCTCGCTCTGGTTGATCTCCAGATGCTCGGTCGCAAGCCTGCGATAATGCGCGGCCATTTCCTTGTAGTGCTGCCGGGAAATCGGATCCGTGGCGCTTTCGGCGCGGCGCTCGAACATCTCGGCCTTGTCCTGCAGAGTTTTTGCCTGGGACATGGCTATTTCTCGTCTCGTTAGACCAGACAGGCCACGTAAAGGATCGCGACACCGATCGCGGTACCGATCGACCAGAGGGCAGGGTCCCAGCCTCCCGGCTGGGGGGTGATCTCACGCATGGACATGACGGACTCCCGTACTTTTCTGTTTGAGGGGAGTAGGCGCCGCGAATGTTTCAGGACGACTGCGCCGGGTCCGCAAAGTGGTTTCGTCGCGGGTTTTGCCGCCGGAATCATCGGGCGCCTGATCGGCCGTCCGGCAGGGGGTCTGGGGCCAGCCGCGCGCCCGGCGCGGTTGCGGCGCAAAACCGGCCTCTGCTATATGGCGGGCTGACCTTTTCAGCCTTGAGGCCCTATATAATGTCCGTAGACGCCACGACCGTCCGCCGCATCGCCCATCTGGCGCGGATCGCGGTCAGCGACGCCGAAGTTCCCCATCTCCAGGGGGAATTGAACGCGATGCTGGCCTTCGTCGAGCAGCTGTCGGAAGTGAATATCGACGGCGTCGAGCCGATGACCTCGGTGACGCCGATGGAGATGAAGAAGCGCGCCGATTTGGTCAATGACGGCGAGAAGGCCGACGACATCGTCCGCAATGCGCCCGATACCGTGAACCACTTCTTCCTGGTGCCGAAGGTGGTCGAGTAACTCTAGCATAGCGTTTTCGAGCGAAGTGGATACCGGTTCGCGCGAAGAAAACGCATCAAACAAAAGCGACAAAGTCCGATGTGTCTGCTCTGCGACGATGAGAAGGCCTACAAGGCCTATATGGACTTCCTCGATGTGATGGAGCGCAAGGGGAAGGTCGCCGATCCCAACGAGGCGATCGACGCCGTGCTCGACCAGCTCGAGGCGCTCGACGCCGCGCGCGCCAAGGAAAATGCCAAAGCGCGGCAGGACGATCCCGCCAACGACAAGACCCTTTCTCCCTTCTTCTGCAGCCCGATCAATAAATGACCGATTTGACATCGCTGACGATCGCCGAGGCCCGCGAGGGCCTGGCGGGCAAGTCTTTCACCGCCGTTGAGCTGACCGATGCGCATCTCGCCGCCATCGAAGCCGCGCGCGTGCTCAATGCCTATGTGCTGGAGACGCCGGACCGCGCGCGCGAGATGGCCAAGGCCGTCGACGAGAAGATCGCAAAGGGCGAGGGCGGACCGCTGGCCGGCATTCCGCTCGGCATCAAGGACCTGTTCGCGACCCGCGACATCAGGACCACGGCGTGCTCCAGGATCCTCGGCAATTTCACCCCGCCCTACGAGTCGACGGTGACCTCGCAGCTCTGGCGCGACGGCGCGGTGCTGCTCGGCAAGCTCAACAATGACGAGTTCGCGATGGGCTCGTCGAACGAGACCTCGTGCTTCGGCCCGGTCACCAACCCGTGGCGGCGCGAGGGCTCCAACACCACGCTGGTGCCGGGCGGCTCGTCAGGCGGCTCGGCTTCGGCGGTGGCGGCATCGCTCTGCATGGGCGCGACCGCGACCGACACCGGCGGCTCGATCCGCCAGCCGGCCGCGTTCACCGCGACCGTCGGCATCAAGCCGACCTATGGCCGCTGCTCGCGCTGGGGCATCGTCGCCTTTGCGTCCTCGCTCGACCAGGCCGGTCCGATCGCGCGTACGACGCGCGATGCCGCGATCCTGATGCGCTCGATGGCGGGGCACGATCCGAAGGACACCACATCGGTCGACATCGCCGTGCCGGACTACGAGGCCGCGATCGGCAAGTCCGTGACGGGCATGAGGATCGGCATCCCCAGGGAGTATCGGCTCGACGGCATGCCGGCCGAAATCGAGAAACTCTGGAGCGAGGGCGCGCAGTGGCTGAAGGCCGCCGGCGCCGAGCTCGTCGAGGTGTCGCTGCCGCACACCAAATACGCGCTGCCGGCCTATTACATCGTGGCGCCGGCGGAGGCCTCGTCGAACCTCGCGCGTTATGACGGCGTGCGCTACGGACTGCGCGAACCGGGCAAGAACATCATCGAGATGTACGAGAACACCCGCGCCGACGGTTTTGGCCACGAGGTGCGCCGCCGCGTCTTGATCGGCACCTATGTGCTCTCCGCCGGCTATTACGATGCCTATTATATGCGGGCGCAGAAGGTGCGGACGCTGATCAAGAAGGATTTCGAGGACTGCTTCGCCAAGGGCGTGAACGCGATCCTGACGCCGGCGACGCCGTCGGCAGCATTCGGCATCGGCGAGAAGGGCGGCGCCGATCCGGTCGAGATGTATCTCAACGACATCTTCACGGTGACCGTGAACATGGCGGGCCTGCCCGGCATCGCCGTGCCCGCGGGCAAGGACGCGCAGGGCCTGCCGCTCGGCCTGCAACTGATCGGTCGCCCCTTCGACGAGGAGACGCTGTTCTCCCTCGGCGAAGTGATCGAACAGGCGGCCGGCCGTTTCACGCCGCCGAAATGGTGGTGAGCGATGGCGGATTTCCGCGCCAGTCTCGCAAACGCCGCGCCTGACGCGGCGCTGTCGCCGCAACTCGCCGCAATGTGGTGGGCGAAGAAGGGCGATTGGCACAAGGCGCACGACATCGTGAAGGACGGCAGTGACGCCAGTTCGGCCTGGGTTCATGCCCATCTGCATCGCGTCGAGGGCGATCTCGGCAATGCCGACTACTGGTATCGCCACGCCAATCAGCCGGTTGCCAAGGACTCGCTCGAGGCCGAATGGGAGCGGATCGTCTCTACGCTTTTGACGCAGAGCGCCTAGGTTTGCCGGTGCCGAGGCACCGCGATCATTAACCCTGTTTCGGCCGCCATGCCGCCGCCCAGATTGGCCGTGATAGGCTAACGGAACCGGGCGGGGGCCAGCGGCAAGAGAGTATTCGTGCGTGGGTCGGGGAAAGGGGGATGGCTGTCAGCGCTGCTGGTGGCCGTGACGGCGGCGGGCCTTGCCGGCTGCGCATCCGTCTACAATCTGCCCGGCAATGTGCCGCTCGGCGCCGCGGCTGCCGACACCAACGGCGTTAGCGACATTCCAAGCTATGAAGACGACCTGCTGCTTGCGCTGTCGTTCTCCGGCGGCGGCACGCGCGCCGCGGCGTTTTCCTTCGGCGTGCTCGAAGAGCTCGACCGCACGCGCTCGAGCGTGGCCGGCACCAAGACACTGCTCGACCGCGTCGACTTCGTCTCCGGTGTGTCCGGCGGCTCGGTCACCGCCGCCTATTTTGGATTGAAGCGGCGCGCCGCGCTCGACGATTTCCGCGAGCGCTTCCTGCTGCGCAACGCCGAGGAGGGACTGAAGACCCGGATCTCGCTCGGCAATATCGGGCGCGCGCTGGGCGGCGGCGTCAACGACAGCCAGTTCACCGACTGGCTCGATCGCAATCTGTTCAACGGCGCGCGGTTCGAGGCATTGCCCGACGACCGCCGCCCGCGGGTCTGGATCAACGCGTCGGACATCTACAACCGCACGCCGTTCGTGTTCGGCAAGACCGCCTTCGATGCGCTGTGCAGCGACATCCGCTCCTATCGTATCGCCGAAGCGGTCGCCGCATCCGCTGCGGTGCCGCTGGCATTTGCGCCTATCGTGCTTGAAACCTTTCCCGGCGGCTGCTCGGCGCCGCTGCCGCCGTGGCTCGAGCGGGTGCGCAACGATCCGAATGCGCAGCCGCTGCTGCGCTCCTACGCCGAGGCCCAGGCGCGCTACCGCGACGGCTCGATGCGCTACGTCAAGCTGCTCGATGGCGGCCTCGTCGACAATTACGGCCTGTCGGGGCTGAGCATCGGGCTGCTCGCAGCCCAGCGTCCGTACGAGCCCTTGAACGAACGGCAGGCGGCCAAGCTTAGGCGCATCCTGTTCCTGGTGGTCGACGCCGGCCGCGGCATCTCCGGCGACTTCGTGCAGACACTGGAAGGGCCGAACGGCGTCGAGCTGGTGTCGGCGGCCGCTGACACCGCGATCGATGCCAGCGTGCGCTCGAGCTACGCGGCCTTCACGGCGCTCGCCAACGATTGGTCCGGCAAGCTGAAGCGCTGGCGCTGCGGCCTGTCGGCGGCGGATCGCACGAGGCTCGGCGTCGGCGCCGGCTGGAAGTGCGGCGACGTCGCGATCTATGTCGAGCGGCTCGGCTTCGACCGGCTCGGACCGGAGCGTGCCGGCATCCTGAACGCCATCCCGACCCGGCTTTCGCTGCCGCCCGAGCAGGTCGACCAGCTGATTGTGGGCGGCGCCGACGCGCTGCGCTCCAGCAAGGCCTATCAGCAGTTCCGGCGCGGGCTCTGATCTGCGCCTCACGCGCCCGGCGCGGGCTGCAAGGGGATTGGAAGGCGGCTTGACTGGCGCGATCGGTTGCGCGAAGCCCAAGGCTTCCCAGATATCACCTTATCCGGACAACGAGACCCATGACCGCACCTGCCGCCCCGCACAGACTGATCAAGAGCGCCACCGGTGATTGGGAAGTCGTGATCGGCATGGAGATCCATGCCCAGGTCACCTCGAACTCAAAGCTGTTCTCCGGCGCATCCACCGCGTTCGGCGGCGAACCCAATACCCACGTCTCGCTGGTCGACGCCGCGATGCCGGGCATGCTGCCCGTGATCAACGAGGAGTGCGTTCGCCAGGCGGTGCTCACCGGTCTCGGACTGAACGCGAAGATCAATTTGCGCTCGGTGTTCGACCGCAAGAACTATTTCTACCCGGACCTGCCGCAGGGGTACCAGATCAGCCAGTACAAGTCGCCGATCGTGGGCGAGGGCGAGGTGTCGCTCGAGCTCGACGGCGGCCGCAGCGTCACCATCGGGATCGAGCGGCTGCATCTGGAACAGGATGCCGGCAAGTTGCTGCACGATCAGTCGCCGACGATGTCCTATGTCGACCTCAACCGCTCCGGCGTCGCACTGATGGAGATCGTCTCCAAGCCCGACATCCGCGACGCCGAGCAGGCCAAGGCCTACGTCACCAAGCTGCGCTCGATCCTGCGCTACCTCGGCACCTGCGACGGCGACATGGAGAAGGGCAGCCTGCGCGCCGATGTCAACGTCTCGGTGCGCCGTTACGGCGAGACCGCGCTCGGCACCCGCTGCGAAATCAAGAACATGAACTCGGTCAACTTCATCGGCCAGGCGATCGAGTACGAGGCGCGGCGCCAGATCGAGATCATCGAGGACGGTGGCTCGATCGACCAGGAAACCCGGCTGTTCGACCCGAACAAGGGCGAGACGCGCTCGATGCGCTCCAAGGAAGAGGCGCACGACTACCGTTACTTTCCCGATCCCGATCTGCTGCCGCTCGAGTTCAGCCAGGCCTTCGTCGACGATCTCAAGGCGCATCTGCCGGAATTGCCGGACCAGAAGAAGTCCCGGTTTATTACGGGCTTCGGTCTGTCGCCCTATGATGCGAGCGTGCTGGTGGCCGAGCGCGAGAGCGCGGAGTTCTACGAGACGGTGCTGTCAGGTCTTGCCGACAAGGCGCGCGACGGCAAGCTTGCCGCCAACTGGGTGATCAACGAACTGTTCGGGCGTCTCAACAAGGAAGGCGTCGAGATCGCCGCCTCGCCGGTGTCGGCCCAGCAACTCGCTGCGATCGTCGATCTGATCGGCGAGGGAGCGATTTCCGGCAAGATCGCCAAGGACTTGTTCGAGATCGTGTGGCAGGAGGGCGGCGATCCGCGCGCACTCGTCGACGCGCGCGGCATGAAGCAGGTCACCGACCTCGGCGCGATCGAGAAGGTGGTCGACGACATCATCGCGGCCAATCCCGACAAGGTCGAGCAAGCAAAGGCGAAGCCTGCGGCCCTTCAGTGGTTCGTCGGTCAGGTGATGAAGTCGTCGGGCGGCAAGGCGAACCCGAAGGCGGTCAACGAGCTCTTGAAGTCCAAGCTCGGCGTCTGAACGAACAGGACAATGATGTTGTCCTTGGCGCATGATCCAGCCGGATCATGCTCTCGTCCCATCCTCTTGCGGTCACCTCTGGCGTCGTCGCGCACGCGTGAACGTGGCGTGATCCTGGCTCACACCCTCCGTCCGCGGTGGTGACGACGCCCCTCGGCGCCGAATCGTCGCAGCCACGATTCGGCCGGGAATCGGGTTTGGATGACCTCAAACGAGGCGAAAGCCAACTTTCCCACGAAATATTTTTCGTTGCCAAAAGTTGCGACTCGGCGCCCGCGCGGCGCCGCTTTTCGTCACAGCTCGCGACTCAACGCAACGACGATCGCGCGTTGATTGACTGAATGCGAATTCAAAAAGTACCTGCAATAAAGGCGTTTCCTGCAACGTTGACAAATGCCGATGTCGGCCGCTGCTGCGTTTCTTGCATCGTCGCGCGAATGCATCGTCGATTTGATCGGCGACGCGCGCTGCGCGTACGACCATCGCTGCGTCAACACTTCCTTAAGCGGGACACTGTTTTTTTTAATCCGTTGGTGTATTCGGGAAGTAGTGCATATCGATTCCCGAGTGCACGCAGCGAAGTAGAGAGCCATCTCACATACCGGAGGGCAACATGGCTAAGAAGGCAAAGAAGGCGAAGAAGGCGAAGAAGGCGAAGAGCGCAGTGAAGAAGACTGCGAAGAAGACCCGCAAGGTCGCCAAGAAGAAGTAAGCCTCTCGCCTTGAGAGGATTGCCGGCGGCTTTATGCCGGCACGTCGCGAGAGCCACCGGACGGACTGCTGAGAGGCACATCCCAATCCCAGGCTCTGGCTGACGAAAGAGGGTGTCGGCGAGACATCAGGTCAAACGGCTGGATCGAATTTCGGAGAGGGCAACCTTCCCAGAACCGGTCCGGCAGAAGAAACAGAGATTTCTTCGTTCGGTGCGGAGCCTGCTTGGTTCCGCAATTTCACCGGCGAGAATGCCGAGCTGAAATCTGGTCCTGACGTGTTCGCCGACCCCCTCGTTCCGGCGGCCTGCGCAGTCCGCGCCCCGGCAACCATTTTCCCCATTCCAGTTCTGGATCGACGTTCGGCCTCACGGCCTCGCGTTCGTTTGCGCCCGCGCCGATCCCGCTCAACGATCCCGCGGATCGTCGGCCGGATCTGCGCCCCCTCCGTAAAAGTTTGAAAGGGATGGCCGCTGAGAGCGGCCGGGGCGGCGTCGGCCATTGGCCGCGATGGTTATTGTTGTCCAAAACACCAAGGTAAACCGGCGTTCACGAATGCACAGAAATGCCTGCGGCACAGGCACTTCTACGATTCGGGGAAACCCGCTTGGCGGCGCCGATTTACATCCCGTTCATCGCGATACTTAAACCGCTCTTCAAATTTGATGGGTCATGATCATCCCAACAAGCCGGCAAACGGCGAGCGGTGATCCAGCGGATCAGCGCGGGGCATGATCCCAAGGATCAGCCCTGAGATAACAGGGTGTTTCAACAGTGGACGGGGGCCGCGCTCGGGGGAGGGCGGCCAACAACAAAAAGGGGAATGACGACAATGTTTCAGGGGGTCATCGATCAGGACAGCGCCATCCCGGTAGCTGCGACCGCGATCCAGGACGTGCTGTTCGAACGTGGCATGTACTGGGCGAGCGGCCGCTCCGGCGTGGTCAACCTCGTCGCGGCGCACAAATGGTTCAACCTGGCGGCGCTCAAGGGACGTACCGACGCGATCGCGCACCGCCGCGAAGTCGCCGAGCAGATGTCCGATATCGAGATCGCGGTCGCCCAGCGCGAAGCCCGCGCCTGGATGACGACGCACTGACTTGGCAACTCTGCCGAAATCGAGCTGGGAGCCTCGGCTCCCTCGCTCCATGTAGAACGAGTAGCGCGCGGCGTAGACGACGGTCATCACCGCTTCGGCCACGATCACGAACTGCCGGACGATGGACGCGGGAAGGATCCGGATCAAATAGCCCCCGGCATAGCCGCCGATCATGGCGCCGATCAGCATCACCGATGTTTCCGGCCACCACACCGCTCCCTGCACGATGAAGATCAATGTGGCGGCGAGCGACACGCAGGTCGCGAGCAGGTTCTTCAACGCCTTGATCGCCCTGATGTCGTTGGGCTCCGTGATCGAGAGCACCGCGGTCAGGATGAGGCCGAGCCCGGCGCCGAAGAAGCCTCCATAGACACACGCCAACCCGAGCACCGCTCCACTCGCGCCGGTCGAGGGCAGCGCCGCGCTCGCCTGCCGCCCGACGGTCCAGCTCTGGATCTGCGGCGCGAAGGCAAACAGCAGCGTTGCGAATGCGATCAGGCTCGGCACCGGCAGCACGAACAGCCGCTCGGGGAGCAGCAACAGGACCCCCGGCGCCGATCGCGCCGCCAAGGGTGGAGACGGTAACGAAGCTGATCGTGCGCGGTGTCGGCGGCGGCAGCTTGCCGCGGTCGGCGAGAGCTGCGATCAGATGCCCCGGCGAGATCGCCACCGCATTCGACGCATTGGCGATCACGGCGGGCAGGCCTGCCGCCAGCATGGCCGGAAACGTGATGAGCGTCGCGCCGCCCGCCAGTGCATTGATGACGCCTCCCGCAACACCGGCCGCGAGCAGCAGAAGACTTGTCTTTGTATCCATCCTTCACCCCTTGCAGGGTGAGCAGGCTAGCGGGCGCAGCGCGGGCCGGTCTGGAACGTCTGTGACGCCGCTTCAACCGCGCCGGTAGACGCCCGGTGTGGTTCCAAAGGTATGGCGGAACAGGCGGGTGAGGTGGCTCTGGTGTGCGCGGGCGATATCTGGTCGACGCTCCTCCAGCGAGCGCCGACGCCGATGACCCGCAGCGATGAGGAGGTGCGGCTCGCCGGAACATACGCATTCAGGCAAACCGTTTCCTCGTCCGGTGTCAACATCGGTGCACATGCAGCAGTCCCGCCGGAATGAGCGCGGCATGGCCCGCAGGCGCAGTCACGGTCGCACCGTCGATGCGGAAGGCGCGCGACCCCGACAGCACCAGCACGATCTGGCTCTCGTCATGGAAATGCGGCCGGAGGCCGAGCGAGCCGGCACCGCGCCACGATGCCAGTTCGACGATGCCTGCATCGTCAGCTGGCTGGTAGTTCCAGGCGTTGGGCGAGGCGGAGCGAGTGATCACAGAGGTCTCGAACCGATGAGGGGGGTGATCCGCAAGCGTAACACAGCGCCTTACCAACCGTCATGAGGCCTCACGGCTGCATCGCGAACGCGCTGGCGGCATTGAACCACCAGCGACAACCGCTGCGCACATCTTGATCGCGGTTGCTCGAGACGAGATTGACGCCTGCTTGCCACCAAGCGCGAAGGCGCGTCACCACTTCTTTCGAAGAACGATGATGCCCTGGTACGGCGAAATCCCGTTCATCGCCACGTCGATCAGATCAAACCGGTCAGTCCAGTTTTCCTCGATGTATTTCCGGGTGATGATCGTCTCGCCATATGTCATCGTGCCGTCGACTTCATAGCTCTGCGGATAGAAGAAAATACCGTCGCGCTGCACGGTCGCGGCTATCGCTTGTTGATCCCAGCCGGGCAGTTTTGAAATGGGGTCGTAAAACGCATACGCAGGAGGGCGGACTGTGAGATAGACAATGCCGCCCTCATTGAGGGACGCGTGTATTGCGGTCAAACAAACTTCGCTGGCGACCGGAGACAGGTGGGTCCAGATAGAAAGTGCGTAGACGAAGTCGAATTTCCGGAAGAAGGGCAGGCTCTTTGGCAGGCTTTCCGACAATACGATATCGAGTTGCGGATTGAGAGTTTTCGCCACCTGGATGATGCCCTTGTGCGGGTCGCACGCGTGCAAATTGCTCAGCGGCACGTCCTTCATGAAGTATCGGGTCACACTGCCCCAGCCGCACCCATAGTCCAGCACGGAGCATTGATCGAATGGCTTCTTGAGATGAAGCCTCAGCTTATCGTGCATGAGGCGGTACGTTTCGACGACTGAGGCCCCCAACTCCATCCCCGAACGGCCGGACCAGTTTCTCTGAGTTCCAGCATCCGGCATTTTGGGAATGGCGTTCTTTATGGCCTCATAGCCATCGTACTCTTTCCAAAGAAGCACGTTCCACAGGTAGGGGTCAGCGATCCAATTAAATGCTTCGTAGGCAGTTGTTCCCCTTCCGCATACAGCATCGGTGCTGGCCAATTCATTGCTGTAGTACTCGTTGAGCCACGAACTCCAGTTCATAAATGTCCTCCGTGCGGTCGGTCACGAATTTCATGTTGTCTGGCTTGTACTGCTGCGGCTGCCGCATTTTGATGCGTCCCAAGCGGCCGTCCTTGTACCGGACCAAACGTATCAGCGATCCCCACGAAGCGCCTAACGGCGTTTTTTAGGCACGAAGCCTGGAACTGCGACCTTCATGACTGAGGAACCGAGGCGATCGGCGAGGCCGTTCGCATCGTCGCCATCGCGATCAGCGCGGCGACCACATTGGCTGCTGCGCTGATCGCCACCGGAATGAAGTAGCTGTGGCTGACATCGTAGGCGAAGCCCGCGGCGCTCGGTCCCAGCAGCGTGCCAACGGCGACGCTGGTGTAGAGGATGCCGATGATGCCGCCGACATTGCGGCCGCCGAAATGGTCGGTGACCACGGCGGGCAGGATCGCAACCCAGCCGCCATAGAACACGCCGAACAGCAGCGCGAAGACCGTGAGCGACCAGAAGCTGCCGGCGACAGCCCAGATCGCCAGCGAGACGGCCATGCCGATGTACATCGCGATCAGGAACGCATCGCGGCCGACCCGGTCGGCGATGCCGCCGAGGAAGAACCGGCCGGCGGTGCTGCCGACGCCGATCATCCCGAGCAGCAGGACGGCGAGCGCCGGCGCCACCTGATGGTCGACGGCAAACGGCACCAGGTGCACGAAGGGCACGAACACCCCGAACGCGCTGATCAGGCAGGCCGCATAAAGCCCGGCGAAGCGGGCGGTCTTGACCGCGCCGCGGATCGAGACGCCCTGGCGCAGCGGCGCGCCTGAGACCGCTTCAAGCGGATCGCCGTCCGGTCCCGTTCCGTAGCGGCGCGGATCGTCGGCGATCAAAAGCGATGCCCCGATGCCGGCGACGGCGGCAACAACGCCCAGCACGACATAAGCATCGCGCCAGCCGAGGCTCGTGATCAGCCAGGTCGCGAGCGGCGGCATCACCAATGTCCCGACCCCGATCCCGCTGACGGCGAGCCCCGACGCAAAACCGCGCCGCCTGACGAACCAGCGTTGCACCGCGCCCAGCGTCGGGACGTAGGCGCAGCCGACGCCGGCGCCGATGCCGATGCTGTAGGCGGCATAGACCTCAAGGATGGTCTGGGCCTGTCCCGCCAGCACCATGCCGACACCGACCAGCGCCATTCCGAGGCCAGCAAGCCTGCGCGCGCCCCAGCGATCGGCAAGCGGGCCGGAGATGATGCCGAGGCCGAAATACAGGAAGCCGGCAAAGGAGAACACCAGCGACACCGAGCCGCGCGAGGCGCCGAACTCCCGCTGCAACGACTCAACGAAGGACGAGAAGGTGTAGGCGCTGCCGAACCCGATGAAGGTCACGACGAAGGCGGCCGCGACGACATACCAGCCGTAGAACGGCTTTGCTCTTTGATAACCGGCGTGCATGGCGGCATTGCTCACGATCGTTCTCCTTGTGCCGCGTGACCGCCAGTCTTGGCCGGCGGATAGAGCAGCATCTGCGTGCAGCGAAACAGCGCGATGGTCTTGTCCGTCGTTTCGCTCTTGATCTCGGCATCCCACACCTGGGTCGTGCGCCCGGCATGTACGAGGCGGGCCTCGCAACTCACGCCGCCTTCGCGTGCGGCGCCGATGAAGTTCGTCTTCAACTCTGAGGTGGCGAAGCCGATGGCGCCGTCCGGCAAGGACGCAAGGCAGCCGAACCCGCATGCGGTATCGGCCAATGCGACGATGCTTGCGCCGTGCAGCAGCCCGTGCGGCGAGAAGTGCTTTGCGGCAATCTCGAAGCGGCCGCGGATCTGGCCGCGTCCGGCTTCGAGCCATTGAAAGTCCAATGCGCCGGGCAGGCTGCCGGCTTGCGACGCGTTGATGCGATCGACCAGTCTGCCGGCGTGGCCACCCGCGTCGATCTCATGCAGGGCGAGTTTGTGTGGAACCTCAGTCATGTCGCCGCTCCATCGGGGAGCTGAATGCCGCGTTGGACGCCGTAAATAAGGATCAGAAAATCTAATTCTTATGGTCCGGTTTTCTCTGCGTTGACGTGGCTTTCAGCCTTAGGATAGGCTGATAGAGCGCTAGGAAGGCCGGGTTAGCAAACCAGATTTGCTGCGCAATTGAGATTAGAAAATCTAAATTATGGAGAGCAGGCTTCCACCCCTGAACGCGCTCAAGGCGTTCGAGTCCGCCGCACGGCATCTCTCGGTGAAGCTGGCGGCCGAGGAGCTGTGCGTGACGCCGGGCGCAGTCAGCCAGATGCTCAAGACGCTGGAGGCCCATCTCGGGGTCAAACTGTTCGAGCGGGTGCCGCGCGGCATCTATCTCACCGACGCCGGGCGCGACTATCTGCCGTCGATCCGCAATGCGTTTCGCCAGATCGCGGAGGCGTCGCGCCGCGTCGCCGCGTCCAATGATATCGGCACGCTGACGGTCAGCGTCACGCCGTTCTTTGCGTCGGCCTGGCTGGTGCCGCGGATGGCGTCGTTTCAGGATGCGCATCCCGAGATCGATCTGCAGATCGTCACCAGCAACACGCTGGTCGATTTCTCGCGCAGCGGCGTCGACGTCGCGGTGCGCCACGGCCTCGGCCGCTATCCGGGGCTGCGCAGCGACCGCGTCGTCAAGGTCGAGATGGTGGCGGTTGCCTCGCCGTCGCTCGTCGCGCGTCTTGGGCGGCCGACATCTGCCGGCGAACTCGCCGGCTGGCCGCAAGTGCATGACGCCGATCGCAAGGGCTGGAGCCTGTGGTTTCAGGCCAACGGCATCGCGGAGGTGCGCACGCCGCGCGGCCCGTCGTTCGACGACAGCGGTCTGCTGCTGAAGGCTGTGCTGACCGGGCAGGGCGCGGGCCTGCTGCCGACGGCGATGGTCGCAAACGAGATCGAGTCCGGCGAACTGATCCAGCTGCTCGAGACCGCGCATCTGGAGGAGTTCGCCTATTATCTCGTCTGCCCCGACAACCGGCAGGGGCTTCCGAAGATCGCGGCGTTCAGGGAATGGATCCTGGGGCCGATGGCGCAGTCGGCGGCCGCGGAGCGTTAGCTGCCCAGCCGTGGCCGCGATCGTGATGCTGAGTGAGCCGGTCCGGTCCTTCCACGTCATCGGCGGCGGCCTCGCGCTGCTCGGCGTCGCCTGCGCGCAGGCCTTTCCGCGGTCGCTGCCGAGGATGTGGCGCGCCCGAGCGCCCCGCAGATCGTTGCTCAATCCCGTCGATGTGACCGATCGTGAGGCCGCCAGCGCTGGCGGCCATGCGGTCGGCGCATCATACTATGGTGAACCGGAGCCAAGGCGATGCGTTCTGCTTTGATGGTGGGACTATTGGCGATGCTGTGGAGCGCCGCCGCCGACGCCGCAACGGCACATCACCGGCGCGTGCGACAGCACGTCATCGTCCGTCCAGGCGAGCAGGTGGCTCCTCCGGGCCACTACGTCTATCCGGGCTACGGGCCGATCCCGCCCGGCGAGAATCGAAATCTCGATCCGTCCACCCGCGGCGGCGGCTGAAGCCGGGTGGGTTCGGTTGATGCTTTCGACGGCGTTGCCTTGACCGCGGCGCACCGTGCATCGCGGCCTGACAAACATCGGCGATCGATCTTCCTAGGCGAAGCTGAACATGCTTGCGTCGAGTTGTCCGGGGGCGAGGCCGATCAACCAGGCAGCGTTGCCTGCCGCATCGGTGATGATCGTCGTATTGATCCCTGGCGAATAGAACTCGGCGGCCTGCACATCGGCAAAGGAATGCAGGGAGGTTCCAGCGAAGCTCAAAATGTCGTGCACGCCGCCTGCGTTGAAGTCCTGGATCACCATGATCTCGGAGACCGCGTCATTGATGGCAAACGTATCCGAGCCGCCGCCGCCCCAAGCATAATCAACGCCACCACCGCCGCTGATCACATCTGCGCCTGATCCCATCAGGAATACGTCGACGCCGCTGCCGCCGGTCACCGTATCGCCGCCGTTCGAACCATAAACGTAGTTCTGGCCCGAACCCCCATAGATGAGGTTTCCATCACTCTCGCCTGACGAGATGAAGATGTTGAGACCGGAGCCACCGAACATGGTGTCAGCGCCAGCGCCGCCGTAAGAATAGTTGGTGCCGGTTCCCCCATAGAGCAGGTCATTGCCGGCTTCGCCGTACATCACGTTGACATCGGACGGCGAGGCTCCCCCCGAGCCGGAAAGGGTATCGTTGCCGTCGCCGCCAAACAGGTAATTGAAGCCCGTGCCGCCATAAAGCGCGTCGTCTCCACTCCCACCAAGCAACACGTCAAGGCCATCGCCACCGAATAGGAAGTCGTTGCCTCCGTAAGCATAAATATAATCGTTGCCAGCGAGCGCGTAGATCGCATCGGCCGCGCTTCCTCCGAGCAAGACATCATTCGCCGCCGTGCCGTTGGTGACAATGTCACCCCCAGGAACCTGCGGTTGGTTCGAGGGCGGTCCATAGAGCGCCTGAATGCCGTCGATGTCCGACTGCGTCAGGTTGGTTATGTCGGCGCTGGCGTAGGGGTTCATGATCGCCGGGCCGCCAGTGTAATGATCGAGGCCCAAAGCGTGGCCGATTTCGTGCGTTGCAACGGCCTCGAAACTTATTCCTCCCGAAAGCGTCAAGCCGCTGGAGGAAGACGTGTAGCTTTCAGCCTGGTCAAAGCTGACCGTGACATCAGGCAGAAAGTCGCCGTTGGAGTAGTAGTACGATGTCTCAGCCAGGATCCCGTAAGGGCCGTCAAAAGTCCCGAGCCCGAAACGGATGTCGACATTCGCAGAATCCGCCACCTCGACGAACGTCACATCGGCAACGGCGGACCATCGCTTCAAGGCATCGATGATTTCCCGCTCATATTCACCTGGCTGGAAGAACGTTGAGAATGTGTCAGGCTGACCGAAGAAATTGACCGTCGCGAAGCTCCACGTGATGGTCTTCGACGACCAGACGGGTCCTTCCAAGTTATAATCTGCCATGGAGATTCCTGCCTGTTGCGTCGCGCCCGGAAACGAGTATCGCGATACTTCGCTTCCGGAGTTTTATTTCGTCCGATTTGTGGTGCCGAAAGGGTAAATAAATTCCTGTGAGATCAACCGTCCTGGCTGGCAGGAAGCTCGGCATCGAGGAGTTCGACGAGGGCATTTGGCTCGTCTGCTTCACGCACTGCGATCTCGGATATTTCGACCTGGAGCAGAAATCCTTGCAACCCACCGACAACCCGTTCGGCACGAGGTCGTCACCCGGGCTGGACGACCAAGTCGATGGCGGAGACGGAGGGATTCGAACCCTCGATAGGCCTTTACAAGCCTATAACGGTTTAGCAAACCGCCGCCTTCAGCCACTCGGCCACGTCTCCGGCTGAACAATTTCAATAACTTAGTTGGGTAATCGGTGGAACAAACAGGGGTTTATGCCACCGGATTGCCACCCAACGGGGTCACGAAACGTTCAAGGCGGCGTTGATAGCGGCCGCCGCCTTGCTGTCGTCCGTTGTAAACATGTGCGCGTAAATCGCAAGGGTAACGCTGGGCTTTGCGTGGCCTAACCGCGTTGAAATCGTGACGATATCCACCCCCGCGTTAATCAGTTGGCTGGCGTGGGTGTGGCGTAGCCCGTGGAACGTGATTTCAGGCGCCTCAATGCGGTCAGCCAGCGTCCCCCGGTCAGATGACACCTTGCTGGGCCTCAGTGGCTTCCCCTCGATACTGGCGAACAGCAGGGCATGCTCAGGCAGTTTGCCGAGCCCGAGCTTCACCCTGATCTCGAGATGGCTTGTCCGAACTGTAGATCAAATCTTACGGTGTCGCTCGCGTTCGAAAGCCTCTACATCACCGGAGTGGTGGACGTTCGAACAGTGTCAGCGCGATAAGCGAGACGATGCTCTCACATACCGCCTCAGTCACGCATCAGTCCGAATAGTTCTTTGACCTCGCTCAGCCGAAGCTTTGGCCGGCAGGCATGTGCTCAAGCAGCATATGCCTGGTGCCGACTGCGATCCCGTCGCGTCGGATATCGTCGTGATAGGCCTTCATGTCCGCGGCAAACTGGCAGGCGACTTCCGGCGGGATCTCGATCGGCTTTCGGGTGATGGGCATCCCCGGAAGATAGGGTAGCGGGGGCCCGTTTGGCGAACCCAAGGAAACGGCCCCAACCTGGGGGCCGCCAACCCGAGCGATACGGGTTTTCTTCCAGCAGTCGGGGGGGCGCCCTTGGCTGGAAGCTTCATATAGACGTTCGGTCGGTCCGATCGTTCCTTACCTACCCGGTCCATCTGGGAAAAAGTGGCAATTCTTGATGGCTGCAGGGAACCACAGACAGGAACAACTGGCCCCGGGCTTCGCTGGGGCCTTTTCTATGGGCTCAAACAGCGCAACGCCGCCAGGCTTAAAATACTCGCTGGCGGCGCTGGTCTAGCCCCGGGAAGGATGTGCAAAATCCCGACATGTGAGGAGTCAGCACAAAGCGTGCCATGGTTCATATCTCAAACGGATTACTTCCGTCGGAGTATGCGGAGGCGCCTTATGCGAACAGATGATCTGTCACGGGCGTTTCCCCACGACTCATAAATTTCAGCATCTCGATCGCGAAACGCTCTTCGGATAGGCGCCGTTCGATGAAGTGAGTCTCGACGTCGCTAAGTTTGGTGCGCAGCAACCCTTGGTAACGCTCGATGTTTTGCTCGTGCACGCGCAGCATCGCAATCTTTCGCTCTTCCATGTACGCCCCCTATGTTTTCGGAGGTGCTTTCGCGCCGGTACCGTCACCGATTACATGTAAGAATCTACGCCACGATGACGGTCACTTCACACGCGACCGTCAAATTCGGAGTATGTTTTTCCGTCAAATGTAGCGGCCCCAGCAACCTTGTGTGTGGGGGACCTGTAAGGTCGGTCACCGGGGCCACCTGGCCAGTCCCGCGTCAATCGAGATTGGTCGACCTAATCGCACACCCGAACCGCGGGTAAGGCAAGCGCGAACTGAACGACATCGGGAAAAAGCGGCAATTTATTTAGACGCGATTCGCTTGTGCTAATTGACGGGGCGCGCGCTTGGTTCGATGATCCGGCCGCTGGGCATTGCGAGATTTCATTAAGGAAAGCTTTTGGACCCAGTAAGGGCCGTTGTTTGGGCAAAGGCACGGTCAAAGACAGCATAGGAAAGAAGGAACGGCCTCAGCGAGGCGATGCGCTGAGGCCGTTTTTCTTGGTCGGGAACAAGTGGCAATTCACGCCGTTAAGATGGCGGGTCGTGTTGAGGAGTTGGGACGACCATCGGCCTCAGTGCTCTCCCCGGGGCGCTGGGGCCGCTGATTTTTGAACAGGCACTTTCTGCAGATATCAGGGACGTTTGCGGGGCGATCAATTTCTTAGAGGAACGAAGCGCGTTCGGTGGCACTTGTTGCATATCCGGTGCCGTCCTAGGCGGTGCGGGATGATGACCCAAAGTGCACACTTGGCCCCGGCGTGTTCCCCCTCGCTGGGGCCGCTTCTTTCGGACAAGACGGATGGAGAGCCGTCGATGCAGGATGATTACGAGATTTTTCGCGACGCGGAGCTTTGGTTAGCTGCTGGGGTGGGCTGCGCGCCGGCGCTTCTGATAGCGGTCATGATGATAGCATCGCTTGTTCAACCGCAATTCCCGGGCTGACAACGAGGCGGCCGGAGGAGGCTTCAAATGCAGCCGAAGATCAAAGAGCATATCTGCCCGGCCTGCAATGGAACGGGCTTCCCGCCGGTTGAGCAGCCTGTTCAGCCGGGTCACAAAATCTATCCGGTCAAATGCAAGACCTGCGACGGCAAGGGCAAGATCACAGAAGACAACTGAGGCGGCCTTACTCCTTCATGCGGAAGGTCGCCAGCATGCGCGCGCCTTGCCATAGCTCAACATCGTGGCCGTCGACCAGTTGCTCCGCCATGCGCGTGGCTTCCTCGTCATCGTCACAGAGGACGTCAACGCGGTTTTGGATGTGGCCGTCCGGGCCCAGGATATAGGCATGGTATGCAGTGCTCACAGGCGTTACCTCTTCCCCGCCAGCAAACTTCCTAGAGCCTTTGGAGACTGCATCCTCGGCGATGTAAGCCACGCATCAATGCGAGAAGCATTCTCAGTTTGCCGGACTCGGCGCAAAAGCAGTTCCTGAGCATGGCTGCCCGCAGGCAGTTTTTCCGCAGCTTCTCTGAGGCGCGGAGCGTCTTCTGCTAGACGTTCTTGAAAGGTCTTTCCGTACTGGAAACGACGCCGCTTCTGCATGGCGCGCTCCTTTCCAAACGAGAACCGGCCCACCGCCAACCGCGCGATCGACGATGGGCCGTTCCGGGTGGATGGCGCGAGCTTGGAGGCATCGCGCCACAGACCAGGTTCTCAATCTCTTTGCTTGAGGATTGTTCCTAAGGGGGCGCCAGAGGCGGACTCAATGCTTCGCGCCGTTTTTGCGAGAGATCAGGGAGACGCAAAACAGTCGTTCGGTTGCGGAACGAGTTTCGACTGCTAGGTCTGGCTGCTCGTCCAAAAAGACAGAGTCTTTGACCATTCCCAATAGCGTTTGCAGTGCCTCGACTTTAGCGGCCTTTTGATCCGGCAAATCCAATCCTTCCTCGTCTGCAAAGAACTCACGGCCACTTTGGATGTCGAAGAAATAGAAGGCCATGTTGAGCGCTCCCATCCATGAAAGGCGGGAGCGCATAAGAACTCTCAGCCACCAACGCCTGAGGGTCGCGTGCTGGTGATCTAACATAACGAAGCCGTGAGCGAGATGGTTGCTAAACAGGCGGCTTTAATCCTGGTGAAGTCAGCCACTCGGTCAAATGGGCAGTGACCTCGTCATGCCGCGCTTTTCTCAGCAGGGTTTCTTTCTTTGCGCACGGTGGAAGCGTCTTGGCTTCCTCGCGCAGGCTCTTGGCCTCGTCAGTCAGACGTTCTTCCAATGATTGCGTTTGTGTGAAACGGCGCCGCCTGATGGTCATGAGGTGCTCCTTTCCACTGGAGGAAGGCGGGAGCGCTAACCGGGCGTTCTCATCACCGATGAATACTGGGAGCCGAGCGGTGATGAATTAACAATAGGCCGGTAGCTCCAGGGTTCCTAGTTAATTCGGAACTCCGTTCCACCCACGAAGAACCCCGGAAGGCCTTTAAGCTGTTGCAGGTTGCCGCTCGTTGATTTGGGTCCAAGAACGAATTGCGACCCATTAAAATTTATGTGCCTAGAACAGTGAATAGGCCATCTCCGCGGTCCTACCGGGAACATGGGCGAAGCCTGCGGCTACGCGAATAGGTCGTTCCCAGCCTGCAGGATCCTCACATAGGTCCCGCTCTCGTGGATCTCTAGCCAGTCCTGATCGATGGCGTACTTTAGGCCGGCCCATATTCGGCCGGCGTCCCCTTGTCCTGATATAGAAAAGGACCGTTGATCTTCTCGACATCAACACGGCCGTCCTGGACCGGCTCGAACGCTCGAGCGTGCTCCATGAGTCTGCGAGCGGCTTTCTCGGGATTGGCGAAGGGACGATCTGCGGTGAATTTCATCGGCGGGGAATCACGATTTCCATCCCACACTGAATGGCATCGCGTGACCAACCCTGTCATGCCAGGGCGATGTTTACAGCGCCTGCTGTTCCGCAGACGGTGCACATCAGGCGCCAACCGACATGCGACCGCCGGCCGCCCTGGAGCCTCTATATACAGCATATACAGCGCCAATCGGGGGCGCTGACGCGGCCAATCGCACCAAATTTTAATTATAACAATGAGTTGCGTCAGGATTCGCCCGCGATCCGTCGCAAGCCTGTTGAAAACCGCTCCCGCCGGGTCATTCCACGCTGGCGCCGCGGTGCAGGTCGGCCTCGATCTGCAACCGGGTCCCGCCGCCGAAGCGGGCGCGATAGACCTGCAGGTTCTCCATGATCCGCTGGACGTAGTTCCGCGTCTCCGAGAACGGAATCAGCTCGACCCAGTCGACCGCGTCGACCTTGGGATCGCGCGGGTCGCCGTAGCGCTCGATCCACTTCTTCACGCTGCCGCGGCCGGCATTGTAGGCGGCGAAGGTCAGGATGTAGGAGCCGCGATAGTCCTCGAGCAACCCGCCGAGCTCGGCCGCGCCAAGCATCGCGTTGTAGACCGGGTCGGTCTTCATCCGGTTGAGATCGAAGCCGATGCCGGCGCGCTTGCAGACGTAACGTCCGGCGTCGGGCGTCACCTGCATCAGGCCGTAGGCCTGGGCCGGCGACACCACGGCCGGATTGAACGCGCTCTCCTGGCGCGCAATCGCGTAGACGACGCTCTGCTCGACCTCCGGCCCGACCTGGCGGAACGATGGAATGCCGTTGACCGGATAGGCGTAGTGGTCGAACGGCAGTCCGCGGTTGAGCGCGGACTTGCCCATCAGCAGCAT
Source organism: Bradyrhizobium septentrionale (assembly GCF_011516645.4). Classification (NCBI taxonomy): domain Bacteria; kingdom Pseudomonadati; phylum Pseudomonadota; class Alphaproteobacteria; order Hyphomicrobiales; family Nitrobacteraceae; genus Bradyrhizobium; species Bradyrhizobium septentrionale. The sequence continues at coordinate 8,337,134 of NZ_CP088285.1, read as the reverse complement.
GCCGCGTGCGTCGCCGTTGCGTGCGGTCAGCTCGCCGATACCGGCCAGCGCCTCCGGATCGCCATTATCGCCGAGGTCGCCGAAGATCGGAATCGCGAGCTCGCGCGCGTCGATCTCGTACAGCAGCGCCACCGCGCGCACGATCTCCAGCCGATCGGCGCCGCGGCCGCGCGGCGCACTGTTCAGCTCGATCTGCGGCAGGCCGAGTTTTGCGCGCGCGAGCTGTCCGTAGTAACTGGTGGATTGTTCGGCCGCGCGGGCATAGGCGGCGCGTGCCTCCTGACCGCGGCCGGCGGCTTCCGCGGCTCGGCCCTGCCAATAGCCGGCACGCGCCAGCGCAGTCGGGTTGGCGCTGCCGACGCCGATCCGCGCGAAGTGCTGGGCGGCGAGGGCGGGATCGTTGAGGAAGCGCAGCGCGATCCAGCCGGCGGTGAATTCCTGCTCGGTCTTGTAGATGTCGCGGGCCGGCAGCGCCGCGTCGCGGGCGATCAGATAGGCAGTGCGAAACTCGTTGGTGTCGATCATCTTGCGCGCCAGCAGCCGGCGCTCGATCCACCATTCGTCGACATTGTAGAGGCGGGAGGCCTCCTTCGGCGCGCTCAGCATCAGCCGCGCGGCTTCATCGAATTTCTCTTCGCGGCGGAGCAACTGGATTTTCGCGAACAAATAGCTGGTGTCGCCGGAGAGTTCGCTCGGCACCGCTTCGAGCAGCGCGCGCAGGTTCGAGCCCTTGCGGGTGGCGGCGATGCGGGCCTTGGCCAGCGCCACATAGCCGGAGCCGAGCCGCTTGGCCTCGCGCATGCCGGCAGCTTCGTTGTCTGTGCCGTAGAGCATGGTGTCCATGCGCGCCTTGTGGTCGCCGGCGGTGAGGAACGAGCCGAACAGATCGAGCGCGACGGTTTCGGTGTCCTCGCTCATCCCGTCGTTGCGCCAGGCCTCGCGCACCAGGCGCTCGGCATTGCCGCGGTCGCCGCGGCCGATCATCACCTTGGCGAGCGCGAGCCGGCCCTTGGCCGAAACCGGCGATTCATTCTGGAACCAGGCCCAGACCGCGGAATCGTCGCGACGGTCGTCCCACAGCGAGGCCTCGATGCGGCGACGCAGGAAGGTCTGCGAAGGCCAGCTCGGATTGGCGTCGAGGAAGCTGCGGTAGCGCTCGACCGAGGCGCCATTGTCCTCGCTGCGCAGGATCAGCCATTCGGCAAGCTTGCGCGCGACCGGATCGGAGATCGAGGCCTCGGCCTCGGTGGCGTCGGAAGGCCTGCGCTTGCGCAGCAGCTCGACGACGTTGGCGAGTGCGTCCTTGTCCGACTGCGACGTCGACGATGTCGCGGCCACCGCCGCAGGCACCACCGGCTTGCGCACGACAGGGGCGGCATGCTGGCGGGTCGCGGGAACCAGCGCGGGTGCGGCGACGCTGGCGGGCGCCGGTTTCTTCGGCAGACTTCCCGTCGAAGCGGGCGAGGCGGTCTTGGGCGCGGCGGTCTTTGACCCCGTGCTCTTGGAATCGGTGGTCTTGGGATGAACGGTCTTGGCACCGTCCGTCTTGGCCGCGCCGGACTTGGAAGCAGTTGTCTTCGCGGCGTCGGTCTTTGCGGAGTCGCTCTTTGTTGCGGCTGGCTTTGAAGCAGCCGCCTTGGGAGCGTCGGCCTTGGGAGCAGCCGCCTTGGGAGCGGCAGACTTCGGTGCCGTGGCTTTCGGAGCAGCAGCCTTGGGAGCCGCAGCCTTGGGCGCGGCCGATTTGGGAGCGGCGCTGTCGGCAGCCGGCGGTGTTGCCGGCGCATCCGTGGCGGCCCATGCATCGGCCGTGATGGCGGCAAGGCCGACAACGAGCGCGAGGCTCGTCGCCAGCGCCGTCGATCGCAAAGTGCCTGCGCGGGCGGAACGGATCACGAAAGTCCTCTGCGGCCTCGAATCATCTGGTCGTTCGGGCCATGGGTTCTTATTTGATTGAAAACGTAGACAAAATACTAAGAAGTCAGCCGGTGCGGCTGTTTGCGCCAGCACCACGGCAAAATCGCGGCTGGAACCGGCTGGGAATAGGTACGGTGCGGCCCTTTCGCCTGTCGGCCAGACCCGATATGAATTGCCTTTCGTGGCGTTTCGCATCGATCGGTGCCGGTCGCGCAGACGCGAAGCGCGCCATCAAGAACGGTCCGTCGACCTAGCCTATAGCCTGAAGCGTTTGGAGGAAGTCCATGGCAGCCAAGACAAAATTCCGGGGGTCATTCACTGCCTTGGTGACGCCCTTCAAGAACGGCTCGGTGGACGAGGCGGCGTTCCGCAGCCTCGTGAACTGGCAGATCGCCGAGGGTACGCACGGCCTGGTGCCGGTCGGCACGACAGGCGAGAGCCCGACGCTCAGCCATGACGAGCACAAGCGGGTGGTCGAGTGGTGCATCGAGGAGGCCAAGGGCCGGGTGCCCGTGATCGCCGGCGCCGGCTCGAATTCGACCAAGGAGGCGATCGAGCTCGCCGAGCACGCCGAGAAGGCAGGAGCCAATGCGGTGCTGGTGGTGACGCCGTACTACAACAAGCCGACCCAGGAAGGCATGTACCAGCACTTCAAGGCGATCAACGATGCGATCGGGATTCCGATCATCATCTACAACATTCCGCCGCGCTCGGTGATCGACATGTCCGTCGACACCATGAAGCGGCTGTTCGAGCTGAAGAACATCGCCGGCGTCAAGGACGCGACTGCAAGCATGGTGCGGGTCTCGCAGCAGCGCGCCGCGATGGGTGAGGACTTCAACCAGTTGTCCGGCGAGGACGCGACCATCATCGGCTACATGGCGCATGGCGGCCATGGCTGCATCTCGGTGACCTCGAACGTCGCGCCGCGGCTGTGCTCGGAATTCCAGACCGCCTGGCAGAAGGGTGACGTCACCACGGCGCTGAAGATCCATGACAAGCTGATGCCGCTGCACACCAATCTGTTCATCGAGAGCAACCCGGCGCCGGTGAAATACGCGATGTCGCTGCTCGGCAAGCTGGACGAGAAGCTGCGCCTGCCGATGGTGCCGGTCACCGAAGCGACCCGCACTGCCGTCCGCAGCGCCATGGTGCATGCCGGCCTGATCAACTGAGCCGGACCGGACCTGCCGTGCGCAACGTCGAAGAGAAGGGGATGGGCATGCTGAAGGAATTCCGCGAATTCGCCATGAAGGGCAATGTCGTCGACCTCGCCGTCGCCGTCATCATCGGTGCGGCCTTCGGCGCGATCGTCACTTCGCTGGTCGGCGACATCATCATGCCGATCATCGGCGCGATCACGGGCGGGCTCGATTTCTCCAACTATTTCACCGGACTTTCCAAGGCGGTCAACGCGACCAATCTGGCCGACGCCAAGAAGCAGGGGGCGGTGCTGGCCTGGGGCAACTTCCTGACGCTGACGCTCAACTTCCTGATCGTCGCATTCGTGCTGTTCCTGGTCATTCGCACCATGAGCCAGTTCAAGCGCAAGGATGAGGCCAAGCCCGCCGAGCCGCCGAAGCCGTCCGACGAGGTCGTGCTGCTGACGGAAATCCGCGACCTCCTCAAGAAGGGCTAAAGTGGCCGACAAGAACGAACGTCCGATCAAGGTTGTCGCCGAAAACCGAAAGGCCCGCTTCAACTACGCCATCGAGGATACGATCGAGGCCGGCATCTCGCTGACCGGCACCGAGGTGAAATCGATCCGCAGCGGCAAGAGCACGATCGCGGAATCCTATGCGGATTCCAAGAACGGCGAGATATGGCTGATCAACGCCAATATCCCGGAATACCTGCAGGCCAACCGCTTCAACCACGAGCCGAAGCGGCCGCGCAAGCTGCTGCTGCATCGCAAGCAGATCAACAAGCTGCTCGGCGCGGTCGACCGCGAGGGCATGACGCTCATTCCGCTGAAGCTGTACTTCAACGAGCGCGGCCGTGCCAAACTGCTGCTCGCGATCGCCAAGGGCAAGAAGCTGCACGACAAGCGCGAGTCCGAGAAGAAGCGCGACTGGGGCCGCGAGAAGGGCCGCCTGATGCGGGCGCGAGGATAGAATTCAAGCCGTCATTGCGAGGAGCGAAGCGACGAAGCAATCCATCCATCCACTGCGGCGCTATGGATTGCTTCGCTAAGTTTATCATCGGGCGCGCGTTGGCGCGACCCGTTGGCTCGCAATGATGACCCACGGAGATTTGGGCGATGAGCCAGAGCAGCCTGACCGATGTCGACTGGAGCAAGATCCCACCGCCCACGGACGACGGCGGCGCGGCGCATCTGACCGGCATGACGATCCCGCCGGTGACCTTGCGCGCCACCAACGACACGTCGGTGACGTTGTCGGCGCTCGAGGGCCGCACCGTGGTGTTCGCCTATCCACGAACCGGCGAGCCCGGCAAGATCGGGCTGGTCGATGATTGGGACATGATCCCCGGCGCCCGCGGCTGTACGCCGCAAACCTGCGCGTTCCGCGACCTGTTCGCCGATCTGAAGGCGGCCGGGGCCGCGCAGGTGTTCGGGCTGTCGACCCAAAGCAATGCGTACCAGACCGAAATGGCGTCGCGCCTGCATCTGCCGTTCCCGGTGCTGTCCGACGAAGCGCTGGAACTGACGCACACGCTGAGATTGCCGACGATGTCGGTGGCGGGCCTGACGCTGATCAAGCGGCTCGCGCTTATCATCGACAATGCGCGCATCACCCACGTGTTCTATCCGGTGTTTCCACCTGACCGGAACGCCGGCGACGTGCTGCAGTGGCTGAGGGACAATCCGAAGCTCTAGCCGAGATCCTTCCGCACGGTCGCGAAGACCTCGCGGAACATGTCGGTGGTCAACACGCCCGTGTTCGTGTTGTAGCGCGAGCAGTGATAGCTGTCGTAGAGCTTGAAGGTGCCAGCGCTATGCACTGCACCGTGCACAAAGGGGGCCGCAGCCAGACGGATGCCCAGCGCCTTCAGAGTCGATTCGTGGGCGATTCGCCCGAGCAGCACGATCGCGCGCAGCTTCGGCATCGTGGCGATGGTGGCGCTCAGGAATTGCCGGCAGGTGTTGATCTCGGCCGGCAGCGGCTTGTTCTGCGGCGGCACGCAACGTACCGCGTTGCTGATCCGGCTGTCGACCAGCTTCAGTCCGTCGTCCGGGCGCGCCTGATAGACGCCGCTGGCGAAGCCATATTCGAGCAGGGTCGCGTAGAGCAGGTCACCGGCATAATCGCCGGTGAAAGGACGGCCGGTGCGGTTGGCGCCCTGCATGCCCGGCGCGAGGCCGACGATCAACAGCCGCGCATTTGGGTCGCCGAAAGACTCCACCGGCGAGTTGAACCAGTCCGGGTGGAGGGCCCGCGCTTGTGCGCGGAAGTCGGCCAGCCTGACACAGAGCTGACAGTTGCAGTCGGGGCGCGTAGGTGCGGCGACGAGGTTACTCGTCGAAATCGTCATCGGCTCCCCGTGGGGCCATGGTGGTGGTCGCGCGCTGCAGGAATTGCGGGGAGTGGTGACGCGGTTCGCGCGGGGCCGGACGTTCGGACGGATCGCGGCCGAGCTTGGATTGCAGCTCGACGAGGTCGGTGAAGACGTCGGCCTGGCGGCGCAGCTCGTCGGCGATCATCGGCGGCTGGCTGGCAATGGTGGAGATGACGGTGACGCGGACGCCGCGGCGCTGTACCGCCTCGACCAGGGAACGGAAGTCGCCATCGCCGGAAAACAGGATCATCTGGTCGATGTGTTCGGCGAGTTCCATGGCATCGACCGCGAGCTCGATGTCCATATTGCCCTTCACCTTGCGGCGGCCGCTGGCGTCGATGAATTCCTTGGTGGCCTTGGTGACGACGGTGTAGCCGTTGTAGTCGAGCCAGTCGATCAGCGGACGGATCGACGAATACTCCTGATCCTCAATGATCGCCGTGTAGTAGAACGCCCGCAGCAGCGTGCCTCGACTCTGGAATTCCTTGAGGAGGCGCTTGTAGTCGATGTCGAAGCCCAGCGTCTTTGCGGTGGCGTACAGATTGGCTCCGTCGATGAAGAGCGCGATCTTGTTGGAAACAGGTGACGACATCAAAGTGTTCTCGCGTGGTTGTTAGTGTTTTTAGCGCAGCGGCGAACGACCGCGCGCAATTTCCTGCGTAGCTTGCCTAAAGTTCTGTGAATCTTTCCCCACGACAGTCACCACCGCAATTATGGTGAGGCGAGGGCAAAAAGCCTAGACCTTTGACATTGCAATGAAGAGATTTACTTGTCTGGGACAGCAACCTAGCCATGTCGTCAGACGCTCCGGCCCTTCTGGCCCCGTCAGACCGGGTTATCAGAGCCTGTTGGGAAGGCAAATCACAAATTTTACCTTGCGAAACCGGGGCTAGCCCTATAACTAACCCTCATAACCAACATGTTCGGTCCCTTTTACCACGGAGCGCCTCGAGATGGCTCGCGTCACCGTCGAAGATTGTATTGATAAGGTCGACAATCGTTTCGACCTCGTCCTGTTGGCTGCGCATCGCGCCCGGATGATCTCGTCGGGCTCGCAACTCACGGTTGATCGCGACAACGACAAGAACCCGGTGGTCTCGCTGCGGGAGATCGCCGATTCGACGATCTCGCCGGAAGACCTGAAAGAGGAACTCGTGCACTCGCTGCAGAAGTTCGTCGAGGTCGACGAGCCCGAGCCCGACACCGTGCCGCTGATCGGTTCCGCCGGTGCCAGCGTCGATGCCGACGACACCGAGGTCGCAGTCGAACGGATGACCGAGGAAGAGCTGCTGAAGGGCCTCGAAGGCCTGGCGCCTCCGGAGGAGCAGCCCGAGGAAGACGAATAAGCTCTTCGTTTCGGATTGATTTGAAAAAGGCCCGGACATTGCTCCGGGCCTTTGCTTTTGTTGACAATTTCGCTGTTACGGTGCGTCCTATGCGGGCGCGGGAAATTGAACGGTTCCAGGGCCTGCGCAGGGTGCTGCTTCATTCGAAAGCGCACTAGATTGAGCAAGGTGGGACGTTCCGGTCCCGCGGGAGAGGCATCGCGTTCATGGCGTATCGACGCCGCAGTTCCATCCAGATGCAGGCTGCAACCGAAACGGTCGCGGTGGCACCGGCGTCGTCCGCGGCGGAGCGGCCGGCCAAGCCGCGGACGCGCATGATGCGACAATATGACCTTGTCGAGCGCGTCCGCTCCTACAATCCCGATACCAACGAGGATCTGCTCAACCGCGCCTATGTCTACGCCATGAAGGCGCACGGCACGCAGACCCGTGCCTCCGGCGATCCCTATTTCTCGCATCCGCTCGAGGTCGCCGCGATCCTCACCAACCTCAAGCTCGACGATGCCACGATCGTCGCGGCCCTGCTGCACGACACGATCGAGGACACCGAGGCGACGCGCGCCGAGATCGATCATGTCTTCGGCCACGAGATCGGGGCACTGGTCGAAGGCCTGACCAAGCTGAAGCGGCTGGAGCTGGTGTCGCGCGAGGCCAAGCAGGCCGAGAATCTGCGCAAGCTGTTGCTGGCGATTGCTGACGACGTCCGCGTGTTGCTGATCAAGCTCGCCGACCGCCTGCACAACATGCGCACGCTGGAATTCGTGCCGCCGGCCTCGCGCCGCCGCATCGCCGACGAGACGCTGGACATCTATGCGCCGCTCGCCGGCCGCATGGGCATGCAGGAGATGCGCGAGGAGCTCGAGGACCTGTCCTTCTTCGTGCTCGATCCCGAGGCCTATGCCGTGGTCAAGCAGCGGCTCGATGCGCTGGCTGAGCGCAACCGTAATTTGATCGGCGAGATCGAAAGCCAGCTCTCCAAGAACCTGCAGAAGAACGGCATCACCGCGCGGGTGTTCGGCCGCCGCAAGCAGCCGTTTTCGATCTGGACCAAGATGGAGCGCAAGTCGGTCGGCTTCGAGCAGCTGTCCGACATCTACGGCTTCCGCGTCATCCTCGACGATGTCGGCGCCTGCTACCGCGCGCTCGGTATCGTCCACACCACCTGGCCGGTGGTGCCGGGCCGCTTCAAGGACTACATCTCGACGCCGAAGCAGAACGACTACCGCTCGATCCACACCACCGTGATCGGTCCGGGCAAGCAGCGTGTCGAGCTGCAGATCCGCACCGAGGAGATGAACCAGATCGCCGAGTTCGGCATCGCAGCGCATGCCTTCTACAAGGAAGGGGCGGGCTCGCCGCACGAGCGGATGAAGCACGAGTCCAACGCCTTCGCCTGGCTGCGCCACACCATCGGCATCCTTTCGGAAAGCGCCAACCCGGAAGAGTTTCTGGAGCACACCAAGCTCGAGCTGTTCCACGACCAGGTGTTCTGCTTCACGCCGAAGGGCAAGCTGATCGCGCTGCCGCGCAACGCCAATGTGATCGATTTCGCCTATGCCGTGCACACCGGTGTCGGCAACAGCGCGGTCGGCTGCAAGATCAATGGCAAGTTCGCGCCGCTGTCCTCCGAGCTGCAGAATGGTGACGAGGTCGAGGTGCTGACCTCGAAGGCGCAGTCGGCACCGCCATCGGCCTGGGAAGCGCTCGCCCGCACCGGCAAGGCGCGGGCCGCGATCCGGCGCGCCACCCGTGATGCCGTACGCGACCAGTATGCCGGCCTCGGCCGCCGCATCGTCGACCGCCTGTTTGCCCGCGCCAAGATCGAATATGCCGACGACAAGCTGAAGGGCGCATTGCCGCGGCTCGCGCGGACCTCGATCGAGGACGTGATGGCCTCGGTCGGTCGCGGCGAGATCAAGGCCTCCGACGTCGCGCGCGCGATGTATCCCGACTACAAGGAAGAGCGCCTGGTACGCTATGGCGCCAAGAAGGGGCTCGTCGCCAAGCTGAAGACGCAGACCCCGCCGCATCCGGCGCGCGCCACCTCAGTGATCCCGGTGCGCGGCATCAATTCCGACCTGCCGGTGAAATTCGCGCCGAACGGCGGCGCCGTGCCGGGCGACCGGATCGTCGGCATCGTAACGCCGGGCGAGGGGATCACGATCTATCCGATCCAGTCGCCGGCGCTGAAGGATTTCGAGGAGGAGCCGGAGCGCTGGCTCGACGTGCGCTGGGACATCGACGAGACCATGCCGCAGCGCTTCCCGGCGCGCATCCTGGTCCACAATGTCAACGAGCCCGGCAGCCTCGCCCAGATCGCCACCGTGATCGCCGAGCACGACGGCAACATCGACAACATCCACATGTCGCGCCAGTCGCCGGATTTCACGGAGCTGACCATCGATCTTGAGGTCTATGACCTCAAGCATCTCCTCGCTATCATCGCGCAGTTGCGCGCCAAGGCCGTCGTCGCAAAGGTCGAGCGCGTCAATGGTTGAAGATGGATGCGCGGGGCATAGGCGAGCGGAAGCGACGCCGTCCTTCGGACGGCTATGCCCGCGCATGACGAGTTAGATTTGCAGGTCCAAGAAAATGTCAAATGCTCCTCCGCTGCGCCTCGGAATCAATGTCGATCACGTCGCGACCCTGCGCAATGCGCGCGGCGGGGCGCGGCCCGATCCGGTGCGGCTGGCGCTGGCTGCGATCGAAGCCGGCGCCGACGGCATCACCGCGCATTTGCGCGAGGATCGCCGCCACATCCGCGACGAGGACATGGCGCGGCTCAAGGCCGAGATCTCCAAGCCTTTGAATTTCGAGATGGCGGCGACCGACGACATGCTGCGGATTTCGCTCGCCACCAGGCCGCACGCCGTCTGCCTGGTGCCGGAGCGGCGTCAGGAACTCACCACCGAAGGCGGTCTCGACGTGGTCGGCCAGCACAATGCGCTGGCGCCGTTCATCGCGCGGCTCAATGATGCCGGCATCCGGGTCTCGCTGTTCATCGCCGCCGATCCAAGGCAGATCGAGATGGCGGCGAAGCTGAAGGCACCCGTGATCGAGATCCATACCGGCGGCTGGTGCGACGCCGTGGTCGACGGCCACACCGACAAGGCGAAAGCCGAATGGAAGCGCATCGTCGATGGCGCCAAGCTCGCGCAGGCGGCCGGGCTCGAGGTCCATGCCGGCCATGGGCTCGACTATGACACCGCGGAGACGATTTCCGCGCTGCCCGAAATCCGCGAGCTGAACATCGGCTACTTCATGATGGGCGAGGCGCTGTTCGTCGGCATCGCAGGCACGGTGCGCGAGATGCGCGCGGCGATGGACCGCGGCCGCGCCAGGGCGCAAGGCGCAGTCGGCGCATGATCATCGGCATCGGCTCCGACCTGATCGATATCACGCGGGTCGCGAAGGTGATCGAGCGCCATGGCGAGCGATTCCTCGATCGCATCTTCACCGATGCCGAGCGCGCCAAGGCGATGCGCCGGGCCAACAATGAGAAGATGGTGGTGGCGACCTACGCCAAGCGCTTCGCCGCGAAGGAGGCCTGCTCCAAGGCGCTCGGCACCGGTATCCGGCGCGGGGTGTGGTGGAAGGACATGGGGGTGGTGAACCTGCCGGGAGGGCGGCCGTCGATGCGGCTGACCGGTGGGGCGCTGGCCCGGCTCCAGGAACTGACGCCCGAGGGCATGCAGGCTCAGATCGACCTTTCGATCACGGACGATTGGCCGCTGGCGCAGGCCTTCGTCATAATTTCGGCGGTTGCTCCAGCCAGATGAGCGCAGGGCGCGGGAATCGGCCGGAAAACTTCAGCAAACTAAAAAATCATTGACATTTCAATGAATTGCGAAGTTTTCAGGCGGCGATTGATTGCGCCTCTGCGAACAACCGTCTAAAACGCCGCTGGGTATATCGAGCGAGACGCGAATTTCGGGTTTAGGTCGGGATTTGCCCTCAAGATCAGAATCAAGGCCATTTTCCTCACGCGGGGATCGAGCGCTTCGCGTGGAGAGAACGTTCTGCCACCGCGCGGGCATCTGGGCCCGCGGGAATTGGGAAAGCAATGAGCGCGACCACCGGGACCAAATCTGAGAGCGGCTTTGGCGAGACCATCCGCGTCGTCATCCATGCCCTTCTGATCGCGCTCGTCATCCGCACCTTCCTGTTCCAGCCGTTCAACATCCCTTCGGGCTCGATGAAGGCGACGCTGTTGGTCGGCGACTACCTGTTCGTGTCGAAATATTCCTACGGCTATAGCCATTATTCGATCCCGTTCTCGCCGAACATCTTCTCGGGGCGCATCTTCGGCTCGGAGCCGAACCGCGGCGACATCGTGGTGTTTCGCCTGCCGCGCGACGACTCCACCGACTACATCAAGCGCGTCATCGGACTGCCGGGCGACCGGATCGAGGTCAGGAACGGGCTGCTCTACATCAATGATGAGCCGATCAAGCGGGAACGGCTGAGCGACTTCATCGGCGAGGACCCTTGCGGCTCGGCGGATGCCACCGCCCGCGTCAAGCGCTGGAAGGAAACCCTGCCGAACGGCGTCAGCTATGAGGCGCTGGACTGCACCGACAACAGCTACATGGACAACACCATCGTCTACACCGTCCCGCCCGGCCATTTCTTCATGATGGGCGACAACCGCGACAATTCCACCGACAGCCGCTTCCTGTCGCAGGTCGGCTACGTTCCGTTCGAGAACATCATCGGGCGGGCCCAGATGATCTTCTTCTCGATCGCCGAGGGCGAGCAGGCCTGGATGATCTGGCGCTGGCCGTTCGCGGTGCGGTGGAACCGCCTATTCTCCATCGTGCGATGAACGACGACACCGCAGCCATCAACGATCAAGCGCCCGCCGGCGAGCCGAGCCCGACGCCTGCCGCCGACGGTACGGCCGCGCCGAAGAAACGGCGCAGCAAGGCCGCCAAGGCGGCCGAAGAGAAGGCCGCGATCGCCGGCACCGAGGCGCGCATCGGGTACAATTTCTCGGATCCCGTGCTGCTGACCACCGCGTTCACCCACGTCTCCGCGCTGAAGCCCGCCACCCGCAACCGCGCCGACAGCTACCAGCGGCTGGAATTTCTCGGCGACCACGTGCTCGGCCTGATCGTCTCGGACATGCTGTTCCGGGCCTTCCCGAAGGCCGATGAGGGCGAATTGTCGAAGCGGCTCGCCGACCTCGTGCGCAAGGAGAGCTGCGCCGACGTCGCCAAGTCGCTCGGACTGCTCGAGGACATCAAGCTCGGCATGGTGAAGGCGGTCGAGGGCGCGCGGCTGCGCAAATCCGTGCTCGGCGACATCTGCGAAGCGGTGATCGGCGCGATCTTTCTCGACGGCGGCTACGAGGCGGCGCGCCAGTTCGTCGAGCGCAACTGGACCGAACGAATGCACAAGCTGCGCCGGCCGCTGCGCGATCCCAAGACCGTGCTGCAGGAATGGGCGCAGGGCAAGGGACTGCCGACGCCGGTCTATCGCGAGGTCGAACGCACTGGCCCGCACCACGATCCGCAATTCCGCGTTGCGGTCGACCTGCCGGGACTGGCCTCCGCCGAGGGTCTCGGCGGCAACAAGCGTGCGGCCGAGAAAGCAGCAGCATCCGCCATGATCGAGCGTGAAGGCGTCGGCACCAATGACTGACGAAGCCAAGGGACAGGCGGAGGGGCAGGGGAACGCGACGCGCTGTGGCTTCGTCGCGCTGATCGGTGCGCCCAATGTCGGCAAGTCGACGCTGGTCAATGCGCTGGTCGGCTCCAAGGTCACCATCGTCTCGCGCAAGGTGCAGACCACGCGCGCGCTGATCCGCGGCATCGTGATCGAGGGCAATGCGCAGATCATCCTGGTCGATACGCCGGGCATCTTCGCGCCGCGGCGCCGGCTCGACCGCGCCATGGTGTCGACCGCCTGGAGCGGTGCCCACGACGCCGATCTCGTCTGCGTGCTGCTCGATGCGAAGGCTGGGATCGACGAGGAGGCGCAGGCGATTCTGGCCAAGCTCGAATCCGTCGCGCATCCCAAGATCCTGGTGCTGAACAAGGTCGACCTCGTTCAGCGGGAAAAATTGCTCGCGATGGCGCAGGCCGCCAACGAACGCATGCGCTTCGAGCACACATTCATGATCTCGGCGCTGTCGGGCGATGGCGTCGACGATCTGCGGCGGGCGCTGGCGCAGATGGTGCCCGCGGGGCCGTTCCACTACCCCGAAGACCAGATGTCGGACGCGCCGATGCGGCATCTGGCCGCCGAGATCACGCGCGAGAAGATCTACAGCCATCTGCATCAGGAATTGCCGTACCAGTCGACGGTCGAGACCGACAGCTGGACCGACCGCAAGGACAAGTCGATCCGCATCGAGCAGACGATCTATGTCGAGCGCGAGAGTCAGCGCAAGATCGTGCTCGGGAAGGGCGGCGCCACCATCAAGTCGATCGGCGCGCAGGCGCGCGCCGAGCTCGCCGAGATCATGGGCGTGCCGGTGCATCTGTTCCTGTTCGTCAAGGTGCGCGAGAACTGGGGCGACGATCCCGACCGCTACCGGGAAATGGGACTCGAATTCCCCAAGGAATAGATCGGCGTTTGAACGTGCCCAGAGCAATGAGCGTGCCCAGAGCGATGAATGTGCCCAGAAACGTGCTGTGGTTTGAGGTGCTGCTCTATCTCTCGCTGACGCTCGACGCGCTGTCGGTGGCGTTCCAGGACCGCACGCCGACCGCCGTGAGGACCGAGCAGATGATCACCGGCGAGACGCTGACGGCCGGGTGCATGATCCTGCTCCTGGTGTATTTCGTCCGGCTCGCCGCGCGGCACCGCAAGAACCGGCCCCGCTGGGCGCTGGCTGCCATGCTGGTGTTGTCGGTGATCTCGCTGGTGCAGGTGATGGGCGAAAGGGGCTTGGAGCTCGACAGTGCCATCGAGGTGGTGTCCTGCATCCTGACCACGGCCGGGCTGTATTATTCCTTCACCGGCGACGCCCAGGGCTGGTTCAACGCGTAAGGCTGTCACCGTCATTCCGGGATGGTCCGAAGGACCAGACCCGGAATCTCGAGATTCCGGGTTCGATGCTTCGCATCGCCCCGGAATGACACGCCGAGATCGCTGCGTTCATCCTCGGAATCCTGTAATCTATTGCACATGGAATGGACCGACGAAGGCATCGTGCTGGGCGTGCGGCGACATGGCGAATCCTCCGCCATCGTCGAGCTGTTGACGCGCGAGCACGGCCGCCATCTCGGCCTGGTGCGCGGCGGCGCCGGCTCGCGGATGCGGCCGCTGCTGCAGCCCGGCAACAGCGTCACCGCGGTGTGGCGGGCGCGGCTCGACGAGCACCTCGGGATGTATGCGCTGGAGGGCACCCGGCTGCGGGCGGCGACGCTGCTGGCCTCGTCGCATGCCGTCTACGGCATCACGCATCTGGCGGCGCTGGCGCGGTTGTTGCCGGAGCGCGATCCGCATGAAGACATCTACGAGATGCTGCAGGGAACGCTGGACGATTTCGATGACGCCGGCGTTGCCGCCGTGCACCTGATTCGGTTTGAGCTCGCGATGCTGACCGAGCTCGGCTTCGGGCTCGATTTGGACAACTGCGCGGCCACCGGGGAGACCACCGACCTGATCTACGTGTCGCCGAAATCCGGCGGCGCCGTGTCCCGCACGGCCGGCGAGCCGTGGCGCGACCGGCTGTTGCGGCTGCCGGCATTCCTGCGCGAAGGCGAAGGCGGTGCCAACAGCTGGTCGGACCAGGACCTGCTCGACGGTTTCCGGGTCACCGGCCTGTTCCTGCTCCGCCACGTGCTGGAGCCGCGCGGCCAGGGCCATTCCGACGCCCGCGACGGATTTATCAACGCCGTGACGAAGCGGCGGAGCCGGACCGCCGTTCCTTAAGCCCGATTCGCAACCTAAATTCCCGGTGATTCGCGGCTTGCCCGATTCACCGCCAAGGTTTAACGCCTCCCCATGGGAAAACGACAGATACCGCCGGAAGAGCCGGCCGAAATTCACGAGGTGCCGCTGCGTGACGCGCTCGAGGAGCGCTATCTCGCCTATGCGCTCTCGACCATCATGCATCGCGCGCTGCCGGACGCCCGCGACGGGCTGAAGCCGGTGCACCGCCGCATCCTCTACGGCATGGACCTGCTCGGGCTCGATCCGCGCGCGGCGTTCAAGAAGTCGGCCAAGATCGTCGGCGACGTGATGGGCTCGTTCCATCCGCATGGCGACCAGGCGATCTATGACGCCATGGTGCGCCTGGCGCAGGATTTCTCCTCGCGCTACCCGCTGGTCGACGGCCAGGGCAATTTCGGCAATATCGACGGCGATAATCCGGCCGCCTACCGCTACACCGAAGCGCGCATGACGGAGGTCGCGCGGCTCTTGCTCGAGGGCATCGACGAGGACGGCGTCGAGTTTCGCGCCAATTACGACGGCCAGACGAAAGAGCCGGTGGTGCTGCCGGGCGGCTTCCCGAACCTGCTCGCCAACGGCGCGCAGGGGATTGCGGTCGGCATGGCGACCTCGATCCCGCCGCACAACGCCGCCGAACTCTGCGACGCCGCGCTGCATCTGATCGAGAAGCCCGACGCCAAGTCGAAGGCGCTGCTGAAATGGGTCAAGGGCCCGGACTTCCCGACCGGCGGCATCGTTGTCGATTCCAAGGAATCGATCATCGAGGCCTATACCACCGGCCGCGGCTCGTTCCGGACCCGCGCGCGCTGGTCGGTGGAAGAGGGCGCCCGCGGCGCCTGGGTGGTCGTCGTCACCGAAATCCCGTGGCTGGTGCAGAAGTCGCGCATGCACGAGAAGATCTCGGAGCTCCTTGATCAGAAGAAGCTGCCGCTGGTCGGCGACGTGCGCGATGAATCCGCAGAGGACGTCCGCTTCGTCATCGAGCCGAAGTCGCGCACTGTCGATCCAGCGCTGATGATGGAGTCGCTGTTCCGGCTGACCGAGCTGGAAAGCAAGATCTCGCTGAACCTCAACGTGCTGATCAAGGGCCGTATCCCGAAGGTGGTCGGCCTTGCCGAGTGCCTGCGCGAATGGCTCGACCATCTGCGCGACGTGCTGATCCGCCGTTCCAACTTCCGCAAGACCCAGATCGAGCACCGGCTCGAAATCCTGGGCGGACAGCTGATCGCCTTTCTGAATCTCGACAAGGTGATCAAGATCATCCGCACCGAGGACGAGCCGAAGCCGGTCTTGATGAAGACCTTCAAGCTCTCCGACATCCAGGCCGACGCCATCCTCAATATGCGCCTGCGCAATTTGCGCCGCCTGGAGGAGATGGAGATCCGCACCGAGGACAAGGATCTGCGCAAGGAGCTGAAGGGCCTCGAGGGCCTGCTCGGTTCCGAGACCGAGCAATGGACCAAGGTCAGCGACCAGGTGCGCAAGGTCCGCGACATCTTTGGGCCGAAGACGCCGCTCGGCAAGCGCCGCACCACCTTTGCCGATGCGCCCGAGCATGATCTCGCCGCGATCGAGGAAGCGCTGGTCGAGCGCGAGCCGTGCACCGTCGTGATCTCCGAGAAGGGCTGGGTGCGGACGCTGAAGGGGCACGTCGAGGATCTCTCGGGGCTCGCCTTCAAGACCGACGACAAGCTCGAGCACTCGTTCTTTGCCGAGACCACCTCGAAGCTGCTGCTGTTTGCCACCAACGGCAAGTTCTATTCGCTCGACGTCGCCAAGCTGCCGGGCGGCCGCGGCCATGGCGAGCCGATCCGCATGTTCATCGATCTCGAGCAGGATGCGGCGATCATCTCGCTGTTCGTCAACAAGGGCGAGCGCAAGTTCCTGATCGCGAGCAGCGAGGGGCAAGGCTTTGTCGTCAAGGAAGAGGACTGCGTCGGGAACACCCGCAAGGGCAAGCAGGTGCTCATCGTCGATGCGCCGAACGAAGCTTGTGCGATCACGACCGTGACCGGCGACACCGTCGCGGTGATCGGCACCAACCACAAGATGGTGCTGTTCGGTCTCGACCAGGTGTCGGAGATGGCGCGAGGCCGCGGCATGCGCCTGCAGAAATACACCAGTGCCTCGCTGTCCGATGTCGCGGTGTTCGATTCCAAGACCGGCCTGACCTGGAAGGATTCCGCCGGCCGCGAGCACAGCATGACCCTGAAGGAACTGGCCGACTGGCGCGGCAACCGCGCCGACGCCGGCCGGCTCGCCCACGGCCTGCCGAAGTCGAACAAGTTCAACCGCGGCGTGGAGTAGTGGAAGCGTAGCCCGGATGGAGCCAACGGGTCGCGCGAATGCGCGCCCGATGACGGGCTCCACGAAATCCGGGGCCGCTGTCACATTTGGCAACGATCCCGGATTACGCTTGGCTGCATCCGGGCTTCTGTAACGGGCCTTGGTAAGTCAATCCCTTTTTGCGTGATCCACTCGCCGGGCACTTGCTTCTGTACGGGATCGGCGCGGTGGCCGTCGCCTGATGGGGTGCATTGAGGAGCCGGCCGGCCAATCTACGGAAGCGTGGTTGTGAGCCACTTCCCGGATGGCGGCCTGACCGGATCCATCGTCCCGGCGAAGGGACCTCGCTCAGGGAGAGCCTGGTGTCGTGGCCCGCCCAGAACCGATTGCTGCTCCTTGCTTAGGTTGCCGAGGCCTTGGCCATCGGGTTGAACGGTTTGGCGTCGGCGAGCATGCGATGCAGGATCACGGCGAGCTTGCGTGCAAGCGCCACCTTGGCCTTGCGCATGCCTGCGCGCCGGGCGATCCGCATCGCCCAGCCCTTCAGCGCCGAGCAGTTCCTGACCGGCTTGGTCAGCATGACATGAGCCGCCTGATAGAGCGCCTCGCGCACGGAGGCATCGCCGATCTTGCTGATGCGGCCGGTATAGTCGGTTTCGCCCGATTGGTACTTCTTCGGGGTGAGGCCAAAATGCGCTCCCGTCGCCTTCGATGACCGGAAGCGCTTCGGGTCGTCGATCGCCGAGGCATAGGTGAGCGCCACGATCGGGCCGACGGACGGTGTCGTCATCAAGAGCTTCGCCTGCGGGTGCGACCTGGCGAGCCTTTGGGTGTGCTTATCCAGGCCATTGAACTCGCGCCGCAGCACGGCGTGGGCTTCGAGCAGTGCCTGGGCCACCACCTCAAGTCCAGGATGGCCCGCTACGAGTTCCCGGATGCGTTCGGCGAACGTGCGCTCGGTGGTCGGGCCGACCTTCAGACCGAAGCCGCGGAGCACGCCGCGCAGGCTGTTCTCGATGTCGCGCAGCTTCGACTGCAGCAGCTTGCGTGCCGTCCAGAACCGCCCGCGTCTCCTGCGCTTCGATCGACTTGCAGTGCACCGGCCGGAACCAGCCCAGCCGCATCAGTTGCGCGATCCCGCGGGCATCGTTGCGGTCCGACTTCACCGGCATCGCCTTGAAGGCATCGCGGACGTGCCGCGTCTCCAACAGTTCGACTGCCAGGCCCGCATCCTGCATCGCTGCGTAGAGCCATTGCGACAGCGGACCAGCCTCCAGCCCGATCCGTTCCAGCACCAACCCCAGCGACCGGAACCAGCCGATCAGGGCCTCCGGCTCGCTCGCAACCTTCGCCTCGCGCAAAATCTTACCCGTCCCATCGACAAGGCAGACGCTCGAGCATTCCAAAGACACGTCGATTCCTGCATAGTGGTACATGGTCGTCCCTTAATGATGCTTGGAGCGGGCTTGCCCGACTCCGTTGACACCATCAGTTTGAGGGACGACCGCCTTCCAACCAACAGGCCGCTCGCGAGCGCGCTTCCAAATCGCGCCGTAGCGAGCGGGCGGCCGGCCCGTTACCCCATCTACGGAGCGCCGCCAGCGGTGTGATAGTATCCACATTTCACCGCGCTATAACCGCAGCCGACGATAGCGGGCGACGGTTGCCATGGCGCACAATCACGACCACGACCATGACCACAGCGGTCATTCTCACGAACATTCCCACGCGGGCCATTCCCATGCCGGGCACAGCCACGCGCCCGACAGCTTCGGCACGGCCTTCGCAATCGGCGCGTCGCTCAACACCGCTTTCGTCATCGCGGAGCTGATCTTCGGCTATTCCGCCAACTCGCTGGCGCTGGTCTCCGACGCGGTTCACAATCTCTCCGACGTCATCGCGCTGCTGCTGGCCTGGGGCGGGGCGTGGCTCGCCGGCAAGCGCCCGACCGATACCCACACCTATGGCTACCGCCGCGCCTCGATCCTGGCGGCGCTGTTCAACGCCGGGCTGCTCCTGATCGCGGTCGGCGGCATTGCGGTCGAGGCCATCAACCGCTTCCGCGAGCCGGCGGAGGTGGCAAGCTGGACCGTGGTCTGGGTCGCGGCGCTCGGCATCCTGATCAATGGTGGCACGGCGCTGTTGTTCATGCGCGGCCGCGACAGCGACCTCAATGTCCGCGGCGCCTATCTGCATATGGCGGCGGATGCCGGCGTCTCGCTCGGCGTCGTCGTCGCCGCGCTGCTCATCATGGCGACCGGCTGGCAATGGCTCGATCCGGCGATCAGCCTGGTCATCGCCGTGGTCGTGCTGCTGAGCGGCTGGGAGCTCGCCCGCGATAGCGTCAACCTCGCGCTGGACGCGGTGCCGAGGGGCATCGATCTCAAGGAAGTGAGGGATTATCTGGCCGCGCTCGAGGGCGTCACCGAGGTGCACGACCTGCACATCTGGGCGATGAGCACGAGCGAAACCGCGTTGACCGCACACCTGGTGCGCCCCGGCGGACATGACGATGCGTTCCTGCATCAGGTCTGTGCAAAGCTGTCGGAGCGGTTCAGCATCCACCATGCTACGCTGCAGGTCGAAATCAGCAGCGAGACCTGCCGGCTGGCGCCGGCGGAGATGGTCTAGCGGGCGGCGGGCGCTGATCGCATCGCCATCGCGCAGTTTTTCGGAGACTTGCCATGCACTCGCATTCGATCGATCAATGGACCCACGAGCACGTCTTCCTCGGCGCCGGGCATTCCCAGAACGAGCGCCGGACCTGGATCGTGGTGGCGCTGACCGCCGTGATGATGGTCGGCGAGATCGTCGCAGGCTGGCTGTCCGGGTCGATGGCGCTGTTGGCCGATGGCTGGCACATGGCGACGCACGCGGCCGCGCTCGGCATCGCAGGGCTCGCCTATCTGCTGGCGCGGCGTCAGGCCGGCAATGCACGCTTCTCGTTCGGGACCGGCAAGTTCGGCGATCTCGCGGCGTTCTCCAGCGCGATCATCCTGGCGATGATCGCGATCCAGGTCGCGTGGGAAAGCATCGACCGGCTGCTGCACCCGGTGCCGATCGCCTATAGCGAGGCGATCATGGTTGCGGCGCTCGGTCTCGTCGTCAACCTTACCAGCGCCTGGCTGCTGCGCGATGACCATGATCATCACCATCATCACGGCCATGGCTACGATCATCACCATGACGATGATCACCACCATCACCATGACAACAACCTGCGCGCCGCCTACGTTCATGTCCTGGCCGACGCCGCAACCTCGATCCTGGCGATCGGCGCGCTGCTGGTCGCGATGGTTGCGAACTGGGTCTGGGCCGACCCGCTGGTCGGCATCATCGGCAGCGTCGTGATCGCGAGCTGGGCCTATGGCCTGATCCGCGCGGCCGGCGCCGTGCTGCTCGATGTCAGCGCCGACGATCACCTGGAGACCACCATTCGCGAACGCTTAGAGGCCAAGGGAGACCGTGTCACCGATTTGCATTTGTGGCAGGTCGGCCCCGGCCACCGCGCCGCCGTAATTTCGGTGGTCTCGGATCAGCCGCTGCCGCCTGCGACCTACAAGCGCCGGCTCGGCGGCCTGTCCGGACTCAGCCATATCACGGTCGAGGTCGAGACCTGTCCGGACCACGACCACGCGCATTGAAGCGGTCGGCTCGACCAAGGGAAGGCAACATGATGAAGGCAATCGGTCTTGCAATATTGTTCTGGGTCGTGGCCGCGTTGCCGCAGGCATATGCTCAGCCTGCGAATTCCGGTGTCGAGCGGCTCTACATTCTCAACTGCGGCGAGGGCGTTGCGGGTGACATTTCACGTTGGTCGCCCGGCGTGAATGAAGGCAAGTCGATGGACTTCGTCGACAATTGCTATCTGATCAAACACGCGCAGGGCTGGTTCCTGTGGGACACCGGCATTCCCGATGCGGTGGCGGAGATGCCGAACGGCCTGGCGCCTGCCGATCCCAAGGCGGTCACCTGGCGGCGGCCGAAGACGCTCGCCGCGCAGCTCGACCAGCTCGGGGTCAAGCCGTCGGACATCAAGGCAATCGCCGTCTCGCATACCCATCCCGATCACATCGGCAATGTCGAGCTGTTCCCGGCCGCGATGCTGTATGTGCAGAAGGCCGAATATGAGTGGCCTGGCGCCAACAACGCACCGCGCTTCAAGCCTGAGCATCCCGTCACCAAGCTGGAAGGCGACCGCGACGTGTTCGGCGACGGCAGCGTCACCATCCTGTCGACACCGGGCCACACGCCCGGCCACCAGTCGCTGCTGGTGAAGCTGCCGAAGGCCGGCGCGGTGGTGCTCACCGGCGATGCCGTTCACTTCAAGGATAATTGGGACAATCGGCGTGTGCCGGCTCTGAACGCCAGCAAGGACCAAACGCTGGCCTCGATGCAGAAGATCGCCGACACGCTGGCGAAGGAGAAGGCGCAGCTCTGGATCAACCACGACAAGGCGCAGCGCGACGGGCTGAAAATGTCGCCGGACTTCTATGATTGAGCCGCTTTGGCGCCGCTCGCTTTCGACCAATTCCGGAACAGCTGCCCCGTCGCCTCGTCCATCGGAAAGAAGCTTTCGATGCGCAGCTCCTGCAGCGTGACGTCCTGGGGCGTTCCGAGCGTTGCGATCGTGGTGAACAGCTGCAGGCCGACGTCGCCCTTGCGGAACAGCATCGGCAGCACCGGTCCGGACGCCGGCCCCGCGGGCGGCGCGGCCAACGCGGCCTCGACACCGTCATAAGCCAGCAGGCGCTTGAGCAATTCCGCCGTTGCGGTGGTGCCGTCGGCGGCGGCATCGGCCTCGACGCTGCGGACGAAGTAGCCGGCCACCTCGGTCCAGTTGGTGAGATAGGGGCGCAGCACGTCGGGCGCGACCAGTGCGTCGGCGAGATTGACCGGCGTGCCGGGAGCCACTGGTCCGACCAGGAATTCCACGAGCCGCGCGGCGCCTGCATTGGCGAGCAGCAGATTCCAGTGCCGGTCGACCACGACCGCGGGGAACGGCTCCTGCTGCGCGAGTATGAAATCCAGCGCGTGACGGATCTGGGCGAGCTCCGGCGCGGCAAGGTCGGTTTGCCGCCATACCGGCGCAAAGCCGGCCGCGACCAAGAGCGCGTTCTGCTGGCGCAACGGCACGTCGAGCGCGGCGGCGAGCCGGATCACCATGTCGCGGCTCGGTGCGGCGCGCCCGAGCTCGAGGAAGCTGAGATGGCGCTGGGAGATATCGGCGCGCCCGGCGAGCTCGAGTTGCGAGTGGCCCTTGCGCTGCCGCCACCAGCGCAGGCTGGCTGCAAAATCGTGCTGCTGCGACATGAGTACCTGTCAGGTAGTTGCCGGAATGATCTCACTCGGCAAGATGCCACAAGCGAACACGAAACGCATGGGGAGCAGGATGGGCGAGTGGATCGGCGTTGCGATTGCACTGGTCTCGAGTTGCCTCGGCGGTACGGCGGCGGCGATCACGCGCTATTTGGCTGGTAACGCCGACCCGATCACGCTGGCGATCCTGCGCTGGGCGATCGGCTTTCTCTGCGTGCTCCCGGCCGCGGTCCTGCTCGGCGCGAAATGGCCGCGGCGCGAGGATTGGCCTGCGGTCATCGCGCTCGGCATTGCCTTCTTCGGGGTGTTCTTCGTGCTCTATAATCTTGCGATGTCCTACACGACGGCGGCGCGCGCCAGCCTTGCGCTGGCGACCTTGCCGCTCTCCACCATGGTGGTCGGCGCCTTGCTCGGCATCGAGCCGCTGACGATGCGCAAATCGGTCGGGGTCTCGATCGCGGTGCTCGGCGTGGCGGCCGCGCTGGCCTCCGGGCTGTCGGCGGCGCCGCCGGGCGCGTGGCGCGGCGAATTGATCATGGCCGCCGCGGTGCTCTGCATGGCGTTCGACAACGTGCTGTCGCGACCGTTCATCCGCCGCTCCAGCGCGCTCGGCTTCCTCGCTGTGGGCATGGGCGCGGGGGCGGCCGCGCTGGTGGCGGTCGGGATCTTCACCGGCAGCCTGGCGATCCTGCGCGATTTCGGCACGTCGCAGTGGATCGCGGGGCTCTATCTCGGTATCGCCGGCGGCGCGCTGGCCTTCATCCTGTGGGTGCTGGCGCTGGAGCGGGCATCGCCGACCCGCGTTGCCAGCACCATGACGGTCAATCCGATTGCCGCAGGCCTGCTCGCCAAGCAACTGGTCGGGGAGCCGATCACGGTCAATCTGGTCGTTGGTCTGATCGCGGTATTCGCCGGAATCTGGATCGCGACGTCGGAGACCAAACCGGCGTGATCAGCTGCGCGGGGCTGATGGCGCGGTCGGCGGCGGGCCGGGCACGTGCTTCGGTTTCAGCGTGCCGGCGTAGAACGACAGGGTGAAGATCAGGATGAGGCCGGCAAGATAGACCCCATAGGATTGCGGCGGGGTGATCGCCCATTGCATGAAGCGTCGGATTGGATTTGGCGGGCTGGCATCATTGTCCATGCGCTCTTGTGCGCGAAGGCCGCAGCAAAGGGAAGCGGGAATCTCAGGCTTCTGCGGCGGTGTTCCGCGCGAAATGGTGAGGCGGGCGGCCTTGCAATGCTGCATTGGCGTCCGCATCTGTCACGCGACGACCAGCCCTTCCTCCCGCACCAATTGCCCGGCATAATCCAAAGTATGGAACTGACGCCCCGTTTGCGCCTCATGAATTGGTTGGTCCGCCAGGGCCTGACCGGCCTGCCGGAAAACGACCTGCTGCGCGGCTTCTGCGAGCGCTGCCGGGCCGCCGGCATGCCGCTGTCGCGGGCGATAGTGTTCATCGACACCCTGCATCCGATCTTCGAGGGACGCGGTTTCCGCTGGAACGACGGCGAGAGCAACGAGGCCGACATCTTCGAATACGGCTCGACCAGCAGCGGCGAAGCCAGTCAGAATTGGCGGCGGTCGGCCTTCTACCACATGCTCGAAAACGGCCGTGACGAGATGGTAATCGATCTCACCGGCGCGCACGATTTTTCGATGATCGGCGACCTTGCCGAGAAGGGCCACAAGCACTTCGCCGCGTTCGTGCATCGCTTCGGCGAAGCCGGTACGATCGGCGAGATGGACTGCTTCTACTCCTACTACACCACCCGCCGTTCGGACGGGTTCGATGCCAACCACATGGCGGCGCTGCGCGACCTGGTGCCGGTGCTCGGGCTCGCGATCAAATCGGCGGCGCAGGTCGAGATCGCCCGCACGCTCGGGCGGGTCTATCTCGGCCGCGAGACGGCGGAGCAGGTGCTGCGCGGGCGCATGCAGCGCGGCATCACCGAGAAGATCAAGGCCGTGCTGTGGTACTCCGACGTGCGCGGCTCGACCGCGATCAGCGAGCGCATCGGCCCGGACGAGATCATCCCGTTCCTCAACGACTACGCGCAGGCCTCGATCGACGCGATCCATGACGCCGGCGGCGAGGTGCTGAAGCTGATCGGCGACGGCGTGCTGGCGATGTTCACCAGCGAGAACATGGCCGGCGCCAGGCGCGCGGCGCTGCGGGCCGAGCACAGATTCCGTCACAACATGCGGGTGCTGAACGACCGCCGCGAGAACGAGGGGCGGCCGACCACATCAGCTTATGTCGGGCTCCATGTCGGCGAAGTCTTCTACGGCAACATCGGCAGCGAGGACCGGCTCGATTTCACGGTGGTCGGGCCCGCCGTCAACGAGGTCAGCCGGATCGCCTCGATGTGCGCCTCGGTCGATCGGGAATTGCTGACCTCGACCGACTTTCGCACCGGGCTCGACGCCGCCGGCCGCAACTATCTGGTCTCCACCGGCCGCTTCGTGCTGCGCGGGATCGGCCACGCGCAAGATCTCTACACACTGGATCCGGCCGTTGCCGCCGACGAGGTCGTCGGCGGCAAATACGAGCGTTATCTGGCGAGCTGATCAGCAGCGCACCGGCTCGCCGACCATGTCGGGCTGCCGCCTCAACGACACCGCAGGCGACATCAGGATCACCAGCGCCTGGGCGGCGAAGATCACGGCCGCGAGGTAGAGGCAGGCTTCGGCGCCGTAGAGGCCGCCGACGATGGCGCCGAGCGCTGAGCCGAGCGAGCGGGCGCCGTAGCTCATGATGTTGATTGCCGAGACGCGGCCGAGCAGCGACGGCGGCGTCACCGATTGCCGCAGCGTGGTGGTCGAGATCACCCACAGGATCGGGCCGACGCCGAGCAGGAAGAAGCTGAGGCCGGCGAGCAGCGGTGTCGGAAACCACGTCGTCAGCGCCATCACGGCCGCCGCGATGAAGCCGGTGACGGGGCCGAGCCCGATCACGGTGCCGAACGCCAGCCGCTTCATCACCCGCGTTGCGAACAGCGCGCCGACCACCATGCCGACCCCGTACATCGCAAGCGTCGTGCCAACCCCGGTGGCGCTGAGCGCGAGATGGCGCACCGCATAGGGCACGAACACGGCGAGCAGCAGGAACGATGCGGTGTTGAAGATGAACTGGGTGATGAACACCGGCCGCAGCAAAGCGTGGTGCATCACGAAGGCCGCGCCTTCCTTGATGTCCTGCATCGGATGGCGCCGCGGCGCGGGCGGACGCGCCGGTTCGTAGATGCCGGCGAGCAGCACGACCGCGATCGCCGACAGCGCCGCGGCGAAGCCGAATGCAGGCGCAGCACCAACCCAGCCGACCAGCACGCCGCCGAGTGCAGGGCCGCTGGCAAAGGCGACGGTGCGCGCCAGCTCGATGCGGGCATTGGCGGCCGGCAATTGCTGTGACGTCACCAGCGACGGGACCAGCGCGGGCGCTGCGACGCTGTAGGCGACCGTGCCGCAGACCGCGATGAAGCCGAGCAGAGCGAGCAGCGGCAGCGTCATCAGGCCGAGCCACAACAGCAGCAGGATCGCGGCGAGTGCGGCCGCGCGCAGCGCCTCGGAGCCGGCCATCACCCAGCGCCGCGACACGCGGTCGGCCAACAGGCCGGCGGGGATCGCAAACAGGATGAAGGGCAGCGTCAGCGCGGTCTGCAGCAGGCCGGTCTGGCCTTCGCCGACGCCGAGCAGCAGCACGGCGACGATGGGCGCAGCCGCAAGCGCGATCTGCTCGGCCGATTGCGCGGCGAGGTTGGACCAGGCGAGGCGATTGAAGGTGGCCGGCAGGCGAGGCGCATCGGCGGACATGGCAGAATCCTTGGGGACATTCGATCCGGCCATAGTGTGGGGTTGGAACACGTCCGGTCCCACCCGTTTCCCGACAACGCCAAAACAAAGGCCCGCCGGGAAAGGCGGGCCTGGTCGCTGATGTCAGCGCGCGGTCACGTCATTGCGGCGTGGGACCAGCGGCGAGTTGCCCGGTGATGGTGCCAACCAATGTGGCAGGCCGGCTGTCGGCGCCGGTCGAAGGCACTGAGGCGACCTCGGCCTTGCGCTGCGCCAGCGCGCTGGTCAGGCTGGTGAGCGCGTCGGGGCCGGCTGGAAAGCCGGCCTCGGAGAGGATCTTGTCGATATCGGCTTGAACGCCGAAACCGACAGCAACTGCGCGGCAAGGCCGTCGCCGAGCCCGAGGCCGCCATTGCCATTGGCGTGGCCGTTAGCGCCGCTGCGGCCGAGCAGGCTGCCGGTGTCGAAGATCCGGATGTCGGAGATCTTCTCGATCGGCTTCACCGCCTCGGCGAGTGCACTCGGGATCACATTGATCCGCGCGAGGTTGAGATCGTAGTCGATCATCTCGGCGCTTAGCTTGTTGCGTGCTTCGGCCTTCAATGTTGCGACCTCGGCTTCGGCCTGGCCGAGCGCCTTGACGCCGGCGGCGCGGGTGGTGGCAGCATTGGCGTCGGCTTTCGCCAGCACATTGGTGGCCTCAGCCTTGTTGGCCGCTGCCTGCTTCTCGGCTTCCGCCATCACGGTGATCGGCATCGCGTCGGTTTCGGCGGCCTTGCGCGCCGCGATCACGTTGATGATCTTGTCACGCTCGGCGATCTCGGTGGCGCGGGCGGTGGTGACCTTTTCCTCGGCTGAGATCGCGACCGCACGCGCGGTCTCGGCGATGGTCTGGGCCTCCGACTGCTCCTTGCTCTTGGCCGCGACCGCGATCGCGCTTTCCTGCGCGACGATCTGAAGGTCGCGCTCCATTTCGGTGTTGCGGCGCTTGACCGCGAGATCGGCCTCGATCTTGCGGGTATCGCGGGCCTGGTTGGCCTCGGTCTGCTTGTTGGCGACCGCGAGTTCCTGCTGGATGCGGTATTCGGCTTCGTTCTGCAACGCGGTCTGTTCGACCTGCGCCGTCTGTGCGCGCATTGCAGCCGTCTTGTTGGCGATGTCGCGCTGCTGGGCGAGCTCGGCCTCGCGCTTGGTGCTTTCGATCGTCAGCGTGGTCTGCCGCGCCACCAGGTCCTGCTGGGCGATATTGACCTCGGTGGTGCGGACGATCTGGTTGCGCTCCTGCTCGCGCTCCTTGGTGATCTTGGTCAGCGTGGTGAGACCGTGGGCGTCAAAGAAATTGCTCGGGTTGAAATGCTTGATGTCGCTCTGGTCGAGCCTCGTCAGCGACACCGATTCAAGCTCGAGGCCGTTATTCTGGATGTCGGCGCCGACCGCGTCCTGCACCGCCTTGACGAAGGTCGCGCGCTGCTCCTGAAGCTCCTCGAGGTTCATGGTTGCTGCGACCGAGCGCAGGCCGTCGACGAATTTGGCTTCGACCAGCTCGCGCAACTCGGCCGCGTCATTGGTGCGGTTGCCGAGCGTCTGCGCGGCGAGCGCGATCGACGAACTGTCCGGTTTGACCCGGAGATAGAACTCGGCGCCGATGTCGACGCGCATGCGGTCCTTGGTGATCAGCGAGTCCGGGCCGCCGCGCGCGACCTCGAGCCGCAACGTCTTCAGGTTCACCGCGGCGGTGGAGTGGAAGATCGGCAGCACGAGCGAGCCGCCGTCGAGCACCACCTTCTGGCCGCCGAGGCCGGTGCGGACATAGGCCTCGTCGCGTGTCGAGCGCTTGTAAAGTTTTGCGAAAAGCAGGCCAATGACGAGGATAGCGAGGACGCCAATGGCGACGGGTACAGCAAGTTCCCACATATGTTATGCCCTGTTCGAAGATTGTTGTTGTTCAATGAGGTCGGCGGGAGCGGCAATCGCGATGAAGCTCTTGGCGTCGCGGTCGACCAGCAGCACGCTTGCGCCGACCGGCAACGCCCCGGAATCAGGGCTGGCACGCGCCGACACGGTGTGCCAGTTGCCGAAGACATCCTTGAGACGGACCCTGCCGGGCAGGCCCTGATCGAGCGGGCCGACCGACACGGTTGCGACCTTGCCGACAAAGTCGCTGTCGTTGACCGCGTAGCTCTCGTCGCGTGGAATGATGCGGGCGAGGCCGCGGCTGGTATTTCTAATCACCGGGATGCTGCCTGCGGCGGCAAGCACCGCGGCAAGCGAGACCGGGATCGCGGTGCCTGCCGCATGCGCCAGGCCCTGAAGCAGGAAGCCTCCGATCGAGAATATGCCGAGTATCAGGATGATCAGGATCAGGAGGGGAAGCCGTCCGGCGTTGATCCAGAGAAACAGGCCACTGAGAGCATTGTGGCTCTCGGCCTCGACCGCGAAATCCTTGCCGATGAGTTCGCTGATCGAAAGTCCGACCATGGTGGTCAGCAGCTCGATGCCGCCAAGTGCCACCATGATCGCAGCCGCGACCGCGAACGGCCGCACGTCGGGGGCGAGCAGGATGTCGCCAACTGCACTCATTTTTCTGACTTGATCCTTTCAAGCCGCGCCGCGATTTCCTTTTCGCGGTGCAAGCGATCGAGTTCGTCAAGCTCCTTGTCGCCGAGCACGCTGGAGGCGGGGACACCGGTGACCCGGGCGATCGCCGCCATGGCACGCTCAGCACTCAATGTATTGGTCGTCGATGGACCCCGGCTGGTTTCGTCCTTGGCCTCGCGCAGCAGGCTTTGTTCGAGATCGGTTAATCGTGCTTCCGCCTCGCGCCGCGCGCCGAGCATGGCCTGCAGCGCCTTGGTCTGCTCGTCGATTTCGAGCTCGATGAAATCCATCGCGCGTTCCAGCGCGATCACCTGCGACTCCAGATCAATTTGCCGTGCGACGCCGGCGCGCGCGAGATCCTCGCGATTTTCCGCAAGTGCGAGACGAATCTTCTCGTTCAGACCAGCCGTTTCGGTATCCAGTTCTTCGCGTCGCTTCTTCAACCGGAATTCTTCGGCGCGCGATTTGCCGAGCGCATAGCGCGCCTCGTCGGCGCCGGCGTCGATCTCGCGGATCGCCTGCTTGACCAGCGCGACCTTGTTGTTGCTCTCGACATTGTCGATGGTCTGGCTCGCGATGGCGGCAAGAAGCCGGCCCATGCGCGCAAGGATGCCTTCGTGAAGCATGGTCATCTCCTCCGGTTGTGCAGATTTCGATTTGACGGCGATGTGGATTTCGTAGCCGCGTCCGTCCGAGATCAAATGCGCCGGGAAGGGGCTTTCCCAGCCCGAGACATATCCCGGCACGTCGAACGGCACCAACACGCGCCCGCTGACAGTGCTGATGGTCAGTGAAGTTGGACCCTTGATCGCGAACAACTTGTCGTCGAGCGGTATCCGGCGGACGGCGGTATCGGCGACGTAATTGGCGCGGTCGCGCAGGCCGAGGGTCACCAGCCGGGCGGGCAGGCCGGTCTCCTTGCGGATCCTCTCGTAGGCCTGGGCGTGCAGCGCGACGAGGTTGGCCCCGACCGGGGCGACCTCGGCGAGGATCGCCATCATCCGGTCGTAGGCCGCAAAGGTCGCCTCGATCGCCTCGATGCCCGATGGGTCGGGGGCGAGGGCGTAGCGCAGCGTTGCGGTCGGCGTCTCGACAGGCAGCTTGATCATGCAGATAACGTAAAGCACTTCCTCAGTACTTTACAAGCGGCATGGCTGCTATCATTTTCGTGAGCCCAGATGCAGTTGCAAATGAGTTGCAATAACGAGTGAGTTCGGCCATCTTGGCACGATGGACGCTCGGACTCCTGAAATGCCTTCCGTTTCCCTTCCCGCCACCGTGCCAGGAGGCTGGCGCGGCGACGCCGGTCATGTACGCAGCCTGCCGGAGGTGAACGCGACCGTCGCGGTGCCCACCGGCGGCCTGTGGTGGCGGCGGCTCCTGGCCTTCGCAGGACCCGGCTATCTGGTCTCGGTCGGCTATATGGACCCCGGCAACTGGGCCACCGATATCGCCGGCGGATCGAAGTTTGGCTACACGCTGCTGTCGGTCATCCTGCTCTCGAACCTGATGGCGATCCTGCTGCAGGCACTCGCGGCAAGGCTCGGCATCGCCACCGATCGCGATCTCGCCCAGGCCTGCCGCGCCACCTATTCCCGGCCGGTGAATTTCGTGCTCTGGCTCGCCTGCGAGGCCGCGATCATCGCCTGCGACCTCGCCGAGGTGATCGGCACTGCAATCGCGCTGAAGTTGTTGTTCGGTATTCCCCTGATCGGCGGCGCGCTGCTCGCGGCGCTCGACGCGTTCCTGCTGCTGCTCCTGATGAACCGCGGCTTTCGCTTCCTCGAAGCCTTCGTGATCGCGCTGTTGATCGTGATCGCGGTCTGCTTCGTGGTCCAGATCGCCGCCGCCGCGCCGCCGATTGCCGGCGTGATCGGCGGCTTCATGCCGTCGCGCGAGATCGTCACCAATCCGGAGATGCTCTACATCGCGATCGGCATCATCGGCGCCACCGTGATGCCGCATAACCTCTATCTGCACTCCTCGATCGTGCAGACCCGCGCCTATCCGCGCACCGAGGAGGGGCGGCGCGACGCGATCAAATGGGCGACCACCGACTCCACCATCGCGCTGATGCTGGCGCTGTTCGTCAATGCCGCGATCCTGGTGCTGGCGGCCGCGACCTTCCACAAGAGCGGCCATTCCGATGTCGCCGAAATCGATCAGGCGTTCGAGCTGCTGTCGCCGCTGCTCGGACTCGGCATCGCCTCGACGCTGTTTGCCGTGGCGCTGCTCGCGTCCGGCCTCAACTCGACGGTGACGGCGACGCTGGCCGGCCAGATCGTGATGCAGGGCTTTCTGAACCTGCGGATGCCCAACTGGGCGCAGCGGGTGGTGACGCGCGGCATCGCGATCGTCCCGGTCATCGTGGTCGCCGCGCTCTATGGCGAGAGCGGCACCGCGCAGCTTTTGGTGTTCAGCCAGGTGGTGCTGTCGATGCAGCTGCCGTTCGCGGTGATCCCGCTGGTGCGCTTCGTGTCCGACAAGCGCAAGATGGGCACGTTCGCGATTTCGCTGCCGGTCGCGGTGACGGCCTGGATCGTCGCCGGGCTGATCGTGATCCTCAACGTGAAGCTGCTGATCGATACGTTCTTCGGCACCTAGAGCGTCTGACGCGCCAGAGCGTTTTCAAGCGAAGTGGACGCCGGTTCGCGTGAAGAAAACGCGTCAAAACAAGAATCTAGAGCTTCGGTTCTGATTCAATCAGAACCAAAAATGCTCTAGTCCTGCGGCTCGGCCAGCGCTTCACCCGTGGCATCGACGCGCAGCCAACCGCTTGGCGCGAGCCGCTGCTGCGGCAGGAAGCGGCCCTTGTAGTCCATCTTCTTCGAGCCCTCGATCCAGTAGCCGAGATAGACGTAGGGCAGGCCCTGGCGGCGGGCGCGGGCGATATGATCGAGGATCATGAAGGTGCCGAGCGAGCGGCTTTCCAGCCCCGGCTCGAAGAACGAATAGACCATCGACAGCCCGTCGCTGAGCACGTCGGTCAGCGCCACCGCCATCAGCTCGTCGCCGCGGCCGGTGATGCCGCTGTCGGCGTTGCGTTTGCGGTACTCGATGATCCGGGTCTCGACATGGCTGTCCTCGACCATCATCGCGTAGTCGAGCACCGTCATGTCGGCCATGCCGCCGTTGCGGTGGCGGCGGTCGAGATAGGCCCGGAACACCGAATATTGCTCTGATGTCGGCACCGCCGTGCGCTGCTCGCCGATGATGTCGGCGTTGCGGGCCAGCACCTTGCGGAAGTTGCGGGAGGGGCGGAATTCATTGGCGACGACCCGGACCGAGACGCAGGCCCGGCAGGCGTCGCAGGCCGGGCGGTAGGCGATCGATTGGCTGCGGCGAAAGCCGCCATGGGTCAGCAAGTCGTTGAGATCGCCCGCTTTGTCGCCGACCAGGTGCGTGAAAACCTTGCGCTCGTGCCGGCCCGGCAGATACGGGCAGGGTGAGGGCGCCGTCAGATAGAACTGGGGGGTATCACGCGAGTGCTGGGTCACGTCAGATCGTCGGGCTCCACAAAAAATACAGGCAGCCGAGTTAGCATCGCCCTCCGGAGGCTAACGGTCAATTGGTTTAGGCGGGCCTAATAATAGGCCCGCGCGGCCGGGCTGACCGGGGTCCGGACCGAGCTGTTGATAACGACGGTTCCGAGGATGATGTCGTGCAACAGCCGGCGGCGGCCGCCGACGAGTCCGATCAGCAGCACCAGCGGCGACAGGAACGAGATCGTCACCCAGAACAGCACCGCATGGGTGGCGCCGAGCACGAAATAACCGCGCGCGCCGTACCAGGTGCGCAGTTCCAGATCCATCATCCGCATGCCGATGGTGGCCGAGTGCTGCCCGCCGATCGAGGCGCCGTAATAGACGATGGCCCAGACGATCGAGGCCGGCGACACCAGCCAGAACAGCGCCCAGCCGAGGCCGAGCGTGACGACGCCGAACACCGCGATGAAGATCACCGCCAGGATCACCGGCACCGCCAGCACGACGAGGTCGATCAGGAACGCGAACACGCGTCGCGTCAGCACGCCGCGGAACAAGTCCGGCTGCACCAGCGGATCGAACGCATGCGGGGGAACGCCGCCATCGTTGCGCCAGGCTTCGTTACGCCAGGTGCCGCCGTCATTGCCATAGGACATGACCAACCTCCGAAGAAAGTCCCGCGCAGGACATGGGAGCAGGAGGCTCGCCTGCCAAGTCCGCGCGAACATTAACTAGCGGAAATAATCAGGCGATTCGGCGGCCGAAAGCGCTCGCCCCGGTGTAGGCTGGAGGTTGTGTGACGGCGGGGGACATATGGGGACTCAAATCGGGTTGCGCTGCCGCTGCGGAGAGGTTCGAGGCGTGGTCACGAACGCGGCACCGACGGCCGTCAATCGCGTCGTCTGCTACTGCGACGACTGCCAGGCCTTCATGCATCGGGTCGGCCGGGCCGATCTGCTCGATGTCCACGGCGGCACAGACATCGTCCAGGTCGCCCCGGCGTCGCTCAGCTTCGTGCAGGGGCATGACAAGATCGCCGGGCTGCGGCTGACGCCCAAGGGGCTGTATCGATGGCACACCACCTGCTGCAATTCGCCGGTGGGCAATTCGCTGACACCTGCCGTCCCGTTCGTCGGAATTGCGGTGCAGGCCTTCGACGGCGGCGCGTCGCGCGTGGACGAGGTTTTCGGCAAGCCAACCGGCGCAATCCTCGGCAAATATGCGATCGGCGAAGCCCCGAAGGGATCGACAGGCTTCAACCCGTCGCTGATCCTGCGCGTGATCGGCAAGGTGTTGGGCTGGCGCCTGCGCGGCAGGACCTGGCCGCATCCGTTCTTCAAGCGCGAGACAAATGCGCCGATCTACCCGCTGACGGTGCTGTCGCAGGGCGAGCGCGATGCGCTGCGCCCGCTGTGCGGTCCACGTCCAACCGCGCCGGCCGGACCCCGTGTAGCGCCGTTTACGATTCCGCCCTGATCTTCTCGGCGGCCTGCGGTGCGAAATAGGTGAGGATGCCGTCGGCGCCGGCGCGCTTGAAGCCGACCAGGCTCTCCATCATCGCGCGCTCGCCGTCGATCCAGCCATTGGCGGCGGCGCCCGCGATCATCGCGTATTCGCCGGACACCTGGTAGACGAAGGTCGGCATCGCGAACGTGTCCTTCACGCGGCGGACGATGTCGAGATAGGGCATGCCCGGCTTCACCATCACCATGTCGGCGCCCTCGGCGATGTCGAGTTCGACCTCGCGCAGCGCCTCGTCGGAATTGGCGCTGTCCATCTGGTAGGTGCGCTTGTCGCCGGTCAGCGTCTTGGCCGAGCCGATCGCGTCGCGGAACGGGCCGTAGAACGCCGAGGCGTATTTCGCCGCATACGACATGATCTGCACGTCGCCAAAACCGTTGTCGTCGAGCGCCTCGCGGATCGCGCCGATGCGGCCGTCCATCATGTCCGACGGCGCGATCACGTCGCAGCCGGCTTCGGCCTGGGTCAGCGCCTGCTTGACCAGTACCGCGACCGTCTCGTCGTTGAGGATCTTGCCGCCTTCGATCAGCCCGTCATGGCCGTGGCTGGTGAAGGGATCGAGCGCGACGTCGCAGAGCACGCCGATATCGGGAAATTCCTTCTTGATCGCGCGCACCGCCTGACAGACCAGATTGTCGGGATTGAGCGCCTCCGAGCCCTGCTCGTCGCGCAGCGACGGCTCGGTGAAGGGGAACAGCGCGATGCAGGGAATATTGAGCTTGGCGGCGCGATCGGCGTCGCGGACGATCTGGTCGACGGTGAGGCGGTCGACGCCCGGCATCGAGGCCACCGGCGTGCGGGTGTTGTGGCCGTCGACCACGAACATCGGCCAGATCAGATCGTTGGTGGTCAGCACGTTCTCGCGCACCAGGCGGCGGGCCCATTCGGTCTTGCGATTGCGGCGCATCCGGATCGTGAGGTCGAGCGAGGGAGAGGCGAGGGCCTCGGTCTGGCGCCGCGGCGCATCGCGCAGTTCGATCGGGCGCCCGAATTTGATCGCCATGTCTTCTCTCCTCGGGGACGGCTGGTCTGGACCTGATATAAGTCCAGTTCTAGCACCTGACAGGGGCGCCGTCATTGCGCCGCTATTGCACCCCTATTGCATCCTTCTTGGCGCCCTTGATTTGCCGCAACGGCAATTGATTTTGCGCGGCTGGCGGGCCAAGACTGCGCCATGAACCCCATTTGGCAGCCGTTCTGCGGCGATTCGGATGTCTGACACCTCTGCACGCGATCAGGCGCGGGACAACGCCATCTCGGTGAACGCGATCTCGTCCGACCGGATCGAGCCGGACGACAATGCGTGGACGCGGCGCCTCGTCATCTTCCTGCGCATCATGGCCGTCGTCTCGGTCGCCAAGGGCCTTTATCACTGGGCCCAGGTGACCGGCTTCGTTGGCGGCGAGGAGGAGGCCTTCGAGAACCAGTCGATGGCCTGGCAGACCGCGACGATCTATTTCGCCGTCATCGAGCTCGTCGCGGCCGTCGGTCTCTGGCTCGCGACACCCTGGGGCGCCGTGGTCTGGCTGACCACTGTCGTCTCGATGGCGGTCATCGAGCTGATGTTTCCCGGCATCTATGGCGGCAGCCTCACCGTGGTCGGGCTCGAGGCCGTGATGCTCGCGGCCTATCTCGCGCTGGCCTGGATGGCGGCGCGCGAACGCCCGCCATAGATCCGCACGCCGCTACGGTGGGATCGACTGTTGCCTCGCGGCGACAGCGCGACGATCAGCTGACGCCGGCTGCCAACATAATGGCAGTCGTGCGCGCAACGAGAAGACAGCGCCATTGGTTCTGCTAGGTGAGTGCCACAGATCGCACCCCTTTCGAGACACCCCATCGCGGGACCGTCTCTGCGGGACCTGCCGTCGGGACCCATTTCACCGGATCTCGGCGCGTGTGCCGGCCGGCTTTGCGCTGGTCGACGGCGGAACCGGTCTGTCCGCGGCAACATTGGCCGGCCGCTTACGCGCATCGCGTGCACATCCCGCGACGTGACCCCGTAAAATTTTCAGAGAATTTTCCGGTAACCGATCGGTCACCGTAAAGGGTTCCCTCATACCCGTTACGCCACCGTTTCGAATTCGAACGAAGCTGTTTCCGAATGTGACAGGGCAGGCAGACGAACCGTGAACAGGGGGCTGCCACCGTCAATGAAAAGTTGCGAAAAGCCCTTGATCCATGGGCTTAATCCACGATTCACTGTCTTAAATTCATGATCTCTTTATTCTCTTATTTAAGCGGATATTCAAACGGCCCCCTTACGTTGGACCTATCAGGCGGGACACAAGTTTCGTCGAAATAAAGTCGATAAAAACGACAAACAGGGGAAGTGTCATGATGAAAGCCGTTGCGACAACGGCGGCGGATGCCGCCGATCGCGCTACCGGTCAAGCTCCGGTGCAGCCGCTCTATCTCGAAGCACTGACTTTGGTGGAGCGGCTGCATCGCCGCCTCCTCGACGTCATCAAGGACGAATTCGACCGCCGCGGCCGCGCCGACATCAATTCGGTGCAGGCGCTGCTCCTCTACAACATCGGCGACAAGGAGCTGACCGCCGGCGAGCTGCGCACCCGCGGTTACTATCTCGGCTCCAACGTCTCCTACAATCTGAAGAAGCTCGTCGAGCTCGGCTTCCTCGATCATCAGCGTTCGCGCGTCGATCGCCGCTCGGTCCGCATTCGCCTGACCCCGCAGGGCCAGGAAGTCCGCAAGATCGTCGATGCGCTCTATCAGAAGCACGTCAAGACGGTCGAGCAGGTCGGCGGCATCTCGAACGAGGAGTTCGCGAGCCTCAACAAGTCGCTGCATCGCCTCGAGCGCTTCTGGACCGACCAGATCCTGTATCGCCTCTGATCCTTCCTTTGTTCGCCTGATGGCCAAGCCGGCCGCCCAGAAGACCGGCAGCCTTCCTCCAGTCAGCGCATCGGTCATGCCCGGCCGATGCGTTTTTCATGCTGCACCTGCGAAAATAAACCTGATACGGCAAGGAACCAAGGCGTTCCCTGAAGCTTATCCCTTGGCCAACAGAAAGGCAGGGATATGCTGGTCGAACGCGGGATCGAGGTGCTGAATGTCGAGGTCGTCGGTGACGCCTACGCGATCGCCTCGAACTATCTGCGCAAATCCGGTGCCATTCCCGACACTTTCGCCACCAATGAGCGGCTGCTCGGCATCATCGTGAAGCTGTTCCAGCGCGGTGAGATGAACCGCCTCCGCCTCGCCAACAAGGCGATCGCGAAGTTCGAGGCCGAGACGCTGGTGGTCGCCTGAGCGTCAACCCGGAGACATCAATGGAAGCCGCGATTGATCGGATCATGCAGACGTATGATCTGCTGCTCAACCGCACGTCCGCTGCGAGCGACGAAGCGCGGGCGAAGGTCACGGAGTACGTGCAGACGCTGTTCGAGGCGGGCGAGCGCGATACGCATCGGCTGACCGTGTGCGGGTTGACCTATTTGCGCCAACTCGACGGCAGCACCGACCATGTGAAGGCCGGGTATACCGGGCTGTAAGGCTAGCTTGGTTTCGCGGACCGTCTTCACGTCATTGCGAGCGAAGCGAAGCAATCCATGTTTCAACGTGGCGATGCGATGGATTGCCTCGTCGCGTTGCTCCTCGCAATGACGGGGTGAGTTTCTGATTCAACTGTCAAACAGCTAGTTCGGTGTCATCACCCGCGAAAGCGGGTGATCCAGTATTCCAGAGACTGGGGTGTTTGAGCCAAGAGGCCGCGGCGTACTGGTCGCCCGGTCCCGTACGCCAAGGCTTCGACGAGGCCATGGATTCTTGGCGCGCCGAAGCTTTAGCGGAGGCGGCGAGGCGGCGAGCCGGCGATGAGAGTTGTGGGTGAGGCCACAGCTCCGCGTTCTCGCGACATGATTTGTCCGAGCCTTGCTTATCGTTTCACCCTCTCTTCAAGCAGAGGGCGCAGCGAAAGCCGGGTGCCGATCGCACCCATGGGCCCCGTGCAATGGTAGAAAGCACGGGGGTAGGACCACAGGTGTAACCGGAAACGCCGGCTTTCCCTGCGCGATGGCTTTACGGCTTACTTCGCGCTCTCCCCGGCGAGACTTGGCTTGCTTGTCACCGCCTTCGCATCACGCCTTCGCGCGTTGCGACGAAACACCTGCCACTAGGGCGTCAGGACCACACGACTTCACCGTCCGCCTCATGCGCGCTCGTTAGTTGCGCAACCTGCGTCCACCGCATCTCACACCGCGTTCGTGACGATCGCGATCCGCCCCTCGATCGGGTGAGACGGGAAATTCATATACCAAGCTTCTCTTCCGGTAAACCGAAATATTTTAGCGCGACGGGATTGACAGCTTTTGCTGAGTTGCCCGTCGGGTTGTTTTGTCGCACGTCGAATAGCTGGGAGGGGCAGACCGGTCGTCCCGCAAGAGCGGGCAACGACGCCGTCGTCGAACGCAAAAGGAATTCAGAACTGAAAGGGTGCAACCGAAACCGCTATCTTTCCGTCTGTTGACTTTTGCACCGTGAACTCGACCTCTTTCGAGGCCTTGATGTTGCCCACAGAGACCGAGATCCCGCCGCTACACTGCACCGTTCGCTTGTCCTTGCTCGTCGCAGTCGTGACGATCTTTTCACCGAGAAGGTATTGCGGTTTCGAATTTTCCGGAGTCGGCTTCGCCGTTGACTCCTTGGCGGCGTAATTGACCAGCGGATTGCGGTGGTCGTCGGAAACGGTCTGGAGCACGGCCTTACGGGTTTCGATTGAATCGCACTCGAGCTGGTCACCGCAACCGCTCAGAACAGCCAGAACCGGAAAACTCAGAAACCAAAGCAATCGTGACGGCATGCCAATTTTCTTGTGTGTGGATGGATGCTTTCCGACAACCGACCCGGAGCAGCATGGTTCCTGCGCTCACCCGACAGCGCGCTCGCAGCGGGCACCTTTCCTCGGCCGCCTCCCTTCCGACAGGAACGCTGATCCTGCCGGTCCGTTGATCCTCGATCGCTTGCCGGGAGCCAAACCATGCGCACATCCCTCCTGCTTACCGTCTTGACCTTCGGCGTCGCCGGACTGGCAAATGTGACGCCCGCCGGCGCCCGGGATTATCCCTGGTGTGTGCAGGGAAGGGGCGTCGGATATCCCGGCGATTGCATGTACCAAACGCGCGCCCAGTGCCTCGCGTCGGCATCTGGAAGGAACGTGATTTGTGGCGTCAATCCTCGCGCAGCATTCGGCCAGCAGCGGCGGGGATATCGCGACCGATATTGATGCTCCGGCTCCGGCGGCCCAGCGATCCTTCGAATGATCTGCAGAAGGTGTCCCGTCTGCTGTTCAGCGAGCAGACGGGACCTCAGGGGCTACTTGTTCTCGGACTGTTAGGTCGTGCTGGCCCGATCGCTCGGACAACTGGGAGGGTGGCGGAGGCAACGATTGGTTGTATGCGAGCTGGAGCAGTTCGGCTTGGGGCACATTTTATGGCGGCGACGGCAACGATCTGATCGAGGGCGGCAATACCGTCAGCACGAACCACGAGTTCGGCGGCGCCGGCGATGACTACGTCTTTGAGAACCAGGGCGGTCTGACCATGC
This sequence comes from Bradyrhizobium septentrionale, assembly GCF_011516645.4. Lineage (NCBI taxonomy): Bacteria > Pseudomonadati > Pseudomonadota > Alphaproteobacteria > Hyphomicrobiales > Nitrobacteraceae > Bradyrhizobium > Bradyrhizobium septentrionale. The sequence continues at coordinate 8,297,883 of NZ_CP088285.1, read as the reverse complement.
AGTCCCATTACATCGACGGCGGTCCCGGCCGCGACGCCCTGTATGGCTCGAACGGCAGCGATACGATCTTCGGCGGCGACGGCAATGAGAGTGGTGCCAGTATCAACGCGGTCGGCTTCGGCGCGGCGCCGGGCCTGTACGGCTACGCCGGCAACGACATCCTGGATGGCGGCCGCGGCAATCACCTGATCTTTGGCGGTGACGGCAACGATATCACATATCGGCACCGGTAACGATACTTCGTATGGCGGCAACGGCAGCGATACGCTGGTCGGAAATGACGGCACCGATCTGCTCGAAGGCGATGCCGGCGACGACTGGATTTACATGAGCGCCGGCGACCTCAGCAACGCCTACGGCGGAACGGGCAATGACGTCTTGATCGCCACCCAGGGCTCGGTGGTCATGAACGGCGACGACGGCAACGACGTCATGTACGGCTTGGGTGGCAACGACTATTTCTACGGCGGCAATGGCGACGACACCATGTACGGCGGTGACGGCGTCGACGTTCTGCTCGGCGGCGCCGGCAACGATTATTTCGATGGCGGCACCGGCGTGAACTATTATTTCGGCGGCGGCAACAACACGTTCGTCTCCAACGATGTGCCTGGCGTCGAAGTGGTTCAGGACTTCAACGCTGCCACCGATACCGTGCAGCTGAACGGCACAGGCTTCAGTTCGTTTGCAGACGTGCTGTCGAGCTCCTACCAGAACGGCGCCTACTTCGTCATCCAGGTCGACGGCGACACCGCGGTCTGGCTGAACGGCGCGACGGCAGCCACGGTGACGGCGGCGAATTTCTCGATCGTGTCGTAGCTGCTCACGCGTCATCGAAAGTGCATTGGAAAACGGCGACCCCGCAAGGGGTCGCCGTTCGCACATTCGTGGCCGAGGCGGGGATCGCGGGCGCAACCGAAAGAAGGACGCGGGAGCGGGGATACGCTAGGAGCTTGTCTGGATAGTCGCTGTTCAAATCTGGTCGGGTCTGATTCAACATTGGGCGATGAGCAAGTATTTTCGGCCTTGGAACATCGATCAGACGCTGCTTCTGCCGCCGAATGTGCAGGACTTCGTGCCGAAAGGCCATGTCTCGCGGTTTATGGTTGATCTGGTGCGGGAGAGCCTCGATCTCAGGGAGATCATGGGCAGCTATGTGAGCGGGCTTGGGCAGCCGCCGTTTGATCCGCGGATGATGGTGGCGCTGCTGCTGCATAGCTATGCGAGTGGGCTGTATTCGTCGCGTCGGATTGCCAAGGCCTGCCGGGAGCGGAACGATTTTGTGATGATCGTGGCGCTGGATGCGCCGGATTTTCGGACGATCAGCGACTTTCGCAAGCGACATTTGAAGGCGCTCGGCGCGCTATTCGTGCAGGTTCTGAAGTTGTGCGAGACGGCCGGGCTGGTCAAGCTCGGTCATGTCGCGCTGGATGGTACGAAGATCAAGGCGAACGCGTCGAAACACAAGGCGATGAGTTATGAGCGCATGAAGAAGCGCGAGGCGGAATTGAAGGCCGAGGTCGCTCGCATGCTGGCGGCCGCCGAGGCGGCGGATGCCTCGGAGGATGAGACTTTCGGCAACAGCGACGAACTGCCGGACTGGACCGTCGACAAGCAGAAACGGCTGGCGAAGATCCAGCAAGCGATGGCGGCGCTGGAAGCGGACGCCAAACTGGCGGCGGAGGAAGAGCGCCGCATCGAGGCCGAAAAGGAACAGCAGCGCCAGGCCGAAGGCCGCAAGAAGCCGGGCAAACCGGCGGCGCTGCCATCGGAGGAACCCAATCCCAAGGCGCAACGCAACTTCACCGATCCGGAAAGCCGCATCATGAAGTCGAAGGATGGCTTCGTTCAGGCCTATAATGCCCAGGCGGCCGTCGATGCACATGCCCAGATCATTGTCGCGCAAGAACTGACCCAGCACGGCAGCGATCAGGGCCAGTTGGTGCCCCTGATCGAGGCCATCGAGAGCAATCTTGGCCGCAAGCCGCGGCAGGCCTCAGCGGATTCCGGCTACTGCAGCGAAGCCAATCTCGAAGCGCTCGACACACGCAGCATCGATGGCTATGTCGCGCCCGGACGCGCCAAGCACCCGACAGTAGCGAACGGAAAAGTCGGCGGCCCGCTGACACAGGCCATGCGAAAGAAGATCGACGATGGCGGCTTCGAAACACCCTACCGATTGCGAAAGCAAGTGGTGGAGCCGGTGTTCGGGCAGATCAAACAGGCAAGAGGCTTCCGCCAGTTCCTGTTGCGGGGCATCGAGAAAGTGCGCGCCGAGTGGACAATGATCTGCACCGTCCATAACCTCCTCAAGCTGTTCAACCTCGCAAACGCAGCCTGAGCCTGCTACTCTACAACAAATGCCCGTCACGAAAACATATCTGGACGGGCTCCTAGGGGCAAGCTTTCACGTTGCTCGTCAGGGAGGTCATCTGTGATGCTGCCTTGGCGAGTGTTACTATTTCATAGCGATCTTTAGTTGATCGGCTCGACGTTCGGCCGGATCGTTGAAATCCGCCATTTGAAGCTTTGGAGCTGTTCTGCGATCGTTCCGCGCCGGCGGCCGGCGGCTAAGCTTCTGTGGCCTAGGTCGAATTTCGCCGTGGCCCCATTTGCTCCATCGAGGCGTCGCGGTTTTGCCGCGCCGCGTTCGCTATGCCCCAACTCTGTTCATATACCTTACTAGGTAACACAGGCGTCATTTGTTCGCGGTCTGTTTCGGTTTTTGGACCGATTGTGTATCCGAGATGATTATACCTCCTCATGGCCGAGGCTTGCCCGCAGGCGTCATGACGGGGTCCGTCAACGCCCGTTTTAGCTGTTCGGCCTGTTCCCTTGTCAGCTTCTCGGCGAGGCTGTGATCCCGCAACAGCGCTGGCCCCTTGCGTTCTCGATCATACACCATCCAGCCGGTGCTTCCTTGCCGAACGAGGAACCTGGTCTGGCCAGTTGCTGTGTCACTCAATGATACCGCCGATCTGCCGAATACAATCCGCCGATTAATTCTCCGATCCGCGGGCCAGTCATTAAACTGTGCGACTCTGGCTCGCTTCTATTACGACATCGTATCGGCAAAATCGTTCAACTCGAATGCTCCTAAATCACGGCATACGCCGATCAATATAACGGCACCTCAGCTGGGCGTGCGGTCGTATCGTCCTTTCGTCTAATCCCATCCGAAGTGCTATTCACTTTGTGCCACGCGCAGCAAGAGAGCGAGGCAGATTGCTCGTTGCCGTGTGATGCTGGTTGTGGCGTCAGCTGTGCCGACCCCGACGAGGCCTGGCCGCGAGCCGCTCGAAACAAAGCAAGCGAAAACCGACCGGTGAGGTGCGGCGATTTGCAGCACACGGTAGCCGCGCCCTCCGGCTTGCCGAAGACTGTGGCGAATGGTCGCTAGGGGTGCGCAGACGCGTGATCGGCGAGCGATTCCTTCCCTGACGGAACGGCGCTCTTCGATTGGCGCTGCGACCACGTGCCCGGATGCAGCCCACGATCAAGGGCTGCATCGGCAAATTCAGGAGGAAGCCCCATGATCTCGTCCCACATGCGCCTGTTCGGCGCGGTCGTCGCGCTATTGCTTGGGGCGAGCGGTCCGGCGCCCGCGCAGCAGCTCGAGCTCAAGCTGATGGCGCCGGCGGCGCCCGGCGGCGGCTGGGATCAGACCGCGCGTTCGATGCAGCAGGCGCTGGTCGCGGCCGGTGTCGCGCGCAGCGTCCAGGTCACCAACGTTCCCGGCGCCGGCGGCAGCGTCGGCATTGCGCAGTTCGTCAACGGCGCCAAGGGCGACGGCAACCAGATGATGGTCAACGGCTTCGTCATGGTCGGCGCGCTCGCCATGAACAAGTCGCCGGTGACGCTGGATCAGGTGACGCCGATCGCGCGGCTCACCGAGGAGATCCAGGTCATCGTCGTGCCGGCGAACTCGCCGATCAAGACGGCGCAGGATCTCGCGGCCGCTGTGAAGGCCGATATCGCCAAGGTGACCTTTGCCGGCGGCTCGGCCGGCGGCGTCGACCACGTGATGGCAGCGCTGTTCGCCGGTACGGTCGGCGCCGATGCGAAGAAGATCAACTACATTCCGTTCTCCGGCGGCGGCGAGTCGCTCGCTGCGATCCTCGGCGGCAAGGTAACTGCCGGCATTTCCGGCCTCAGCGAGTACGACGGCCAGATCAAGGCCGGCAAGCTGCGCGCGCTCGGCGTGACCTCGGCGAACCGTTTGCCCGGCGTCGACATTCCGACCTTCAAAGAGCAGGGCATCGACCTCGTGCTGGCCAATTGGCGGTCGGTCGTGGCGCCGCCCGGCATCACGCCGGAGCAGCGCAAGGTGCTGAGCGACGCGGTCGAGAAGATGGTGAAGTCCGATGCCTGGAAGGAGATCCTGAAGCAGAAGGGCTGGGATGACGCCTATCTCGGCGGCGATGCCTTCGTGGATTTTCTCAAAAAGGAGATCACGCGTGTCACCGAGGTGCTGAAGTCGGTCGGCCTCGTGAAGTCATGACGCCGGACAGCGCTGCCGACAATCTGCCGCGCGAGCCGGCACGGCGCGTCGATCGCGCCGGCGTCGTGATCGCGGCCGCGCTCGCTGCACTCGCTGCGATGCTGGTGTGGGACGCCAGCAAGCTGCCTGCTACCACGATGTACGGAATGGGGCCGGAGGCGATGCCTGTTGTCATCGCCATCGGCCTTGTCATTCTTGCGGTCGGCAATCTCTTCGATGCGCTGCGCGGCAACCTGCCGCCGCGCGAGAGCATGGACCCGAAACCGGTGTGGCTGATCATCGGCGGCCTTGCGCTGCTGATCGCCATCATCGGCTTCGGTGGCGGATTCATTTTGGCCACCTCGGCGCTGTTCGTGACCACATCGGCTGCCTTCGGCCGGCGCGCGATCCTGGCTGACACCGCGATCGCGCTTGTGATCACGACGCTGGTCTACCTCGCGTTCGACAAACTGTTGACGCTGAGCCTTCCCGCCGGCCCGCTGGAGCGACTGCTGTGATGGACACTTTCGCCGCGCTGGCGCATGGCATGGCGGTCGCCATGCAGCCGATGAATCTGCTCTATGCGCTGATCGGCGTGTTCCTCGGCACCGCGGTCGGTGTGCTGCCGGGCATCGGTCCGGCGCTGACGGTCGCGCTGCTGCTGCCGGTGACCTACAAGCTCGATCCCGGCGGCTCGCTAATCATGTTCGCCGGCATCTATTATGGCGGCATGTATGGCGGCTCGACCACCGCGATCCTGATCAACACGCCGGGCGAGAGCGCGTCGATGGCGACCGCGCTCGAGGGCAACAAGATGGCCAAGGCCGGCCGCGGCGGCCCGGCGCTGGCGACCTCGGCGATCGGCTCGTTCGTGGCCGGCACCATCGCCACCATCGGCCTCGCATTCCTCGCACCATGGCTGGTCGATTTCGCTGTGCGATTTGGGCCGGAGGATTACTTCGCGCTGATGTGCGTCGCCTTCGTCACGGTGTCGGCAACCTTCGGCGACTCGCCGGTCCGCGGCCTCACCAGCCTGTTCATCGGGCTGACGCTCGGGCTCGTCGGCATCGACAAGCTGACCGGTCAGGCGCGGCTTGCGTTCGGCATCCCCGAGCTGCTCGACGGCGTCGAGGTGACGACGCTGGCGGTCGGCCTGTTCGCGGTGGGCGAGGCGCTCTATGTCGCCTCGCGCCGCCATCACGCCGAGGAGAAGCTCGAGCCGGTGCGCGGCTCGCTGTGGATGACGAAAGAGGACTGGCGGCGGTCGTGGAAGCCGTGGCTGCGCGGCACGATGTTCGGTTTTCCGATCGGCGCACTGCCGGCCGGCGGCGCGGAGATCCCGACCTTCCTGTCCTATTCCACCGAGCGGCGGCTGACAAAACATCCGGAGGAGTTCGGCAAGGGCGCGATCGAAGGCGTCGCCGGACCGGAGGCCGCCAACAACGCGTCCGCCGCCGGCACGCTGGTGCCGCTGCTGACGCTCGGGCTTCCGACCTCGGCGACCGCAGCGATGATGCTGGCGGGCTTTCAGCAATACGGCCTCAATCCGGGGCCGCTATTGTTCGCGGAGCGGCCCGATCTGGTGTGGGGCCTGATCGCGAGCCTGTTCATCGCCAACGGCATGCTGCTGGTGCTCAATCTGCCGCTGGTCGGGCTGTGGGTGCGGCTGCTCGCGATCCCGCAGCCGTGGCTGTATGCCGGCATCCTGGTGTTCGCCACCATGGGCACGATCGCGGCCAAGCCGTCGGTCGTCGAGCTGTCGATGCTGGCGGCGTTCGGCGTGATGGGCTTTTTGATGCGGCGGTTCGATTTCCCGATCGCGCCCGTCGTGATCGGGTTGATCCTCGGGCCGATCGCCGAAAGCCAGCTGCGCCGCGCGCTGGCGATCAGCCTCGGCGATCCCATGGTGCTGCTGCAAAGCCCGATGTCGGCGACACTGCTGGGCATCGCGCTGATCGCGCTGCTGGCGCCGTTCGTGCTCAAGGGATTGGGGCGGTTCAGGGCGAGCGAGGACTAGACCGCGGCATGACAGACTGTAAAAGGCCCGCTCCGGGGCTCGCATTTCGGAGCGGGCCAGTCTGGGCACGGCAAATGTTGCCGCGGCGCGAACCTAGCGCGACTAGCTGACACCATCCTGACGACGGCCGAAAAAGAGAGGCGGCTGAACGCCGCCGCTTTGTTTCCAGGGTTTTCGTGAACTGAATGTTCAGCTCACCATTTGTAGCCGAGGCTCGCCGTGATGCGGCGGCGATCGCCGTAGTAGCAGGAGCTGATCGTCGCGCAGCTCGCGACATAGATCTTGTCCGTGACGTTCACGACGTTGAGCGCCGCACGCCAGTGGTTGTCCCATTCGTAATGCAGGGCAAGATCGCCCAGCACGAAGGCGGGGACGCGCGCGGTGTTCGCCTGGTCCGCAAAGGACGAGCCGACGTAACGGATGCCGCCGCCGAGGCCGAAGCCGCGCAGCGGGCCGTCGCTGAAGGTGTAGTCGGTCCAGACCGAGGCGAGCTGCCGGGGCGTGTTGGTCGGCACGGTGCCGATCAGCGCGGGGTTGAGGTCCTTGCTGACGAACAGCTCGTAGTTGGTGTAGCTCGCAACCAGCTTGAAGTCGCGCGTGATATTGGCGACCGCCTCGAGCTCGACGCCACGCGAGGTGACCTCGCCGTTCTGGGTCTGGAACAGGGTGTTGTTCGGATCGGTGGTCAGCGCGTTCTTGCGCTTCAGGTCGAACAGCGCGACGCCGAACCGTGCATTGAGCCCGACCGGCTCGTATTTGACGCCGACCTCGGTCTGCTCGGAGGTCTCCGGCAACAGCAGCTGGCCGGCCGAATTGGTGCCGATCACCGGATTATAGCCCGTCATGTAGGAGACGTAGGGCGCGACGCCGCTGTCGAAATTGTAGATCGCGCCGACGCGGCCGGAGAACTTGCTGTCATCACGGCTCTGCGAGGCGCCGATCCGGTTGCTGTTGTTGAGATCGACCCAATCCTGGCGTCCCGACAGCACCACGGTCAGGCGGTCGAGCTTGACCTGGTCCTGCAGATAGACCGCGGCCATCCCCTGGGTGAGATAGGCGTTCTGATACAGCGGGCCGCTATACGGCAGATTGGTGCCGTAGACCGGATTGAGCACGTTGAGGTTCGTGCCCATCCCAAAACCCTGGCGGTCGTCGATGCCGTAATATTTCAGGTCGACGCCGGCGAGCGCCGTGTGCTGCAGCGCGCCGGTCGCGAAGCGATATTCGAGCTGGTTGTCGAGATTGAGCTGCGTGGCGATGCCGCGGGTGTAGAAATTGCCGCGCGTGATGTCGGCGGCGGCCGGCGTCGTCGCGTAGCCGAGCCCGTAGAGGCCGGCATAATAGACGTCGACATGGGCCATGCGCGCGTTCTGGCGGAAGTCCACGCTGTCGGAGATGCTCTTCTGGAACTGGTAGCCGACCATCTCCTGGTCGCGGCGGAACTGGTCGACGCTGGGATCGCCGACGAACAGGCTGGTCGCGATCCGGCCGAACGGCGCGTTGGTGACGGTGCCGACATAGGGCAGGAAGTTCAGCGCGCGGGTGTTGCTGTGCGAGGCCATGCCGAACACGGTGAGGCTGGTGTCGGCATCGGGCCGCCAGGTCACCGACGGGGCGAAGAAGAAATTGTTGTCGTAGACATAGTCGGTCTGGGTGCCGCCGCCCTGGGCCTGGCCGACCAGGCGGTACTGCACTTGCCCGCCGCCGGGCTGCGCCGCCGCGCCGCCGATGTCGAACTGGGTATAGGCGTTGCCGAAATTGTTGATGCCGGTCTCGATGTAGCGGATGGGCTCGGCCGACGGTAGCTTGCTCACCGCGTTGACGAGGCCGCCCGGCGCCGAGCCGCCGTACAGGATGCCGGACGGGCCGCGCAGCACCTCGACGCGTTCGAGATTGAAGGGCTGCAGCTTCCAGCTCGCATAGGAAGTGTAGAACAGCTGCAGGCCGTCGAGGAACAGCGACTCGTTCTGCGCGGGGAAGCCGCGGATCAAAAACCAGTCGTTGCGGAAGTCGGCGCCGTAGGTGCCGCCGACCACGCCCGGCGTATAGCGCAGCACCTCGTCGAACTTGCTGACGATCTTCTGGTCGCGGATCTGCTCGGCGCTGATCACCGTCACCGATTGCGGCGTCTGGATGATCGGCGTGCTGGTCTTGGTGCCAACAGCGCTCTGCCGCGCCAGATAACCGGTGACCGGACCATTGGCGCGTTCGTGTCCGCCGCCTGCGCCGGCCGCTTGCTGCGCGATTTGTGGCTGAGCTCCCGAAGGCGCGGTCGTGGCACGGCGCGCGGCACTTCGCGCACGCGCGGTGCGTTGCGAGGGCTGTTGCGATCGCGCCGATTGGCGGTGCGGCGCTTCGACGGTCACGGACGGCAATTGCGTCTGGGCGAAGACCTCGTCCGCACCAACGACCGAAAGCGCCACCGTTGCCGAAACAGCGAGCTGCCTCGACCCAATCCACCTGCACGACATTTATTCCACGCTCCGTAAAAAATTCTCGAGCGAGTCGTTATCACGATGATTCTTGGGAACAGCCTGCGCGCGGTTAGAAGCTATCGAAGCTGCGCGCAAAGCGCGTGTGTGTGACCGGGAGACAACGGAGTGCGACGGACAATTGCACGCGTCGCGTGAGTGCTTTGAATCGATCCAGTGTTGAACGACTCAAAAATCGAACGATTCAAAATCGTCTCGCATCCGGCAACGTGATCCGCCGGATTGCCGGCGGGTTCTGGCCGGCGCCTTCAACCAACATGGTTGGCAAGTTCGACGGCTTGCCGGCCGCGAAACGCGCACGACGCGGCGTAAGCCACCGCGTCGTGCCAGCTCGGTCAGTTTGCGATCGCTTTGAGATGAAGGCGGACGCCCTCACTGGCCTGCTCGATCGCTGCTTCAGTGGCAGGCTCGTTGCGCAACGCATTCAACAGCATGAAGTCGTGGATCGTTCCGTTGTAGCGAGCGGCATCCACCTTCACGCCCGCTCGCTTGAGCTTCCTTGCGTAAGCCTCGCCCTCATCGCGCAGGGGATCGTTTTCCGCGGTGACGACAAGGGCCGGCGGCAGTCCCTTGAGCTGGTCCAGGCTTGCCCGCAGCGGTGAAACATACGGGTGGTTGCGTGTCTTCTCATCCGGTGCGTAGAGATCCCACCCGTACTTCATGAATGCGCGCGCAAGGAAGCGGCCGTTCGCGAACTCATGATAGGATGCGGAGTCGACGGTGGCGTCCGTGGCCGGAACGAAGAGGACCTGGTAGCTGATTTTCGGTCCATTGCGATCCTTGGCCATGAGCGTCAATGCAGCAGTCATGTTGCCACCGACTGAATTGCCGGCAACGGCGATCCGGCTTCCATCGGCACCAAACTCGCCGGCATGCTCGGCGACCCATTTCAGTGCTGCGTAGCTCTCCTCCAGTTGCGTCGGGAATTTGGCCGCCGGCAACGGACTGTATTCGACGAACACGCCTATCTGCCCTGAACCGACGACGAGGTCTCGCAGCAGGCGCTGGTGGTTTTGGAAGTTGCCGACGATCCAGACGCCGCCATGGATGAAGAGCAGCACTCCCGGCTTTCCGCTCACGTTCTCCGGCTTCATGACGTAAAGCTTCACGGTGCGTCCATCCTGGGTGATGGTCCGCTCGCTCGTAGTGACGCCGGACAAGTCGACAGCCGTCTGCGACTGGAGCGCGGTGAGAATCTCCTGTGGCTTCGGCTGGGGCAGCTGCCAGAAGGGGCTGCTGTCCTTGTTGATCTCGGTCAGGAACGACCGAATTTGCGGATCGATACGCGCATCAGTGGCGGCATTCGGGGCTGCGGCCGCGACGTGGCTCATCAGGCTCGCCACGGTGATTGCGGATGCGATTTTCGACAGGCGGTTCATTGGGTGGTCCTTTTGATTGCGTGCTATTGTATTGCGCGCGATCTAAATGCCATTGCGATCCATGCGCGGTCAAGCGCTTGCGATTAGATAGCGCGCGATCTATATTCACGACTGCGTGAGAAAGGACCGCCATGCCCAAAGACGACGGCGCCCCGGAAGGGGCCTTAAACCTGGATGACTTCCTGTGCTTTGCGATCTATGCCGCCGGCCACGCTCTCAACCGCATCTACAAGCCTCTGCTCAGAGAACTTGGCGTCACTTACCCGCAGTACCTGGTGATGGTGCTGTTGTGGGCGAGGGATGATCAGACGGTCAGCAGCCTGGGAGAAAAGCTATTTCTGGATTCGAGCACGCTCACGCCGCTGCTCAAGCGGCTGGAGGCACTTGGCCACATCGAACGCAGCCGCGACCCCTCCGATGAGCGCCAGGTGCGGGTGCGCCTCACCAAAGCGGGGCGGGCGCTCCGCGCGAAGGCAGTACGCGTCCCGGCTTGCATCGATGAGGCCACCGGCCTGACGCCGGAGGGGATCCGGCGGCTGCAAACCGAAATCAAGACCCTGCGGAAGACACTGGACAGCCGTCACGTCACGTAAGCGACAGTTCCTTGGTCCGCGCCCGTGGTGCCCCTCCCAATCCCCGCCATCCCCACCATATCTGGCATAATTGACCGCAGGGGACCGCAACCGCTTGGCCATTTTGGGGTGATGTGATAACGCTCTGAAACCAGCTTCGACCGCCACTCGTGACCGTCCGCATCCTGCCTAAGGGCTTGCGGCGGTGGAGATATTTCGCCGATGACCTCGTCCTCCAAAACCGCTTCCGCGCCCGATTCCTTCTTCACGGCTGGTCTCGCCGAGGCCGATCCCGAGATCGCCGCCGCGATCAAGGGCGAGCTCGGCCGGCAGCGCCATGAGATCGAGCTGATCGCCTCGGAAAACATCGTCAGCCGCGCCGTGCTGGAGGCGCAGGGCTCGGTGATGACCAACAAATACGCGGAGGGTTATCCGGGCGCGCGCTACTACGGCGGTTGCGAATGGGTCGACGTCGCCGAGACCCTGGCGATCGAGCGCGCCAAGAAGCTGTTCGGCGCAGGCTTCGCCAATGTCCAGCCGAACTCCGGCAGCCAGATGAACCAGGCGGCGTTTCTGGCGCTGCTGCAGCCCGGCGACACCTTCATGGGTCTCGACCTCGCGGCCGGCGGCCATCTTACCCACGGCTCGCCGGTCAACATGTCCGGCAAGTGGTTCAAGGCCGCGCACTACACGGTGCGCCGCGAGGACCAGATCATCGACATGGACGAGGTCCAGAAGCAGGCCGAGCAGGTCAAGCCGAAGCTGATCATCGCCGGCGGCTCGGCCTATTCGCGCGCTTGGGACTTCAAGCGCTTCCGCGAGATCGCAGACTCGGTCGGCGCGTATCTGCTGGTCGACATGGCGCATTTCGCGGGCCTCGTGGCCGGCGGCGTGCATGCCTCGCCGGTGCCGCACGCCCACGTCACCACCACGACGACGCACAAGTCGCTGCGCGGCCCGCGCGGCGGCCTGATCCTCACCAATGACGAGACGCTGGCGAAGAAGCTGAACTCGGCGATCTTCCCCGGCCTGCAGGGCGGCCCGCTGATGCACGTGATCGCGGCCAAGGCGGTGGCGTTCGCGGAAGCGCTGCGGCCCGACTTCAAGGTCTACGCCAAGAACGTCGTCGAGAACGCCAAGGCGCTGGCGGAGACGCTGCACAGCCACGGTCTCGACATCGTCTCCGGCGGCACCGACAACCACCTGATGCTGGTCGACCTCAGGCCGAAGGGGCTGAAGGGCAACATCTCGGAGAAGGCGCTGGTGCGCGCCGCCATCACCTGCAACAAGAACGGCATCCCGTTCGATCCCGAAAAACCGTTCGTCACCTCGGGCCTGCGGCTCGGCACGCCGGCTGCGACCACGCGCGGCTTCGGCGTCGCCGAGTTCAAGCAGGTCGGCGGTATGATCGCGGAAGTGCTCAACGCGCTTGCGCAGTCGCCGGACGGCAAGGCGCCGCTGGTCGAGGCCGCGATCAAGGAACGCGTCAAGGCGCTGACCGATCGCTTCCCGATCTACTAGTAGAGTTCGCTCGTAAGGGTCTCGTCGGATGCGTTGTCCGAGCTGCAATTCTCTCGATACGCAGGTCAAGGACTCGCGTCCGACCGAGGACTCCGCTGTCATCCGCAGGCGGCGCGTCTGCATGGCCTGCAACTTCCGCTTCACGACCTTCGAGCGGGTGCAGCTGCGCGAGCTGACCGTCATCAAGCGCAACGGCCGCCGCGTGCCGTTCGATCGCGACAAGCTGGTGCGCTCGCTGCAGATCTCCTTGCGCAAGCGCCCGGTGGAGTCCGAGCGGGTCGAGAAGATGGTGTCGACGATCGTGCGCGAGCTCGAAAGCGGCGGCGAGGCGGAGGTCTCCTCGGAGGCGATCGGCGAGATCGTGATGGAGCATCTGCGCCAGCTCGACGACGTCGCCTATGTGCGGTTCGCCTCGGTCTATCGCAACTTCCGCGAGGCCAAGGATTTTGAGGCCGTGCTCGACGAACTGACCGGCGAAGAGGATCCGCGGGTCGCAACGTTGCGCAAATGATCTTCCGCATTCTGGAAGACCAGTTCGCGCAGAAATCCAAAGACGCGAAAACTGCCGATCTGCGCTTCATGCAGCTTGCACTCGCCCTCGGCCGTCGCGGGCTCGGGCGGACCTGGCCCAATCCGGCGGTCGGCGCCGTCATCGTCAAGGACGGCGTGATCGTCGGCCGCGGCTGGACCCAGCCAGGCGGCCGCCCCCATGCCGAGGTCGAGGCGCTCCGGCGCGCCGGTGACGCCGCGCGTGGCGCGACGCTCTATGTCACGCTCGAACCCTGCTCGCATTTCGGCCGCTCGCCGCCCTGTGCGGATGCCGTGGTCGCGGCCGGGCTTGCCCGCGTGGTCTCCGCGATCGAGGATCCCAATCCGGAAGTCGCCGGGAAGGGGCACGCCAAGCTGCGCGCCGCCGGGATTGCGGTCGATGTTGGGCTGTGTGCGGCGGAGGCCGCGCGCGACCATGCCGGACACTTCCGCCGCATCCGCGACAAGCGCCCGCATGTGATCCTCAAGCTCGCGGTGTCCGCCGACGACAAGATCGCAGCCGGCGGCCACCGACCGGTTGCGATCACCGGCGACGCGGCACGGAGGCGCGTGCATCTGTTGCGCGCGCAGTGCGATGCGATCCTTGTCGGTATCGGCACGGTCAGAGCCGACGATCCGCTCTTGACCTGCCGGTTGCCCGGCATGGCGGCGCGCTCGCCGGTGCGGGTGGTGCTGGATCGCGCGCTGCGCATCTCAGGCGACAGCCGCCTGGTGCATTCGGCGCGCGCAACGCCGCTCTGGGTGATGACCTCTGATCTTGCGGAGGCGCCGGCCGCAATGAAGCTTGGTGCTGCCGGGGCAGAGGTGATCCGCGTTGCATCCAGCGCGCCCGTGGGGCTCGACCTGCCGGCGGTGTTGCATGCGCTGGCGGAGAAGGGGATCACGCGACTGATGATCGAAGGCGGCTCGCGCGTGGCAAATTCTTTCGTGGCAGCCGGTCTTGTCGATGAAATCTGGCTGTTGCACGGACCTGATACGATCGGCGCCGACGGCGTTCCCGCGCTGGACGCATTGCCGCTCGACGCAATCACGCAGTCGCCGGGCTTCAAGGTTCGTGCTAGCGAAAGCCTCGATAACGACAGTCTCACTATCTACGAGCGTGCGTAATGTTTACCGGAATTGTCACCGATATCGGTGAGATCACCAGCCTGAAGCCGGTAGCGCAGGGGCAGCTGCATCGGATGCGGATTGCCTGCGACTACGACCAGACCACGATCGCCGACGGCGCCTCGATCGCCTGCAACGGCGTCTGCCTCACCGTGGTCGCCTCCGGCACGGCTGACGGCAAGACCTGGTTCGACGTCGATGCCGCCGCCGAGACGCTCGGCATGACCACCGCCAAGGACTGGGCGCAGGGCGGCCGGCTCAATCTCGAGCGCGCGCTCAAGATCGGCGACGAGCTCGGCGGTCACATCGTGGCCGGGCATGCCGACGGCATCGCCACCATCGTCAAGCGCGACGATCTGCCCGACATGGCGCGGTTCGACCTTCGAACCACCCGCGAACTGGCGCGTTTCATCGCGGCGAAGGGATCGGTCACGCTGGACGGCGTGTCGCTGACCGTGAATACGGTCGACGACGTCACGTTTTCGGTGCTGATCATCCCGCACACGCTTGCCGTCACCACCCTAAGCGGCTGGAAGGCCGGCAGCGAGGTCAATATCGAGGTCGATCTGATGGCCCGCTACGCGGCGCGGCTGTCGGAGATGAAGTGACGGCGGCTTCGCCGGGCATTGCAACCAAGATCGACGTGGTTGCTTGGTTGTCCAGCCGGGGCAATTCCAGCCCGATGGCCCATGCGTTGTGAGCCAAGCCGACCTGAAAAATCGGGCTGTTTGCGGTGACATCCGGGCCGCTATTGCCCTTGGCTTTGCCGTCCGCTGCGCCTAAAACGCAGCACAACTCTTCCCCAAGTTCCGATTGGTATTGCAATGGCTGACGCGCGGCGCGCACCCCTGAAGGACCAGACCGACATCACAGGCGCTCGCGTTCTGATCGTCGAGGCACGGTTTTACGACGACATCCAGGATGCGCTGCTGGAAGGTGCGCTCGCCGAGCTGAAGACCGCGGGTGCGACCCATGACGTGATCACGGTGCCGGGCGCGCTGGAGATTCCGGCTGCAATCGCGATTGCGATCGATGCGGCGGCGGCGAACGGCAAGCCCTATGACGCGGCGATCGCGCTCGGCTGCGTGGTGCGCGGCGACACCATCCATTTCGAGATCGTCTCGCAGGAGTCCTCGCGCGGATTGATGGATCTGGCCGTGAGCCGGAAATTCCCGCTCGGCAACGGCATCCTCACCGTCAACACCGAGGCGCAGGCCTGGGCGCGGGCGCGCGCCAGCGAGTTGAACAAGGGCGGCGACGCGGCGCGCGCGGCGATTGCGATGCTGCGGATCAAACGCCGCCTGGCAAAGGCCTGACCATGGCTGACAGCAAGAAGCCCGCGAAAGCCCCCGACCGGAAAGCCAACCGGCGCGGCGCGGCGCGGCTCGCGGCCGTGCAGGCGCTCTACCAGATGGACATTGGCGGCGCGGGCATCAACGACATCTTCGCCGAGTTCGAGAGCCACTGGCTCGGCAACGAGGTCGAAGGCGAGAAATATCTGCCGGCCGAAGCGGCGTTCTTCCGCGATGTCGTCTCCGGCGTGGTGCGCGACCAGGCCAAGCTCGATCCCCTGATCGACGAGGCGCTGTCGAAGGGCTGGCCGCTGAAGCGGATCGACGCGATTTTGCGCGCGGTGCTGCGCGCCGGTTCCTACGAGCTCGAACATCGCAGGGACGTGCCGGGCCGCGTCGTGGTGTCCGAATATGTCGACGTCGCGCATGCCTTTGTCGAGAAGGACGAGACCGGCATGGTCAACGCCGTGCTCGACCAGATCGCGCGCCAGTTCCGCGGCGACGAGTTTGTGCGGGGCTGAACCACGTCTCCGCCGTCAACACCCGCGCATGCGGGTGATCCAGTACGCCGCGGCGGTTATTGGCAACAACAGCTTCCGCGGCGTACTGGATCGCCCGGTCAAGCCGGGCGATGACAGTTGAGGGTAAGGCGCGCGACATGACAGAGCGTCACGACAATCCCTCCGGCGAAGACTCCGTCATCGCGCGCTATTTCAAGCCGCTGGCGAGCGATCCGGGTGCGTTCGGGCTCGACGATGATGCCGCTGCGCTGCGGGCGGCCGGCGAGGACATCGTGGTCACCACCGATGCCATCGTCGAGGGCGTGCACTTCCTCGCCGACGATCCGCCCGACACGCTGGCGCGCAAGGCGCTGCGGGTAAACCTCTCCGACATCGCGGCCAAGGGCGCTGCGCCGGCGGGCTTCGTGTTGACGCTGGCGCTGCGCCGCGCCGAGGAGGCCTGGCTCAAGCCGTTTGCCCAGGCGATCGGCGAGGACGCCGCCCATTACGGCTGCCCGCTGCTCGGCGGCGACACGGTGTCGACGCCGGGGCCGCTGATGATTTCGATCACCGCATTCGGCCGGCTGCCGCAGGGCAAGATGGTGCATCGCGCAGGGGCAAGGGCCGGCGACCGCCTGTTCGTGACCGGCACGATCGGGGATGCCGCGCTCGGCCTCGATGTGCTCCAGGGCGGTCCGGTCGCGGCTGATCTGGCGGACGATGCCGCCGGCCGGGATTTTCTCGCGGCCCGCTACCGTGTGCCGCAGCCGCGCAACGCATTGGCCAATGCCGTCCGTACCCATGCCAGCGCGGCGATGGACGTCTCCGATGGTCTCGCCGGCGATCTGGCCAAGCTTTGCGCAGCCAGTGGTGTGACGGCTGTGATCAACGCGCCGAGCATCCCGTTATCGTCGGCGGCCGCGGGGCTGCTCGCGCGCAAGGCGATCGGGTTTGAGACCCTGGTGGCCGGCGGCGACGATTACGAGATCCTGTGCGCGGTTCCGGGCGATCGCGTGGACGCCTTTGTGCGGGAGGCACGGCAGGCCAAGGTCGCGGTGACCGCCATCGGCGGCCTGATTGCAGGCTCATCGCCGCCAAGCTTCCTTGACGGACAGGGCAGGGAACTGGCGCTGAAGCGGCTGTCTTACAGCCATTTCTAGAACCGCTGCGCCTGACGGCGCCGATTCTCCTTCTAAATAGCTGCCGATATCGGCGTTTTCGGCCACAGGTGGCGTTGCGCAGCGGTAACGATTTTGGCAAGGTCGCGCCCGATTTGAGGCAATCGGTTCTTGGGGAGGATTGTCCTCGCAAAATAAGCGCCTGCCGCCCCCTAGCGGCACAAGAAGGCGCGGGGGTTACATCAAGGATCTGAGGCAACATGACAGCTTTATGGTTGATTGTGCTCTGCGGGGCGCTTTCCATCGTCTACGCGATCTGGGCGACGCAGTCGGTCTTGAACGCGGATGCGGGCAATGCCCGCATGCAGGAAATCGCGGCCGCGGTGCGCGAGGGCGCACAGGCCTATCTGCGGCGGCAGTACACCACGATCGGCATCGTCGGTATCGTGATCTTCGTGGTGCTGGCCTACTTCCTCGGCCTTCTGGTGGCGATCGGCTTTGCGATCGGCGCCATCCTGTCGGGTGCGGCCGGCTTCATCGGCATGAACGTCTCGGTGCGCGCCAACGTCCGCACCGCGCAGGCAGCGACCACCTCGCTCGCCGGCGGCCTCGAGCTCGCCTTCAAGGCGGGCGCGATCACCGGCATGCTGGTTGCCGGTCTGGCGCTGCTCGGCGTCACCATCTACTTCATGATCCTGGTCAAGTTCATGGGTCTGGAGGCCGGCAGCCGCACCGTGGTCGACGCCATGGTGGCGCTCGGCTTCGGCGCCTCGCTGATCTCGATCTTCGCCCGTCTCGGCGGCGGCATCTTCACCAAGGGGGCTGACGTCGGCGGCGACCTCGTTGGCAAGGTCGAGGCCGGCATCCCCGAGGACGATCCGCGCAACCCGGCCACCATCGCCGACAACGTCGGCGACAATGTCGGCGACTGCGCCGGCATGGCGGCCGACCTGTTCGAGACCTATGCGGTGACCGCGGTCGCCACCATGGTGCTCGCCGCGATCTTCTTCGCCAAGACACCGATCCTGGTGAACATGATGACGCTGCCGCTCGCGATCGGCGGCATCTGCATCATCACCTCGATCATCGGAACCTTCTTCGTCAAGCTCGGTGCCAGCCAGTCGATCATGGGCGCCCTCTACAAGGGCCTGATCGCCACCGGCGTGCTGTCGCTGGTCGGCGTCGCGCTGGTCATCAATTGGCTGATCGGCTTCGGCAAGCTCGATGGCGTCGACTATACCGGCATGGCGCTGTTCGAGTGCGGCGTGGTCGGTCTGGTCGTCACCGGCCTGATCATCTGGATCACCGAATACTACACCGGCACCGACTATCGTCCGGTGAAGTCGATTGCGGCGGCGTCCGTCACCGGTCACGGCACCAACGTGATCCAGGGCCTCGCGATCTCGATGGAGGCGACAGCCTTGCCCGCGATCGTCATCATCGCCGGCATCCTCGTCACCTACAGCCTGGCCGGCCTGTTCGGGATCGCGATCGCGACCGCGACCATGCTGGCGCTGGCCGGCATGATCGTCGCGCTCGACGCCTTCGGTCCGGTCACCGACAACGCCGGCGGCATCGCCGAAATGGCGGGCCTGCCGAAGGAAGTGCGCAAGTCGACCGACGCGCTCGACGCAGTCGGCAACACCACCAAGGCGGTGACCAAGGGCTACGCGATCGGCTCCGCCGGTCTCGGTGCGCTGGTGCTGTTTGCGGCCTATAACCAGGACCTCAAATTCTTCATCAGCGACTCCGCCAACCACGTCTACTTCAAGGGCGTCAATCCGGACTTCTCGCTCAACAACCCCTACGTCGTGGTTGGTCTGCTGTTTGGCGGCCTGCTGCCGTATCTGTTCGGCGCGATGGGCATGACGGCGGTGGGACGCGCCGCCAGCGCAATCGTTGAAGAGGTGCGCCGTCAGTTCCGTGAGAAGCCCGGCATCATGCAGGGCACCGACAAGCCGGATTACGGCAAGGCGGTCGACCTGCTGACCAAGGCAGCGATCAAGGAGATGATCATCCCGTCGCTGCTGCCGGTGCTGTCGCCGATCTTCGTCTACTTCGTGATCTATGCGATCGCGGGCGGCGGCGCGGCCGGCAAGTCGGCGGCATTCTCCGCGGTCGGCGCCATGCTGCTCGGCGTCATCGTCACCGGCCTATTCGTCGCGATCTCGATGACCTCGGGCGGCGGCGCCTGGGACAACGCCAAGAAGTACATCGAGGACGGTCACTACGGCGGCAAGGGCTCTGATGCCCACAAGTCCGCGGTGACCGGCGACACCGTCGGCGATCCCTACAAGGACACGGCCGGCCCGGCGGTGAACCCGATGATCAAGATCACCAACATCGTGGCACTGTTGCTGCTGGCGGTTTTGGCGCACTAAGCAGCGCAACCAGATTGAATGCAGAACCCCGCGGTGCGAGCCGCGGGGTTCTTGTTTTGCAGGGACTTCGTTCGGTGTACTGCCGAATTGATCGGCTATCCGCCAACGATATCCGCCGAGAACCAGATGCCAACAAAACGGAGATCAATCGATGTCGCTCTCATCCGCACGGAACTATGCGCTCCGCGCCTCCAAGTCGCAGGATCAGAAGGAGGCCATCGAGCTGCTGTCGAAGGCGATCCTGGAACTGGCGATGTCGATTGAAGCAACCGACGCCAAGATCAAGAAGATCAACAAGTCTTCGTAGAAATCGCAGGGCGGACTAGCGATGCGTAATCCGCCAATAGGTCTGACCGCGGCGGCGGATTACGCCTGAGCCTGTCATCGGGCCGCGCTTCGCGGGACCCGGTGGGCTAATCCGCCCCACGGCGCTGTCGCTCCCCGCAGCGACGCCGGGCGATCCGCGCGTACTGAACCCTAGGTGCATGATCTGCGACAAACCTGCGGTGCAGGCCGTGGGTTTTCCGCCATGAAGTTCGAGATGACCAAATGCAACCAGTGCGGCAGCGAGATGCCGATGGGTGTCGATATCTGTCCAAGCTGCGGCAAGCTGCAGGTCGGTATCAGCAGGCTCGGTACCTACCAGCCTCGGACGATGCTCGCCGTCGGGCTGACCGCGGCGGTCCTCCTCATCTTCAACTGGTTCAAGACCCCGGCGCCGCACCCGGGCAGCCAGCTCACTTCACCTCCATCTGCAAGCCTTCCTTCTCGATGATCGCGGCGAACTTCTTGGTTTCCGCATCGACGAAATCGGAGAACTGCTGCGGCGTGCCGTAGTCGGCACGCGCGCCCATGCCGGCGACATTCTTCTTGATGTCGTCGCGCTCCAGCATTGCCTTGATCTGCCGGTTCAGCTCGTCGAGCACGGGCGCCGGCGCGGTCTTCGGCAGGAACACGCCGAACCAGGACGAGACGTCGAATTTTGCCAGCTCCGGCGCGCCCTCGCGCATCGTCGGCAGGTCGGGTGCGGATTCGCTGCGCTCGGGCGTCGTGACGCAGAGCCCGTTGAGCTTGGCGTCCTGCACCTGCGGCAGCGACGGATACAGATTGTCGAACAGGATCTGGATGTCGCCGGCGAGCCCGGCCTGCAGCGCCGGGCCGGCGCCGCGGAACGGTACGTGCGTCATCTTCAGCCCGGTGAGCTGCAGGAACCAGGCGCCGGTGAGGTGAGGGCTCTGTCCGGTGCCGGATGAGCCGTAGGTCAGCTTGTCGGGATTCTGCTTCAGATAGGCGATCAATTCGGGGATCGATTTGAGCCCCGTCGATGGATGCGCCGAGACGATGTTCGGAATCCGGATCATGTTGGAGACCGCCTGCAACTGGTCGGCCTTGTAGGTCAGGTTCCTGAAGATGCTGAAGGCGATCGCGTTGGGGCCGGGATTGCCGATCAGGATGGTGTGGCCGTCGCCCTTGGCGCGGGCGACCTCCGATGTGCCGATGGTGCCGCCGGCGCCGGAGCGATTCTCGACGACCACCGACTGGCCCCAGATCGGCTGCAGATGCGCGGCGAGCAGCCGCCCCATCACGTCCGTAGAGCCGCCGGCTGCTGCCGGCACAATGATCCGAACCGTCTCAGACGGCCGCCAGTCGCCGGCGCCAAGGCTGGCGCGCGGCAGGATCGCTGCCGTCGAAAGGGCCGCAGCCCCCGCAAGTACGCCTCGGCGAGAAAGATATCCCTTGGTCAATCCCCTGGTCACGACTTCGCTCCCTGCATGATTTTATTTTGCAGGGAGCGTAGGCATGGCGCGGCTGTCCGGCAAGCGGACGACTTGGCGCAGCAGACTTGGCGTAGCAGACCTGGCGCAGCAAAGTTGGCGCAGGCCTGGTTCAGGTCGGCGGCGCGGTTACACCAGCGCGTCGGCGTTCTTGGCGAAGGCTTCGTCGTTGGTGAACGGGATTTCGCTCACCTTGATGACTTCGGTCTTGTTGCTTCCGATAATCACGATCTCCTTGAGGAAGGATCCCGGGAAAGACCCCTTCACCGTGTAGGGCTTGGTGCCTTGGCCGAGCGGACCGGTCCATCCCATCACCCTGATGGCGAGACCACCGACCCATTGCTCGTCGCGGATGAGTTTGATTCCTGACGTGAAATTCGGAGCGTTCCCCTTGACGGTGACGGAGAAGAATCCCGGTGCGCCCAAGCCCGTCCAGACATAAACGGCCTGTGCGCTATCGAAAGGTTCCGGTCCATAAAAGCCCATGATGTTGATCTCCCTGCTGAATGAAGGCTGACGAGAGCCCTTGAAGAGCCGATTGGTATGATCGGGCTCATAGCGAGCGTAGCACGAGCATCGCTGCGAGCGTGTGAATATATTACGAGCAACTATAAATTGATTGGAGCAATCGCTCGGTCGAAGCACGACAAATCGAAATCGCGCGAAGGAGCTGCGCCGCTCTGTTTTGCTATCGCAGCGTTGCTTTGATTTTAAATCGAGCGTGTACACGAAGTCGATGACCAACTTTTCGTGTTGAACGAGAATCGTTCTTGCGCTCAGCCTCCGTGCATGCATACTACCTCAGGGTGTGACAACCTAGAGAAGTATTTTCTAACAAATAAAGTCGAAAATTGTAACGGTGCTTTGGTGCCATTGGCGCAGGCGCTAACGACACCTCGTATTTTTGGATCGGACAGCGATGGGAACAGTCGACGCACTGATCGTTGTTGATACCGAGGGCGCGCTCTCCAGCGGATCGGCTGTCGATAATTCATATCTGGTTGACAACAACGGCTATCTCGGCTCGTGGAACGAGGGAACGCCGACGCTCAACACGGTCGTGCAGGACGGCCAGGTCGTGAACTGGAGCGTCACTCCCGTCAGCCCCACGGGCCAGGTGTCGATCACCGGCTTCTCCGGTCAAATGATCTCCACATCGGTCTGCAAGCCGGCTCCGCAGGTGGGCAACCCGGATGTGTGGTCCGGCCGGGTCGAATCCCACGGTCAATTCGCGTCCCTTTCTTACACGATCGCCCTGTCGATCGGTGGAAGGTCAATGACGCTCAACTCATCCATCAAGGTCGTCTAACGCAGGGAGCAGCAGCGTGAGTGCAGATAAAACAGAGCGTGCAGCAGCCGCATTGAGTCAAGTCGATGTGTTGATCGTGGCGGATGTCGAAGGCGCGCTCGCCTCCGGCAACCTTCAGGACAACGTATATATGATCGACACCAACAAGCACGCGGGCTCGGGCAGCGAAGGGCAGGCGGAGCTCTACACCGCGGTCAAGGACGGTCAGGTCCTCAATTGGAGCGTGGTCGGGGTGTCGCCATCCAGCGACGTGAACATCACCCAGTTCACCGGCCAGATGATCAACGACAAGATCTGCGTTCCGCAGTCGGTGACCACGCCAGACGGCACCTATTGGTCCGGCCGGGTCGAAGCCCAGGGCTTCAAGGGCAACCAGCAATATTCCTGCGTGCTGACCATGGACGGCAAGGCCATGACCTTCGATCCATTCCTGAAGATATCCTGACCATGCTGAGCCCATCGATCAACGTCGCGAACAGCCTGCTGGCCCAGGCGTTCAACGAGATATTGCGGCTCGACAGCTATTCGATCAGCGCGAGCGGCACGACCATCGGCGTGCTGGTGAAGGACCCCGACTGGCTGGCGCCGGTGCGCAACCGGGTCGGCATGTTGGGGCAGGCCGGTGCGAAATGGATCGAGGACAAGCCCTCGGTCTGGGGACCGGTGCTGACGCAGTTCAGCAACTATGGCAGCGCCTTCGCCGGCGTGGCCGACGCCAAGGCCACCACAAGCGATCAGTGGATCAAGTTGCTGAAGGAGGTTCTGCTCAGCCAGCTCAACAAGTCGATCGACACAACGAACATCGCGGCGACGGCGCTGCAAGGCCACTATCAGGCTTTCAAGAACATCCAGCCGTTGCTGGAGAGCAGCATCAATGCGGGGTGGGCCGAGCTGCAGGACGAAGAGCAGCAGATGGTCAAGATCGCCGCGCAGCTCACGCGTCTGGAGGATCTGGTCGGCTCGCTCCAGGATTCCATCACCGCGGGCGACATCAGCACCGGCCAGAGCGTGGTCACGACCACGGTGAAGACACTCTACAACGTCGCCACCGGGGTCGGCGAATCCTTCTCCTTCCTTGGGATGGCCGCCGCCGCCTTCACTGTCGGAAAATTCTATTACGACATCATCACCAAGACCGCCGCGGTCGGCGAGACCTTGCAGCAGATCGCCAAGCTCCAGATCGAGGCGAGCGAGGAGGCGCAGGCTGCCGCCGGCACCAAGCTCGTGCTGCGGCTGCTCTATAATCTCGAGCTGACATTCGGACGCATCGTCGACGTGATGCCCCAGATCGTGACGATGTGGAGCACCGAGCGCGACAAGGTGCAGCAGGCGATCCAGGCGCTTCAAGCCGGCGCCGACCCGGCGACCTATTTCGACATCTTCACCATCCCGATCGCGAACGCGAACTGGCAGGCGATCAGCAAGTTCGCAATCGCAATACCGGCGACCAAGACCACGGTCGGGCCGCCGGTGACGCTGGACCCGCAGCATCCGATCGCAACCTAGCACTCGCAGGAGAGAGATCATGATGGCACTAGCAAAACTGAAAGTAAAAGCAGCGCCGAAATTGGCGGCGACCACCAAGCTCGAGACCCAAACCCAATCGGCCTTCGTGATCTTGTCATTGATCACCCAGGCGTGCCACGGCATCCTGAACACGGTGTTCGTGCCGCCGTCGCCCAAGCCGAGCTGGTTCGACGACCTCAACAGCAAGCTCGACGTCGCCAAGACGCACGCGCAGGACTGGATCGACAATATCGGCCCCAGCGTCACCGGCGGCGTTCCGGTGCAGGTCATCAACTACGGCACGACCTATTCGGCCATCACCGGCACGATCCAGTCGATCGTTAACGCACACCCGGACGCACAAGGCGCCGACAACCCGTACGTCAAGCAGGTTCATGAGCTGGTCGCCGCGCTGGAGCAGTCGGTGCAGGTCATCGTCACCAATGCCAACACCACACAGACGCTGATGAAGAACTGGGGCGACCTGATGCAGGCGTCGCACGACGCCCTGACCTCGGGTGCGGTCAGCATTCAGAAGGCGGAAGCGGATCTGAGCGCCGACATCAGCAAGATGAACGAAGCGATCAAGGTGCTCAACGATACCATTCATAACGAGAATATCGCGATCGCGGCGTCCGCTGGCGGCATCGCCATTGGATTGCTTCTCCTGGTGGTGGGTATCGCGCTCGCGCCTGAAACGGGCGGCGCCAGCCTCCTTGTTGCCGGCACCGGCGGCTTGCTGGTCGTCGGCGGCGCCGTGACGTGGGGCGTCATGCAGAGCAAGATCAACAAACAATTCGACGAGATCGCCCAGGACCAGAAGGAGCTGGACGACGACAAGCGCCAGATGGTCGCCCTGCAGGGGTTGGGCTCCGCCTCGAGCCAGGCGATCCAGTACATCACCGACGCCAGCAACGCGCTGTCCGACTTCCGCACCAGCTGGACCGTGTTCCAGGGCGAACTGCAGGGCGTGCTGGCGAAGCTTGAATCGGCTGAAGCGGCGCTCAGCACCATCGTGGCGGGTGCTTTCACCACCGCCGCAGCCTCGGAATGGGCCGATGCGACGTCGTTTGCGCAGGGGCTGGTCAACGCCCCGGTTTCGTATCCGGCCAAGGAACTGGCGATGGACGGCAAAGCCGCTTGATCATCTCGCGGGCACCGCCGTCTGCCGGCGGTGCCCGCCTTGCTTGAAAGGAATTCGTCATGTCGAACGACAAGCCAGGCGACGAACCGGATGTGGGCGGCTTGGGCAGGCTAACTTCTGCGTCCAAGGCGACCTTCGAGGGTCTCGCCGCGGTCACGGCAGCCTGCCATGGTTTGCTCAACGCGCCGCTGATCCCGCCGTCGCCGAAACCCGACTGGTTCGACGACCTCAACAGCAAGCTCGATGCCGCCAAGGCGCAGGCGCAGGCCTGGATCGACAATATCGCGCCTGGTGTCACCGGCGAAGTTCTGGTGCTGGTCATCAACCACGGCACGACGTTTTCGGCGATCTCTTCACAGGTCAGCTCGATTGCGGCTGATCATCCGGATGCGCGGGGCGCAGGCGATCCCTTCGTTGAAGTCGGGCTCGAACTCACCGGCCCACTGGATCAGTCATTGCATGTAACCGTCGCCGGCCTCGAAACGAGGCTCGCAACGATCAATGCATGGGGAGAGACCATGCATGCCCGCGATGCTGCGCTGCGCGAGGCGGCGGACCAATCGCCTGACGCAAAAGCCGCAGCGGCGCTTGCGCTGTCTGCCGCCGAGCAGGTGCTGGGCTCGACCGGCGATGCACTGACGCGTCTGCGTGAGCTCATCGGTGCCTGGGGCGAGCTTCGGGACGCGATGCGCGATGCATTGGCCGAGCTTAGGGCCGGCAAGGTCACGCTGGGCACGTTCGCGGCCAACACTTTCGGCGCGGCCACGCAGGCCGAATGGGCCGCTGCCACGCAGTTCGCGCAGAAGCTGGCGACCGCTTCGATGGGAATCCCCGGCAGGGCCGCGTAACAGAGGGGAGTCGAGATGCCTTTCAGCGGTGCGGCGACGAATGCGGAGATCGACGCCAGCATGGGCGCGATCGTGCTGCTCAACTCGTCCTGCCAGGCGGTGATCGAGGCCGAGATCGCGGAGGTCGCTTCCCCCTGGTACGACCAGCTCGACCAGGAGCTCGGCGCTGCCGAGAACCTGGTCGTCGGCTGGCGCCGCAGCGGAGTGCTGTATTTCCAGACCGACATCCTCGATACGATTGCCGCAGCCGGGCAGGCGTTTGTCGCGGCAGCGCCGCAGATCGACGCTCTGTTTGCAGCGCTCGAGCAACGCTTCTCGGCCGGCGGCAAGGCCGAACTGATCACCGCAATGCAGGCGCTTGAGCCGCCGATCCAGGCCATGATCGGACAGATCGCGGACTATCTCGGCAAGCTCCAGACGTTCGAGCAGGCGATGCTGCAGGCCGACCAGGCGATGCGCAACACGGTCGGGCAGGTACAGGCCCAGGAGCAGCAAATTCAGGGCGAGATCGACGCGATCAACAACCAGATCAAGCTGCTCAACGTGCAAATCCAGACCGACCGCGAGGCGATTGCACGGGCGAAGGCCGCGCGCACGCGCGGCATCATCGAAACCATCTTCGGTGTCGTGTTCGCGCCGCTGACCGGCGGCGCGTCGCTGATCCTGGCCGGTATCGGCGTGGCCTCGATCGCCGAAGCCGAGGGCCAGATCAATGCCATGCAATCGGAGATATCGGGCTATCAGCAGAAGATCGCCTCTGATCAGTCGGCGCTCAGCGACGATCAAAGGATCGTCGCAACGCTGGGCGCGCTCACCATGAGCACCGGGCTCGTGCTGAGCGATATGGCGATGATCGAGAACGCGCTTGATTCGCTCCGGACCGGCTGGACCGCTCTGGACGGTGAACTCGGCGGCGTGATCGCCAAGCTGCAGGCCGCGACGTCGGCGGCAGACCTCATCGTCAGTCAGGCCTGGTACACCGCTGCTTGCACCGAGTGGAATCTGATCGACAGCCACGTCGCCGACCTTACCGGGCGGCAGATCGACACCAGCCGGGTGAGAATTGGTTGAGCGTCCCGGACTTGAGCGTCCGGGACTTGGGCATCCCGGACTTGGGCGGCGCGAAAACTGATACCGGTCAGTTGAAGCTGAGCAGCTTGAAGAGCGGTGTCAGGTAGGACATTTCCTGGCCCGACGTCGGCGTGGTGCGGCTGACGAAGTCGAAGATCTTGCCGTCCTTCAGGCCGTAATTGGCGAGCCGGCGCACCTGCCGGTTCTTGTCGAAATAGACCGCGATCACGCGCTGGTCGACCACCCGCTGGTTCATGAAGGCGACCGGGCGCGAGGTCCGCTGCGAGATGTAATAGAACACCTCGCCGTCCAGTGTTGCGACGGTCGAGGGCGTGCCGAGCACGATCAGCACCTGATCCTGGCTCGCGCCGATCGGGATCTGCTCGAGCGCTCCTTCAGGCAGGATATAGCCCTTCTGGAATTGTTCGCCGGCGCAGCCGCCGAGCGCGGCGCAGACCAGGCCAATGACGGCGATCGCGCGAAAGCGCGTGAAGAACCCGCGCGCGGAAGCGGCGCGAGACTGTCGTGAAAGAGTGTGGTTCATCGGCGGAACTGATCCGTCCCCTTGCATCGGCCGTGGCATTGACGTACCGGGCAGCTCAATGGATTGCAATCATGCCGCGCTCCAATGGGCGACCGCTCAACAGGTGTCCTTTGGGGGGCCGGCAGCCGGAACCCGTCATGCTTTGGCCGTTCAATCACTTCAGAAGACCCCCGGTGCGCGCGCGCAGCACCATCGAGACCATCTATGGCATGATCGTGACGCAGGCGCGAGAACCGTTATTTTACCGTGACTTGGGCGTTCCCGACACGGTTAACGGCCGTTTTGACCTGCTTCTGATGCATCTCTGGCTGGTGCTGCGGCGATTAAAGTCCGCCGAGGGCGGCGTGGAACTGTCGCAAGCGCTGTTCGATCATTTCTGCGTCGACATGGACGACAATCTGCGGGAAATGGGTGTCGGCGACCTCACGGTGCCCAAGCGCATGCAGGCGTTCGGCGAGGCCTTCTACGGCCGTACCGCGGCCTATGACCTGGCGCTGACCGACAGCGAGGAGGCGCTGGCCCAGTCGTTCTGCAAGAACATCCTCAACGGCGAGAATATCGACCAAGCGCGCGAACTGGCCGCCTATGCCAGGGGAGCAATGGCGGTGCTTGATCACACCGACCTCGCGGCGCTGACCAGGGGCGCGTGGCGCTTTCCCGCGCCGCAGGCTGCGGGGACGGCGGCATGAGCGGCGGGACCACAGGACGGCCCGATGCCGTGCGGGACCCTTGGCGCGTTCTCGTCAACGTCGCGCAGATCCCGGACACGGGCCTGCATCGCGAGATCGTGGCCGACGAGGCGGTGCGCAAGGCGATGGCCGAGGCCGCGGAATTGCGCGAGGTGATCTCGGCGCATGCGACGTTCGATCTGCAGCCCAAGCGCGACGGTAGCTGCCACGTCACCGGCAGGGTTTTGGCGAGGGTCGGTCAGACCTGCGTGGTGACGCTCGATCCGATCGAAAACGAGATCATCGAGCCGATCGATGTGATGTTCGCGCCGCCCGAGCAGATTCCGGAGATGGCCGACCTGGTCGACGATGCCGAGGCCGGCGATGAGGAAACGCCGGACCCGCCGGAGCCGATCACGGGCGGCTTCATCGACATCGGCCGGCTCGCTACCGATGCGCTGTTTCTGGCCATAGACCCGTATCCGCGCAAGGCGGATGCAGTCTTTGAACAGGAGGTTGAAGCGCCTGATCCGGAAAATCATCCCTTTGCCGCGCTGAAAGCGCTGAAGGAAAAGCC
The DNA here is from genome assembly GCF_011516645.4 of Bradyrhizobium septentrionale. Lineage (NCBI taxonomy): Bacteria > Pseudomonadati > Pseudomonadota > Alphaproteobacteria > Hyphomicrobiales > Nitrobacteraceae > Bradyrhizobium > Bradyrhizobium septentrionale. Next base: position 8,269,033 of record NZ_CP088285.1, on the reverse strand, counting down.
TAACGGCAAGAAGCCGAAGGGCAGCTGAGGGCGGCTTTTTGTTTTGACGCGTTTTCTTCGCGCGAACCGGGATCCACTTCGCTCGAAAACGCTCTGGAACCACATTTGAGGGGATGGCTTGCTTGCACGGCTTCGCGAGGGGCGTCGGTCGTCACTTCAAATAAATGTCGCAATACGTTGAAATATAATGTATTTCTGCTATGTTCTGATGTGTTGCGTGATGGGTTTGACGGCTTGGTCGTTTGCGGTCAAGAGGTTGTGTCGGATCGCGGAAACGCTATTGTCGCGGCCCGGCCGGGACGCGAGTTGGCGTTTGGCCGCGCGCCGTTGACAGCGGTGACTTCAAGCTCGCGGCCTGCGTTGAAGGGCTGTGGGAGAGCAGGTTTCCGGGACGTTCATGCCTCAAAAGGTTCGAATCGCGCTTGACGCCATGGGGGGCGATGTCGGCGCATCGGTGGTCATTCCCGGCGCCGCGATCTCGTTGAGTCGTCACCCCGGCAGTGAATTCCTGCTGGTCGGAGACCAGGCCCAGATCGAGCCGGAGCTCGCGAAGCATCCTGCGCTCAAGGCAGTATCGAAGGTGATCCATACCGACGTCGCCGTGAAGAATGACGAGAAGCCGAGCCAGGCGCTGCGGCGGACCCGCAGGGCGTCGTCGATGTGGCTGGCGATCGATGCCGTGAAGCATGGCGAGGCCGATGTCGCGGTCTCCGCCGGCAACTCCGGCGCACTGATGGCGATGGGCAGCATCAATCTGCGGACGCTGCCCGGCGTCGACCGCCCGGCGCTCGCCGCGGTGTGGCCGACGCTGCGCGGCGATTCGGTGGTGCTCGATCTCGGCGCCTCGATCGGCGGCGACGCCCATCATCTGGCGACGCTCGCGGTGATGGGCAGCGCGATGGCGAGCGTGCTGTTCAACCTCGAACGGCCGACCGTCGGCCTGCTCAATATCGGGTCCGAAGAGATCAAGGGCCACGGCGAAATCCGCGAGGCGGCCGAGATGCTGCGCGCGATGAACTCGAACCAGTTCGACTATATCGGCTTTGTCGAGGGCGACGCGATCGGCAAGGGGCTCGCCGACGTGATCGTGTCGGAAGGTTTCAGCGGCAATATCGCGCTCAAGGCCGCCGAGGGAACCGCGCGCCAGATGTTCACGCTGCTGCGCGAGGCGATGTCGTCGAGCTGGCTGGCGCGGATCGGCTATCTGCTTGCCCGCGGCGCGTTCCAGAAGCTGCGCGACAAGCTCGATCCCAACAAGTCGAATGGCGGCCTGCTGCTCGGCCTGAACGGCGTGGTGGTCAAGAGCCATGGCGGCATCAACGCGGAAGGCTTTGCCTATGCGGTGGATGTTGGCTATGAGATGGCCCACTACGATCTCCTCACCAAGATCAATCAGATGCTCAACCGCGACGGCAGCGCCCTGGTAAAGGCGCCGACCGCGCAGGAGGCTGTCTCGTGACTGCGATACGTTCGGTAGTGCTCGGCTGCGGCTCATATTTGCCGGAGCGGGTTTTGACCAATGCCGAACTGGCCAGCCGGATCGACACGTCGGATGACTGGATCGTGCAGCGCACCGGCATCAGCGAGCGCCATATCGCCGCAGATGACGAGTTCACCTCGCATCTCGCGATCAATGCGGCGCGCGCCGCGCTCGCCGATGCCAACATCGACGCCCAGTCGATCGACCTGATCGTGCTGGCGACCTCGACGCCGGACAACACCTTTCCGGCCACCGCGGTCGCGGTCCAGCACGGGCTCGGCATCAACCATGGCGTAGCCTTCGACCTGCAGGCGGTGTGCTCCGGCTTCGTCTTTGCGCTGACCACCGCCGACAATTTCCTGCGCGCCGGCCACCACAAGCGGGCGCTGGTGATCGGTGCCGAAACCTTCTCGCGCATCCTCGACTGGAACGACCGCGGCACCTGCGTGCTGTTCGGCGATGGCGCCGGCGCGGTGGTGCTGGAGGCCCAGGAGCATTCCGGCACGATCAGCGATCCCGGCGTGTTGACGACGCATCTGCGTTCCGACGGGCGCCACAAGTCGAAGCTGTTCGTCGATGGCGGCCCCGGCTCGACCAGGACGGTCGGGTATCTCCGGATGGAGGGCCGCGAGGTGTTCAAGCACGCCGTCGGCATGATCACCGATGTGATCGTCGATGCGTTCAACGCCACCGGCTTTACCGCCGACGACATCACCTGGTTCATTCCGCATCAGGCCAACAAGCGAATCATCGATGCATCGGCCCACAAGCTGCATATTGCACCGCAGAAGGTGGTCTTGACGGTCGACAAGCACGGCAACACGTCGGCGGCCTCGATCCCGCTGGCGCTGTCGGTCGCGGTGAAGGACGGACGCGTCAAGAAGGGCGATCTGGTGCTGTTTGAGGCGATGGGCGGCGGCTTCACCTGGGGCTCGGCGCTCGTGCGCTGGTAGCGCATCTTTAGAGAGTGCCGACAGGTTGCCGGTATCTTTCCGGCGTCCGGATGCTGGTCGCTGTTGACCATTGCGCGCTAAGCTTTTAATTTCAGTCAAGAAATTGTTCGCCGAGAGTGCGGGGCAGGCGATGACCACGGGAACCGGAAAAACAGTGACGCGTGTCGATTTGTGTGAGGCGGTCTACCAAAAGGTAGGCCTGTCGCGCACGGAATCGTCGGCATTTGTCGAGTTGGTGCTGAAGGAGATCACCGATTGCCTGGAAAAGGGCGAGACGGTGAAGCTGTCGTCATTCGGCTCCTTCATGGTGCGCAAGAAGGGCCAGCGTATCGGGCGTAATCCAAAGACCGGCACTGAGGTGCCGATCTCGCCGCGGCGGGTGATGGTGTTCAAGCCGTCGGCGATCCTGAAGCAGCGGATCAATGGCCATTCCGTCACCAATGGCGACGGCAGCAAGGCCGACTAGAGCGTTTTCAAGCGAAGTGGATACCGGTTCGCGTGAAGAAAACGCGCCAAAACTAGAATCTAGAGCTCCGTTCCGATTCAATCGGAACGGAAAGGGTTCTAGCCATTGAGGCGAGAGGAGCGGGCATTTGGACAAGGCGCCGGATGCGTTCCGTACCATCAGCGAAGTCGCTGACGAGCTTGATATTCCCCAGCATGTGCTGAGGTTCTGGGAAACGCGCTTCGCGCAGATCAAGCCGATGAAGCGCAGCGGCGGCCGCCGTTATTATCGCCCTGACGACGTCGACCTGCTCAAGGGCATCCGCCGGCTGCTCTATGGCGAGGGCTATACGATCCGCGGCGTGCAGCGGATCCTCAAAGAGCACGGCATCAAGTCGGTGCAGGGCATCGCCGACCAGACCGCGGCGGTCTCGTTCGGCGCGGTCGAGGAGGCGGTCGGCAACAGCATGGCCGAGCCCGACGAGCTCGAGAGCAATGACGGCCTCGATTTCGACGGCGAGGAGGGCGACGGCGACGAGCAGGGAATCGACTACCGATTCGTCAATCCCGACGAGGATCCGATCCTGTCGACCTACAAGGCGCATGCCCATCCGGGCAAGGTGTCCGCGCAGCCGGGCAAGGCGGCGCCGCCGGTGCGCCCCTCCGTTCCGTCGGCCGATCGCGAGCGGCTCGAACGCGTGCTGCAGGAGCTGGTCGCCTGCCGGCAGATGATCGACGCGGCGATGAAGGACGGCTGAGTCGGGGAACCGGGGTCCCGATTGCAGCCCTCTAAGGCCTGCTTTGCCTTGCGCGAACGCAGGATCGCAGCTAATGGAACGGCATCGGAGCGTGGCGCAGCCCGGTTAGCGCACTAGTCTGGGAGACTAGGGGTCGGAGGTTCAAATCCTCTCGCTCCGACCAACAAAATCAAAGACTTAACGGGAAGTCTTCTTTTTCGAAAAATGGCCTGGGAAACACCGGGGAAACAGCGGCGGAGAGGGTTAGCCCTTGAGTCGCTTTTTTTGTCTCAGCTGGAAATCGAATTGCCGCGCGCCGTGTCACTCCGCGTTGACGGGGGCGTTATATCCCAGATAGTACCATCGAAGTGCGAGAGAGGCCGGTCTGCCCAAAAGAGACCGGTAATGTCCAAAAACTTGACGGGACTGCTCGACCTCACTTGCGGAATAGCCAAGCGCCACGTAACGCGGAATGTGCGTGGTGTAGACCAGAGAGGCATTCGGCGCGTCTCTGGCGTCAGACGGAAGCGACACGTCGCCCCGGCCGGTAATTAAACCCGGCTGACAAGGGTTCCCGCTCAGCGGGCTTCGGCCGAATTATAGTACCGGGTTGCGGCTCGGCTCCGATGAATCAACCCGCCCCATAAAGCGGGGCAATCGGAGTCTACAATGCCTGCACCTACTTCCTGCCAGTCGGCTCATCACGTCACTATCCCGTCTGACTTTCCCCACCCCGCTCGTCTCGGCGGGCGCGACCTCTTTATTGAGGTCCTTGGCGGACCTTCGGTCACGTCATTCAATCGTTGGCTGTCGGCGGGCAAAATTCCGCAGCCGCGCAAGCTGGGGCACCTGAACCGGTGGCTCGAAACAGAGATGGCCGCCGTGCGCGACACGGGCTTCGAGCGATAACGCGCCTCCACATCCCCGCCTGAAAACCCACGACATCACCCAACGTCAGAACGCGCGAACGCACGCGCGCCTGGGGGAACCTATGAGTCACGACGAATACGCTTCCACGAAAGTCTCTCTTCAAGATCAATGGGAAGCAATCTTAAAGGCTGACGGCGAGGACCGCGCTCGCAACGCCGAGAGTGATCCTTATGTCGAGAGCGGCACCAAGTTCGATTGGTTCAATCGAGCCGAAAGCTACGATGATATTGATGCACGCCTAGATCAACAGGCCTTCGAGATCAACGATACTCGGCAAGCGGCCAATTCCGAGCGCAAGCGAGCGCGGGAGCTGCTCGCTTCCGGAGATCGTGCGGGGGCCGATTACGCTCACGCCTTCGCCCGCGAACTGAACGCTCAGGCAAACAGTAATCTTCGGCGAGTTCTCCGGAACGGTCGCCTGTTTTCCGAGCGATTCGCGCGTGCAGCCGAAGAAGCCCGGTGGGCGGAAGTTGCTGCCGATCTAGCCGCTGCGGTTAGATCGCCGGACGCTGATCACGCTCTCAAGGTCGCTTGCACGCAGTGCTTGCGTGAAATAGCGCCTGCCTTTCTCGGTGACGCCGCGTCCGAGTTTGACTCCCGTTGGCTCGCAAAGCGGGCGGAGATTCCTCTGCGTACTGCGCAAGAATTGGTGTCGGACGCCAATCGGCTCGAAGGGTGCATCGCGGCGCTCATGATCGATACCGAATTTGGCTCGCGCAAAGCGTTGCAGGCGTTAGCGGACGAAACTCCCTTAAAGCAACGAGAGATTGCCAACAGCGTGAGGGCATATCTCCCGCGATATCTCGTGCAGCACGGAATCGTGTCTGAGAAGCGGAAACGTAAGGGCAGCATATCGGTAGCCGAGCTGAGGGCGTTGACGTTCATCGGGCGCAACGAAGAGGCTGGATGGACCTATCTCACGGCGTTGCCCTCTGCGGCAGAGCGAACCGAATGGTTGGGCCGCCAAATCGAGTTCAGAGAACGACAGCTAGAAATCGATCAGCGGCGCTCGGAACGAACCAACGGAATTATCCGGCAAATCAAAGCCGATCAGAAGAACAAGATCGGCTCACGACAGCGTGGGGCGAAAACGCTCGCCGCGCAGGAAAAGGACGCAGCGTAGGATGGCTGAAGCAGTGACAGCGGTCGACAATACTGGCGCTAGACAGAGCACGAACCGCAAGAACGCGCGCTTCTTCGCGCAAGCCGGGCTATACGTGTTCCCCTCAGACGGGAAGGTCCCCCTGATCCCCCGCTACAATCGCGCCGACACGTCGCTCAGCAAGGATGAGCGCGAGGCCGCTATTGACGAGTACGTCGAGAAGCATGGCGTAGAACCTGCCCACGTCGGCGCGACGAAAGACGACGCTGTTCTGGTCAAGTTGTGGCGCAAGTTCCCTAATGCGGTGCCCTCGATCTCCTGCGGCCCCTCGAAGCTCGTAGTGCTCGACGCAGATAAGAAGGACGCTGGCCCGGAGAAGTTGCGCGCGCTCTTCGAAGAGCACGAGGGGCTGCCTGCGGGCGCGCACGTAAACCCGACCAAATCGGGTGTCCTTTGCCTCCGCAATGGCCTTGTCGACCGCTTTTGCGGCAAGCTTGTTTCGACCCCTAGTCACGGACTGCCCTCCGATGTTTCCCGGGTGTTTCCTACTGCGAGCCTTGGGGATAGCGCCCTAGTCTGTAGCGGTGTGCCCGAGCGGCTCTATAGCCGATTTGGGAAACTTTTGGGAAACATTGGCGGGGGATTGGCCTGTCACTGACGGTAACCGCTGGTAGCTCTTGGTATTACACAAATATCTGATTTTGCATCGCTAATGGTGTCAATCGGTATGCCTTGAGCCTTCGCGGTATTCGACCTCGGAATCACTGGGAGACTAGGGGTCGGAGGTTCAAATCCTCTCGCTCCGACCATTTTACTCGATACATTCTGTGACGGATCGGGTCGGGCGGTACGAAGCCGCCCGTTGCTCTGTATGGCTCGGCCGGCAATGATACGATTTATGGCGGCGAGGGCAACGAGAGCGGAGCGAACATCCTGGTGGCCTCCGGCACCTCCGTGGCGCCGGGCCTCTATGGCAATGGCGGCAACGACGTCCTGGTGGCCGGCTGCGGCGATGACCTGCTCTTTGGTGGCGACGGCAATGATGTGCTGTTCGGAGGCAGTGGCAACGACACGTCGCACGGCGGCAACGGTAACGATACGCTGGTGGGAGATGACGGCGTCGATCTGCTGGAGGGCCACGCCGGCGACGACTGGATCTACATGAGCGTCGGCGACGGCGGCTCCGCCTACGGGGGAGCAGGCAACGACGTCATCGTCGCCAATGGCCGCGCGGTCGAGATCGGCGACGACGGCAACGACGTCATGTACGGCCAGGCCGCCAACGATTATTTCTACGGCGGCAATGGCGACGACGTCATGTATGGCGGTGACGGCGTCGACGTTCTCATCGGCGGTGCCGGCAATGACTATTTCGATGGTGGCACCGGCGTGAACTACTATTTCGGCGGCGGCGGCAACAAAACGTTCGTCTCCCGCAGAGCGCCGGGTGTCCAGGTGGTCCAGGACTGGAACGCTGCCACGGATACCGTGCAGTTCACTGGCAGCGGCTTTAGTTCGTTCGCCGATCTGCTGGCACACTCCTACCAGAACGGCGCGTACTTCGTCATTCAGGTCGACGGTGCCAACGCGGTCCGGCTGAACGGTGCGACCGCAGGCACGGTCACCGCGGCGGACTTCAGCATTCTGTCGTAGTTGCGTTCGGTCGAACGGAGCCACGCTTTCGGGCGGGCGGTCTGCGGATGAGCACCCGTTCCGCAGACGGTATGCAGGCTTGATCGCCCGGCCGCATCTTTGTGCGGCTCGTTCAAGCGTCCAGCTCATCGCGTGGCCCGTTTCATGCTTTCCATCAATCAAATGGAGGGCTGACAGTGATCGCTGAACACTTCCTGGTCTGGGCTGCGCTGCTGGGTGTTGTGGCTTTTCTGGCCTTCCAGTCGCCCGGGCAAGGCCATGGATAAGTCACCGCGCTGAGCAGCAAGGCTGTTGCCCGACCCGGTCGGGTGCCTGGAGCGTTTTCGAGCGAAGTGGCTACCGGTTCGCATAAAGAAAACGCGTCAAAGCAAGAATCCAGAGCCCCGTTCCGATTCCATCGGAACGGAAATGGCTCTGGTCGAATCGTGGGGCCGCGATCTCAGGCGCGCCGCGCCGGTCGCTTCAGGTATCTGAATCCATCGCGACGATCAGACACGCCTTTTCCAGGCGGTTGTTGAGCATCGCAAGCTTGGCCGTGAATTCGGCCAGTTCAGGCTCGCTGAACTCCTCGAATACGGTCCTCTTGAACGCCTTGTGCTGGCTGGCGAGGCCCGCCAGATGCTTCCTCGTCTTGTCGGTCAGCGACAGCCGGACCACGCGCGCATCGGCCAGGGAGGGGGTGCGACGCAGCAGCTCCTTTTGCTCGAGCAGCTTGGATTGCGTGGTCACGAACGACGGATCGACGTGCAGCAGCTTCGACACCACGTTGATCGGCACGCCGTCATCCTTGTCGAGATCCGAGATCGCGATCAGAATCATCCATTGCGGACCGCTGACGCCAAGCGCCTTGCCCCAGATCTGGCGGACACGTTCGAGGTGCGAATTGATCGAGGAAATCTCGAGCGTGAAGCGCTTGATGATGTCGAGATGCTCGATGGCGCGCAGGCGCGTCGTATCCTTCCTGGTCACTGACACAGCTTTCCTCTTCCCTAGGTGCCGACTCAGCTTTGCGCTGGTTTATTCTTGTTTCCCGCTCGGCAGCGCGATCTTTCTCGTAAGCCGCCCACGAACGCAAGTGAACGTAAAGTAATTATGATGCTCCTGTGACGATTGGACTATTTGGGGTGCGACAAGTTTTCCCTGCCAACCAAAGGGCTTACGGGCAGCGTTGCCGGCGAGACACAGTGTGGCCGCAATCGCATTCCTGACTTTATAAACTATTTTGATTGGCGAACTCGCCAAGGCATATTGAACCCGGCGGTAGGGGAATCTCGATCGTCCCGTTGCGGTGATCGTTCAAGTCCGTCGCACTCCACAGATCGATCTGCGGGTGCGGGGTTTGGGGAAAGCGGTCTTGGACAATGCGGGAGGATCACGGGGCGCTCGCAGCTCCGGACTCTACGCATATGAGCAACTTGGAGGTTTAATATGAATTTGAAGAGCCTTATCCTGGGCTCGACGGCTGCGCTGGTCGCGGTCGGCGGGGCACAGGCGGCCGATCTTCCCGTAAAGGCCAAAGCGGTCGAGTACGTGAAGATCTGCTCTCTTTATGGTCCGGGCTTCTACTACATCCCCGGCACCGACACCTGCATCAAGCTGGGCGGCTACCTGCGCGCTGACGTTGTGGTGAACGGCAACAGCGTCTACGGCCCGAACATCAACGGTGCCAGCGGTGCCAACAACCGCTTCACGAACGGCTACACCTGGCGTTCGCGCGAAGACTTCAACATCGACACCCGCACCGCGACCGAGTACGGCGTGGTCCGCACCTATTTCGACGCGGTGTTCACCTGGACCTCCGACACCTACGCCGGCCAGGGCAACGGCTCGACCGTCTATTCGGCGATCGGCTCGGCTTCTGCGCCGAACAACGCAGGCGCGGGCAACGTTGCCGCCGGTACGGTCGGCGTCTACTACGCCTTCATCCAGTTCGCCGGCTTCACCATGGGCAAGGCGGTTTCGCAGTTCGCTGCTCCCTGGAACGGCTATCCGGGCAACAACTACGACGGTCTCGTCGGTGGCGTGAACACCACCAACGGCATCAACCAGTTCACCTACACCGCCCAGTTCGGCAACGGCGTGCAGCTCGCACTGTCGGCGCAGGACCAGGTCGCTTACATGCAGGCTGGCGTGAACAACCTCGGCGCTGGTGGTGCTTACGGCACCAGCGACTACGCCGGCACGATCGCGCCGGACTTCGTCGCTGCGCTGAAGGTCGACCAGGCTTGGGGTATCTTCCAGGCGTCGGTCGCCGCGCATGACAACCACGCTGCCTACTACGGCGGCACCGAGTTGACCGGTCATCCCGACGACAAGTGGGGTTGGGCTGGTGCGCTGGCCCTGTCGATCAAGAACATCCCGACCGGACCCGGCGACACCATCAACATCCAGGGCGTCTACACCGACGGTGCGACCCGTTACAACATCCAGGAACTGGCCAGCCAGGCCAGCTCGGTCGCCATCTTCGGCGGCTCGAGCCTGCCCGGCGTCTATCAAAGCGTTGGCTTCGGTACGGCACCTGACACGGTGTTCGGCCCCGGCGGAGCGCAGCAGTCGATCAAGACCTGGGGTATGCGCGGTGCTTACACCCACAACTGGGATCCCTACTGGAACACCGCGATCTACGGCGCTTATGCCGCAGTCTCGTACAACGACACCTCCAAGGCGCTCATCTGCGGCGTTGGTGGCGTGGGTGGTACCTTCCGCACCGCCTTTGGTGGCGGCGCTGGCGTGACCAACTGCAACCCGGACTACAACATCTCGCAGATCGGCGTGATCACCCGTTGGACCCCGGTCAAGAACCTGACCTTCTCGGCCGACGTGACCTACGTTCACCTCGATCAGAAGTATTCGGGCGTCATCACCACGTCGTCGACTGGCATCGGCAAGCCGGTTGCGACCTACGAGCTGAAGGATCAGGACACTGTCCAGATGCTCTTCCGCGCTCAGCGCAACTGGTAATACCGGTTGATCTGATCACGATCCAACAGAACCCCGGCAGGCAACTGCCGGGGTTTTTCTTTGGCAAGAATCGATTGCGGAAGCAGAGCTACGTCATTTCGGTCCACGCGGACAAAGAAGACGAGCCATGCGATTCATTGGCCGCAAACTTATTTACTTACCTGATCTACTAAACTATATATGGCATGGCCAACAACACACTGAATGATGGCTCTTAGCTTGCTGCTAAGCCTCCCAAACCTCCGGCAATGCCCTGCCGGAGGTTTTTGATTCATGCCTCGGTCGGCGCCGACGATCGTGACGCGCGCTGCCATTGCCAGCCGTCAACCGCAAGCGGATTCACGTCGTCTCGCCGATTCGACGCCGTCAAGATTTGACGGAATCGATCCGCAGTGCATTCTGGCCATTCATGGGACGCTTCAAGAACAGCCGCCTCGCGCGCATGAGCAGCGGCCACTATTGCTTGATACGGGATCTCGGGCTGGTGAAGGGCGGCAAGGGATTGCGGCACCATGAGGTGGTCATCGACTTCTCGTGGCGCGGCCTCCTCAGGCTGGTCCTGAGCGCCGGCAGCGCGGTGCTGCGGCGGCGCGCGCCTGTGCACATCGAGACCGCCGAATAGCGTTTTTGATCAATGGATATTGTTCGCAACATGGAATGATTTCGTGCACCGCCGGCTGCCCGGCGGGCGCCGTTGCTGGGCGATAATTCGGTGATGTAGAGTGCCTCAGCCAAAGCGGCTGGGACTGCGATCCGCGCTCCCGCCAAAACGAACAAGAAGCAGGGAAGGAACGGATCTCGCATGAAGGATTTTGCTGGAAAGATTGCCGTCATCACGGGTGGCGGCACGGGCATGGGACGCGAACTCGCGCGGCAGCTCGTTGCCGAGGGATGCAATGTCGCGATGTGCGACGTTTCGGCCGAGGCGATGGCCGAGACCAAACGGCTCTGCGAGGTCGAGAAGCTGCCGCAGGGCCTGCGCATCACCAGCCACATCGCCGACGTCTCGATCGAGGATCACTACAAGCGTTTCCGCGATGAGCTGATCGAGCAGCAGGCCACCGACAAGATCCATTTGCTGTTCAACAATGCCGGCATCGGCGGTGGCGGCAGCCTGTTCACCAATACGCGTGAACAGTGGGAGCGCACCTTCAACATCTGCTGGGGCGGCGTCTATCTCGGCGTTCGCACCTTCCTGCCGCTCTTGGTGAAGGCTGACGAGGCGCACATCGTCAACACCTCGAGCGTCAACGGCTTCTGGGCCTCGGTCGGCCTGGGCGTGTCGCACACCGCCTACAGCGCGGCGAAGTTCGCGGTGAAGGGATTCACCGAGGCGATGATCAACGATCTGCGTCTCAACGCGCCGCATGTGAAATGCTCGGTGGTGATGCCCGGCCATATCGGCACCTCGATCGTGTCGAACTCGCGCAAGGTGCAGAATGGCTCCGACCAGCTGAATGCCGACGAGCTCAAGCAGGCCCGTCAGCGCCTGCAAGGGCAGGGCATCGACGTCGCCAAAATGTCGGATGCCGACATCCAGCAGATCGCGCTCGACCGCGCCCGCATCTTCCACGACGAGGCGCCGACCTCGGCCGCCGCCGCGGCCAAGATCATCCTCGACGGCGTCAAGGCCGAGCGCTGGCGCATCCTGGTCGGCGACGATGCGCGTACGCTCGACGAGCGGGTGCGCAACACGCCCGAGCAGGCCTATACGCCGGAGTTCTATCAGAACCTTGTCGCGGCGACCGGCTGGAAGGTCGGCTGATCAACGCATCACGCGCTGGCGCGATCCGGCCTGATAGGCGAGGCGGTAATGCCCTGAGCAATAGGGCATGCCGCCGAGCGGGGTGTTGCCGCAGAAGCAGAAATCGTCGGCGCCCGGGGTGCTGATCGGCCAGCGGCAGCGCTGCTCGCTCAATTCGAACAGCGAGCAGTTGTTGGCGCTTACAACAGGCGCATCGTCGGCTTCCTGTTGGTAGACCGACTGTAGCAACTGCAGCTGCTGCTTCGCCGTCGCCCGTTGCGCGGCATGCGCGCTGGATCTCTTCCGCCGGGCCCGGCGCTCGTCGGGTGTCGTGCGCGTGAGGTTCAGCCGCGACAGCTTGCCGATTACCGCATTGCGGCTGACGCCGATATTGACGGCGATGTCGCGGCAGGAAAGGCCGGCTTCGAAGTAGATCTTGAGTTGGTCGACGCGCTCCGGCGTCCAGGTTGGTTCGATGGCAATCATCTGACGGTTCCACGTTCTGTGTTGAACCGCCGCGCTGGCACACCCCCGCGTCAGGGCGTGCGGCCGTTGTCGCGGATTGCAAGCAACCCGTCCTTGATGGCGAGCCGAATGCCTTCCTCGATCAATGTCCGTGCAACGCCCGGGACGCTCGTGCCGTGGGTGCCCTGTCGCACCAGCTTCTCGAGATAACCTATGGTCGAGAGCGCCAGCGTGACCGGGACGCGGTCGGTTTCGGCCTTTTCTGTAGCCATGAGAAAACGCTTAACCCTGAACGCCTGTACTGAAAAGTATCTATTTAGAGTCTATTTAGGAATGAGGCGGTTCGTCAAGCAGTCAGCTGCGAGAGCGGCCAGCCGCGCCCATCACGCCGGAGGTCAACTCCGGCGTGACGGTCGGGTCAGAATATTCAGGTAAATGAAGGCGTTAGGATCGCATCTCGACCTTGACCGGGAACTTCTTCAGAAGCCGCTCCGCCGTTTCGGCCTTGCCAGGCGGCGCGCTCACGCTCAGGTACAGCCCGCGGGATGGATCGGTGATGGCGTCGACACTGACCTCGTCAGACAACCCTTCCTGCGCCAGTAGCTCGCGTGCGGCCTCGCCGGCGGCGATCTCGCGCAGCTTGGGCTTGAAGATCTTGCCGACCGGCGTGACCGGCATTTCCGCAATCACCGACACCGCGCGCGGGCGCGCCGGCGGCTCCGGGATGTTGTCCTGCACGAAGGCAGCCAGCGCCAGCGGATCGATATGGACGCCGGGCTGCGCCGAGACGAACAGCATCGGCACTTCGCCGGCATAGCTGTCGGGACGTCCGACCGCGGCCGCCAGCGCTACGCCCGGGAAAGCCAGCGCGGCATCCTCGATCGCGCGCGGGTCGATGTTGTGGCCGCCGCGGATGATGACGTCCTTGGCGCGGCCCAGGATGTAGACGAAGCCGTCAGCGTCGATCCGGCAGATGTCGCCGGTGCGCAGCCAGCCGTCACGGAACGCCTCTTCGGTCTGCTTCTTGTCGACGTAACCGGCAAACACCTGCGGGCCCCTGGTCAGGAGTTCGCCGACCGGTGACGGCCACGGCCCGGTGTGCAGCCTGCCGCCGTCGAGGATCGCAAGCTCGACCAGCGGATTGCGGGTGCCGACGCTCTCGGCGCGGGGCTTCACGCCATGGACGTCATGCGTGATGGCGCCGGCTAGCTCGGTCATGCCGTAGAGCTGCTGGATGCAGGGGCCGCCCCAGGTCGCGAGATAACGCCGCTCGATCTCCGGCGGGCAGATCGAGGCGCCGGTCGCGGTGACGCGCAGGCTCGAGATGTCGCTGTCCGCAACCGGAACGTCGGCAAGCGCGCCGAGCGTGGTCGGTACGTTGCCGGCGATGTTGACGCGGTATGTCTCGATGATTTGCCAGAAGTTCCGAACCAGCGCCGGATCGCGCGCACCGGCGGGGCCGGGGATGAGCATGGTCGTGCCCGCCGAGAGACTGTTGGCCGTGGTGCAGAACAAGCCGCCGACATGGAACAGCGGCATCGTGATCATGGCGCGCTCGCCGCGATGGAAGTCGAGCGCCATCCGCGAGGACACGGTGGAGGCGACCATCGCGCGGTTGGTGAGCCGCGCCACCTTGGGATGGCCGGTGGTGCCGCCGGTCGGCAGCATCACCGCGACGCGGTCGGCCTCGCTCATATCCGTCGACTTGCCGTAGTCGTTGCGCCAGGCCGGATCCGGCCGCAGCACATCGCCATCGAAAGAGATGGTGCCGTCGAGCGGCACGATCACGATGCGCCGGAGCGACGGCACCTCGCGCTGCAGGCCCTCGACCTTCTCATAGAGCCCGCCCGGCGTGCCCGGCGGCGGCGCCAGCAACAGTTTTGCGTTGATCGCATTGAGCTGGGCGACGATTGCCTCGCGTGTGAACAAGAGGTTGAGCGGCTCGGCGACGCCGCAGGCGGCTGCGCCGAAAATCGCGACCACGGTCGCGGGACACGCCGGCAGCAGGACCGCGACCGGATTGTCCTTGCCGATGCCTTGCGCGCGGAAATAGTTCTCCGCTGCTTTGACGCAGCCCATCAGCTGATCGTTCGAGATCACGACCGGATTGGGATCGAGCGGCGAACGCAGATAGATCACGGCTTCGGCGTCCGGCGCGCCCTGCGGGCCGCGGGCAATGAGATCGAGGATGCGCGGGCAGGCGGCGAGCGTCTCCTGCATCTCCTTGTCGCGCATAGCCTCGTCGGCCGGCGAAAGCCTGTCCTTCAGCATGTCCGTCCCCGTCCATTCTTGTTCGTTGGGACGGGGATTGTATCGAGCCGCGCCTGCGGAACAAGTGCGGCCTATCGACCGCCTGTCAGCCGTGGACCACCGATTTGGCGATCATGCAGTGAATGCCCTTGGAGCCGTTGACCGTCTGCGTCACCCGCAGGTCGGCGGCCAGGCTGCACAGCGTGTAGGCGTCCTCGCGGGACAGATTGCGCTTCTCGCTGAGCAGCACGATCATGTCGCGCAGCGCCCGCACCACGCACTGGTCGAGGTCGGGATCCATCGCCATGGTCATGTAATGGTCAGCGGTCTCGGCGCGCGGATAGGCGAGCTTGAGATCCTTGCGCAAGGTCAGGCGGAAGCGGCCGGTGAGCGCGGTCTCGATCGCGGTGACGCAGACCTCGCCGTCGCCCTGTACGCCATGGCCGTCACCGCAGGAGAACAGCGCGCCCGGCACGAACACCGGCAGATAGAGCTTGGCGCCGGCGCCGAGCTCCTTGTTGTCGAGATTGCCGCCCATCGCGCGCGGGATCAGCGAGGAGATGCGGCCCCAGGCCGGCGGCGGCGAGACGCCCATCACCCCGAAGAACGGCTTCAGCGGCAGATCGAGCCCCCACGGCATGCGGCCGACCATGCGGTCGCGATCGAGCGGGATGTTGAGGATGCGCGTCTCGTGGAAATCGTCGGGCAGGGTGCCGGACAATGGCTTGATCAGATTGTAACCCCAGTCCTGGCGCAGTTGGACGTCGAGAATATCGACCTCGAGCACATCGCCGGGCTCGGCGCCGCTGACCGCGATCGGGCCAGTCAGAATGTGCCCGGGCACCATCCGTTCGTTTTTCGCGTGGATGTCGTCGAGCTCCGGCGGGACGATAAACTTGCCGCGGTCGGGCACCACGTCCGGGCCGCCGCTGACGGTCTCGACCGTGACCTCGTCGCCGCTTGCGATGGTCAGGACCGGTTTCAGCCTGGCTTCAAAGAAGCCCCAATGGCAGGTTTCGGAACTGGACTTCAGATGATGATGGGTCATGTGACTTCTTTTTATTGCGTTCCCGGCAGCGTATGACGCTGTAGCAGAACTTCGCAGAGGCTTCCCTTGTTTTTTGTGCTCTCCAAGACGCTCGGCATCATGCTGCTGCCGATCAATTTCCTGATCGGTATCGGCGTGATCGGCGCCGTGCTGTTGCTGACGCGGTTTGCGCGTCTTGGCCGCAGGCTGATGGTGGGCGCGCTGCTGCTGCTCGCGATCTGCGGCTTCTCGCCGCTCGGCAATGTCCTGATCGCCACGCTGGAGCAGCGCTTCCCGCCATGGGACGCCTCGCGTGGCGCGCCTGACGGCATCATTGTGCTTGGCGGATCGATCGATGCCGATCTGTCGGTTGCGCATGGTACGCCGGTGGTGCGCAGCGCAGCCGATCGTGTCATCGCGGCGGCAGCGCTCGCGCGCAGATACCCCAACGCGCGCCTCGTGTTCACCGGCGGCAGCGCGAATTTGATCTCGAATGATGCGCGCGAAGCCGACTATGCCGCCGAGCTGTTCGAGAGCCTCGGCATTGCCAGATCGCGATTGATCATCGAGCGCCGCTCGCGCAACACGGTGGAGAACGCGGAATTCTCCAAGGCGCTGGTCGATCCGAAGCCGGGCGAGCGCTGGCTGCTCGTGACATCGGCCTATCACATGCCGCGTTCGGTCGGCCTGTTCCGCAAGGCGGGATTCAGCGTCGAGGCCTATCCGGTCGACTGGCGCGCCGGTAATGTCATGAGCTTCGCAACGTTTGCGATCGACGGCCTGTCGCGCACCGACGTCGCCACGCGGGAGTGGATCGGGCTCGTAGCCTATCATCTGGCGGGCAAAACCGATGATTGGCTGCCGGGACCGGCGACGCGCTAGCTACCGTCCTGATGGACATGCTGAGTCAGGGAGAATTAGTCGGCGCGCTTTGCTCCGCAACCTGCGTCCGCCATCGCTTGACCAGATCGCGCCTGCGGCCGAGATAGCGCTCTTTCAAAAGCCGGCCGCGCACGATCCGGTCCGTGCGGAAGGTGCGGAAATCCTCGCGAAGCTCGCACCAGCCGGCAATCACGCGTCGGGCCTCGAAGAAGCCGAGCATAATCGGCCAGATCACGCGCTCGGTCTCCGTGCCCGTCGGATCGCGATAAATCATGCGCAGTTTGCGCTGTTCGCGCATCGCCTGACGCAGCATTTGAAGATCCACAGAGGGTGTCTTCGGTGCGCGGCGGCTGACGTGGAAGCTGCTGTCGTCAAGCTTGTGCCGCAGTTCCGAGGGGAGCACTGCGCCGATCTTGGCAAGCGCATTCTGTGCAGCAAGCGCAAGCCCTTCATCCGTCTGCCGCTGCACCCATTGCACGCCCAAGGCAACCGCCTGAATCTCCTCTTCGGAGAACATCAGCGGCGGCAACAGGAAGCCCGGCCGCAAGACATATCCGACACCCGGTTCACCTTCGATCTCAGCGCCCAAGGCCTGCAAATCCGAGATGTCGCGATAGACCGTCCGCAACGACACGCCGGCCTCGCGCGCAAGCTCGGTGCCCGCTACCGGACGAGGATGCCGCCGGAGCATCTGCATGAGATCGAAGAGCCGTTGACTTTTGGACATGCGGCGAGCTTAGCATAGCTCATGCCAAAATTTGGCAGTAAGTGTCAGGCTATGGCAACGAGCCCTTTTCCGGCGATCCTCCGGCCCTTCTCAAGGCTTGCGATGAACGGAATCGCCTCGCGGAGCGGCACGGTTTCGGCGACCGGCAACCGCAGCTTTCCCTCTCGGGCAGCGCGCGCCAGTCCGTCGAGGATGTCAGCTCGTGGCGTGCAAACGATGGGCTTCAGTTTGCGATTGAAGAGCGAGCGGAGAAATTTCGCCGGTGTCGGTTCGATATCAAGGAACACGCCGCGCTTGCCCGCGAGGTGTAAGCCGGTGGCCGCCGGCATGACTGCGGCCGTATCATAGACCACGTCAAAACGATCCGTCAGCGCCGATAGGTCGGTCTTCCGATAGTCGAAGGGTTTCTGCACGCCGAGCTCGTGGGCCCTCGGCATCGCTTCAGCGCTGCAACGGCCTGAAGCCGTGGCGCCGAGCATCCGCGCAATCTGCACGGCAGCCTCCCCAACCGCGCCGGTGCATCCGTTGACGAAGACCGACTGGCCGCCCTTGAGAGCCGCCCTGTCGACAAGACCGTTCCATGCCGTGACACCAGGCGTTCCGAGGCACGCCGCTTCCTCGAAAGAAACGTTGTCGGGCTTCTTCGCAACGAAGCTTTCGTTGGTGACGAACGCCTCGCCAAGCGCACCGCTTTGCTTGAGGCGGGCAAGGCCGAAGACCGCGTCGCCGGGCCTGAACCGCGTCACGCCGGCGCCAACGGAGATCACTGTCCCCGAAAAGTCGACGCCCATCGTTCGAGGGAAGGATTTCCCTGTCATCATCTTCAGGGCGCCTTGCCGCATTTTCCAATCGATCGGATTGACCGCGGTGAACTTCACCTTCGCCGCGACCTGGCCTTGTCCGGGCGTCTCAAGCACGAAGTCTTCGAGCTTCATCGTCTCGGGGCCGCCGTACGCGTAATATTGGATGCGTTTCACGGGTTTGCTCCTGCGACGCGATTTATTGGGGTGCCACCGTCGCCGCGTAGGCGGCGAAGGGCGTTGCGTCGTAAATCACCTCGGTCGAAGCGATCTTGCCGTTCTTGATCTTGAGAAGCTCGGCGACAGTCGAGTTCGGAACAGGATGGGTTTCCGCGTGGTAGACGACCACGGCATGCTCATCGTCACCAAAGGCCGCAAGAACCACGACCTTTTTGATCATGCGGGCGAAGCCCTCGTGAAAGCCGCGGAATGCCTGCGTGCCGGTCAGCCGACCACGCGGCGAGTTGCAAACAACATCGTCGGTCGAAATCGAAATGATCGTGTCGACATCCTTGTTGGCGATTGCCTCGACATAGGCGCGGGCGATTGCGAGTGTCTTGCCATCGTGTTCAGTCATCATGTTCTCCTGTTCGAGATGATGCGCTGAACTAGCACAGGCCACTGACAGATTTTGTCAGTTTGATGCAAGCCCATGTATCGTTGCGGAATGTCTGCGAGTCTACGCCATTATCAAGTTCGGCCGGGTTGGCGCGCGATCTGTGGGCTGAGAGCGGTTAGGACGCCACGCGCTTGTCGCTTCTGCCGGTCAATCCGGCTAGAGCCCCGTTCCGATCGAGTCGGAACGGGCTCTAGGAGCCCGTCCAGATATGTTTTCGTGACGGGCATTTGTTGTAGAGTAGCAGGCTCAGGCTGCGTTTGCGAGGTTGAACAGCTTGAGGAGGTTATGGACGGTGCAGATCATTGTCCACTCGGCGCGCACTTTCTCGATGCCCCGCAACAGGAACTGGCGGAAGCCTCTTGCCTGTTTGATCTGCCCGAACACCGGCTCCACCACTTGCTTTCGCAATCGGTAGGGTGTTTCGAAGCCGCCATCGTCGATCTTCTTTCGCATGGCCTGTGTCAGCGGGCCGCCGACTTTTCCGTTCGCTACTGTCGGGTGCTTGGCGCGTCCGGGCGCGACATAGCCATCGATGCTGCGTGTGTCGAGCGCTTCGAGATTGGCTTCGCTGCAGTAGCCGGAATCCGCTGAGGCCTGCCGCGGCTTGCGGCCAAGATTGCTCTCGATGGCCTCGATCAGGGGCACCAACTGGCCCTGATCGCTGCCGTGCTGGGTCAGTTCTTGCGCGACAATGATCTGGGCATGTGCATCGACGGCCGCCTGGGCATTATAGGCCTGAACGAAGCCATCCTTCGACTTCATGATGCGGCTTTCCGGATCGGTGAAGTTGCGTTGCGCCTTGGGATTGGGTTCCTCCGATGGCAGCGCCGCCGGTTTGCCCGGCTTCTTGCGGCCTTCGGCCTGGCGCTGCTGTTCCTTTTCGGCCTCGATGCGGCGCTCTTCCTCCGCCGCCAGTTTGGCGTCCGCTTCCAGCGCCGCCATCGCTTGCTGGATCTTCGCCAGCCGTTTCTGCTTGTCGACGGTCCAGTCCGGCAGTTCGTCGCTGTTGCCGAAAGTCTCATCCTCCGAGGCATCCGCCGCCTCGGCGGCCGCCAGCATGCGAGCGACCTCGGCCTTCAATTCCGCCTCGCGCTTCTTCATGCGCTCATAACTCATCGCCTTGTGTTTCGACGCGTTCGCCTTGATCTTCGTACCATCCAGCGCGACATGACCGAGCTTGACCAGCCCGGCCGTCTCGCACAACTTCAGAACCTGCACGAATAGCGCGCCGAGCGCCTTCAAATGTCGCTTGCGAAAGTCGCTGATCGTCCGAAAATCCGGCGCATCCAGCGCCACGATCATCACAAAATCGTTCCGCTCCCGGCAGGCCTTGGCAATCCGACGCGACGAATACAGCCCACTCGCATAGCTATGCAGCAGCAGCGCCACCATCATCCGCGGATCAAACGGCGGCTGCCCAAGCCCGCTCACATAGCTGCCCATGATCTCCCTGAGATCGAGGCTCTCCCGCACCAGATCAACCATAAACCGCGAGACATGGCCTTTCGGCACGAAGTCCTGCACATTCGGCGGCAGAAGCAGCGTCTGATCGATGTTCCAAGGCCGAAAATACTTGCTCATCGCCCAATGTTGAATCAGACCCGACCAGATTTGAACAGCGACTATCCAGACAAGCTCCTAGATTCTTGTCTTGACGCATTTTCTCCACGCGAACCGGTACCCACTTCGCTCGAAAATGCTCTACCATCGCCACAACAGGCAACGCCAAGCCGCCGCTCACGGGAGTTTTCGCCATGCAACAGCAGACACCGCCGGAACAGTTCGACCTCGCGGCAATAGTCGCCGACCTGAACAACCTGCTGCGGCTGAAGACCACGGTCATCGGGATCAAGATGTTCGCGCGCGTCGAGGAGATGGAGGCGATCCCGAAGATCCGGCGTCCGTCGGCGGTCCACACCACCGATCAGATCGTCAGCATGGCCTCGCGGCTCGGCTGGACGGTCGGCATCACCGGCGACGATCTGGTCGGCGCGCAGTGCCGCGCGGTGATCGGGCTCGCGCCGCAGGACGAGAAGTGGCTTGCCGGCGAGAACTATGTCGGCGTTTGGCACGGCACGGCCGAGGACGCGCGCAAGCGCCAGGAGGCGCTCGACGTGGTGCCTTACGGCCGGTACCAGGCGATGGCGGTGAGCCCGCTGACCAGCGGCCGGCTCAATCCGCCCGACATCTGCCTCGTCTATGCGACGCCGGGACAGATGATCATCCTGATCAACGGGCTGCAGTACACCGGCTACAAGAAGTTCGAATGGGGCGTGGTCGGCGAAACCGCCTGTGCGGATTCGTGGGGGCGGGCGCTGAAGACCGGCGAGCCGAGCCTGTCGCTGCCGTGCTTCGCCGAGCGCCGTTATGGCGGCGTGCCCGACGAGGAGATGCTGATGGCGCTGCCGCCGGCCTATCTGGTCAAGGCGATCGCCGGCATGAAGCAGCTCGCCAAGAACGGCCTGCGTTACCCGATCGCGCCCTATGGCATCCAGGCCGACGTGCGTGCGGGCATGGGCGTGTCCTACGCCAAGAAATAGCGGAGAAATAGCGGCAAGAAATAGCCGCAAGAAATAGCCAATTGCGTCGCCGCGCCCGCAATGACAAAAGGGCGCCCAATCGCAGGGAGCCTGATCCATGTCCTCGAAACTCGACATCGTCGTCTATGGCGCGACCGGCTTCACCGGTCAGCTGGTCGCCGAATATCTCGCCGCGCATTATCGCGACGGCAGCCTGAAATGGGCGATGGCCGGGCGCAGCAAGGACAAGCTCGCTTCGGTCCGCGACGCGATCGGCGCGCCTGCCGATACGCCGCTGATCGTTGCCGATGCCGGCGACGCTGCATCGCTGAAGGCGATGCTGGCGCAGACCAAATCGGTGATCTCGACGGTCGGTCCGTATCAGCTCTATGGCAACGAGCTGATCGCGGCCTGCGTGGAAAGCGGCACCGACTATTTCGATCTGTGCGGCGAGCCGGTCTGGATGCGGCAGATGATCGACAAATACGAAGCCGCGGCAAAGGCCAGCGGCGCGCGCATCGTGTTCTCCTGCGGCTTCGATTCGGTGCCGTTCGAGCTCGGCACGTTCTTTGTCCAGGACGAGGCCCGGCGCGTGTTCGGCGCGGCCGCACAGCGCGTCAAGGGCCGGGTGCGCGACATGCGCGGCACGCTGTCCGGCGGCACCGCCGCGAGCGCCAAGGCGACTTTCGATGCGGTCGCCAAGGACCTCAGCCTGGTTGCGATCCTCAACAATCCCTTCGCGCTGACGCCGGGCTTCGAGGGCCCGAAGCAGCCGCGCGGCAGCAAGCCGGCTTACGAGGAGGATCTGCACTCCTGGACCGCGCCGTTCATGATGGCGCTGATCAACACGCGCAACGTCCACCGCTCCAACATGCTGATGGGCTTTCCCTACGGCAAGGACTTCGTCTACGACGAGATGGTCCTGACCGGTCCGGGCGAAAAGGGCGAGGCGAACGCCAAGAAGGTGATGGCGCTGAATTCGGAGAAGACTGGGCCGAGCGCGCCGAAGCCGGGCGAGGGCCCTTCCAAGGAAGAGCGCGAGAACGGCCGCTACGATCTGCTCTATATCGCGGTCGCGCCCGACGGCCGCATGGTCCGCGCCGGCATCAAGGGCGATCGCGATCCCGGCTACGGCTCGACCTCGAAGATGATCTCGGAATGTGCGATCTGCCTGTTGCGCGATACGCGGGATGTAGCCCCCGGCTTCTGGACCCCGGGAGCCGCGATGCAGCACAGACTGATCAAGCGCCTAGTCGATCGCGCCGGGCTGACGTTTGAGGTCGAGAAGTAGTTCGCGCACCCTCTTCGGTGTCATCGCCCGGCTAGTCCGGGCGATCCAGTATTCCAGAGACGCTTGTGTTTTGCGGAGAAGCCGCGGCGTACTGGATGCCCCGCTTTCGCGGGGCATGACAGCGAAATGCTACGCCGCCGCGCGCGGATTATAGGCGTACATGAAATCCATGCCCTTGGAAGACACCGGCAGGATTAGCTTCAGCATGTGATCGCGCAGCCAGGCGCCGGTCGGGCTGAATTCACGCTTGCTGTTGCCGTTGCGGCGGGCGATTGCGACGATTTTCTCGGCGCGCGGGCGCCGCTCGTGCTCGAAGGCCTGGAAGGTCAGGCCGAGCTCCTGGCCGTCGCGCATCAGCACTGCAAGCCGCAACGCATCTTCCAGCGCGAGCGACGCGCCCTGGCCGGCATGCGGGCTGGTGGCATGCGCGGCGTCGCCGATCAAGAGCGTGCGCTTGCGCGACCAGGTCGGCAGCGTTGCGACGTCGAGCGTGTCGGTCACCACGATATTCTCCGCGGCCTCGATGATCTCGGGGATCGGCGCATGCCAGCCGGCGTGGAAATCGCGCAGATGCTGCCTGATCGCATCCTGGCTCTGCAGCCGGTAGGCCGCTGCGGTCATGCCGTGCGACGGCTGCGTGCTCCACCACATCGCGCCGGTGTCCGGATCGGGGCTGCACAGCCCGTAGCCGAAGAAGCCGCTTTGCCCGAACGTGCTCGCCACCTTCTGGCCGATCGGCAGGCGCTCGATCATGGCGCGCGGCACGAAGCCGCCGAAGCCGATCAGCCCGGTGTCGAACGGCGTCGGCCCGTCGGGGATCACGTGACGCCGCACCGCCGAATGCACGCCGTCGGCGCCGATCACGAAATCGCCCTCGGCAGTGGTGCCGTCGGCGAAATAGGCTGTTACGGGCTGGTCGCCGCGATCCTCGATCTTGACCAGCCGCTTCTCGAAGAACACCGAGACGTTGGAGGCCCACGCCTTGTCGATCAGGGTCTCGTTCAGGGTCGCGCGGCACATGTTCACCGCGGGCTGGCCGAAGCGCTGCTGCATGTTCTGGTTGAGGGAGCCGAGCTTCTTGCCGCCCTGCGAATAGAAGTCGAAGGATTCGGCGATCGAGCCGCTGCGGATCAATTCGTCGGCGACGCCGAGCTCCGCCAGCACGTGCATGCCGTTGGGCGCAATCTGCAGTCCGCCGCCGACCCGGTCGAATAGGGCCAGGCTTCATAGAGCTCGGCCTCGATACCGGCGCGGGTCAAAAACATCGCGGTCACCGGACCTGCGATGCCGGCGCCGATGATGAGTGCCTTGCGGGGACGTCGGGTCATCGTGTCTTGCTCCATGCATCCATGTCGGCTAGGAAGAGTTAGCAGCTAATAATCTTAGCTACTAAGATATTTATCGACTAAGGTATGAGGTGAAGCTTGTCAAGCGCGAAATCGCGCGGCGCCTTGCTGCAGGAGCTGGAAGAAGCATTGCGACGGTCGTCGGCGCAGGGCGTGCTGTACGGTCAAACCGTTGCCAACGTGGCGGGAATTTCCGGTTCCGACCTCGAATGCATCGACATCGTCCTCCTGGAAGGACGCGTGACGGCGGGTCGCCTTGCCGAGGTCACCGGGCTGACCACGGGAGCGATCACCGGCGTGGTCGACCGGCTGGAGAAGGCCGGCTACGTGCGCCGGGAGCGTGACGAGAGCGATCGTCGCAAGGTGTTCATCTCGGTCGTGCCGGAGGCGGTCGAGAAGATCGGTCAGTATTACGTGCCGCTGCAGCAGGCGATGCAGAAGGTCTTCAGCGGCTATAGCGAGGACGAATTGCGCCTGCTGCTGCGCTTCACCAATGATGGTTACAAGGGCGTATTGGGGGCAACCGGCGCACTGAAAGTCGTGATCGATACGCCGCCGGAGCAGCGCGCCAATCTCAAGATGTCGCCGAAATCTCGCCGGTGACCTGCGCCGCTGTCGCGCGATAGCGCTCGGCCGCCGCGTACATGCCCCACATCGTGCCCAGCATCATCCAGAAGTGCCGCCAGTGGTCGGTATCGATGATGAAGCTCTCGCCGACGAAGCCGAGAAACCCCGCGAAGACCGCGAGATAGCCGCGCTGCCACGGCACCCGCGCGTACACGTAACGGAAGCCGATGAACGCGCTGACGAACACCAGCGCCGGATAGCAGATGCCCGAGATCCAGCCGCCCGACATGAAGGCGTTGAGATAGGAATTGTGGGTGTCCTCGGGGAAGTAGGTGTGGAATTGCAACGGCCCGATGCCGAACGGCAGCTCGAGCGCCATCTGGGCGCCGAGGATGTGACGGCCGAACCGGCCGAAGCGGCCTTCGTCATAGCTCTGGTCGAAGCTCGCGCGCTGCTTGAACATGTCGGCGACCGAGCCGATCGAGAGCAGCACCGCAATCAGCGCCACCGCCAGGACCGCGGCGATCAGGGTCATCACGATGATGCGCGAGCGCTGCGCCTGCGTGCGGCTGGTGAACACCATCATCGCCAGCATGAAGGCCGCGGTGATGACGAGGCCGCCCCAGGCGGCGCGGGAGAACGACAGCAGGATCGCCAGCGAGATGATGCCGAAGGCGATGGCGTTGCGGAACGCCTTGCCGAAGCGGTCGGAGACGACGCTCTGCAGCGTGAACAGCGCCGGCAGGATCAGGAACGCGCCGAGCACGTTCGGATCCTTGAAGGTGCCGCGGGCGCGGTCATACAGCGTCAGCAGATCGTAGCCGCCGGGCACCAGACGGAAATAGCCGGCGATGCCGGCGAGCGAGGCGATCATCGCGCCGACGATCAGTCCCCGGCGCAACATGTCGAGGCGGGCTTCGGTGTCCTCCGACATCACCATCGCGAAGAAGATGACGGTGACGGCCATGTACCAGGAGGTGAGGACCCAGTTCACCACCTCCGGCTTGTCGAGGAACGGCACCGCGCCGATGCTGTAGCCGACATTGAGCACGATCAGTGTGAACAACAGCGGCATGAACACGAGCCGCATGCGCAGGCCCGTGGCGAAGAACACCACGCAGGCGGTCAGCGTGACGAGTTCATACGGGCTCGGCTCGATGAACACGATGGCGCCGGACGCGCCGGCCAGCCACATCAGCGCCCGCTGCAGCGCCAGCACGCCCGCTGGCGCGGATGTCAGCGAATGGGACGTCCCGGCTGTCGCCGCATAGGCCATCGGATACTCACGCAACGCAACAGATACACAAGCTGACGCTCGCCTCGGCGAAGGAGTATCAGCGACAGGCAATCGATCTCAGTACGCGTTCTCGTTCTTGGTCAGCAACGAGAGCGGCGTCTTGAGCAGAATGTAGAGGTCGAACAGCACCGACCAGTTCTCGATATAATAGAGGTCGTATTCGACGCGCTTCTGGATCTTCTCGTCGGTGTCGACCTCGCCGCGCCAGCCGTTGATCTGCGCCCAGCCGGTGATGCCGGGCTTGACGCGGTGACGGGCGAAATAGCCGTCGACGGCCTCGTCGAACAGCTGGTTCTGCAGCTTGCTCTGCACGGCGTGCGGGCGCGGACCGACCAGGGAGAGGTTGCCCTTCAGTACCACGTTGAACAGCTGCGGCAATTCGTCGAGCGAGCTCTTGCGGATGAAGCGGCCGACCCGGGTGACGCGCGGATCGTTCTTGGTCACGACCTTGGAGGCGGTCGGATCGGCCTGGTGGTGGTAGAGCGAACGGAATTTGTAGACGTCGATCCGCTCATTGTTGAAGCCGAAGCGCTTCTGGCGGAACAGCACCGGGCCGGGGCTGTCGAGCTTCACCGCGAGCGCCACCAGTCCCAGCACCGGCAGCGCGGCGAGCAAAGCGAGGCCGCCGACCACGCGGTCGAACAGCCATTTCAGCACCAGATCCCAGTCGGTGATCGGCGCCTCGAACACGTCGAGCGTCGGCACGTTGCCGACATAGGAGTAAGAGCGGGGGCGGAAGCGCAGCTTGTTGGTATGGGCCGACAGGCGGATGTCGACCGGCAGCACCCAGAGCTTCTTCAGCATTTCCAGGATGCGGGTCTCCGCCGAGATCGGCAGCGCGAACAGCACGAGGTCGACGCGGGTGCGGCGGGCGAACTCGACGATGTCGTCGACCTTGCCGAGTTTCGGTGAGCCCGCGCAGGTATCCATGGCGCGGGAGTCGTTGCGGTCGTCGAACACGCCGAGCACGTGGATGTCGGAATCATCGTCGGCGTTCAGCGCCTCGATCAGGTGCTCGCCGTTCTGATCGGCGCCGACAATGATGGTGCGGCGGTCGAGCCGCCCGTCATGCGCCCAGGCGCGCACCATCGATCGCAGCAGCACCCGCTCGGCGATCAGCATCACGAGGCCGACGCAGAAGAACGACGACAGCCAGACGCGCGATACCTCGCCGCCGAGCTTGGCCAGGAATGAGACGCCGATGAACAGCAGGAACACGAAGGTCCATGACGAGATCATCCGCGTCATCTGGCGCAGCTGGCCGCGGAAGACCTGCACCTGGTAGATGTCGGCGGCCTGGAAGCAGACCACGGCCGCGGCCGACATGCCGAGGATCGAGGCGATGTATCCCCAATGGATGCCGCCGGCGAG
The DNA here is from genome assembly GCF_011516645.4 of Bradyrhizobium septentrionale. Lineage (NCBI taxonomy): Bacteria > Pseudomonadati > Pseudomonadota > Alphaproteobacteria > Hyphomicrobiales > Nitrobacteraceae > Bradyrhizobium > Bradyrhizobium septentrionale. The sequence goes on along the minus strand of NZ_CP088285.1, from coordinate 8,241,868 downwards.
CGGGCGGACATAGGCGAAATAGAGCCCGACGCCGACCAGGCTGAGCAGCACGAAATCGGCGACGCGGACCACGCCCGCGATCACCACCGGCGAATAGGCGCCGCGAACTTTCTGATTGGTAACGGCGAGTGCGGCCGGCGACAGGCGCCGGCGGCGTTCGACCTGCGGCTTGGTAGCCGTTGCAGACGCAGCGGCATCCAGCATCGAGCGTGCGTTAAACGGTTCCACGAGTCCACGTCCATTCCTGCGCATGCAGATGGGCATCCGCGCGCTGCAGCGAAATTCCCCCGGACGTGACTTAAGGGGACAAATCGGAAGAAACGGTTACGTGTGCAAGAAGTGGTTAACGTTTGGCAAATGCGTCGCGGTAGCCGGCCAGCACGCCCTCGACCATCGCGCTCTGCGAGAAATGTTCGGAAATCCGCTCGCGCAGTTTTTGCGCGCGCGCCGCGGTCGCTGTGGGATTGTCGAGCGCGGCCTTGATGGCGTCGGCCATCGCGGCGGCATTGCTGGGCGCGAACAGGGCGTCGGCGTGGGTGTCGAAGATCTCCGGGATGCCGCCGACATCGGCGGCGATCATCGGAACGCCGGCCGCGCCCGCCTCGATCACGACATAGGGCATCGAATCGCCGCGTGAGGGAACCACCAGCAGGCTGCCCTTGGAGAAGCCGAAGCGCGCCTTGACGTGACCGATGAAGCGGACGGCATCACCGAGTGACAGCCGCTTCACCTGCTCCTTGAGCCGCTCGAACTCCTCGCCGTCGCCGCCGAGCGTCAGCGTCACCGGCTTGCCGTCGGCGCGCAATTTCGCCACCGCGTCGATCAGGAGATCGGCGCCCTTGATGCGCCGGAATTCGCCGACATAGGCCACGTCGGAGGCATCGTCGGCCTTGGGCACCGGCTCGAATTCCTCCGATGTGACGCCGTTGAAGACGCAGCGCACGAGGCCCGCAGGCTTGCCCACGGTCCGCTGATAGGTGTCGCGGGCGAACGCGCTCTCGAACAGGAACAGGTCGGTGCTGTTCATCAGCGTGCGCTCGAGCTGGCTGTAGAAGCGGCCTTTCCAGGTGTCGAGCGGGTAGTGCAGTGAGCCGCCATGCGGCGTGTAGACCCGGATCACCTTGTCCGACCGCCGCCGCAGCCGGACATAGGCGCCGGCCTTGGCGCCATGGCCGTGCACGACATCGGGTTTCAGCTTGCGGATCAGGCCGGCGATGTGTGCCCAGACCATGAAGTCGGCGAAGCGCGGCTCGCGGCGTATCGCCACCCGGTGGACGCCGAGCTTGAGGTGCGGCTCGATCTCGGCCAGCACCGCGGCGGCACGCGTGCCGCCGGTCAGGCTGTCGGCGACGATGCCGACATGATGGCCGCGTTCGATCTGGCCGTTGGCGACATCGAGGATATGACGAATGATGCCGCCGACCGGGGCGCGGACGACATGCAGGATGCGCAGCGGCTGTTCCTGATTCTGTGCCATCGATCAGAACCAGCGCTCGCCGACGAACACGGTGTCGCCGGGGCCGAGCGGCGTGCCCAGCGGCACGACGAAGCGGCCCGCGCCCGATGCATCGGTGTGGGTGAGGGTGACCTGGTCGCGCCTGGCGCGCGGCGAGAAGCCGCCGGCGATTGCGACCGCGCTCTCCACCGTCATGTTGGGCACATAGGGATATTGGCCGGGGGCTGCGACTTCACCGAGGATGAAGAACGGCCGATAGGACTCGATCTCGACCGCCACCGAAGGCTCGCGGATGAAGCCGTTGCGCAGCCGCGCGGTGATCTCGGCGGCAAGCCCCGCAGGCGTCCGGCCGCGCGCCGGCACCGAACCGATCAGCGGCATGGTGATCGCGCCGGCCGCGCCGATCGCATAGGAGTTGGTCAGGCCTTCCTGGCCATAGACCACGACGCGGAGCTTGTCGCCGGGGCCGAGATTATAGCCGCCGTGCTGCGGCACGGGCTCGGCATAGGCCACGGGAGTTGCGAGGGGCGGCTGGGCATAGGCCATCGAATCGAGGCCGGGGTCGCGGGCGATCGGCGACGTCCGGCCCATGCAGCCCGACAGCGCGAGCGCAGCAATCAGACAAACAAGGGGAGCGCGCAAATCGCGCATGTCAGGAATCCCGAGAAAATACCGGCCCCCGATTAACGGCACGCATGGTTAACAAAGAATGACGGCGGGGGTGGTGGCCGCCATGTCCATCAACCGCGCCGATTAACCCAGCAGCAACCTTAATGGACTGTAATCGCGGCCATTGAGGTGGAATCGCGGCGTCCGCGGGAGTTCGTTATGCGTTTTGCATTCTGGCGTAGAGGCAAGGAAAAGGCCGTCGTGCAACGGGCGTTGCCGAAGTCTGCGCCCGTTGCCGACGAGGTCGGCGTCAAGCCGGCCCCGCCTAAACCTGCTCCCGACAAGCCGGCGGCTGCGTCCGAGGCGGCCGATCTCGATCTTCACGTGCTCGGCCGCGCGCTGGCGCGCAAGCGCGGCTGGATCATCGTGCCGACCGTGCTGGTGTTCGCGTTGTCGCTGGCCGCCGTCAATGTCGTGACGCCGCGCTACAAGTCGGAAGCGCGAATCCTGATCGATAATCGCGAGAACGCCTTCCTGCGCCCGAACGGCGAGCGCGACCTGGAACGCACCTCGCTCGACGCCGAGGCCGTGACGAGCCAGGTGCAGCTGCTGCTGTCGCGCGATCTCGCGCGCGACATCATCAAGAAGAACAAGCTCGCCGAGCGTCCGGAATTCGATCCGGTGCTGCGGGGCTTTTCCCCGCTGAAGTCGCTGCTGGCGCTGTTCGGCATCGGCCGTGACCCGTTCAGCCTGACGCCGGAAGAGCGGGTGCTCGATTCCTATTACGAGCGCTTCCAGGCCTTTGCGGTCGACAAGTCGCGCGTCATGGTGATCGAATTCCAGTCGGAGGATCCCGAGCTTGCGGCGCGTGTCGCCAACTCGATCGCGGACGGCTATCTCGTGCTGCAGCAGGCGGCTCGGCAGGACCAGGCCAAGTCCGCCAGCACCTGGTTGCTTGGCGAGATCGACAAGCTGCGCACGAAGGTAGCGGAAGCGGATTCGCGGGTCGAGGAATTCCGCTCCAAGTCGAGCCTGTTCGTCGGCACCAACAACATCCCGCTGTCGAACCAGCAGATGGGCGAATTGAACACGCAGCTCAACAATGCCCGGGCGCTGAAGGCGGATGCCGAGACCAAGGCGCGGCTGATTCGTGAGATGCTGCAGGGCGGCAAGCCGATCGAGGCTTCGGAAGTGCTCAATTCCGAGCTGATCCGCCGGCTGGCCGAGCAGCGCGGCACGCTACGCGCGCAGCTCGCCGAGCAGTCCTCGACGCTGCTCGACAACCATCCGCGGATCAAGGAATTGAAGGCGCAGATCGCCGACCTCGACCGGCAATTGCGCGAGGAGGCCGGCAAGATATCGCGCTCGCTGGACAACGACGCTCGCGTCGCCGATGCCCGCGTCCAGGCGCAGCAGGCGGGCCTGGACCAGTCGAAGAGGCAGGCGTCGTCGAGCAACAGCCAGGACGTGCAGCTGCGCGGGCTGGAGCGTGAAGCCAAGGCGCAGCGTGACCTGCTGGAAGCCTATCTCGCCAAATATCGCGAGGCGACCTCACGCGAGAACATCGAGGCCGCGCCGACCGACGGCCGCATCATCTCGCGCGCCACGGTCTCGAACACGCCGGCCTATCCGAAGAAGCTGCCGATCGTGCTGATCGCGACGCTGGCGAGCCTGTTGCTGTCATCAGGCATCATCATCACCGGTGAACTGCTGCGCATCTCGGCGCCCGGTGCGGTTGGCCGCGCCTTCGCACCGGCAGCGGCGGTGATCAGGCGCCGCGAGCCGGTCATGGAGACCGCGACTGAGGATGAGCCGGCACTGACGCTGCCGGCTGAACCCGAGTTCGAATCGCCGCTCGCACCCCGGCTGCCGCAGGAGCCTGAACTGCCGCCGGAGCCCTCAGTCGCGTATGAACCTGCCCTCAGCGCGCCGCAGCCTGCGCCCGCAGAGATCGTCGACGAGATCGACGAACTGGCCGAACGCCTCGTCGCGGCCGGTCCGGCCGCCCACAAGGTCACGGTGCTCGGTCCGGCCGCCGGCGAGAGCGTCACGCTGACCGCGCTGACGCTGGCCCGTTTGATGGCGCGCCAGGCCAAGGTCGTGGTCGTCGATCTGGTCGCGTCCTCGCCGGTGCTGACGGCGGCGACCGTCGACCCCGCGGCACCCGGCCTTGCCGAACTGATGCAGGGCGAGGCGACGTTCGCGCAGATCATCACCAAGGACCGGCAGTCGCGGGTTCAGATCGTCAGCGCCGGACGTCCGGGCTTCGATCGTGCGCATCTGCAATCGCCGCGGCTGGGGCTTGCGATCGACGCGCTGCTGCGGGTCTACGACCACGTGCTGCTCGACGCCGGCACGGCCGTCGACCTGCCGGCCGAGCTGCTGACCGCCAGGGCGCAGGCCGTCGTCGTGCCCGACGCCGGAATGGCGCAGGATGCGCGCCGTTCCATGGTCGCTCAGCTCAAGGCCGTCGGCTTCTCCGAAGTGACGATGCTGAGCAAGCCCTGCGCGCCGTCGGAGACGGTCGTTGCTGGCCCACGGGTGGTGGCGGCCTGACCGCCACCGTCAGCCCGTCGGGGTAAATCCGGTCGCCTGCACGATCCCCTTCCAGTGCTCGGATTCCGAGGCGAGCAGCCCAGCAAATTCGTTCATCGCGATGGCGTCGACATCAACCGACAGCTTGGCCATGCCGGATTTGACCTCGTCGGTGCGCAGTGACGCCTGGATCGAGCCGTTGAGTTGCGCGACGATTGCCGGGGGCGTCTTCGCTGGCAGGAAGATGCCAAACCAGGTCAGGTCCTGAAGCGCGGGGTAACCGGCCTCCGCCACCGTCGGCACGTCGGGGAGGGCGTTGAGGCGGCTGGGACCGGTCGTTGCCAGAGCGCAAAGCTGTCCGGACTGCACTTGGCCCAGCAGGCTGTCGACCGGCATCACCGCCGATGCGATCTCGCCTTTCAGGAGATCCTGGACCGCCCCTCTGCCCTGATGGGAACGTGCAGATAGTCGAAGCCTGCGGTACGGCCGAGCATCGCGCCGATGAAATGCAGCGTGGTGCGAGCTTCCGGGAACGGCCACGGTTTCGGCTGCGATCGTCACCCTGAAGGGTCGCACGTTGGGCCCAACTGCGGAGATATTCATCGCCTGCATCCGCGAGGTGGCCAAAATGGCTGCAAGCACGGCGGGCGCTCGCAAATGACCGGCATTGCGAGCACCATTCCGTTTTGCGCGGGCGCCTGACGATCTAGTGCGCCATCATCGGCTCGCGCATCGAACGCTCGAGCACCGGATCGATCCGCAGCCGGATCGTGACCAGCGCGCCGATCAGACCGACGACCGCGAGCAGCAGCAGGCCTGCGGTAAATCCACCGGTCAGGTCTTTCAGGTAGCCCATGGCGAACGGGCCGGCGAAGCCTGAGAGATTGCCGAGCGAATTGATCGCGGCAATGCCCGCCGCGGCCGAGGCGCCGTTCAAAATGCTGGCCGGCATCGGCCAGAACATCGGCGGCACCGACGAAACGCCGATCTGCGCGAGGCAGAGCAGGCCGATGATCAGCACCGGACTGGAGACCAGCCCGGCGAGGCCGATGCCGACTGCGGCCAGCGTCAACGCGCCGGCAACATGGTATCGCCGCTCGCCGGTCTTGTCGGAATGGCGGCCGAGCAGCACCATGCCGACCGCGCCGAACACGAAGGGCAGGGCGGCGATCAGGCCGGTCTGGGTGTCGGTGACGCCGAACGCCTTGATGATGGTCGGCAGGAAGAATGCGACGCCGTAGCTTGCCGCGTTCAGGCAGAAATACACCAGCGCGCAGGCCAGCACCCGCGAATCGGTGAGCGATTGCAGCACCGAGATGTGCTCCACCGCCTCCTTCTTCTGCCGTTCGATCTCGAGCGTGTTCTGGACCCACTTGATCTCGTCGGGTTGCAGCCAAGTCGCCTGGCGCGGGAAGTCGGGCAGCATGACCAGAACGGCGAAGCCGACCAGCACCGACGGCAGCGCTTCCAGGATGAACAGCCACTGCCACCCGGAGAGACCGCCGCCCGACAGATTGAGCAGCAGACCCGAGATCGGCGCGCCGATGATGCTGGAGATCGGGATCGCGAGCATGAACAGGCTGATGACGCGCGCCCGATAGACCGTCGGGAACCAGAGCGTCAGATAGAAGATGATGCCGGGGAAGAAGCCGGCCTCGCATGCGCCGAGCAGCAGGCGCAGGAAGTAGAAGATCCACTCGCTCGACAGGCCGCTCGCCGCGGACATCTGCGGGATGAAGGCGAATGCCGCCGAGACGATGCCCCAGCTGATCATGATACGGGCGATCCAGCGCCGCGCGCCGAACCGCTCCAGAAGGATGTTCGAGGGCACCTCGAAGAAGAAGTAGCCGATGAAGAACAGCCCCGCGCCGAGCCCGTAGGCGGCTTCGCTCAGCCCGAGCGCGGTGTTCATGTGCAGCTTGGCGAAGCCGACATTGACGCGATCGAGGTAGGCCACGAAGTAACACAGGATGAGGAACGGAATCAGTCGCCGCATCATTTTCCCGATCGCACGCTTCTCGACATCGTCGGTCATCGTTCCCATCCCTTCTGGTTTTTCGATACGACGCACGGTGCCCGCGCTGTCCGGGCGGCACCTTGTGCAGCCGCAGCGGTCCGTCGCCTTGCTCTTGCAAGTATTGCATTCATTGTTGTGTAATCGACTGCCGCGTGACTAATGGCATTTGGGAATGGAGCCACGGCGAAACTGTCATGATGCACCGCGGTATGAACGCGGGAACTCTGGAGCGTTTTCCAGCGAACTGAATCCCGGTTCGCGTCAGGAAACGCGTCAAAATAGAATCTAGAGCCTTGTCCGTTCCGATTTGGTCGGAACGGACAAGGCCCTGGCCGGGCAGGATGGTGGCGCGCCGTGATCAATAATCTGAAATTGCGCCAGTTGCGCCTGCTGGTGGCGCTCGACAGCGAGCGCAAGCTGCAGCTGGCCGCCGAGCGCCTCAATATCACCCAGTCGGCGGCATCCAAGATGCTGGCTGAGATCGAGGCGGTGGCGCGGGTTCCGTTGTTCGAGCGGACTGCGCGCGGCGTCGAGCCCACGGCCTACGGCTCGATCCTGATCCGCGGCGGCCGGAGCGTGCTGGCCGACCTTGACCGGGTCACCGATGAGTTCGCCGGTTACCGATCGGGCGAGCTCGGCACCGTATCGGTAGGAACGGTCGCCAAGCCCAGCATCGACCTCGTCGTCGACGTCATGCAGTATCTCGGCGAGAAGCTGCACCGGGTGAACATTTCACTCGATGTCAGCACCAGCCCGCCGCTGGTTGCGCGGCTTCTCGCGCTCGAGCTGGATTTCGTCGTTGCGCGAATTCCCGCGGGCGTCGATTCCGGGCAGTTCGATTATCACGAGATCGGCGCCGAGCAGGCCGGCCTGCTGGTTCGCGCCGAGCATCCGCTGGCCGCGCTCGACAGCGTCAATCTGGAAGACACGGTCGACTTGCAATGGATCTGCCAGCCGCGGGAATCCTTCATGCGCCAGGCGCTCGAGCGGCTGTTCTACAGCCGGGGCATCGCGCCGCCGCAGCGCATGATCAACACCGAATCCTTCTCCGCGTCGATCGGAATTGCCGCAGGGATCGATGCGATCGTGCCGTTGCCGTTGCTGATCTTCGATCTGCTCGATCCGCAGCGCTTCAAGATGCTTCGCATCCGCGACCAGCTGATGCTCGAGAGCTACGGGCTGATCAAGCTGCGCAGGCGCGCGCTGTCACCGGCCGCGATGCTGGTGTTCGATGCGATGATGCGGCTTGGCGTCGAGAGTGGCCGGCCGGTGCCGCCCGCCTGACGTCGGCCGCAGCCGTGCTCAGCGGAACATGCTGCGCAGGTTCTGGGCGATCTCGAGCAGCGCGGGATTGTGCTTCACCGCGCGTTTGGCGCGATTGATGGCCGACAATGCGCTGGCCGCCGGCTTGCCGCGCAGGCTGAGCGGAATGAAGCTGTCGACGATCGCTTCGTCGTCCTTGCAGAACAGCCGCTTGTACTCGTCCGAGCCGATACCGAGATCGAAGGCGCGGTAGTCCTGGCCGGCATGACGGTCGATGATGTCGCGCATCAGGATCAGGCCGGGGCTGAACTTGGCATTGGCCGACATCGTGTAGGTGTTGAACATCATCGAGAAGCGATGGCCGTCGGACACGCCGGCGAAGATCGCGATCACTTCCTCGTCGCATTCCAGCGCGTGGATGTCGATCGCATAGCCCTTGCCGTCGCCGCGCGGTGCCAGGCAGGCGGTGCGGATGAACTGCTCGATGCCCGGCTCGGCGAACACGTTCGGCAGCTTCTGCTCGGCCATGCGCTGTGGCTTGACGCGGAAGAACCAGTCGAGCAGGCGGCAGACGTCGGCGCTGTCGGCCGCGACGTGATAGCGGTAGCCGGGCAGCGGCTGCAGCTTGCGCTCCTTGCCCTTCAGGCGGCGGCGGAACGAGTTGCTGATCAGCGTCGCGGGTGCCGCGCCGGGCTCGATCACCAGCAGCGGGCAGTCGTTGACCGAGGGTTGATGCGGCAGCAGCGCCAGCGGATTCGGCAGCTCCTGCCAGCGCAGCGGCTGCTGGCACAGCACCAGCGCATCGGCGCGGGACCGTTCGGCGATCGAGCCGATCAGGGCCGTGACGTCGGCCTCGGTCGCGTTGACGGCGAAATCCTTCTCGCACAGCGCCATGTTGAAGGTCGCGTGCTTGCCGCCCATGAAGCTCGCGCAATTCGCGCCCAGGCGCTGCTCGATGGCGAGCGGCAACAGCAGCAGCGGCCGGCGCTCGCTGTCATGGGCGACGACGATGAAGGGCCGCAGGCCTTCGCGCTCGCCGACCTGGCGCTGCCAGTTGGCGAGGAAGTCGAAGCGCTGATAGGGCGTGTAGGAGTGTTGCGACGTCTCGAGACTGCGCCAGGTTGCCTCGGCCGCCGTGAGATCATGAAAGATATCGACGCCGGCGACGCGGATTGCGTTCGGCCACGTTAGCGTCCCCGCCGTCTGGCCTTCAATTGCCGCCGCCATGACCATCTCGGAACCCAAACTTTTTAAGGTATTAATTTACAGTTCTCGGCTGGGGCCGACCTTCGCAGGGAAATGTCAACAAAGAGTAATAAGAATGCCTCAGTGGGGTTCTTGGCGGGGCGTAGGAACCGCCGGACAAAGGCGGGGATCTTGGCGCCGGACAACGGGATTTTGCGGCGGGCCCGGATGGAGCTCGCGTATTTCAGTGGCGCCTTCCGCCTGCGCGAGCGCGAGGCCGGCGGTGCCGGGGTGATCCTGCGCTTCGCGCGCGTCCGCCCCGCGCGCCGAGCCCGGTTCCAGCCACTGAGGTCGCAGGAGATCACGCCGGCCTTCCTCGATCGCACGATCCGCGCGCTGAAGCGCTGGCGCTACGACATCGTCGGGATCGAGGAGGCCTGTCGCCGCGCGGTGACCTTGCCGGTGCGCCGGCGCTTTGCCTGCCTGACCTTCGACGGCGCCAGCAAGGATATCCTCACCCATGCCTATCCCGTGCTCGCCCGGCACGGCGCCCCCTTCACGCTCTATCTGCCGACGGCGTTTCCCGATGGTGTCGGCGCGGCGTGGTGGCTGGCGCTGGAGGACATCATCGCGCGCGAAAGCCGCATCAGCCTTGTCATCGACGGCAGGGAACGGCACTTCGGGGTCGCGACGCTGTCCGACAAGTATGAGCTGTTCGACTTCCTGTCCGGCTGGCTGCGCAAACTGCCGCCGTCGGATTTGTCGTATGCGGTGAATGATCTGGGCCGGCGCTATGCGACCGACGCAGCGCTGTTGTCACGCACCACCTCGCTCGACTGGCAGGATCTGGCAAAACTCGCAGCGGATCCGAACGTGACGTTCGGCAGCGCCACGGTGAACTATTCGGTCCTCTCGAATCTCAGGGATGCCGATGCACAGCGCGAGATGGCGATGGGAAAGGCGGTGGCCGAGAGCGCGCTGCAGCGGCCGATCGGGCATTTCGCCTATCCGTTCGGGGACCGCGACGCGTTCCGCCGTCCGCACGTGGTGATGGCCGAGGAGACCGGCTTTGCCAGCGCGGTGTCGACCATATCAGGTGTCGTCGAGGCGCAGGGGCGCACCAACCTCTACGCGCTGCCGCGCATCGCATGGGACGGCCGGGTGCGCTCGCTGCGGATCATGCGGGTGTTGCTGTCGGGCATGATGTTTCCGCCGGTGCAGCCGACGCGGCATGCGCGCGATCACAACGCCATTTAAGCGCGGTCGGGCCGCGACATCCAGGAGACGATCGGCATCGCCGGCAGCACCCAGCCGAGCCCGGCGACGACGTAGAAGATCGCCTGCAGCAGCCCTGAATTGGCGAGCCACGGCGTCTGGGCGATCGTCATGCCGAGCAGCGACCACACCACCACCAGGATGAGCAGGGCGATGGTTCCGAGCAATTTGCGGGTGCGTATGGCCATGGCGGATATGTGCAACTCGTGATTCAGAGCGTTTTCGAGCGAAGTGGACGCCGGTTCGCGCAGAGAAAACGCGTCAAAACAAGATTCCGGAGCTTCGCTCCGATGTATCGGAACGAGGCTCCAGGCGGCGCTTGCGCCGCTGATAGGGCGGACTATAAGGGGCGCGAAAATCCAATCAAGTCAGGGCGAAATGGCCGGTATTTCCGCAAAGACATCGCAGCTCCGCGCCGTCAGGATCTGGCTGTTCGCAGTCGCTGCCCTGATCGCGCTGATGGTGCTGGTCGGCGGTGCCACGCGGCTCACCGAGTCCGGCCTGTCGATCGTCGAATGGAAGCCGGTGACCGGCGCGCTGCCGCCCTTGACCGAGGCGCAGTGGGCGCAGGCCTTCGAGGGCTACAAGAGCATCCCGCAATACCGCGAGCTCAACGCCGGGATGACGCTTGAGCAGTTCAAGACGATCTTCTGGTGGGAGTGGAGCCACCGGCTGCTCGGTCGGGTGATCGGCGCCGCCTATCTGCTGCCGTTCCTGTATTTCCTGTGGCGCGGCGCGGTGAGCGGCGAGCTCGGCCGGCGGCTGTGGATCATCTTCGGCCTCGGCGCGCTGCAGGGCGGCGTCGGCTGGTGGATGGTTGCGTCCGGGCTCTCGGAGCGCCTCGAGGTGTCGCAATATCGGCTGGCGACGCATCTGGTGCTGGCGCTGTTGATCTTCGCGGCGATCGTCTGGACGCTGCGGCGGTTGACCGACCGTCCGTCCGTGATCGCGCCGCTCAGGCTGAAGATCACGAGTGCGGTGCTGCTGGTGCTGACCTTCGTGCAGCTCTATTTCGGTGCGCTGGTCGCGGGCCTGCGCGCGGGCAGGGTCTACAACACCTGGCCCGAGATCGACGGCGGCTTGATTCCGTCGGCTGACCGTCTCTGGTTCGAGACGCCGTGGTGGCGCAACCTGTTCGACAACACGCTGACGGTGCAGTTCGAGCACCGCATGACCGCCTATCTGCTGTTCGCGCTGGCGATCGCACATGCGATCGATGCCGTGCGCGCGCGTGCCGGCGGCGCGGTGATCGCGGGCGCCTGGTGGCTGGTTGCGGCGATCACCCTGCAGGCGACGCTCGGCATCCTGACGCTGCTGCATCAGGTGCCGATCGATCTGGCGCTGACGCATCAGGCGGTCGCGATCGCCGTGCTGACGCTCGCGGTGCTGCAGGCCGAGCGCTTCGCGGTGCGCCGGACCGTGCGGGACCAGCCGAATCTTGTTCCGGCCGGCCAGCCCGGTTGATCCCTCAACCCGGTTGATCCTTCAACCTCTCTGATCCATCAAGAGAGATAGTCGAGCCCGATATCGAGCGCGGCCGAGCTATGGGTCACCCAGCCGACCGAGATCAAATCAACGCCGGTGGCGGCAATCGCCGCGGCGGTCGCAGCCGTAATGCGGCCGGAGGCTTCGGTGATCGCCTTGCCGCGCGCCATCTGAACCGCCTGGCTGAGTTGCTCCGTCGTCATGTTGTCGAGCAGGACCGCGTCGACGCCGAGCGCCAGCGCCTCCTCGAGCTGCGACAGCGTGTCGACCTCGACCTCGATCTTGACGAGATGACCGGCATTGGCCTTGGCGCGCTCGATCGCGGTGCGGATGCCGCCGGCAAGCGCAATGTGGTTGTCCTTGATCAACACCGCATCATCGAGCCCGAACCGGTGATTGCCGCCGCCGCCAGCGCGCACCGCATATTTCTCCAGCACCCGCAGTCCCGGCGTGGTCTTGCGGGTGCAGACGATTTGCGCGCGCGTGCCTGCGACCGCTTTGACCAGCGTCGCCGTTGCGGTCGCGACGCCGCTCAGATGGCAGAGGAAGTTGAGCGCGGTTCGTTCCGCGGTGAGCAGGCTGCGGGCCGGGCCGTCGATGATCGCGATCACCTGGTCAGGCTCGACCGCGCTGCCGTCAGGCCGCTCAGCGCGTAGCGTGATGGAAGGCGCCACCATCTGGAAGGCAGTGCGCGCCACGTCGAGCCCCGCGATCACGCCGGGCTGGCGTGCCCGCATCACCAGCCGCGACTGCTGGGTGGCCGGTACGATCGCATCCGCCGTGATATCGCCGGCACGGCCGAGGTCCTCGCGCAGGGCAGTCTGCACGATCGGCTCGTACATCAGCGGCAACAGGGGATTGAGGGTCATGAGCGGGCACTCCTGGCGGATGGCGTGGTTTCGACGATGTCGCGCGCGGCGGCGAGCGCCCCGTCACGGGTGAGGGACGACGGGACAGCCGACAAAGCGGTATGCGGGAAATCGGTGCGGAAATGGCCGCCGCGGCTTTCCTCACGCCTGATCGCGGCGACCGCGATCATCAATCCGACAACCGCCACGTCGGATGCCGCACTCCGACCGCAGGCGAGCGGAGTGAGGCCGCGGATCGCGCGTGCGATGCCGTCGTGGTCGCGCAGCACGCCGAGTCCCTGGGAGAGGAGCGGCCGCACGGCGGAGGGATCGGAGGCAGGCGGCAACGCCTCGTCGCGCAGCATCGCGCGCGGACCCGCGCTCACGCCTTCGATGCTTTCGGCGACCCAGCGCGCGCAGACGATCGCTTCCATCAGCGAGTTGCTGGCGAGCCGGTTGGCGCCGTGCAGTCCGGTGCGCGCAGCCTCGCCGCAGGCCCACAGGCCCTGCACGGTGCTGCGTCCATAACCGTCCACCGCGATGCCGCCCATATGGTAGTGCACCGCCGGCCGGATCGGGATCGGATCGCAGGCCGGATCGATGCCGGCCATCTTGCAGAACGCGCTGATCACGGGATAGCGCTGGGCGAAATCCGCGCCCGGATGTTTGCGCGCATCGAGGAAGGTGCGATGTCCCGCGGCGCGGTGACGCCAGACGGCGCGCGCGACGATATCGCGTGGCGCCAGCTCGGCGCCGGGCTGGTCGGCCATGAAGCGCTGCCCGGTCTCGTCGATCAGCACTGCGCCGTCGCCGCGGATCGCCTCGGTCAACAGCGGCATCGGCCGCGACGGTCCATCGAAGGCGGTCGGATGAAACTGGACGAATTCGATGTCCGACAGTGTTGCGCCGGCATGTGCCGCGAGCGCGAGCCCCTGGCCGAAACATCCGCCCGGATTGGTGCTGTCGGCGAACAGCCCGCCGATGCCGCCGGTCGCGATCACCACGCGGTTGGTGGCGATCGTCAGCGCTCCGCTTGCGTTGGCTGCAAGCAAGCCTTTGACCGCATTGTCCTCGACCAGCAACCGGCGCGCTTCGACGCCTTCCAGCAGCGTGATCGACGGCGTCCGGCGGACCGCTGATATCAGCGCGCGCATGATCTCGCGCCCGGTGCCGTCGCCGGTGGCGTGCACGATGCGGTTGCGGCCGTGCGCGGCCTCGAGCCCGAGGCGCCAGCTGCCGTCGGCGCGCCGGTCGAAGGCGACGCCGAGCTCGGCCAAATGCTCCACTGCAGCAGGCGCGGCGTGGACGATCCGGGACGCTGCGGCCGCATCGCAGAGGCCGGCGCCGGCCGCAAGCGTATCGGCGAGATGAAGCGCAGGGGTGTCATCCGCGCCGACAGGCGCGGCGAGGCCGCCCTGCGCCCACATGCTGGAGGCTTCCGCGCCGAGCGGCGATTTCGACAGCAGCACGACCGGCTCGGGCGCGAGCTGAAGCGCGGTCATCAGCCCCGCGGCGCCGCCGCCGATGATCACCGGACGGCCGTCGAGATCGGAAATGTCGGTGCTCATATCGCCAGCATCCTTTCGACGCTCCTGCGCGCGCGATCGGCGATTGCGGGGTCGATCGTGACCTCGTGCTGGTTGGTCTCCAGCGCGTGGCGGATGTTCTTCAGCGTGATCCGCTTCATGTGCGGGCAGAGATTGCAGGGGCGGACGAAGTCGACATCCGGATTTAGGGCTGCGATGTTGTCGCTCATCGAGCATTCCGTGAGCAGCACGACGCGTGGCGGCCGCTTGGTCTCGACGAACGACTGCATCGCAGCCGTCGAACCGGAAAAGTCCGCTTCAGCGACCACTTCGGGCGGGCATTCCGGATGCGCCAGGACGGTGACATCGGGATGATTTTCGCGCAGCTGGCGCACGTCGTCCGCTGTGAACAGCTCGTGCACCTCGCAATGGCCCTTCCAGGCGATGATCTTCTTGCTGGTCTGCTTGGCGATGTTCTGCGCCAGATATTCATCCGGCAGCATGATGACGCGCTCAGCGCCGAGCGATTCCACTACCTTCAGCGCATTGCCCGACGTGCAGCAGATGTCGGACTCCGCCTTAACCGCGGTCGAGGTGTTGACATAGGCGACGACCGGCGCGTCCGGGTAGCGTGCGCGCATCAGCTGCACATCAGCTGGCGTGATGGAATCCGCAAGCGAGCAGCCGGCCTTCAGGTCGGGGATCAGCACGGTCTTGGCCGGGTTGAGCAGCTTTGCCGTCTCGGCCATGAAGTGCACGCCGGCGAGCACGATGACGTCGGCGTCGACCTTGGTCGCCTCGCGCGCGAGCAAGAGGCTATCGCCGACGATATCGGCGACGCCATGGAAGATCTCCGGTGTCTGGTAATTATGCGCCAGCACCACCGCGTTGCGGCGGCGTTTCAACGCGAGGATCGCATCGACGTCCTCGGCGAAGGTGGCCCATTCGAACGGCGGGATGACGCGCTTGACGCGCTCATAGAGCGGCGCGGTGCGGGTGAGAAGATCGGTATCGAGTGCAACCATTTATACTCTCCGTGAGCATAAGATGGCTTATACTTATCCTGAGCATAAAGCCTGTCAAGTGCGCGAAAGCGGCAACTTGGTGCCGGCGACCGCCCGTTCGGCCAGCACGGCATGGCGGAAGCGGAACAGCTTGGCAGGCCGTCCGACGGTATCGGCGGCCATTGCGCCAATCTCTTCAACGAGTTCCTGCTGCTCGATCAGCCGGCGGAAGTTCTGTTTGTGGACCAGCCGGCCTGCGAGCGCCTCAACACTGCGTTGCAGTTGCAGCAGGGTGAACTCGGCCGGCATCAGCTCGAATACCACCGGACGGTATTTGATCTTGGCGCGCAGCCGCGCGATGCCGGTCGCGAGAATGCGGCGATGATCCGCCGTCATCGGTTTTCCTGGTATGACCAATGCCTCGCGGGCTTGCGCGCGGCCGGCCTCCGGGATCAGTCCGGCCTCGTAGAGCAGCTCGTAGCGCTGCAGCACCAGCTCTTCGTTCCAGTCGCGATCATCGAGACCGAAGGTGATGGCGCAGCGCTGCCAGCGCTCGCGCTGCAGCGTCGGTGACGGCGCTGCTTTCGCCCACGCTTTCAGTTTCGGCGCCATCAACTTGGTAACGAAAGCCGGCGCGCCGGCGCGATGATCCTCCCAGGGAAAGTAGTCGTACCAGCCGGACCAGTGCGCCTCGAAACCTTCGCCGACCTTGTCCTCGCGGGTCAGGCCGAGATAGCTGATCGAAACGCTATGCGGCGACCTGGCGTCGCCGGAGCGGCCGCGGTCGGCGAAGGTGTAGAGCTGCTCGACATAGCCGAGCGGGTGGCCGGTCTGGGCCTCGACCCAGGCCCGCAACGCGGTCTGCAGCGAGCGGTGGGTAAACTCGAACGGGCCGCTCGGCAGCGCGGCGCCGCCGGCGATGGTCACGATCTTGGGCGTGCCGTCGGTGACGGCGACCAGCACCGCGACGAGATCGGCGGTGATCGCGTTCCCCGAAGCCGGTGCGCTGGTTTTCTGCGGCGATCTGGCCACGCTCGTCCCGCGCTAGCAGTAGCCGTAGACGCCGCAGGCGTAGGGCAGGCGGTCCCAGTAGGTCACATAGGCGCCGCCGTAATACGGGCCGAAATAGTTGTAGGAATGCCAGTTGCCGTAATAGCCGGGCAGCGACGACGATCCGGGCAGCAGCGGTTCACCCACCACGACCGGGATGTACGGCTCGGCGTTGAGCGGGATCACCTCGGGCTCGACCACCACGAGCTGGCGTCCGCGCCGCACATAGGTCGGCGGCGTGATGGTGGTGCGGTAGGCGTAGTTCCGGCGCGGCAGGCCGGCCGGCAATTGGCGCGCGGCCTTTACGGTTGTGCTCTTGGCGACGACAGGGCCGTCGGCGGCGTCGGCAGGCGAGATCGCAAGCAGCGCGATCGCGAGCGGCAATATCCAGCGCAGCATCAATGGTCTCCCGAATCATCCGGAGCCTATCACTGCCACTTTATGCCGGATTGAGCGTTAACGAGAGACCCGTCGTTTTAGGCAAGGTTACCGGAGCGACCCCGAGCACCGCTCCGGAACAAGGGCGGGATCAGGCGCGCAGGGCCTGGTCGAGGTCGGCGATCAGGTCTTCCTTGTCCTCGATGCCGATCGAAAGCCGCACCACGTCGGGCGCCGCGCCCGACTTCACCTTGGCGGCGTCGTCGAGCTGGCTGTGGGTGGTGGAGGCCGGGTGGATCACCAGCGAGCGGGTGTCGCCGACATTGGCGAGATGCGAGAACAGCTTCAGGTTCGACACCAGATTGACGCCGGCGTCATAGCCGCCCTTGAGGCTGAAGGTGAACACCGCGCCGGCGCCCTTCGGCGCGTATTTGCGCTGCAGGGCGTTATACCTGTCGCCGGGCAGGCCGGCGTAGTTCACCGCTGAGACGGCGGGGTGGGTGGAGAGGAATTCCGCCACCGCCTTGGCGTTGTCGCAGTGCTTCTGCATGCGCAGCGGCAGCGTCTCGATGCCGGTCAGGATCATGAAGGCGTTGAACGGCGACAGTGCGGGGCCGAGGTCGCGCAGCCCGAGCACCCGGCAGGCGATCGCGAAGGCGAAATTGCCGAAGGTCTCCTGGATCCGGATGCCGTGATATTCCGGGCGCGGCTCGCTCAGCATCGGATATTTGTTGTCCTTCGACCAGTCGAAGGTGCCGGCGTCGACGATGATGCCGCCGAGCGAGTTGCCGTGACCGCCGAGGAACTTGGTCAAGGAGTGCACGACGATGTCGGCGCCGTGATCGATCGGCTTGATCAGATAGGGCGAGGCCAGCGTGTTATCGACGATCAGCGGCACGCCGGCCTTGCGCGCGACGGCCGCGATTGCCTCGATATCGGTGATGCTGCCGGCGGGGTTGGCGATGGATTCGATGAAGATCGCCTTGGTGTGCGGCGTCACCGCGCGCTCAAAGCTTTCGATCTCGTCGGGATCGGCCCAGGCCACGTTCCAGCCGAACGCCTTGAAGGCGTGGGTGAACTGGTTGATCGAGCCGCCATAGAGCTTGCGTGCCGCAATGATCTCGTCGCCGGGCCGGAGCAGCTGCTGCAGCACGACGAGTTGCGCGGCGTGGCCGGAGGCAACCGCAAGTGCCGCGGTGCCGCCCTCGAGCGCCGCGACGCGTTCCTCGAGCACCGCGTTGGTCGGGTTGCCGATGCGGGTATAGATGTTGCCGAACGCCTGCAGGCCGAACAGCGAGGCGGCGTGATCGGCGTCGTTGAAGACGAATGACGTGGTCTGGTAGATCGGCGTCGCCCGCGCGCCGGTGGTGGGATCAGGCTGTGCGCCGGCGTGCACGGCGAGGGTGGAAAATCCCGGAACGCGATCGGTCATTCTTTTTGTCCTGTTGTGGCCTGGTCGAAAACGCGCGGCATGCTGATGGCGGCGGCGCCCGCCGTCAAGCGAGTTGGGCACGCCGCCAGTTTTGGGAAGGGCATCCCACGTTATATCGGGCAATCGGAACGAATATTCCGCTGCGATGTCAGCTCGTCTCGGTCTTGTTCTTCGCCGCGCGGTCGGATGCCGCGGTCTGGCCGCCGCCAAAGCTCGTGCGGTTGAGCGACAGCCGCATGCCCTGCGTCGGAATCGGCGCGCGCTTCGAACTCAGCGTACGCGAGTTGACGCCCATCCACGAGATCTCCGACGACAGCCGGCCATACTCGATCTTCGGGCAGCGATTCATCACCACCTTGAGGCCGGCGGCTTCCGCCTTCTCGGCCGCGGCATCGTCGCGCGCGCCAAGCTGCATCCAGATCACCTTCGGCGGCGGCGACAATTTCAGCGCCTCGTCGACGACGGGCATGATGTGGCTCGAATTGCGGAAGATGTCGATCATGTCGATCGGACGACCGATGTCCGCAAGCGAAGCGACGAACGGCTTGCCCATCAGCGACTTGCCGACATGGCCGGGATTGACTGGGATCATGTCGTAGCCGCGCTGCGCCAGATATTTGAAGGCGAAATAGCTCGGCCGCACGTTGACCGGCGAGGCGCCGACCATCGCGATCGATTTCACGCCGTTCAGGATGCTGCGGATATAGTTGTCGTCGTAGGCGTCGTGATTCATTTCGGTCTTACTTATCCTGCCACTTCGGATCGCGCTTCTCGATGAAGGCGCCGATGCCTTCCTCGGCGTCGCGCGCCATCATGTTTTCGGTCATCACCTCGGCGGCGAAGCGATAAGCCTCAGTGAGGCTCATCTCGGCCTGGCGATAGAACGCCTCTTTGCCGAGCTTGACGGTGTAGGCCGATTTCAGCGCGACCTTCTCGGCCAGCGCGAGCGCGGCGTCGCGCTCAGAGCCTGCTGATACCACGCGGTTGATCAGGCCGATGCTCTGCGCCGTTGCCGCTGAGATCGGCTCACCCGTGAGCAGCATCTCCATCGCCTGCTTGCGCGGCACGTTGCGCGACAGCGCCACCATCGGCGTCGAGCAGAACAACCCGATGTCGACGCCGGGCGTCGCAAACGTCGCGGCCTCGGATGCAATTGCGAGGTCGCAGCTGGCGACGAGCTGGCAGCCGGCCGCCGTCGCGACGCCCTGCACGGCGGCGACAACCGGCTTCGGCAGATGCACGATGGCCTGCATCATCGCGCTGCAGGCGTTCATGATCTCGGCGAAATAGGCGCGGCCGCGGTCGGCATCGCTGCGGCGCGCGGTCAGCTCCTTCATGTCGTGGCCAGCGGAGTAGGCCGGGCCGTTGGCTGCGAGCACGACGCCGCGGATGGCTTTGTCGTCACGGATATCATTCAGCGCCGCGTGCACCTTGCGGATCAGGCCTTCGGAGAGGCTGTTGCGCGCCGCGGGGCGATTGAGCGTCAGTAGCGCGATGCTGCCGACGGTCTCGCGCAGCAGGATCGGCTGATGTTGCGGTGCTTCGGCGCGGGCAGCTTGGGCGGACATGGTGAAATTCCACTTTGGTCTTGATGACAACTTAATGTAACAGGCAGGCTGAAGCGAGGGCAGGGACGGCATGGCGATTGCGAAAATGAGCGTGGCTGAGCTGGAGGAGTTCCTGCGCAAGGAATTTCCGCAGGCGTTCACCCACGACGACATCAGGATCGAGAGCGCTGACGGCGAGACGGCCCTGCTGCGCCAGCGCTTCAGCGAGCGGATGCTGCGGCCCGGCGGCACGGTGTCCGGCCCGACCCTGATGGGGCTGGCGGATTTTGCAATGTATGTGGTGTTGCTGTCGGCCATCGGGCCGATCGGCCTTGCCGTCACCACCAACCTCAACATCAACTTCCTGCGCAAGGGCCAGCCGGGCCAGGACGTGCTCGCGGTCGCCAAGCTGCTCAAGCTCGGCAAGCGGCTTGCGGTCGGCGAGGTCAACCTGCTGTCCGGCACCTCGCCGGATCCGATCGCCCATGTCACGGCGACCTATTCCATTCCAAATCAATAGGCTTTTTCACGGTATTATTGCACCATATTTGCAAGCTATTGTTTTTGCTGATGTAATTATGCCGTGTCGGCGTTGACGTGCGGCCGCGGCTTCTCTAGAAAGCCGCCCAGTTCGGCGCATTCGGCGCCGATTTGCTTTTCACGGATTTCACACATGAGCACGTTCTCGGCCAAGCCCGCCGAAGTGACGAAGAAGTGGGTCGTGATCGACGCCAAGGGTCTGGTCGTCGGTCGTCTCGCCACGCTCGTCGCGATGCGCCTGCGCGGCAAACACCTGCCCACCTACACCCCGCATGTCGATTGCGGCGACAATGTCATCATCGTCAACGCCGCGCATGTGGTGCTGACCGGCCGCAAGCGCGACCAGAAGACCTACTACAAGCACACCGGCTTCATCGGTGGCATCAAGGAGCGCACCGCGAAGCAGATCCTCGAGGGTCGCTTCCCCGAGCGCGTCGTCGAGAAGGCGATCGAGCGCATGATCCCGCGCGGTCCGCTCGGCCGCATGCAGATGAGCAATCTGCGCGTCTATCCGGGTGCCGAGCATCCGCATGAAGCGCAGAGCCCCGAGAAGGTCGATATCGCTTCCCTGAATCGCAAGAACACGAGGGCCGCATAAATGTCCGATACTTTGCAGTCCCTCGACCAGCTCTCGCAGGTCAAGCCGGCCGCGCCCGACGCGCCGAAGTACGTCAAGAAGGTCGACAAGTTCAACCGCGCCTACGCCACCGGCAAGCGCAAGGACGCGGTCGCCCGCGTCTGGATCAAGCCGGGTGCCGGCAAGATCTCTGTCAATACCCGCGACATCGAAATCTACTTCGCCCGCCCGGTGCTGCGCATGATGATCCAGCAGCCGCTGGTCGCTGCCGCCCGTAACGGCCAGTATGACGTGATCTGCACCGTCGCCGGCGGCGGTCTGTCCGGCCAGGCCGGTGCGGTCCGCCATGGCATCTCGAAGGCGCTGACCAATTTCGAGCCCGAGCTGCGCGGCGTCCTCAAGAAGGGCGGCTTCCTGACCCGCGACTCCCGCGCGGTCGAGCGCAAGAAGTACGGCAAGGCGAAGGCCCGCAAGTCCTTCCAGTTCTCGAAGCGCTAATTCGAGTCCTAAAATTCGCGGCAATTGCCGTGAGCATCGAGTTGCAGAGGGCGCCGAGAGGCGCCCTTTTTGCTGCGTCCAACGAAGCCAGCTTCGACGCGAATTAGCGCAGTTTTTCATGAAAACTTGCGTGTGCGTGCAAACGAAATTGGAACTCGGGCCTTCTAGCGTGCGGGCTCGCACTGGCGCTGCATCACCTTTTATTTGCGCCTGCGAACGTTGCATCACACCGGGCTGGGGTGAGTTATGTCGTTCGATCCATCGACACTTTATTTGTTCGCCACCATGGTCGCGGGCATGCTCGGCGCCATGCTGTGGCTGTTCGGCAGGCAGGAGAACATTCCCGCGCTGAAATGGTGGGGCACCGCCTATCTGCTCGGCGCGGCCTCGGTCGCACTCTGGACGGTCGGCAGCTCGACCCTCGACGCCATGGTCCTGATGGGGCTGAATGCGATCGGCTTCGCGGCCTGCGGCATGGTCTGGAATGCCGCGCGCATCTTCCACGGCCGCAAGGCCAACCTGCCGGGCCTCGTGCTCGGCCCGATCGCCTGGATCGGTGCCGCGACGACGGTGGAGGATCACGCGCTGCGCCTGACGATCGGCGCCGGGATCGTCGCGATCTGCGCCGCGCTGACCGCCTCCGAGCTGTGGAGCGAGCGCCGCCGCGTGCTGAAGCGGCGCTGGCTTGCGATCGTGATCCCGGTCGCGCACGGCTGCGTGCTGATGCTGCCGATCCTGGTCGGCGACCTGTTGCGATTCAACGGCCAGAACTACGTCAGCAGCTTCTGGGTCACGCTGTTCTCGATCGAGCTCGTGCTGTACGCGATCGGCACGGTGTTCGTGATTTTCATGATGGTATCGGACCGCGCGGTGGCCGTGCACAAGACCGCCGCGTCGGTCGACCCGCTGAGCGGCATGCTCAACCGCCGCGGCTTCACCGAGGCCTGCACGCGGGTGATCGAGCGCGAGGCCAATGCCGGCCGCCCGGTCACGGTGATGATCTTCGACATCGATCATTTCAAGTCGATCAACGACCGCTTCGGCCATCCCGCCGGCGACGAGATCCTGAAACTGTTCTCCGCCGTCGTGGTCAACAGTCTCAGGATCAGCGACCTGTCGGGCCGGATCGGCGGCGAGGAATTCGCGGCGCTGCTGCCGTGTTCGCTCGATGAGGGCGTGCTGGTCGCCGAGCGCGTGCGCGAGGCCTTCGAGAACAGCAATATCGCCTGCGAGGAAGGTCCGGTCGATACGACGGTCAGCATCGGCGTGGCCGGCGGCCCCGCCGGCACCGAGCTCGAGGTGCTGCTGGCCTCGGCCGACACCGCGCTCTACCAGGCCAAGCGCGGCGGCCGCAACCGCGTCGAGGCGGCGGAGGAGTTGCCGCTGTCGCTGGAGAATTGGCGGCGCAAGACCGCGGGCCTGCCTGCAGCGGCGCGGCAGAAACCGGCGACGGTGCGGATATGAGCGCGGTAACGACCGGTTAACCATTCGATCCCATGCTTTCGGGCATGGAGTCGATCCGCACCCGCAATCCCCAGTCAGCCCTGATGTCGCTCGAAGCCGACGCGGTTTCGGCGCGCAGCGGCTTCGCCTGCCTGTTCTCGGACTCCGATGAATACGAGACCGCGCTGATCGCCGAACGGCGCGCGCAGGGCCGATACCAACAGCCGAAGAGCCATTGGCCGGTCGTGATGCTGCTCGGCGCGATGCTGATGGTTGTCGGTACCGTATTGCTGTTCAACTGAACCGCCGCAGGATCGACAGAGGAGGCGCCCCGCGAGGGCGCCTTTTGCTTTTTCGCCGGCTGGGCTAGAGACGGGGCCTTTCCCACGGGAAACCAACAAAGGGAGGCCACAGCCCAACGATCACCGAAATCGCACAGATCGACGTCAAGCCCGGCAGCGAGAAGGATTTTGAGGCCGCGGTGGCCAAGGCGCGCCCGCTGTTCCTGCGCGCCAAGGGCGGCAAGGGGTTTGAACTGCACCGCTCGATCGAGAAGCCGTCGCGCTACCGGCTGGTGGCGAAGTGGGAGACGCTCGAGAACCACACCGTCGATTTCCGCGGCTCCGAGGATTTCACCGCCTGGCGCGCGCTGGTCGGCCCTTATTTCGCGGCGGCGCCCGAGGTCGAGCACACCGAGACGGTGCTGTCCACATAGCGCGCGATTACGCAACCTGCGCAGGCGCCTGATCCTCCGCCTTGAAATGGTCGATCATCACCTTGGCGATCGCCATCAGCGGCAGCGCCAAGGCCAGCCCCCAGATGCCGAACACGACGCCAAGCAGGATCTGGAACGCGAACAGCGTCGCCGGCGGGATGTCGAGCGCCTGCCGCTGCACGATCGGCGTGATTACGTAACTCTCCAGCGCGTGCACGCCGAGGAACAGGATGAACGCGCTTAGCGCGGCGATCCATCCCGAGGCGAGGCTTGCCAGCACCACGATCAGTCCGGCGATGATCGCGCCGACGGTTGGAATGAAGGCCAGCAATCCGGCCTGGATGCCGAGAATGAACGAGCTCGGAATGCCGATGATGGCAAGCCCGATCCAGGTGACGAGGAACACCGCCGCCATTGTGATGATCTGCGCGATAAGCCAGCGTTCCAGCGTCTCGCCGATGCGGTCGACGATGATGGTGGCCTGCGCGCGGTACTTGGCCGGCGCGATGAACAACAGCCCGGCGCGGTAGATGCTGGGCTGGGCCGCGAAGGCGAGGCCCAGAAACAGCACGATGAAGAAATTGCCGACGACGCTGACGGTGCCGAGCAGCACCTTCAGCGTCTGGCTGATGATGGCGCCGCCGCTCGAGGCCAGCGCGCCGGCCCCGGGGATGCCGTGCGACTGCGACGTCGCGGGCGTCGTTGTCGTCGTCGCCACGCCGGTGCCGTCGGGTTTCGCTTCGCCTGCCGTATTGGTGAAATCGAGATAGCTTGTGTCGACGCCATGCTGCTCGAGGAATTCCTTGACGCTGCCGAGCTGCGATTTGATCGTGCTGCTCAGCACCTTGGCCTGATCCGCGATGGTGGTGCCGCCGAGGAACACGATGCCGGACAATAGTCCAGCCATCGCCAGGCAGACGATGGCAAGCCGCAACGCGTGAGGCAGCCCGGTCAGCCGGCCGAGCAGGGAGGCCATCGCGTTCAGGCCGACCCCGAGCAGCATGCCGGCAAACAGCAGGAACAAGGTCGCGGCGAAATGCCAGGCGAACATCAACAGGGCGGCGAACAGCACGGCGCCGATGCCTCCGACGGCGATCGCCCACGCCATGTCGTTGCGGGCCTGCAGGCGATTGTCAGCCGGGTCTGTCACAGGTGATTCCCCCTTTGCGACGTGTCCGGAGCAGTCATTGGCGAAAATCCCGCCGGGATCAAGCTGGGCGGAGAGTGCCGGTTTGCCGCTGACGCTGCGGCACCGGGCGCAACTGACCGCATTTGGGGGGCCCCGGGGGGCGCTCGTCTGTGCAGAGCTGCAAGCCCCCCTCTGCAGATATAGACAGTTGATCCGGCGGGAACTCGAAGGCATGATCATCTCCGCAACGTCGCAAACTTAGAAGAATCATTGCGCGAGACTTCGATAATGAGACGGCCCGTGGTCGGCGTGATCGGAAACGCCCATCGCATCGAAAATCGTTTCACAGTCCAGATGGTCGGGGAGCGCAACCTTCGCGCGGTTGCCGATGTGTCGGGTGCGGTGCCGCTGATGTTCGCAGGCAGCCCCGATATCACCGACGTCGGCGCCTTGCTCGACGTGGTCGACGGCGTCGTGCTGACCGGGGCCCGCGCCAACGTCCATCCGACGCGCTTCAACACCGAACCTTGTGCCGCGCACGAACCCTATGACCTCCACCGCGATGACGTCGCGCTCGCGCTGTCGGAGGCCTGCGTGGCGCGCGGCGTGCCGATCTTCGGCATCTGCCGCGGCCTGCAGGAGATGAACGTCGCCTTCGGCGGCTCGCTGCATCCGGAGATCCGCGAGATTCCGGGCCGCATGAACCACCGGATGCCGCGGCTGGACAACGGCGAGATCCATCCCGATCCCACCGTGGTGTTCGCCGACCGCCACGATGTCGCGCTGACGCCGGGTGGCGCCTTCGCAAAAATCCTCGGCTGCGAGACCATCCGGGTCAATTCGCTGCACGGCCAGGGCATCCTCGAGCCGGGCAAGCGGGTCGTGATTGAGGGCATTGCCGAGGACGGCACCATCGAGGCGATCCGCATCGCGGATGCCGCGGGCTTTGCGCTCGGCGTGCAGTGGCACGCCGAATACGATCCGCAGCGCAATCCGATCAACCGCGCGCTGTTCGAAGCCTTCGGCGACGCACTGCGCGAGCGGCGGCGGGCGGCGTAGGGCGGTTTCACAGCGATCCGGGGCAAATTCGGTGTTATCACCCGCGAAAGCGGGTGATCCAGTATTCCAGAGACGCCAGTGCTTGAGCCGAGGGGCCGCGGCGTACTGGATCGCCCGGTCGAGCCGGGCGATGACAGATGCCACACACGCGACCGTCGTCCTGGCGAAAGCCAGGACCCATATGTGGACGGCCCCCGTGGCACAAGAGCTGTTTGGTGAGATCGGATCGCTTGCATCCATATGTCCGGCCTTTTGAGTGCGATCGAATGGATCGCTGGCCAAGATGGTTTGCGCGATGCGAGTTCCAAACAACCACGCGACCTGTTGGCGGCCGATGGGTCCTGCGGACTGTCTCGCATCGTTGCTCGATCGATCGCTCCATCTGCTCTTGCAGCTCCGGTCGGTCGGCGAGCGAGCCCGCCGGCTGGCCAATCTATTAGGCGGCGGCTGTCATGGGATTCATCCGTGCCGCCTCGTAACTCTCGCCCGTCGCCATCAGCTTCCAGGCGATGCGGGCCACTTTGTTGGCGAGCGCCACGGCCGCAAGCTTCGGCGGCTTGCGCTTGATCAGCGCCAGCAGCCAGCGCGAGTGATGACCGCGTCCCCGCCTCGCCTGCTGGATCACCGCTGTGGCCCCGACCACCAGCAGACGGCGCAGGTCCTCATCGCCCGCCCGCGTGATCTTGCCAAGCCTGGTCTTGCCAGCGGTGGAGTGGTCCTTGGGTGTCAATCCCAGCCAGGCCGCAAAATGACGACCAGAACGGAACGCGCGCGGATCAGGTGTCTTCATCACCAGCGCGGTTGCAACGATCGGACCGACCGAGGGGATCTGAGCCAAGCGCCGGCCCGTGGCATCGGCGCGGTGCCAGGCCATCAGCTTGGCCTCAATCGCCTCCAACTCACCCTCGAGCCTGATGCGCTCCCGGCCCAGCACCACAAACAGCTCGCGCGCCAGAACGGGAAGCGTCTCGTCCTGCGCGATCCGCGCCAGCAGTGGTTCGATCGCGTCCAATCCCTTGGGTGCGATCAGGCCATACTCCGCCGCATGGCCGCGTATCGTATTGGTCAGCTGGGTGCGCCGGACGATCAATCCGTCGCGGACACCCATCAGCATCAGCGCAGCCTGCTGCTCGGCCGTCTTCACCGGCACGAAGCGCATGCTCGGCCGGCTCATCGCTTCACACAGACCTTCTGCATCCCGCCCGTCATTCTTGTTCCGCATCACGTAGGGCTTAACCAATTGCGGTGCCATCAGCTTCACCTCGTGACCGAGCTTGGAAAGCTCCCGCGCCCAATGTTGCGAAGCCCCGCATGCCTCCATCCCGATCACGGTCGGCGGCAATTTGGCGAAGAACTCCAGCACCTGTTTGCGCGACAGCTTCTTGCGCAGCGCCACCTGCTCCCTCGCATCAACCCCATGCAACACAAAAATATACTTCGACGTATCAATCCCAATGCGGATAATCTGGTTCACGGACGGCTCCCATGTATGAGATCTAGACAACCTCATTCTGGCACACTGATGCCGTAGGGGGCCGTCCACACCATCAGCCACCGCATTTGATGATATGAACGGGATCGTGGCCCCAGCATTGCGAAAGAAGTCTCATTCGGGGTAATGGGTCCTGGCTTTCGCCAGGACGACACCGAATGTGTTGCGCAAGCTGCGAGTCATACATCTGCATTCTCGCGACATGAATCGTCCGAGCTTTGCTCTTCGTTCCGCCCTCTCTTGAACAGAGGGCGCAGGGAAAGCCGGGTGCCGATCGCACCCATGGGCCCCGAGCAAAAGTAGAAAGCTCGGGGGTAGGACCACAGGTGTAACCGGAGCAATCCGGCTTTCCCTGCGCGATGGGTTACGGCTTACTTCGTGCTCTCCCCGGTGAGACTGGGCTTTTTTGTCACCGCCTTCGCAAGACGCAATTGCGTCTTACAAGGGGACACCGGCCGCTAGGGCGTCAGGACCACACGACTTCACCGTCCGCCTTGTGTGCACTCGTCTCTCGCACGCTCGGCGTCCACCGCATCTCACACCGCGTTCGTGACGATCGCGAAGCGCCCCTCGATCGGGTGAGACGAACAGTTCATACACTGAGTTGGGTATTCCGGGAAACAGAAATATTTTGGCTGCGCGGGATTGACAGGTTTTGCTGAGTTGCCCGTCGGGTTGTTTTGTCGCAGCCCGGGCGCGGGGACGGTTATTGGACACTTGTCAAGTTGAGGTAACCCGGGAGGGCATCTCCGTTGCCGTCTTTTGCCGATACAATGAAATTGCGTCCCAGATTGGGGCGCTGTGATTGGGACGGCTTCGGCGCCCGCCGCCCTAGCCCCGGAAGACGCGCCGGCAGCCGTCCCGATTGCGAAATTCGCGAGCCCTGATAGCACAACGCCGCCCGCTTAAAATCCATGCGGTCGGCGCCGGCCCTAGCCCCAGGAAGGAACTGCAAAATCCTGGCTCTTGAAGTCTATATCCATCGCGGCAACGGGTAATTGGCAAAATCGGGTTACCACAGACGGATGCTCGGAGGGGCTGCTTGCCCCAAGCGAACAAGTCCCAGGACCTTCACTTACCTTCACGTCGGTCCCACTCTCCAATTGACCAAAGAGTTGAGCCACGGTTCGGGAAGTGCATCGCCCTGTCTCAGCCACGAGTCGACCGGTGGTTTGGAAAGCGGGCAAGCGTTTTTGCGATCGCTAGCTAAATCTCAAAATCGCCTGCTGTCACTGCCGACGCGGTTGCTCCGTTCAAACACACCAACGTCTCTGGATTCATTTGAGCGACGTTGATTGGCGCGAGCACCCTTTGACTTCGTTCATCGCAGCTGAGCCCGGCGGGCGTGTGCCCGGCCGCACGCTGGCGTCGAGCGCGTCGCCGAGTGGCCGCGGACGGATGGCGAGGTCCTGGAATGCGAGCATTCCAGCTTGGCCGCGCGGAGCCGCTCCTTCTCCGTACTAATACGGATACGAAAGTGGCGGATCGCCGGCCCGGACTCGGCTAAGCAACTAGGCGCTCGCCACCGGATATTGCCCCGGCGCCGACAATCCTTTCCGGATACTGTTTTTTCTTTTCCATTTTCCGGTGCAGCCGACACGATGAGTTGGTCGTGATGAATTTGTCGGGCCGTCTGGCGATGGGGATGATGCTCCCCGTCGTCGCGCTCCTGCTTGCGCTGGGCTTCATCCATGGCGTCACCTGGCCGGGCATTCTGCTCGCCGGCGGCGCGATTGTGGTGGTGTTGATGACGGCTGAGATGATTGCGAGGTCGCTGTCCGGAACGCCTGCCCAGCTGGTGCGGGCGGCGGAAGCGCTGTCGCGCGGCGAACAGGCTCCGATGCGCGCAGCCGACAGCGACGAGACCGCCGAACTCGCCGCCACGCTTGCCGAACTGTCGGCGCAATTGGGCAGCAGGCAGCACCTGCTGGAGAAGACCGTCGAGAGCATCCGCGATCCGGTGGTGGTCGCCGATGAGCACGGGATGGTCGTGATCGCCAACGCCGCGGCGCGGCGGCTGTACAGTGTCGAACCCGGTTTTGACACCCTGACCGGCGTTCGCACCTTTCAGAACTATTATCCCGACGGCACGACCGTGATGCCGATCGCGGACACGCCGATGGCGCGTTCGCTGCGCGGCGATGACGTCGACGATTTCGAGCTGATCGTAAGGCCCCAGGCGCCGGATCCGGAGGTCTGCCTCGTCGCCAATGCGCGGCCGCTGCGCGACGATGCCGGCAATCTGCGCGGCGCGGTCGCCGTGCTGCACGATGTCACCGCGCAACGGCGGGCGCACCAGGCACTGGTCGAGGGTGAGCAGATGGCGCAAGCCATCATCAGGACCGCGCTCGATGCCTTCGTCCAGACCGACCAGGACGGTATCATTCTCGACTGGAGCCCGCAGGCCGAGGCGCTGACCGGCTGGACGCGGTCCGAGGCGGTCGGTTACCGGGTGGTCGAACTGGTGTTTCCGGAGGAGCTTCGCCTCGCGCACCGGCAGCGGATCACCCGCTTCCTGCAGGAGACCGCGGCCGGCGGCATGGGCATGCGCTATGAAACCGCGTCCGTGCACCGCGACGGCCACCGGTTCTATGTCGAGGTGTCGCTCAATGCGCTGCGCCGCGGCGACGGCTGGATCATCAATTCCTTTGTCAGGGACGTCACCCATCGCCGGATCGCCGAGGAGCAGTTGATCCAGGCGCAGAAGACGGAATCGCTCGGACGGTTGACCGGCGGCATCGCGCACGACTTCAACAACATGCTGACCGTGATCACCGGCACGATCGAGATCCTCGCCGACGGGGTCAAGGACAACCCGCAGCTTGCCGCGATCGCCAAGCTGATCAGCGATGCCGCCGATCGCGGAGCGCAGCTCACCTCGAGCCTGCTGGCATTCGCGCGCAAGCAGCCGTTGCAGCCGGCCGAGACCGACGTCAACGACCTGATCGGCGAGGTGGTGCGGCTATTGTCGCAGACGCTGGGTTCGCAGACCGAGATCAAGACGGAGCTCGGCCGCGACGCCTGGCTCGCCTTTGTCGACCGCGGTCAGCTCGGCGCGGCGCTGGTCAATCTCGCCATCAATGCGCGCGATGCGATGCCTGATGGCGGCACGCTGACCTTTGCGACCCGCAACATCCAGCTCGGGATTCCCGAGGCGGTGGCGCATGGCGTCGAGCGCGCCGGCGACCATCTCGTGATCGAGGTGATCGATACCGGGGTCGGGATTTCGCCGTCGCATCTGGAGAAAATCTTCGATCCGTTCTTCTCCACCAAGGAGGTCGGGCAGGGCACCGGGCTCGGGCTCAGCATGGTGTTCGGATTCGTCAAGCAGAGCGGCGGCGGGATCGAGGCCAGGAGCGAGCAGGGGTGCGGCACCAACTTCAGGATCTATCTGCCCAAGGGCGACGGCATCGCGCAGCGCGCGGCCGAGGAGGACGATCTGCCGGTCAAGGGCGGCAGCGAGACGATCCTGTGTGTTGAGGACGACCCCACGATCCGCGACTACGTCACGGGCCAGCTCGAAAGCCTCGGTTACAAGGTGCTGGTCGCAGCGAATGCGGACGCCGCGCTCGCGATCGTCAACCGCGGCACCGCGTTCGATCTGTTATTCACCGACATCGTGATGCCCGGCAGCATGAACGGCCGGCAATTGGCTGATACGCTGATGACCGGGCGTCCGGCGCTGCGGGTGCTGTTCACCTCGGGCTACAGCGACGGCGTGCTGCCGGCACAACAGGCGCGTGGCGGCCGCGGCATTCCGCTGCTGACCAAGCCTTATCGGCGCAGCGAGCTGGCGCGGCAGCTGCGGCGCTGCCTCGACCTTCAGGTCGACTTCCAGGGCGATCCGGTTCCGCAGCCTTACTCCGTGCAACCCGATCTTGAACGCTTCCTGCGCGAGAATCCGCCGGACAAGAAATAGGGTGTGGACTCGTCAGCGTTGCCGTAGCCTGAGCGAGGCAAGTTGGACGAGAGGGCAGCACGGTGCAGGCAAGCGGCAAGGTTGCGATCTTCGATGGCCACAATGACGCCGTTCAACACCTCGCCGAATACCGGGAAGGCGGGCGCGATTTTTTGATGCGCTCGGAGCAAGGCCACCTCGACCTGTCGCGCGCGCGCGAAGGTGGCATGATCGGCGGTCTGTTCGCGATGTTCGCCGGGGCGGAACATCCGCGGGAGGGCGGTGTCACGCGAACGGCTGACGGCTACGAGGTCCGTCTTGCCGACCCGCTCGATCCGACTTACGCGCGCCGCACCATCAATGCGCAATTGAGTGCGCTGGAGACCATGGTGGCCCGCGCCGGCGGAAACATCCGATGGGCGCGAACCGTGGATGAGATCGAGGCGGCGCGCGAAGATGCCGTGTTCGCGATCGTCTTGCATCTGGAGGGCGCCGAAGCGATCGGCGCCGATCTGGACGGGCTGGAGCAGCTCTACGCCCGTGGCCTGCGCTCGCTCGGCCCGGTCTGGAGCCGGCCCAATATCTTCGGCCATGGCGTGCCGTTCGCCTTTCCGCGTTCTCCCGACACCGGTCCCGGTTTGACGGACGCTGGGAAATCGCTTGTGAAGGCCTGCAACCAGCTCGGCGTCCTGGTCGACGTGTCTCACCTCAACGAGCGCGGCTTCTGGGACGTCGCGGCGATCAGCACCGCGCCCATCGTGGCGACCCACGCCTGCGCGCATGCGATCTGCCGCGCGACGCGCAACCTGACCGACCGGCAACTCGACGCCGTCAGGGCATCGGGCGGCCTCGTGGGTTTCAACTTCAGTGTGTCCGAAGTGCGCCCGGACGCGCAGCGTGATCCGGACATCCCGATCGAGACGGTGGTCGATCACCTCGGCTACCTCGTTGAACGAATGGGGGACGACCACGTTGCGCTGGGGTCCGACTTCGATGGCGCGCTCATGCCCCTCCCGGTCAGGGATGCCAGTCATCTGCCAAACCTGATCCAGGCCCTGCGCGCGCACGGCTTCGATGACGCCACGTTGCGCAAGATCGCCTTCGACAATTGGATGCGGGTGTTCCGCCAAAGTTGGCGATGAAAACTGCTGCATATCTTAGCCGATCATGATCTATCATCGCTGCACAACAACGGCGCGGCCGGTCAACGGCCCGATCTCAGGGAGCACGGAATGCAGGACCGCAAATGGTCGAGACGCGACTGGCTCAAGGTGACGGCGGCGACCGCGGCTGGCATGGTGTTCGCCGAGCCGTTAAGGGCCGCCGCGCCGCCGGCCGAGGCGGTGACGCCGGAGCTGATCGCGGCCGCCAAGAAGGAAGGCAAGATCTCGTTCTACAGCGCGCTTGAGCTGAACACGGCCGAGCGGCTCGCGCGCGATTTCGAGCAGAAATATCCCGGCATCAGCGTCCGCGTCGAGCGCTCCGGCGCGGAGCGGATTTTCCAGCGCATCGCGCAGGAGCAGGGCAGCGGCATCAATGCCGTCGACGTCGCCAACTCGACCGATCCCGCCCATTACCTCGACTGGAAGAAGAACGACTGGCTCGCCGCCTATCTGCCGGAAGAGGTGGCAAAGCATTTTCCTCCCGACCAGGTCGATCCCGACGGCACGTCAGCGACATCCTGCGCCTGGTTCGAGGTGATCGGCTACAACACCGAACAGGTGAAGCGCGAGGAGGCGCCAAAGAGCTACGCCGACCTGCTCGATCCGAAATGGCGCGGCAAGATCGTCAAGGGCCACCCGGGCTATTCCGGCGCGATCATGACCGCGACCTTCGTGCTGGCGCGCGATCTCGGCTGGCCCTATCTGGAAAAGCTCGCGCAGCAGCGGGTGATGCAGGTGCAGTCGGCGGCCGATCCGCCGAAGAAGATCCTGCTCGGCGAGCGCGCCGTCATGGCCGACGGCAACGACTATAATCTCGTTCTGGCCAAGGATCAGGGCAAGCCGGTCGAGGTGGTCTATCCGACTGAGGGCGCGCCCTTGATCATCGTGCCGAGCGGCATCTTCAAGAACGCGCCGAACCCCAATGCCGCACGGCTGTTCCAGAGTTACTTCTTCAGCGCCGAGACCCAGCAGCTGCTGGCCGACGAGTTCGCGCACCGCTCGTTCCACGGCAAGGTGAAGGAAAAGGCCGGCCACGTGCCGCTCGACAAGCTCAAGATGCTCAAGGCCGATCCGGCCCAGGTGCAGGCGCAGAGCGAGGAGATCAAGGCGCGCTACGCGAAGCTGTTCCGGGTGTGACGCCAGGCGGGCGCCGCAGCCGGTAGGATGGGTAGAGCCAACGGGTCCGCGCAACGCGCGGCCCGATGATAGACTCCGCGAAACCCATCGCCCCCTGCGCAAGGTGCGAGAGGATGGGTATCGCTGCGCTCCACCCATCCTACGCGCTATTCCGGGTGCAACGAGAGCGGAGCATCGGCCCCCGACGGTGTCCTCAATGTAAGATCACAGGACAACGAGGTTCCCTTTGCTGTCCTGAAACACGATCGCCTCCGGTCCCTGACGAGCGCTCGCGGCCAAAGATACTTCGATGATCGATCCGTCGGCAAAGAACAAGCGGAATGCCGCTTCCACATCCACGAACCCACCTGCAACGGATTTTCCAATCTGGGCACAAAGAGCGTCTCGATAAACGGGCATCCCGAAAGTTGCGGTCAGGGTCGGGGTGATTATCCGCGGCCAAACAAACGTGGTAAGAACAGGCCCATCAAATTGCAGTTGCAGGTAATCCTGCACGAAGGCTACTGCTGAGAGATTACGTCCCCTCAAGGCATCTAAAATCGGATCGCGGCGGTCGTTCGTCATTTGCCTGCAGCCTGCTCCGAGAAATCAACATTTGGCGTTGAGTCCGTAGGATGATTAGAGCGAAGCGAAACCCATCGTGCCGGCGCAAGATGTGAGATGATGGGTATCGCTGCGCTCTACCCATCCTACGGCGCTCAGTCCTAGGCGCTCAAGCCGCGCGGCCGCTGCGCTGCGCGCGATAGGCCTGAGGTGACAGCAGCGTGAGCTTGCGGAAGGCCTTGCGAAAGCTGCTTTCGTCCTCGTAGCCGGTGGTGCGGGCGATGGTCTTGATCGGCTGCGTCGTCGTCTCCAGGAGCGTGCGGGCGTGCTCGACGCGGCGGCGCATGATGAAGGCCTGCGGCGGCTCATGGGTCAGCTGGCGGAAGCGGCGGTTCAGCGTGCGTTCGCTGAGGCCCAGCGCATGCGCGAGGCGGCGCACCGTGATCGGCGCCTTGCCGGTGCGGCGCACCAGCATGTCCGCCTTCATCAGCAGCGGGTCCTGGGCGAGCATGTAGCCAAGCGGCATGAAGATCGCTTGCGTGCGCTGCGCGGTGTCGATCACGGCATAGTCGGCGCAGACCTTTGCGACCTCCGGGCCCTCGACCAGCTCGATCAGCCGCAGCAGCAGATCGACCCACGACATCGGGCCGGCGGCGCAGACGATGCGGTCGGCCTGGGTGAGGACGGCGTCGCTGGCGAGATCGACCCTGGGATGGCGGCGGCGGAGCTCGCTCTGCAGCCACCAGGTGATGGTGGCGCGGCGGCCATCGAGCAGGCCGGCATTGGCGAGCAGCAGCACGCCGCTGCAGAACGCGCCGATCAACTTGCCGCCGGCATGTTGCTGGCGCAGCCAGGCGCCGGCGCGGTCATATTGCGGCTGCAGGCGCTCGGCGGTCAGATGATCGACCAGGCTGCCCGGCACGATGATCGCGTCGCTGGCCGTCCGCCTGCTCACGGCGCCGTCGACCGCG
Organism: Bradyrhizobium septentrionale; assembly: GCF_011516645.4. Classification (NCBI taxonomy): domain Bacteria; kingdom Pseudomonadati; phylum Pseudomonadota; class Alphaproteobacteria; order Hyphomicrobiales; family Nitrobacteraceae; genus Bradyrhizobium; species Bradyrhizobium septentrionale. Next base: position 8,207,093 of record NZ_CP088285.1, on the reverse strand, counting down.
AGCAGCTTACCGCCGCCCGCGCGCACCGCCTTGCCGTCGAGCGAGAGTGTCTGCCAGCTGAAGCGCGCCTTGCTGCCGCGCAGCTGCGTCACATGGTTGGCGAGGGTGAGGATGTCGGCGATGCCGGCGACCGCCGACTGCATGCAGCCTTCCAGGGCGAGGATCGCGAGTTTCATGAGATCTCCTGACGTTGCCGTCATCCTGGCCGATCGGCGCACTCGGGCCGTGGCGGATATTGCCCGATCTCTGTCCGATCGGCCACTGCCTTGTTGTGTCGCGCCGGTCCATCTTCGTTGCGTCGTCACCACCTCAGCAATGGAGAGAGACCATGCCTTACGTCACCATTTCTACCGTCCGCGGCATCTTCGATGTCGCGCAGAAGAAAGTGCTGCTCGAGCGCGTCACCGACCTGATGGTCGAGATCGAGGGGCAGGGCAACCCTGACTTCCGCCGCAACGTCTGGGTCAAGATCGAGGAAGGCGAGCCGGCAAACTGGTCGCTCGGCGGCATGATCCCGACACCGGACATGATCGCGGGCACCTTCGGCGCGCTCGACGCCGGCGGGCGGCGGGTCGCCAAGGTGAAGGCGTAACCGCCGCGGCAACAGCAAGACGCGCTTCCGCCGGAAGCGCCTCTTGCACACGAGCTCGGGAGATCGGCGCGAGTGCTACGCTGCACGCCCGGTCGAGGTGATCGCGGCCGCGGCGCGTTCGGCGATCAGGATCGTCGGGGTCTGGATATTGCCCGAGATCATGATCGGGATCACGGACGCGTCGGCCACCCGAAGGCCGTCAAGGCCATGCACCTTGAAGCTTGTGGGATCGACCACGGCCATCCGATCGTTGCCCATCCGGCATGTCGAGGCGGCATGATACAGCGTCGTGCAATGGCCGCGCACGTAGTCGGCGATGTCGGCGTCGCTGACCGCTTCCACGCTCGGCGTGACTTCGCCCTCGATCAGCTCTTTCAGCGGCGACTGCGCCGCGATGCGGCGGTTGATCCGCACGCCTTCCACCAGGGTTGCGATGTCCTGGCCACTGGCGTCGGACGAGAAGTAGCGCGGATCAATCGCGGGATATTCGAGCGGGTCGGTCGAGCGCAGCCTCAGTTCGCCGCGGCTGTTCGGCCGCTGCAAGGTCGAATGTAGCGTGATGCCCGGCTTCGCGGACAGGAAACGGACGTAGTCGCGGTGCGGGCTGATGGCGCCATAGAGCTGTAGATCGGGCTCGACGTCCGGGCGGCTGCGGACATGCGCGCCTGCCGCGACCCAGGGCGAGGAGCGGGGACCGCTGCGGCTCTCCTGCCATTCCTTCAGGCTGGCCGCGAGGCTCTCGTCGGTCCAGGCGCCGACGCCGATGTTTTCCCTGGTGTAGAACGTGATGGGAATGTTGATGTGGTCCTGGAGATCCTTGCCGATGCCGGGAAGGTCGTGCACCGGCTCTACCCCGACGGCCTTCAGCTCGCCGGCGGGGCCGATGCCCGACAGCAGCAATTGCTGGGCGGAGCCGATCGCGCCGGAGGACATCACGATGTCGCCGGATGCGTTTGCGGTCTTGAGCTGCCCGTTTTCGAGATATTCGACGCCGGTGGCGCGGCCCTTTTCGATGACAATGCGGATCACGCGGACGCCGGTCTTGACCTTAAGGTTGGCGCGCTCCAGCGCCGGACGCAGATAGGCCTTGCCGGTTCCGAACCGCTCGCCCTGCTTGATCACGAACTGGAAGAATCCCGCGCCTTCCTGGCTCTCGCCGTTGAAGTCGAGATTGTGTGCGTGGCCGGCGGCTTTCGCGGCTTCGAGCCAGCGCCGCTCGTTGGGGTCGACGAACGGAACGTGAGCGACATGGAGCGGGCCCCTGGTGCCGTGCAGGGGGCTGTCGGTGAAGTCGGCGTTGTTCTCGAACGCGATGAAATCGGGCAGCACGTCGCGCCAGCCCCAGCCGGTGCAACCGGCCTTCTCCCAGCCGTCATAGTCGGACGGCAGGCCGCGGATGTAGATCATCGCATTCATCGCGCCGGAGCCGCCGACCATCTTGCCGCGCGGCCAGAACACACGGCGGCCGCGGCAGCCGGCCTGCGGCTCGGTGTAGAAGCCCCAATCGACCGCCGTGTTGAACATCGTCGGCCAGTCCGAGGGAATGTCGGACGCCAGCGGCGCGGCACGGCCGGCCTCCAGCACCAGCACCTTGCGGGCGGGATCGGCAGAGAGCCGATTGGCCAGCACGCAGCCGGCAGAGCCTGCGCCCACGATGATCGTATCGTACATCTGTCACTCCACTGGTCACGCCGGCGTGTCGCCGGATATTTCTGCTGTCACCGCGGGGCTGCGCGAGCGCAGCCGCCGCAATCGATCCCAAATGCTTTCGAACAGGCCGATCAGGCCGTTCGGCATCAGCACCATCACCGCGGCGATGATGATGCCGAGCCCGAGCGAGCGGAATTCCCCGATCTCGCGCATCGCTTCGTCGGCGGCGACCAGTACGATGGCGCCGACCAGCGGTCCCCAGAGGCGGCCGATGCCGCCTACCACCACCATCGCGATGATGAAGAACAGCTGCGAGAATGACAGCACGCCGGGGCCGATCGCGTTGAAATGCGCGGCATAGAGCCCGCCTGCGAGCCCGGTGAAGAAGGCCGAGAGGCCGAACACCAATAGCTGCATCTGGAAGCGGCTGACGCCGCGCGCCATGGCGCAGCCGGGATTGTCGCGCAGCGCGCGGAAGGCGAGCCCGATCGGGCCGCGGATGATGGCCCAGGTGAACAGCATCGTGACCGCGAACAGCGCCACCACCAGCGCATAGTCCGCGACCAGGTATTTGGCCTTGAACATCGCGCGCGTGCCGAGATCGCCGAAGCGGGCAAATCCCACCGCGCCGCCGGTGAGCTGCCGGCACTGCGTGCCGACCATGACGAAGCAGTCGGTGTCGGTGACGATCAACAGATACATCACCTGCGCAACCGCGAGCGTCAGCAGCGCGGTATAGGCGCCGCTCAGGCGCAGGCAGGCGGCACCGATCACCAGGCTGAACAGCACGGTCGCAATGGCCGCGAGCGGCATCGCGGCCCAGACATTGAGGCCGAAATAGAAGCACAGCATCGCGGTGGCGTAGCCGCCGAAGCCGAACAGGGCCATCTGCGCCAGCGAGAACACGCCGGAGAAACCGAACAGCAGATTCCACTGTGAGGCGACGATGGCATAGAACAGGCCGAGCGTGACCTGGCCGATCACGTAGCGGCTGTCGACGTAGAACGGCAGCGCGACCGAAGCGGCGAGGACGACGAGACCGATCAGCAGATGAGCGAGATCCTGGCGTTTCATATCGACCTCACAGCCGTCGCACTTCGACCCGGCCGAACAATCCGCCGGGCCGGCGAATGAGCACCAGGATCACGATGGCGAGCAGCGCCGGGAAACCCCAGCGCGCACCGGCCAGGAACTGGACCAGCGCCTCGACGATGGCGAGACCGAACGAGGTGATGATCGCGCCGGGCAGATTGCCGAGCCCGGCGACCACGCACATGATGAAGGCCTTCAGCATTGGATCGGCGCCGAGCGACGGCGAGAGCTGGGTGATCGACGAGACCAGCACGCCGCAGACGCCGGCGAGCATGCCTGATAGAATCAGGACCTGCAGATAGACCCGCGCCACCGGGACGCCCGTTAGCTTGGCGGCATCCGGGTTCTGCGCCGTGGCGCGAATGGCGCGACCGGCCCTGGTCCGGGTGAGGAACAACGCGGTGGCGCCCATCAGCGCGATGGCGCTGACGATGATGACGAGGTTCTGCCAGGGCAGCACGAAGCCGCCGAGATTGATCGAGCCGCCGACCGAGAGCGGCTGCCCAAGCGGCTGGCCGCCATACAGCCGCAGCACGGTATTCTCGAGCGTGAGCGCGACACCGAAGGTCGCGATCATGATGGTGGTCTCGAAGGTTTCGGGGCTGCGGCGCGACAGCGGATAGGCGACCAGCATGAAGATTAGCGCGCCGATTGCGCCGCCGACCGCGGCTGCGGCAAGCACCGCAAGCGGCACCGGCAAGCCGAGCTGGCTGGCGGCCGTGAACGCCGCGTAGCCGCCGAGCGTCAACAGCGTGCCATGTGCCATGTTGAGCATGCCGAGCGAGCCCCAGACCAGCGACAGGCCAAGCGTCGCCAGCGCGTACAGGGCGCCGGTGGTGATCCCGGCGACGATGACGGGTCCTATGATCTCCAAATGATCAGCCTCCGAGATAGGTTGCGAGCAGCTCGTCGCGCTGTAGCAGGACGGACGGTTCGCCCGACCAGACGAAGGCGCCGTTGTCGAGCAGGTGAATGCGGTCGGCGATGTCGGCGACGCGCGCCGGATTCTCCTCGACCAGCAGGATGGTGCGGCCGCTCGCCTTCAGCCGCGCGATCACCTCGTAAATCTGCTCGATGATGATCGGGGCGAGGCCGAGCGTCGGTTCGTCGATCAGCATCACCGTGCCCTTCATCATCAGGCCGCGGCCGATGCCGACCATGCGCCGCTCGCCGCCGGAGAGGCTGGCAGCGATTTGGGTCTGCCGCTCGGCGAGCTTGGGCAACAGCGTGAAGACTTCATCGAGACGCCGGGCCACCGCCGCCTGATCGGAATCGAGATAGGCGCCCATCAGGAGATTTTCGAGCACGCTCATCCCGGCGAACAAGAGATCGCCCTGCGGCACGTGGATCACGCCGCCCGCCGCGACGCGATGCGCCGGCAGGCCCGAGATCACGCGGCCATTCAGCGACACCGAGCCCTTGCGCACCGGCAGCAGGCCGGAGATCGCGCGCAGCAGGGTGGTCTTGCCGTGCCCGTTCGGGCCGACGACGGTGACGAGCTCGCCCGCATTCAGCGACAGCGACACGCCGGTCAGGACGTTGCGGCCGTCATAGCCGTCACTAGCCCGTTGACGACGAGACAGGGGGCGCTCGACGGTTCAGCCATGGGCGCTCAGCTCCGGCTGCTTGACGAAGAAGGCCTTGAGCCTGTTGGTCGCGGCCTTGCCGAGATAGGTCTCGACCACCGTCGGATCATCGGCGACCGCCGAGGGCGCGCCTTCGAAGATCGATCTGCCGTGGTGCATGATCACCACGCGCGTCGACAGCGAGAGCAGGAAGCGCATGACGTGCTCGATCAGCAGGATCGCGATCCCCGATGCCGACAGCCGTTTCACGACGTCGGCGATGCGATCGACCTCCGACGGGCTGAGGCCGCCGACCGGCTCGTCGAGCAGCAGCAGTTGCGGCGAGGTCGCAACCGCGCCTGCGATCATCAAGAGCTTGCGGTCGAGCACGGGCAGGTCGCGCGCGATGCGCCGCCGGCCGGAGAGGCCGACGAGATCGAGCGCCGCAGCAGCGCGTTGCCGGGCGGCCCGGCTGATCGCAAAGCCCGGGAAGCGGCTGTTGGTGTCGCCGAAATGGGCGGCAACCTCGATATTCTCCTCGACCGAGAGGCTGTCGAACGCTGCGTTGAGCTGGAATGTGCGGGCGATGCCGGCGCGGCACACCTCGTGCGCCGCAAGCCCGGTGATATCGCGCCCCGCAAACTGGATGCGGCCATCGGTGATCGGCGTGACGGCGGTGACGACATCGAAGAATGTCGTCTTGCCGGCGCCGTTCGGTCCGCCGAGCCCGACCACCTCGCCGGGGCGAACGGTCAACGACAGACCATCCACCGCACGGAGCGAACCGAAGGTCTTGGTCACGCCCTCGCAGACGAGCAGCGGGCCGTTCGTCTGGTCAGGGGAGGTCACCGCGTTAGCCTCTTACGCCTTGATCCATGGCGGCAGCTTCATCGTGTCGGTTGCATAGAGCGCGGGCGCGATCAGCTTGGGATCGGTGCGGTAGTCCTGGTGCTGCAGGAACTGGTGCGCCATGCCGAGCGACGGGTCCTTGATCTGGGTCGGATAGCAGAAGGCGGACTGGCCCTTCGGGTCGGCGTGGTAGATGCCGTTGACGCCGCGATAGATCAGCCGCTTCATCGCTTCCGAGATCTTGCGGGTCTGCTCCTTGTTGCTGGGCTCGCTGGCGCCGCCGGCGATCGCCGCCGACAGCGCGTAGTGCCAGAGCCCGTCATAGGTCTGCGATCCCGTGATGAAGGCGGCGTTGGCGCCGAACTTCTCGCGATAGGTCTTGCGATAGGCCGCGGAGAATTCGTCGGGCAGGCAGCCGATCACGGTGGAGTAGAGCACGCCGTTGATGGCTTCCTTGCCGATCTCGCGGAAGGCCGGAAGCGACGGTCCGTATTGCATGTAGACCAGGCTCTGGGTCGGCTCGGGCAGGAACTGGGTCATGAACTGCGCCAGATCCTGCGGCAGGAAGTGCGTCACCGCGATCGCGGCCGGCGGGTCCTGGCGCAGCTTGGCGAGCGTCGGTCCCCATTGGTTGGTCGGGAAGGGCACGGTCTCGTAGAGCCCGAGCTCGAAACCGAATTCCTTGACGCGGTCGCGGATCGCGTTGGCGATCACGATTGAATATTCGTTCGCCGAGGGGATGATCGCGATCTTGCGGTTCGGCGGGTTCCACTGCTTGTTGTCGATCAGCGATTTCAGGAACAGCAGGAAGCCGGGGCCGTAGTAGAACTCCGGCGGATCACCCTGGAAGCAGGAGTAATAGCGCTGCGGGTCGCTGAGGAATTTGGTGTTGTGCGAGATCAGCGTGTTGTAGTGCACGAAGATGACGTCGTTGTCGGCGGCGACGTCCATCTCCACCATGTTGGTGCCGACATTGTAACCATTGATGATCGCGCTCGCCGAGTGACGGTCGATCAGGCGCTGCATTGCCTGGGTCACGATATCGGCGCCCATCTCCTTGGTGTCTTCGATCGCGATCTGGATCGGACGTCCCAAAATGCCGCCGGCGGCGTTGATCTCTTCGGCGGCGAGCGTGAGGCCGTTCTTGAACTCGATGCCGTCAGCGGCGGCAAAGCCGGACATCGGCAATGCCGAGCCCACCTTGACTGGACCGCCTGCGGCACGGGCTTCCTTGTTCAGGCTCGCCAGCATTGCAATCGAGCCAGCGCCGGCGGCAACACCGCCGAGAAGTGAACGTCGGTCAAGCATGATCGTCAGTACCCTCTCGTCTACGGCGCGGCCAATCCGACGCCTCTCTCTAAAGCAGGAGATGCACGGCTGCGGCGATTGCGCGAAGCGGCTACTGCATGAGCCGCTGTTGCACGAACCGTGCCATGGCATCTGGCAATTGCGTCCACCAATCTCATCGTCAGCGCACTGCAGGTAGCCGGCCCACGAGTGCCGCGGCCGCATCGATCACCGCGGCCTGATGCGGCTGCAACTCGTTGCCGCCCCACGCGGCCATCAATGGCTCCCAGGGATCAGCGATATCAGTCTTGATGCCGGACAACTCCTCGAGCACCGCGAGCCCGCAATAGGGCGCGTACATTTCCGAGTAGCCGCCCTCATGCGTCATCAGGATGCGGCCGTTGCACAACGTCTTGGCAGCGGCGCGCAGCATGCGCGTCATCTCGCGATACGCCGCCGACGACAGCATCATGCGGCCGAGCGGATCGACGCCCGACGCATCGAAGCCCGACGCCACCACGATCATGTCGGGTACGAAGCGATGCAGTGCGGGCAGCACGACGCGTTCGAACGCGCTGCGATAGGCGCCGATGCCCGAGCCGGGCGGCAGCGGTACATTGATGTTGTAGCCATCGCCTGCACCGTCGCCGTTCTCGGCAAGTGAACCGGAGTTTGCCGGGAACAGATTGTCCTGGTGCAGCGAGATCGTCAGCACGCTGGGGTCTTCGTAGAACACCGCCTGGGTGCCGTTGCCGTGATGCACGTCCCAGTCGACAACGGCGACGCGCGACACCTGGCCGGTGGCCTGCAGATGACGGATCGCGATGCTTGCGTTGGCGAACAGGCAAAATCCCATGCCGAGCTCCGGCCGCGCATGATGTCCCGGCGGGCGGATCAGCGCATAGGCGGTCTCGACCGCGCCCGATGCGACCGCATCGGCAGCAGTGATGGCGCCACCGGCCGCGAGCAGCGCGATCTCGTAGCTGCCGGCGCCAAGCGGCGTCAGGTGGCTGGCATCGCCGCCGCCGGCGTCGCTGAGGCGCTTGATATGGGCGATATGGTCAGCGGTGTGGACGCGGGCGAGCTCTGCCACCGTCGCTGCGCGCGGCTTGATCTGCACGAGATGATCGAGCAGGCCGCTGACTTCGACCAGATTGCGGAAGCGGCGCTTGGTCTCCGGATTCTCCGCATGAGTTCCGGGCTGGATCGTTAGTCCCGGTGGAAATACCTGGGCCCAGTTGCCGGTGTTGTGCCACATGTAAAGTTCATGGCAGACGAACCCAGTAGCCATGCGAGCAATCCCCTGTCCTGGCGCCGACCTCGTGTTGATCTATTCGACTGCGCTGATCGCCTCGTCGAACGTGTCCGCGATCTTGTCGGCGTGTTCGGTCGTGAAGGTCAGCGGCGGGGAGATGATGAACGTGTCGGCCAGGTTGCGGATCAGGACGCCCTTGGCGACGCAGCGCTCCCAGATCCGCTGGCCGAAATTCTCCGCCAGATCGAACGGCCGCTTGGTCTCGGGATCGGCGACCATCTCGATGCCGAGCATCAGCCCCTTGCCGCGCACGTCGCCCATATTGGGATGGCGCTTCTGGATGTCCTTCAATCGTGCCAGCAGATAGGCGCCGACCTTGCCGGCATTGGCCGGCAACTCCTCCTGCTCGACGATGCGCAAATTGGCGATCGCGGCGGCGCAGGCGAGGGGATGGCCGGCATAGGTGTTGCCGTGCATGAACGCGCGTGGCGTGAATTGCGACTTGTCGTCGGACTGGAAGGCGGCCGCGACCTTCGCGTTGATCAAGGTGGCACCGAGCGGGATGTAACCGCTGTTGATGCCCTTGGCGAACACCATGATGTCGGGATTGACGCCCCAGGCGCGGCTGCCGAACATGCTGCCGGAGCGGCCGAAGCCGGTGACGACCTCGTCGGCGATCAGGAGCACGCCGTGGCGGTCGCAGACCTCGCGCAGCAGTGGCCAGAAATTCGCAGGCGGCACGATCACGCCACCGGCACCCTGCACCGGCTCGGCCATGAAGGCCGCGACACTGCCAGCGCCCTGATAGACGATCTCGCGCTCGAGCAATTCGGCGCAGAGGCGGCCGAGCGCCTCCGGGTCCGACGTGAACGGGTTGCGGTAGACGTGCGGCGTCTCGACCTGGAAGAAGCCGGGCAGCAGCGGCGTGAACTGCTCCTTGTAGACATTGACGCCGCCGGCCGACAGCGCGCCCAGCGTCACGCCATGATAGGCGCCGCGCAGCGAGATGATCTTGGTGCGCAGCGGTTCGCCGGCGAGCCGCCAATATTGCTTGGCGAGTTTGATCGCGGCCTCGTTGGCCTCCGAGCCGCCGGACGAGAAAAACGCGCGGACCATGCCTTCCGGCGCGGCCAGCCGGCAGAGCTCGTCCGCCAGCGCCACCGACGGGCTGTTGGTGGTGTTGCCGAAGGTCGAATAGAAGCTGAGACGATCGAGCTGTTCGATGATCGCCTGTTTGATCTCGGGGCGGCCATGCCCGACATTGACGTTCCAGAGCCCGGCCTGTCCGTCGAGATAGCGGCTGCCCTGGCCGTCCGAGACGTAGACACCGTCACCGCCCTCGATGCAGATCGGCGGGTTCTCGGCGAGGAAGTTGGCATTGGCGAAGGGGTAGACGACGTGACGAGTCAGCGTGTCGTTGTTTCGAGCAGCTGCTGCGGTCATTTTCTCGTTCCTCTCGACATTTGTTTCCCCAGGGGACCCCGGTTCTCATTGCCGCAAGGATAAACACAGGCGAGAAAATTGGTCAAATGACCAATTTTGTGCAACATGCAAATTTGTGCGGCACGAGATAGACAATCGTCATGCGCACTGGAGATACGGATGACAATCGCAGGACGTGAGCAGGTCGGCGCCAAGAACGAACCCAAGGGCGAACGAACGCGGCGCCAGATCATCGAGGGAGCCTTGCAGGCGCTCGGGACCGGCGGCGTCGCTGCGACGACGACGCGCGACATCGCGGCCGGCGCCGGCGTTCGCCTCGCCACGCTGCACTATCATTTCGAGAGCAAGAGCGCGCTGCTGCTGGCGGTGCTCGAACACCTGATCGATGAGACGACCGCGGCGCTGCGCGAGGAAACCGGCGATACTGCGGACATCGCGAGCTGCATCCGCGAAGCCCTGCGCGCCGGCTGGCGCTATCTCGAGCGAACGCTCGAGCTGCAGATCGTGCAGTATGAGCTGACGCTGTACGCGCTCCGGCGCGACGACGCGGCCGGGCTCGCAACCTATCAGTATGACGCCTATGTCAAGGTCTATCAGGACATCCTGCAAGGCGTTGCCGTACGAACCGGCGAGCTCGATGCGGCGGGATGCGCCGATGTCGCACGCTTCATGCTGGCCGGCATCGACGGGTTGCTGTTGCAGGAGCTGGCGAAGCCCAACAAGGCCCGGTCATCACGCGCGATCGAGACGCTGATCGTGGCGACACAGGGGTTCGCAAGCGGGTTGTCGAACGACCGCAAGACGCCGAAAGCGGGGAAGCGCGTGACGCGGGGATGAGCGTTGATGCCTCGCGGCTTCGTAGCTTCGTAGGATGGTAGAGCGAAGCGAACCCATCGCGCCGGTGCAAGTCTTGAGATGATGGGTTTCGCTGCGCTCTACCATCCTACGAGCGCTACGCAGTTGAAGCGTTCACTCAAACAAAAAGGCGCCCGTCTCCGGGCGCCTTTCGCATTTCACGGTGCCGTAGATCTTACAGCGAGTAGTACATCTCGAACTCGACCGGGTGCGGGGTCATTTCGAAACGGGCGACTTCGGTCATCTTCAGCTCGATATAGGCGTCGATGAAGTCGTCGTCGAACACGCCGCCGTTCTTGAGGAAGGCGCGGTCCTTGTCGAGGTTCTCGAGCGCCTCGCGGAGCGAGCCGCACACGGTCGGGATCTGCTTCAGCTCTTCCTTGGGCAGATCGTAGAGGTCCTTGTCCATCGCCGGACCCGGATCGATCTTGTTCTTGATGCCGTCGAGGCCGGCCATCAGCATCGCGGCGAAGCCGAGATAGGGATTGGCCATCGGGTCGGGGAAACGCACCTCGACGCGCTTGGCCTTCGGATTCGCGGTGTAGGGGATGCGGCAGGACGCCGAGCGGTTGCGCGCCGAGTAGGCGAGCAGCACCGGAGCCTCATAGCCCGGGACCAGACGCTTGTAGGAGTTGGTAGACGGGTTGGTGAAGGCGTTGATCGCCTTGGCGTGCTTGATGATGCCGCCGATGTAATGCAGGCAGGTCTCCGACAGGTCGGCGTACTTGTTGCCGGCGAACACCGGCTTGCCGTCCTTCCAGATCGACTGGTGGACGTGCATGCCCGAGCCGTTGTCACCATAGACCGGCTTCGGCATGAAGGTGGCGGTCTTGCCGTAGATGTGGGCGACCTGGTGGATGCAGTATTTGTAGATCTGCATCTGGTCGGCCATCAGCGTCAGCGTGTCGAACTTCATGCCGAGCTCGTGCTGGGCCGAAGCGACTTCGTGGTGATGCTTCTCGACCTTGACGCCCATCTTGCTCATCGCGCCGAGCATTTCGGAGCGCATGTCCTGCACCGAATCCTGCGGCGGCACCGGGAAGTAGCCGGCCTTGGTGCGGATGCGGTGGCCGAGGTTGCCGCCCTCATATTCGGTGGCCGAGTTGATCGGCAGCTCGGAGGAATCGAGGCGGAAGCCGGTGTTGTAGGGCTCGGCCGAATAGCGCACGTCGTCGAACACGAAGAACTCGGCCTCGGGGCCGACGAACACGGTGTCGCCAACGCCCTGCGACTTCACCATCGCCTCGGCCTTCTTGGCGATGCCGCGCGGGTCGCGGTTGTAGGGCTCGCCGGTCGTCGGCTCGAGCACGTCGCAAACGATGACCATGGTGGTCTCGGCGAAGAACGGATCGATCGTCGCGGTGAGCGGGTCGGGCATCAGGCACATGTCGGATTCATTGATCGCCTTCCAGCCGGCAATCGAGGAGCCGTCGAACATCTGGCCTTCGGCAAAGGTGTCCTCTTCGATCATGCCGACGTCGAAGGTCACGTGCTGCCATTTGCCGCGCGGATCGGTGAAGCGCAGGTCGACGTATTTGACGTCGTTGTCCTTGATCGATTTCAGGACGTCTTTGGCGGTCTTCATGAATACCCCTTTTGGATTTGCGGGCCGGTTTCCAGCGGTGAGCGACGTTATTCTCGCTTTTGGCGAGTTCGTGTGACTGCTCAAACGAAATCAGGCTGCCGAAGCAGCCCTTTTTCTCTTTTGCGTCAGAAATTCCCGGATAGCACCGGGCTCAAATAGCGTCCAGCCCGGATTCGCCGGTCCGGATGCGGATCGCCTCCTCGATGTTGGAGACGAAGATCTTGCCATCGCCGATGCGCCCGGTCTGGGCGGCGCGGCGGATCGCGTCGATCGCCTTGTCGACCAGATCGTCGCCGATCACGATCTCGATCTTCACCTTGGGCAGGAAGTCGACGATGTATTCCGCACCGCGATAGAGTTCGGCATGGCCCTTCTGGCGGCCAAATCCCTTGGCCTCGGTCACGGTGATGCCTTGCAGTCCGACTTCCTGGAGCGCTTCTTTCACCTCGTCGAGCTTGAAGGGCTTGATGATGGCTTCAATCTTCTTCACTGAGCGCCTCCCGGGCATTGCAGATTGCAGGGTCGAGTTCGATGCGCGTGGGGCGCAGTCTTGGTTGGTCTTAAGCCTTCCGGCGCCGGGCCGGAAACACGCGCAATGGTCGCATGGAGCGGCATTGCGCGCGGCTTCCTCAAAAGCAGGGTCTATGCCAAGTTGTGAAGGCCCCCGATTTCGGAATGTTATCAGCCTTTTAACGGGCAGTCGGCTGATATCGAACCACATGGGCTATGATATCCAAGCCTAACAAATAGGCAAATAGATCAATCCATATGCAGTCGGCCAGTAGAAACCGCGCGAACGTCACAGGAACTGCCTCTCGAAAAGGCGAAGCGATTGAGGATTCGGCATGGACGTTCTGACCACCACCGAGATGGAGCGTGCCGACCGGCTGACCATCGCGGCCGGCACGCCGGGCTTCGCGTTGATGATGAGCGCAGGCCAGGCGGTCGCTGAAGCTGCGATGGAGCTGGTCGAGGAGGGGCCGATCGTCGTGGTCGCCGGCCGCGGCAACAATGGCGGCGACGGCTTTGTCGCCGCCGCCGAGCTCGCCGCACGCGGCCGCGAGGTCTCGGTGATCCTGCTCTGCGAACGCGACAGCCTGCAGGGCGACGCGGCGCTCGCGGCGAAGGGCTGGAAATTTCCGGTGCTGCCGTTCAACCCGCAGGCGCTCGGCAGGCCTTCGCTGATCATCGACGCGCTGTTCGGCGCCGGCCTCAATCGCCCGGTGAAGGGCGATCCGCTGGAGATGATCACGGCGATCAACGCCAACGGTACGCCGGTGTTGGCGGTTGACCTGCCGAGCGGCATCAACGGTACGTCAGGCGCTGTCATGGGTGCGGCCGTGCAGGCCACCGAGACCGTCACCTTCTTCCGCAGGAAGCCGGCGCATCTGTTGCTGCCGGGCCGGATGTATTGCGGCCGGGTCCGTGTCGCCGATATCGGGATCGCGGCGCAGGTGCTCGACGAGATCAAGCCGCTGACCGCGGAGAATGTGCCGCAGGCCTGGCGCTGGTCGTTTCCGGTGCCGCGGATCGACGGCCACAAATATGCACGCGGACACGCCGTCGTGGTGTCCGGCGATCTCGCCTCGACCGGGGCGGCACGGCTTGCCGCGCGCGCGGCGCTGCGCGCCGGCGCCGGCCTCGTGACGCTGGCCTCGCCGCGCGACGCGCTGGCCGTCAACGCCGCGGCGGTGACCGCGGTGATGGTGCGCGCGGTCGACAATCCGATCCAGTTCACCGAATTGCTCGATGACAAGCGGCTCAACGCCTGCGTGATCGGACCCGGCGCCGGCGTCAGCGCGCGCACCCGCGACTTCGTCCACACCGCGCTGTCGGCACAGCGGCATCTGGTGCTCGATGCCGACGCGCTGACGAGCTTTGCCGGCGCGCCGGACCGGCTGTTCGAGGCGATCAAGGCCGCCGATGGCCTCGGGGTGGTGCTCACCCCGCATGAGGGCGAGTTTCCGCGGCTGTTCAGCGACATCTCCAACAAGCATCCCGGCCGCTCCAAGCTCGAGCGCGTGCGCGCGGCGGCCGAGCGTTCCGGCGCGGTGGTGCTGCTGAAAGGCGCCGATACGGTGATCGCCTCTCCCGACGGCCGCGCCACCATCGCCGCCAATGCGCCGCCCTGGCTCGCCACCGCCGGTGCCGGCGACGTGCTCGCCGGCATCATCGCGGGCTTCCTGGCGCAGGGCGTCGCGGCCTTCGAGGCGGCCAGCATCGGCGTGTGGTTGCACGGCGAGAGTGCCAGCGAGGCGGGCCCCGGCCTGATCGCGGAGGATCTCACCGAGGTGCTGCCGGCCGTGTTCCGCCGCCTCTATGACGAGTTCGGGATTGAGTATTAGGCAACTCGCGCTCGCCGACATGGACGCCGCTGCGCGCGTGCATCGCGCGGCGTTCGATCACGCGCTGCCGTGGCTCGCGGGCCTGCATACGCCCGACGAAGACCGCTGGTTTTACCGCGAGCGGATGTTTGCCACTTGCACGCTGTGGGGCGCCTTCGACGGCGCGGCGATGAGCGGCGTAATCGGGTTCCACGACGACTGGATCGAGCAGCTCTATGTGCTGCCGGCCGCGCAGGGGCGCGGCATTGGCGGCGCGCTGCTGGACATCGCGAGGCAGGGCGCTGACCGCCTGCAACTCTGGACCTTCCAGCGCAATGTGCGGGCGCGCCGCTTCTACGAGGCACGCGGCTTTGCGGTGGTCGAGGAGACCGACGGCAACCGCAACGAGGAGAAGGAGCCGGACGTGCGTTATCTCTGGACGCGCGGGCCGGCGGGTGAGTGACATTGATCGTATTGACTGACCGCCGGCAGGTCCCGGACGGGACGGAGTTTACGGTGAGGCGAAAGATCATCTGGCAATCCGCCACCTTTTGAGCACTTAATGCCTGTACCGACGAGCGAATGTACCCTTGAGCCTCGAAGCTGCGTGGTACGGACCGGAGCAACATGACGAGTCCCTGCCGCGTCCTCATGATCTATCCGAAGTTCGTTCCGGACTCGTTCTGGAACTATACGGAGGCTTGCGAACTGGTCGGCGCGAAGTATCCGGCGGCGCCACTCGGACTGATCACCGTCGCCGCGATGCTGCCGAAGCATTGGGAGATTCGTCTCGTCAACCGTAACACCGAGCCTTCGACCGACGCGGACCTCGACTGGGCTGATCTCGTCATGCTCGGCGGTATGCTCAACCAGCAGCCTGATTTTCTCCACCTGATCGATCTCGCCCACCGGCACGGCAAGCCGGTATGTGTCGGCGGGCCTGACGTCTCCTCCAGCCCGCACCTCTACGCGGCTGCGGACTTCCAGGTGATCGGCGAGGCCGAACATATCATCGCGGAATTCATCGCCGCCTGGGAACGCGGCGAGCGCAAGGGCGTGTTCACCGCCGAGAAATTCAAGATCGACGTCACGGTAAGCCCGATGCCGCGCTACGATCTGATCAAGTTCGATCATTATCTCTTCATTGGCGTGCAATATTCGCGTGGCTGCCCGTTCACCTGCGAGTTCTGCGATATTATCGAGCTGTATGGTCGCGTGCCGCGGACCAAGACCCCCGATCAGATTCTCGCGGAGCTACAAGCGCTCTACGATCATGGCTATCGTGGGCATGTCGATTTCGTCGACGACAATTTCATCGGCAACAAGAAAAACCTCCGCATCCTGCTGCCGCGGCTCAAGGCCTGGCTGGAAGAGCGCGACTATCCGTTCGAGTTCTCGACCGAAGCCTCGATCAATATCGCTGATGACAGCGAGCTGTTGCAGGCAATGAAGGACGCGAACTTCTTCGGAATTTTCGTCGGCATTGAGAGCCCGGATCCGGAGACCCTCGTGCAGATGAAGAAAAAGCAGAACACCAGGCGCAACATCGCCGAGAGCGTTCATAAGATTTACGACTATGGAATGTTCGTCACCGCGGGTTTCATCGTCGGGTTCGATACCGAGAAAGTCTCGATGGCGCAGGCGATGATCGACTTCATCGAGGAGGCGAGCATTCCAGTCTGCATGGTTGGACTGCTCTATGCGCTGCCCGGCACACAGCTGACGCGGCGGCTGGCCCAGGAAGGCCGCCTGCACGAAGGCCATGATCTCATGAAGGTCGAGCAGGCCGGCGACCAATGCACGCTCGGCTGCAATTTCGACACCAAGCGTCCGCTTCGTGACATCCTTGTGGATTACAAGGCTGTGCTCGGGCACGTCTACAGCCCGGCGGCATATGCAGGACGGCTGTCGCGGCTTGCCGCCATGCTCGACCGGTCCGGCCGGCGCCGCGACCTGCCGAATGGCGACGTGCGCACAAAGCTTGGCGGCATCGAGGGCGTGCACAAGATCATGCGGACCCTGCCGGAGGTTCGCGAGCCGTTCTGGAAGACCTTCGTCGAGGTCGCCAAGTCCAATCCAGGCGCGCTGCGCTACATCGTGATGCTGATGGCGCTGTACTTGCACTTCGGGCCGTTCTCGAAGCACGTGATCGGTGAGATCGACCGCCGGATTGCCGAGTTGGATGCTGCGCCTCCGGTGAGGGTCACGGCGCTTGCGCAGTGAGTTGATCAAGGATGCCGTTTGATGGACGGCAGAGTTCGCTCGACTCTTGGGCGGCTGATGCAGCTCAGGCAACGTCGGTAGAGAGCGAAACGCTCTTCCACGCATCGAATTCGGTCTGCAGCAGTTTGATTTTTTCCTCGACCAGCCGCACGGCATCGCTGCCGAGCAGCAGATGCGCCGGCGGATCGGCCGACAAAGCGAGTTTCAGCATCGCCTGCGCGGCCTTTTGGGGATCGCCAACCTGCCTGCCACTCAGTTCCATGCGGCGTTTGCGGATTGGCTCGATGACGGCGTCATAGTCCCCGATCGATCGCGCCGCCCGTACCATCGATCGTCCGGCCCAGTCGGTGCGGAAGCCGCCCGGCTCGACCGCGGTGACCTTGATGCCGAGGTCTTTGACTTCCTTGCCGAGGGACTCGGATATCCCTTCCAGCGCGAACTTGCTGCCGTGATAGTAGCTGAGGCCGGGCATCGTGATGATCCCGCCCATCGATGTAATGTTGAGGATATGCCCGGCGCGTCGCATGCGCATGAAGGGCAGCACGGCCTGGATCATCGCCACCGCGCCGAACACGTTGACCTCGAACTGGCGTCGCAGATCGTCGATTGACGATTCCTCCAGAATGCCCTCGTGGCCATAGCCGGCATTGTTCACCAGAACGTCGATCGCGCCGATCCTGCTCTCGACGTCGGCGACCGCCGGCGCGATGGCTTTGGAGTTGGTGACGTCAAGGAGCACTGTGTGCGCGCCTTCGCCGAGCGCTTCGAACTTTTGCTTGTCGTTCTCGCTGCGCACGGTGCCGGCGACGGTATGGCCGTCACGCAATGCGGCCTCGGCCAGTGCGCGGCCGAAGCCGGACGAAACGCCCGTGATGAGGAAAGTCTTTGCCATGGGAGATGCCCTTCAGAACCAGATTGCGGGCTTGATATAGTCGGTTTGATTAATGCAATAATCGGCATAGAGTGACATGACCTGATGCAGGAAATCGAACAATGCAGCATGCCGGTCTTTTCGAGCTGAACGCGGTCGTTGCAATCTCGGCGCATCGCAGCTTTCGCGCAGCCGCGACGGAACTCGGCATTTCGCCCTCGGCGTTGAGCCATGCGATCGCCGGGCTGGAAAAGCGGCTTGGCGTGCGTCTCATCAATCGGACGACTCGCAGCGTCGCGCTGTCGGAAGCGGGAGAGCGTTTCCTCGCCAGGGTCAGTCCCGCGCTGCGCGAGATTGCCGGCGCGATGGAGGATGTGAACGAATTTCGCGACACGCCTGCGGGAACGCTGCGTATCAATCTGAAGGAGCGCGCCGCGCACCAGATCCTTCGCCCGGTTGTCGCAAAATTTCTGCGGCACTATCCTGACATGAACGTCGAATTGACCTTGGAAGGGCGTCCCATCGATATTGTCGCGGAAGGTTTTGATGCCGGCATCCGGCTGGCCGAAGCCGTGCCGCAGGACATGGTCGCGATTCCCTGCGGCCCGGAAACGCGCTTCATCGTCGTTGGCGCGCCCCAATATTTCGCACGCTCTTCAGTGCCGCGGTCTCCGCTTGATTTGCTCACCCATGAATGCATTCGCAGACGGATGCCGAGCGGCAAGCTTTATCACTGGGAGTTCGAAAAGCGCGGCGGCGAGCAGATGGTGCTGGATGTCCCGGGAAGGCTGACCCTCGACAATGACAGCTTGATGGTCGAAGCCGCCCTCGAAGGCGTGGGACTGGCGTTCGTGAGCGATTTCTGGGTAACCGGGCATCTCGCCGCCGGAACGTTGCGAGCCGTGCTGGACGCCTGGACGCCGCCATTTCCTGGCTTGCGTCTCTATTATCCGCGGCACCGGCACATGACGGCCGGGCTTCGCGCTTTCGTCGACATGATACGGGAGGAGACGAAGCTGGCCACCCGGATGGGCGGGGTTCATTCAACCTCAGCCAATCCATCGGGCGATCATCGCGAACGCGCTTGAGCTGTCGGGTGCCCTCGAGGCCGCTCGGGGCGATACTTTGCGAGAGGCCGCGCTACCCGACGTCTTTTCATTCCGCGGCTGATATCAGCGCGGATTGGTTCACCCGCGTCTCGCCCTTGAGGTTGTCCACGGTGACGTGCGTGTCGTACCAGGTCAGCCGTGGCCGGGCTCCGAACCGTTCAGTCAGCTCGGCGAGTTTGGCCTCGGTGAACCAGGCCTCGGCCGCCGCGCGGCTCTCCCACAAGTAAACACCGCCCGTGCCGGTCTCGCCGTTGAGATAGTCTTTGCGGATCAGCCCTGTTGTCGCGAGATTACGATAGATGGGCGCGCTGCCCATGCCGCCCTTGATGGCCTGTTCCTCGGTTCGCTTCGGGAGGTCGAATTGAACGATGACGATGCACTGTGCCATCCTGGTTCTCCGATCTGTCATACGGTGTCAGGTTCGTTCGGCGGCACGCCGATCAGCCGCGACCATACAAGATCGGCCGTACCCTTGTCCCGCATAGATCCAATCCCTCCGCATCCGGCGGGGCGGGGGAGAGGCTCGCCAAGTGCTCAACTCCCCCTGACACGAGACTTTTGGTGGACGCGTGGGGAGAGGCGGGCTAAAGCCCCACGACATTCCCTTGCATCCCGTGAATCCCGCTCGTGAGTGCCACGCAGAACAATTTCCTCGCTCAGGCGCTGCAACAAGGCGCAATGGCGTTGCGGGCGCGACAGTTTGCTCAGGCCGAGCAGATTGCCGCCAGCATCCTGAAATCCAATCGCACCGACAGGAACGCGGCGCTTTTGCTGGCGCATGCCCTGATGGGACAGGATCGGGGAGGCGAGGCGATCGCATCGCTGGAACGGATCGCGCGTCGCGGCGACGACGGCGAAGTCGAGACCCTGCTTGGCGCCCTGCTGTGCGGCGCCGGCCGCGCGGCCGACGGTATCGCGCAGCTTCGCCGCACCGTTGCGCGCCGCCCGCCTTATTTTCCGTCCTTCCAGGAACTCGCGGGTCAGCTCGTCAAGATCGGTCAACGCAGCGACGCCATCGGCATCGTCGAATCCGGCCTTGCGCTGGCGCCCGACAATGTCGACCTGAAGCTCAGCCTTGGACGCCTGTTTCACGAGAACGGCGAGCTCGCGAAGGCGCTGAACATCCTGACCAGCGCCCGCAACAGTGCGCCGGGACGGCCGGATGTCGTCAACGAACTTGGCCGGATCCTGATCCTGCACGGCGACTACACGGCTGCGGCCGATGCTTTCCGCCAGGTGCTCGCGCAGTATCCGGACGACCGCTCGGTCCGCGCCCACCTCGCCACTTGTCTTCTCGAGCAGGGCGAGCGCAATGCCGGTGAGGCGGCGCTGCGCTCGGTCACGCGTGGCCAGCCTCAACTGCTGGGCCGCGCGGCGTTCGTGATGGCGGCGTCATCGCATGGCCGCTTCTTCTTCGATCGGAGCGCGGCGGCGAAATTCCTCGGCGTGGAATCGAGCTGAGCGCTTTCTGCGAAGCGCTTCGCGGCGCCTCAGGCCCTGAAGTTTCTCCGGTAGAGATTGGGCGTTCGTCGGAGCTCAGCGCGGAATTCGTCGACGCGCTTGGCTTCGTCCGTCGTGAAGGACGAGGCCTGCGCGGTCCAGCTGTCGCGCTTGACCGGAATGCATTGCGCGATCGGAGTTCCCTTCGGGAGCACGCCCTTGAAATTCCGGTCGTGCCAATACGCCGGAAAGTGCACCCAGTTGTCGGCATAAAGGTCGGAATTGACCAGGCCGCTCAGCGTGGTGAACGGCAGGTCGAAGCGATTGACGGGATGCGTGAAGTAGACGGCGTAGCCTTCGGGGGCTTCGACGGTCCACAGATTGTGGAATTTGATGAAGAAGCGGCCCACTTCAAACAACGGCGTGCCGCTGACCTGACCCGGGTCGTGGAAGCCGATCGGCGAACGTGGAAATTCGGGCGTGCCTCCCGGCGGCAGGTCCTGGTCCCAGGTGATTTCTCCGTTGTCGACCCTGAGGTCGCAAACCAGCGGCAGCAGGAACCCGCAGGTCATCGCATCCACGAACGGCGGACAGCGCTTGATGGTGTCCTCGTCGTGCAGGTTGATCGAAGAGTAGGCGGTCGCCGGCATCGTCTTGAGCCAGTCGGGAACGCCCTGCGCTGCCGGCACGGGCGGCGGAATCAGTCCCTCAAGCTCCGTGGGACAGCGAAACTTGAGCGTCAGCTTGTTGGTGTTGGACATGGGGCGCTCCGATGCCCTGACGACCTACATGAATACGTCGGAAAGGTGAAGCGCACGATTGATCGCAAATCGGCTGTGTCACCGGCGTTCATGTGGCGCGAAGCGACGGCGCTCGTTCGATGGACGAAGGGGCCTGCTGGAGGTTTCGTTCCAGCAGGCCCGTCCGGAAAGCCGCTTCACACATGTCCCGATCATGCCGGACTACTGATCGGACACGGGTCGCCGGCTTTGCCTGTCGCGCCGATCAATGGACTCGCGAGGCGTAGACGACCTGCGGCCCGACATAGACGACCTGCGGCGGCGCATAGACCGTCGCGGCCGGGACATAGGCCGGCCAGGCGGCTGCCGCCGCGCCCATCGCAAGGCCCGCAGCCGCGCCAGCAGCAATGGCGCCTCCGTAGCAGCAGCCGTAGTATCCGCCACCCCGATATCCGCCGCCACGGTAGTAACCACCGTGCCAGTAGCCGCCGCGATAGGCGCCGTAGTGGAAGCCTTGACCGGCGCCAAATCGCCCGACCGCAGCGCCACCAACGGCGCCAAATCCTCTGAACACCGCAGCTTGTGCCGGCACGATTGCCGACGTTGCGGTGAACGCTGCGACTGTTGCCGCCAGGATCAGTTTACGTAGCATCTGACATCTCCATCATGACCGCTGCGGTCGATGCGTGCAGCGGGGTTGCGTCGATAACCAGAGCGCTGCGGGGTGTTGTTTGCTTCGGCTCTGCGAAGCGGATCACCTCGGGCGCTGGTCAGGCCTCGTCGCTATCATCGTGCTCAATCCGGGATGGTCACTCGCGTTACAATCGGACCCGAGGGCGCGGGATGCGGGAGTCACGAGTTCGTGTTGGTGTCGTGAGGCCAAGGGCCGCCGCGGGCCAAGCGCGCGTTTCGGCCTGGTCACGGACGCCGTGCCGCGCGATTTCAATCCTCATGCGCTACAATGGGGAATGGCAACGCTGGACGTCACGCGTCGGGTCCTGGAAGGTGCGCAATGGCTGGCGCCTGATGCCATCAAGCTTGCCCCCTTGCTGGCGGACCATGGAAAGCTGGTTCGTCGTCCGGCGGGAGCCTGGGTCCATGCCGAAGGCGATGAGGATACCGGACTGCTCGTCGTTGTGGACGGCGCGATCGATCTGTTTTGCCATGGGCTTGGCGAGCGGCACGTCCGCGTTGGGCTGGTTGGCCCGGGGGCTGCCGTGGGTCAGAGTGCGCGTTTCGGCGGCGGGCCTCGTCTGGTCACGGCCGCCGCCGCGACACCGTGCACAACGCTGGTCGTCTCGGACCGGGCGTTGGCACGAATCGCAGAACAAGCGCCGGAGATCTGGCGCGCCGTCGCCACACTGCTCTACGGCCAGCTGCGTTATGCGCTGAGGTTCGGTGCCGACATGTTGACGCTGCCTCCCACCCAGCGGGTCGCCGCGCGGCTCTCGGAAATCGCCGAGGTCACCGCCGGTCTTGACGCGTTGCCGCTCAGCCAGCAAGCGCTCGGGGAAATGACGGGACTGACACGCAAGACCGTCAATGCGGTTCTCCGCCGGCTGCAAGCCGACCAGGTGTTGCTCTGCGACTACCGACGAATCGAGATTCGAGACGTCGGGCGATTGCGCGATATCGCCCGCCTTCCGACGTGACGATTTCTTCCGATGTCGAGGCCGCAATGGGTAGAGCGCAGCGAAACCCATTATCTCACCGCGCCGAAAGAAAGTTGATGGGTATCGCGGAGTTTATCATCGGGCCGCGCGTTGCGCGGACCCGTTGGCTCCACCCATCCTCCGGTTTACGGCACCAGATATTTCGCGACCGCCGGCTCGTTCCATTCGATGCCGAGGCCGGGACCGCGGGCGGTCACCGCGCCATCCGTGATCTCGGCTGGCCTTGCGAGGATTGCGCCGGCGAAGTCGAGGAATTCGAGCCAGTGCGCGGTCGGCGTCACCGCGAGCAGATGCGCGCTGACTTCCGCGAACAGATGGCTCGACATCGGGATCGATACGGCATCGGCTTGTCCGGCGACCTGCATCCAGCCGGTGACGCCGCCGACCTTCATCACGTCGGGCATGATGAAGTCGGACGCGCCGGCCGCGATGGCCTCGGCGAAGCCGCGCGGAAACCACCAGTTCTCGCCGGCCTGGATCGGCGTCGGCGAGGTCTCGCGGACTTTTGCGTGACCGGAGAGGCTTTCCTGCGGCACCGGCTCCTCGATCCAGTGCAAATCGTACGGCGCAAGCCGCGCGATGCGTCGTGTGGCCTCCGCCGGATCGAGCGATTGGTTGAAGTCGAGCATCAGCGCGATGTCGGGGCCGAGCAGGGCGCGCACGCCCTTCACGACACGCTCGTCATTGGCGGCGTCGCCGTCGCCGCCCTTGATCTTGATACCCTTGAAGCCTTGATCGAGCGAGCGGCGCAGCGCGCGCTCGTCGGCAACGGGATCGACCGCGCCATAGCTGTCATAGGCCTTGACCGGCCTCGCCGAGCCGCCGAGCAGCTCGACCAGTGGGCGGCCGGCGAGCTGGCCGAGCACATCCCAATAGGCCATGTCGAGGCCCGACACGGCCATGCCGACCAGGCCCTGCGCGCCGAGCAGCCGGAATTTGGCGTCCATCGCCTTCATCAGGTCGAACGGTGCGACCGGCTTGCCGATCAGCTCGCGGCCGATCTCCTCGATCAGATAAACCAGTGGTTTAAGCGTCAGCCTGCTGTAGGCGAAGATGTAGGTGCGGCCGGTAACGCCTTGATCGGTCTCGACATCGATCAGGACCAGCGGGCCGGAATCGATCACGCCGAACGCGGTCTTCACGGGACGCTTGAGCGGCACCACGACGCTTCGTGCCTTCACTCCGCGAATCGCTGCAACTGTCTGGCTCATGAGCGTTTCCTCGTTCTTGTTATTGGACACTGTACCATCGGACGAGCCGCGGCGCGGCCCAGTCGGTCGCGACCTGCTCGATCAAATAGCGGCCGGGATATTCGGCGAGGAAGGCGATGCGCTGGGTCTGGCCCGGTTCGACCGCGAGCGTGTCGAGCCAGAACGGCTTCCAGCCGTCGTCGAGCCGGTCGAGCAGGCGGAAGTGATGGCCGTGCAGATGAAAGACGCTGGCGATCGCGCCGCGATTGGTCAGCGCCAGCACCACCGGCCGGCCGGCTTTGGCCTGAAAGGCCGGGGCGGCTGACGGTTTGAAATCGGCCGGCCGGAACCATTCGGTCGGCGTGCCCAATGCCAGATCGAACCGCGCCGCGCTCTTGAGGTCGAGCTGGGCGGGCATGTCATTGCCGGGAAGCGGCGGGGCAGGCGGGAACGGCGCCGGCCGGAGCGGCGGATCGTTCGAGATCGCGAGCCTGCCGACCGGGCGGGCCTGCTTGCCGTCGTGCAGCAGGATCGGGAAGCTGGTTCCCGGCGTCCCGGCCGCATCGACAAAGACATCGGTGCGGCTTCCGGGCGCCAGCACCAGCGCGCCGTTGCGGGCCGAAAACGGTTCGGCAGGCTGGCCGTCGATCGCCATTACCCGGACTTCGAGATTCTCCAGCTTGACCGCCAGCACGCCGCGTTGGCTGCCGTTGATAAAGCGGAGTCTGAGCCGGGCGTTGGCCGGGGCCGAGATGTCGTATGAGGTTTTTCCGTTAATCGTTTGAATCGCCAAGCTATCTTTCGGATCATCCCCCGGCGGGACTGCGCTCCCATCCCCCCGCAGGCGCCACTCCTCGATCAGCAAGACCTCGTCGCGATCGACCGCAACCGGCGAGGTGCCGGTCACGATCAGCGGCCGCGGCCGCGCCGGGGCCGTGCCGCCATCGCCGAGCAGCGGCTCGCACAGGAAGGTGCCGGCATGCCGAAGCGGGAGCTGGAAGGTATCCTTTGCTCCCGCGGCGAGGGGCGCCCGGGAGGCGAGAGGCTCCGCGGCCGGGACGCCGTCGAGCCCCCGGCAATCGAGCGCGGCCGGGGCCGGCAGGTCGTTGCCGAATGTCACGTCCAGCACCTCGCCGCGCCTGAAGCGGAGGTCGCCGCTGCCGAGCGACCAGACCGCCGTTTCCGGACCGTCAGGACGCAGCCGGATGTGGTCGGTTTTGGCCTGCAGCGCGACCGCTGTCCGGCCCTGCGCCGAGCCCGCGGTCGGCAGAGCGGGGCACAACGCCGCGGCGCCGAGGGCGGCCATCAGGTCGCGCCGGGTGAGGGAAAATTCGGGAGAGAATTCGGGACTTGTCATCCGGCCGATGCGGACCATTTTCAAGTGGACCTGTCCAGTCGCGATCGGTCGCAGGATGGGCTGCACAGCGGCCATTTTTTTGCTGCGAACCGGTGGACGCATGTTATAAGCCCGCCGCCCGCGGCACCGCGGCCGAATTGGATGCTTTTCTCGCGGGCGTGGCGGAACTGGTAGACGCGCTGGATTTAGGTTCCAGTGACGAAAGTTGTGGGGGTTCGAGTCCCTCCGCCCGCACCAAGCGCTTACAGCGTTTGCATGACGTTTCCTTGGAGAACCTTTGGCCCGAAGGGGTGACGGTTCGCCGAACCCACAGACGTTAGGCCGTCAGGCTCCGCGTCGAACAGATTGAACACTGCAACGGCCGCTCGGGCCGCGGCAAAAGCGGAAGAAGATTGATACCATGCAGGTCACCGAGACCCTCAACGAGGGACTGAAGCACGAATTCAAGATCAGCGTTCCGGCATCCGATCTCGATGCCAAGGCGGGCGCCAAGCTGGTCGACCTCAAGGACAAGGTCCGTCTCAACGGCTTCCGTCCCGGCAAGGTGCCGGTGGCGCATCTGAAGAAGATCTATGGCCGCTCGGTGATGGCCGAGACCATCGACCAGACCATCCGCGATACCAATACCGAGATCTTCACCGAGCGCGGCTTCCGCCTCGCCGGCGAGCCGAAGATCACGATGCCGACCGAGAAGGACGAGGTCGAGGAACTGCTGTCGGGCAAGACCGACCTGAACTACACGGTCGCGATCGAGGTGGTGCCGCAGATTGCGCTCGCCGATTTCAAGTCGTTCTCGGTCGAGAAGCCGGTGGTCGACGTCTCCGACGCCGACGTCGACGATGCCATCAAGCGCATCGCCGAAGGCAGCCGCCCGTACAATGCCAAGGCCGAGGGTGCGAAGGCGGAGAAGGGCGACCGCGTCACCATCAGCTTCAAGGGCACCATCAACGGTGAAGCCTTTGAGGGCGGCACCGGAGAAGGCATCCAGGTCCTGATCGGCGCCGGCCAGTTCATCCCGGGCTTCGAGGAACAGCTGATCGGCATCGGCACCAACGAGACCCGCACGCTGAAGGTCCCGTTCCCGAAGAACTACCTCAACGAAAAGCTCGCCGGTCAGCCGGCCGAGTTCGAGACCACCGCGACCCTGATCGAGGCGCCCGGTGAAACCACGATCGACGACGAGTTTGCCAAGACGCTTGGGCTCGAGTCGCTCGACAAGCTGAAGGAGGCCGCGCGCGAGCGCCTGACGGCCGAGTTCGCCGGCGCGACCCGCCAGAAGGTCAAGCGCGCGCTGCTCGACCGGCTCGACGAGAGCCACAAGTTCGAGGCGCCGCCGTCGTTGGTCGAGGAAGAGTTCAAGTTGATGTGGAACTCGATCAAGGCCGAGATGGACTCGTCCGGCAAGACTTTCGCCGACGAGAACACCACCGAGGAAGCGGCCAAGGAGGAGTACCACAAGATTGCCGACCGCCGCGTCCGCCTTGGCCTCGTGCTGTCTGAGATCGGCGAGAAGAACAAGATCACGGTGACCGACGACGAGGTGTCGCGGGCCGTGATCGAGCGCGCGCGCCAGATGCCCGGCCGCGAGAAGGAAGTCTGGGACTATTACCGCAGCAACGCCCAGGCGCTGGCCCAGCTCCGCGCCCCGATCTACGAGGACAAGGTCGTCGACTTCGTCCTCGAGCTCGCCACTGTGACCGAGAAGAAGGTCACCAAGGAAGAGCTGTTCAAGGATGAAGATGGCGAGAAAACTGCCGCTTAATTCTGGCACCTCGCGTTAATGATGAACCGCGAAAGCGCGCCTTGCGACGGATCCCATCGCTAGGCGCGCAGATGCGAATCAGCTTGAACTTCCGAGACCTGCCCGGATGGCTAGTGCCGGTCTTGTCGGCCGGAAATTGGCCCATATCTCAGCTAAGCCTTAAAGTTCTGCATCACCCCTAACCCCTGGGTTGTCCCAATGCGCGATCCCGTTGAAACCTACATGAACCTCGTACCGATGGTCGTCGAGCAGACCAATCGCGGCGAACGCGCCTACGACATTTTCTCGCGCCTCCTGAAAGAGCGCATCATCTTCGTCACCGGTCCGGTGGAAGACGGCATGTCGACGCTGACCGTCGCGCAGCTGTTGTTCCTCGAGGCCGAGAATCCGAAGAAGGAAATCTCGATGTACATCAACTCGCCGGGTGGCGTGGTGACGTCGGGCCTTGCGATCTACGACACGATGCAGTTCATCCGTCCGCCGGTGTCGACGCTGTGCACCGGGCAGGCGGCCTCGATGGGCTCGCTGCTGCTGGCGGCCGGCGAGAAGGACATGCGCTTCTCGCTGCCGAATTCGCGCATCATGGTGCACCAGCCCTCCGGCGGCTTCCAGGGCCAGGCCACCGACATCATGCTGCACGCGCAGGAGATCCTGAATCTCAAGAAGCGCCTCAACGAGATCTACGTGAAGCACACCGGCCAGACCTACAAGGCGATCGAGGACGCGCTGGAGCGCGACAAGTTCCTCACCGCCGAGGACGCCAAGGCGTTCGGCCTCGTCGACAAGGTCATCGACAAGCGTCCGGAAGACCCGTCGGCGGCCAAGGCTGCTTGACAGGGCTGCCTGACAAGGCCGCCTGATCGGAACAGGCCTCTGGAGGCGTCGGTGTGATCTCCACATTGACGCCTCACATAACCGGCAAAGCAGGACGGGCGGACCCGCCGGCAGGTAACTGCGCGCGGGCGGAAAGTTCCGGTTTCGTGCTCCTATGCTGGAGTGGTAATCCCGCAACGTTCCGTGGATTTCAGCGCGTATTCCACGTGCGATCGTTGAAAATCACGGTATTGTCACGGTCTTGAGCCGGCCATCCGATTAGCGAATTCTTGATAGTCGGGTGCCAGCATGGTTGGCTGTAATGCATCGGCTATGGTCGCGGAGATTCGAATAAACCGTGATCCACACGGTCAGTATTGCGTAGGGTCTTTTTTGGTACGGAATTTGCTCTATCTACCCTTAAGCTCCGGTTGGTGCCGGATTGGGTCGATCTGGCAAGTGATCGAACGGCGGACGGAGATAATGAATGAGTAAGGTCGGCACGAGCGACGCCAAGAACACGCTATACTGCTCGTTCTGCGGCAAGAGCCAGCATGAAGTTCGCAAGCTGATTGCCGGACCGACTGTCTTCATTTGCGACGAGTGTGTCGAACTGTGCATGGACATCATTCGCGAGGAGAACAAATCCTCGCTGGTGAAGTCGCGCGACGGCATCCCGACGCCGAAGGAGATTTGCAAGGTCCTGGACGACTACGTGATCGGTCAGAGCCATGCCAAGAAGGTGCTGTCGGTCGCCGTCCACAATCACTACAAGCGGCTTAACCATCAGACCAAGCACAACGACGTCGAGCTGGCCAAGTCGAACATCCTGCTGATCGGTCCGACCGGTTCGGGCAAGACGTTGCTCGCGCAGACGCTGGCCCGCATCCTCGACGTGCCGTTTACCATGGCTGATGCGACGACGCTGACCGAAGCCGGTTACGTCGGCGAGGACGTCGAGAACATCATCCTGAAGCTGCTGCAGTCGGCCGACTACAACGTCGAGCGCGCGCAGCGCGGCATCGTCTATATCGACGAAATCGACAAGATCAGCCGCAAGTCGGACAATCCCTCGATCACCCGCGACGTGTCGGGCGAGGGCGTCCAGCAGGCGCTGCTGAAGATCATGGAAGGCACGGTGGCCTCGGTCCCGCCGCAGGGCGGCCGCAAGCATCCGCAGCAGGAGTTCCTGCAGGTGGATACCACCAACATCCTGTTCATCTGCGGCGGTGCGTTCTCGGGCCTCGAGAAGATCATCTCCGCGCGCGGCCGTTCGACCTCGATCGGCTTCGCGGCGCAGGTGCTCGCGCCGGAGGACCGCCGCACCGGCGAGATCTTCCGCCACGTCGAGCCGGAAGACCTGCTGAAGTATGGCCTGATCCCGGAATTCGTCGGCCGTCTGCCCGTCGTCGCGACGCTGGAGGACCTCGACGAGGCCTCGCTGAAGAAGATCCTGACCGATCCGAAGAACGCGCTGGTGAAGCAGTACCAGCGGCTGTTCGAGATGGAGAACATCGAGCTGACCTTCGCCGACGAGGCGCTTGGCGCGGTCGCCCGCAGGGCGATCGAGCGCAAGACCGGTGCGCGCGGCCTGCGGTCGATTCTGGAGAGCATCCTGCTCGAGACCATGTTCGACCTCCCGGGCCTCGAAGGCGTCGAGGAAGTCGTGATCTCGCGCGAAGTGGTCGAGGGAACGGCGCGTCCGCTCTACATCTACGCGGATCGCTCGGACCGCGCCGTCGAGAGCAGCGCGAGCGCCTAAAAGCGCTCGTCTCGACCCGCAAAAAATGCAGGGCTGCCGGGCGATCCGGCGGCCGTTGCGGCGCAGCAGCAGCGCCGTTGTGGCATCGCAGTAAATGCCTGTTTAGCCTGAATTTCCGGGCACTTCTCAGACTTGACACCCCCCGGCCTGATAGCCACCTAATGCTATCGGCGAGGGATCTCATGTGTTGAGATTCGTCGCTTTACGATGCGGAATAAGCGACTGCTGACGGCAATCTTTTTCCGGATCACCAAGGCACCTTGTGGCGGTTGCGCAAGCAGGCGGACTGCGTGCAAGGGGGCAAAACAAAAGGATAAGGCCATGACGACCTCAAAACCCCGGCCAACGATCGTCCACGGCGAAAGCCATTCCTATCCGGTGCTGCCGCTCCGCGACATCGTCGTCTTCCCGCACATGATCGTGCCGCTGTTCGTCGGCCGCGAGAAATCGATCCGCGCGCTCGAAGAGGTGATGAAGAACGATGCGTTGATCATGCTCGCGACGCAGAAGAACGCGTCCGATGACGATCCGGCTCCCGATTCAATTTACGAGACCGGTACGCTCGCCAGCGTCCTGCAGCTCCTGAAACTGCCCGACGGCACCGTGAAGGTGCTGGTCGAGGGCCTCGAGCGCGCGCGTGTCGAGAAGTATTCCGATCGCAGCGAGTATTACGAGGCGACCGCGGTCGCGCTCGCCGACGTTGACGCCACCTCGGTCGAAGCCGAGGCGCTGTCGCGTTCGGTCGTGTCCGACTTCGAGAGCTATGTGAAGCTCAACAAGAAGATCTCCGCCGAAGTCGTCGGAGTGGTTCAGGCGATCACCGATTTCGCCAAGCTCGGCGACACCGTTGCCTCGCATCTCGCGGTCAAGATCGCCGACCGGCAGGCCATCCTGGAGACGTTGTCCGTCACGCAGCGCCTGGAGAAGGTGCTGGGCCTGATGGAGAGCGAGATCTCGGTGCTGCAGGTCGAGAAGCGCATCCGCTCGCGCGTCAAGCGCCAGATGGAGAAGACCCAGCGCGAGTATTACCTGAACGAGCAGATGAAGGCGATCCAGAAGGAGCTCGGCGACGACGAAGGTCGCGACGAGCTGGCCGATCTGGAGGAGAAGATCTCCAAGACCAAGCTGTCCAAGGAAGCGCGCGAGAAGGCGCAGCACGAGCTGAAGAAGCTGCGCCAGATGTCGCCGATGTCCGCGGAAGCGACCGTCGTGCGCAACTATCTGGATTGGCTGCTGTCGATCCCGTGGGGCAAGAAGTCCAAGGTCAAGAAGGACCTCGAGGCCGCGCAGGCGGTGTTGGACTCCGATCACTACGGGCTCGAGAAGGTCAAGGACCGCATCGTCGAGTATCTCGCGGTGCAGTCGCGCGCCAACAAGCTGACCGGACCGATCCTTTGCCTGGTCGGGCCTCCCGGCGTCGGCAAGACCTCGCTCGGCAAGTCGATCGCGAAGGCGACCG
This sequence comes from Bradyrhizobium septentrionale, assembly GCF_011516645.4. Taxonomy (NCBI): domain Bacteria; kingdom Pseudomonadati; phylum Pseudomonadota; class Alphaproteobacteria; order Hyphomicrobiales; family Nitrobacteraceae; genus Bradyrhizobium; species Bradyrhizobium septentrionale. The sequence continues at coordinate 8,176,197 of NZ_CP088285.1, read as the reverse complement.
GCCGCGAGTTCGTGCGCGTGTCGCTCGGCGGCGTGCGTGACGAGGCCGAGATCCGCGGTCACCGCCGCACCTATATCGGCTCGATGCCCGGCAAGATCATCCAGTCGATGCGCAAGGCGAAGACCTCGAACCCGCTGTTCCTGCTGGACGAGATCGACAAGATGGGCGCCGATTTCCGCGGCGATCCGTCGTCGGCGCTGCTTGAGGTTCTGGACCCCGAGCAGAACTCGACCTTCAACGACCACTATTTGGAGGTCGATTACGATCTCTCCAACGTGATGTTCATCACGACCGCGAATACGCTGAATATTCCGGGCCCGCTGATGGACCGCATGGAGATCATCCGGATCGCCGGCTATACCGAGAACGAGAAGGTCGAGATCGCGCGCAAGCACCTTATCCCGAGCGCGCTCTCCAAGCACGGTCTGGACTCCAAGGAATGGTCGATCGACGACGCGGCCTTGCTGTTGATGATCCGCCGCTACACCCGCGAAGCGGGCGTGCGCAACCTGGAGCGTGAGCTCTCCACACTCGCCCGCAAGGCGGTGAAGGAGCTGATGATCTCCAAGAAGAAGTCGGTGAAGGTCACCGAGGCGAATATCGAAGAGTTCCTCGGCGTTCCGAAGTATCGCTTCGGCGAGATCGACGACGAGGATCAGGTCGGTATCGTCACGGGTCTGGCCTGGACCGATGTCGGCGGCGAGCTGTTGACCATCGAAGGCGTCATGATGCCCGGCAAGGGCAAGATGACGGTCACGGGCAATCTGCGCGACGTGATGAAGGAGTCGATCTCGGCGGCGGCGTCTTACGTCCGCTCGCGCGCGATCGTCTACGGCATCGAACCGCCGCTGTTCGACCGCCGCGACATCCACGTTCACGTGCCGGAGGGCGCAACCCCGAAGGACGGTCCGTCCGCCGGCGTGGCGATGGCCACCGCGATCATATCGGTCATGACCGGCATCCCGGTCCGCCATGATGTCGCGATGACCGGCGAGATCACGCTGCGCGGCCGCGTGCTGCCGATCGGCGGTCTGAAGGAGAAGCTGCTGGCTGCCGCGCGCGGCGGCATCAAGACGGTGCTGATCCCGGAGGACAACGCCAAGGATCTCACGGAGATCTCCGATGCGATCAAGGGCGGCATGGATATCATTCCGGTCTCGCGGCTGGATGAGGTCGTCGCCAAGGCGCTGACCCGCGTGCCCGTGCCGATCGTCTGGGACGAGGAGGCCAGCAAGGTCGACGTCAAGCCCGATGCTTCGGATGAAGCGTCCGGTGGCCTGACGGCGCACTAAGCGAGCTCCAGTCGAAATAATGAAACGGCGCCTTCGGGCGCCGTTTTTGTTTTGGTTGCTTGCGAGTCACCGCGGGACGAACAGCTGGCGCAGATGCGCCAGCGCCGGAACTACCGCTTCTTCTCGACGACGAAATTGCCGATCGCCCCGAGCGCCATCAGCACGCTGGTTCCCAAAAACACCGCGCGCATGCCGATATGGCCGCCGATGAATCCGCCGGCGAGCGGGCCGATCACCTGACCGGCATACTGCGCCGAGATCGAGTAGCCCAGCATGCTGCCGGTGACGGCGTCGGGCACGTTGTGCCGGATGACACTGGCGATGCAGGGCAACAGGCCGCCGAGGGCGAGACCCATCAGGAAGCGCAGCAGGATCAGTTGCCAGCCGCTGATCACGAAGGCCTGCGGGATCAACAGCAGCGCCGAGACCGCAAGGCAGATGATGATGATCCGCCAGTGGCCGACGTGATCGGCGAGCTTGCCGAGATGCGACGAGGACAGCAGGCTGCCGAAGGCCGCAGCCGACATCACCAGGCCGGCGACGAAAATCACCTGCGGCGCCTCGACCAGTTGCGCGACATAGACCGTGATGATCGGCTCGATCGACATGTTGGCGATCATCAAGAGCAGGCCCGTTCCCCACATCGCGATCACCGGGCGCTTGTCCGGAACCAGCGACCAGCCGCCGCGCGATTTGGCGCCCTTCGCCGTCTTGGGCCGCGCTTCCTCCTGGATCAGGAAGGTGGTGCCGAGGAAGGTGATGAAGATGACGCCGCCGATCAAGAAGAAGGTCGCGCGGATGCCGATCAGCCCGGGCAGCACGCCGCCGATCAACGGACCAACCAGGCTGCCGGCCATGATGCCGGCCGACAGCACGCCGATCGCCCAACCGGACCGAGCCTTCGGCGTTTGCGCCGCGACCAGCACGGTCGAGCCCGAGGCGTAGCCGCCGAGCAGGCCGGTCAATAGCCGCAAGCCGACCAGCTCATAGACATTGTGCGCCATGCCGATCAGCGACATCGCAATCGCCATGCCGAGGCTGGCGCGGATCAGCATCAGCTTGCGGCCGTAACGATCGGCGAGCCGTCCCCACAGGGGCGCCGTCAGCGCCGCGCTGAAGAACGTTGCGCCATAGGCGATGCCCGACCACTGCACGATGGCGGCATGATCTGAGACCCCGAGCTGCTCGACATAGAGCGGCAGGAACGGCAGCAGCAGCGTCATTCCCACGATCGTGGTGAAGGAGCCGAACACGCAGACGATGAGGTTGCGCCTCCAGGGGCCCGCGTCGAGCATGGCTTCGCGATCGACTTCAGCGTCCATGACTTGAGCGTCCAATACTTTAGCGTCCATGTCAGCGCAGCCCGATGACGGCAAAGCCGCGCGCGCGCAAGCCGCGGCGATCCTCGTTCAGCGAATGCAGCAGCCGATCGCGGGTGGCGGTGATGTGATCGGCCGCCTCGCGCGCGGCAGAATCCGGATCGTTGTCCCTGATGAAGCCGAGGATGCGGCGGTGCTCGCGCCAGGCCTGCTCGCGCGAGGGTTCGGTCCACACCTCAAGCCAGCGTGCCCGCGACAGCCGGGTCATCGCGCCGGCGATCGCCTTGACGATGAAGGGATTGCCGGAGAGCCGCGCGATCTCGACATGGAAATCCGTGCCGACGCGGTGCCATTCCTCGCGCGGCGCGCCGGACTGGCAGGCATCCAGCATCTCCTCGACGCCGGCGATGTCGGCCGCGCTCGCCCGCGCGCAGGCGAGGCGGACGGCCGTCGTTTCCAGTGGAATCCGGAACTCGGCCAGCGCCTCCAACTCGTGCACGGGAGCGAATGTCTGATCGTTAGTGTATCCCGGTTTGGTATCCCAGACTAGGCCGAGCCGGGATACCGGTATTGCTCCCAAGGAGCGGCCAGGAGCCGAGCCGCGGACGATGGAACGGCGCCCGTGGAGCCGCTTTGTTTGACGGAATTGGGAGAACGCGGATGCACGTCGACGGGCAATGCCATTGCGGGTCTGTGACCTATCAGGCCGAGATCGATCCCGAACGAGTATCGATCTGCCATTGCACCGACTGCCAGGCGCTGACCGGCTCGCCCTATCGCGTCACGGTGATCTGCGCCGCCGAGGTCCGGATGACCGCAGGTGCGCCGAAAGTGTACGGCAAGCGGGGCGATAACGGCCGGATCCGCTTCCAGCACTTCTGCGGCGATTGCGGTTCCCCGTTGTTCACGAGCGGTGAGGACGGTGGCCCAGACGACTGGGGTATCCGCTGGGGCAGCATTCGCCAGCGCGGCGAATTGACCCCGCGAAGCCAGCTCTGGTGCCGCTCCGCCGCGCCATGGGTCAATGATCTCAGGGGATTGCCGGCGCGGCCAACCGATTGAGGCTTTGCGGCCTTGCACCTCGGGGGCGGGCGAGGCTAAAGAGGCGCCAGGTAAGGGCGGCTAGCTCAGCTGGTTAGAGCATCTCGTTTACACCGAGATTTTCCGAGAGGTTCCTCACTTTTGTTCGTAGCGAACTAAGTCACTAATATTGCTGGAGTTTTCTACCAGATCTCAATGCTTTTGGTGGGGCACTCCATCGGTGTTTCAACAGCGTTTCAATAGAAGATTGCTGACGTGACGAAAATAAAGCAATAACAGTTGGTTAGGCTGATTTTCTAGGACTCGGTATCACCGAGATGGTCGGCAGGGACGGAGTTTCTCGTTCTTCCCGAGATGGTCTAAGGGCGGTTAGCTCAGCTGGTTAGAGCGCCTGCTTTACACGCAGGATGTCGGCGGTTCGAATCCGTCACCGCCTACCAACTCGGACGCTCATTTCAAACGCCTTGCGCGACGTTTGGCGATCGCCTCAGAATAAAAGCCCGAGATTGCCCCCTTGAAATATTTGAATTTCGTATTATTTACAGATACTTAACGGTTCTTTAGCGGGCCTGTAGGATGGTGATGAGTGCGCTCATTCGCTTGCGCGGCGACGCGCTCTACAATACCGATCACGATCTTGAACCGAGGCTGACGCAACATGACTTATCCAGTAATCACTCCGCCTGGTTCACTTGCGGAGGCTGTCGCCGCTGTAGCGACGCTTTCCGACCCCGAGTTCGAGGTGCTTCTATCCGCGACGTCGACGCCGCGATCGTTTTCGCTTAGCAATCTAGAGGTTGAATTTCTTAAGAAGCAAATTCCCCTTCTTGAGAACAACCTCTCGTACATCCTCAGTGCGCTTGCCTTCCTCTTTACCAAGATCAATGCCGTTCGCGCCAATTCAGGTGGCTCGGACGATTTCATCAGTCCGCTGTTGGATGAACTTGACTTAGGTGACCCCGAAATTGCGGATGTCTTGACGCCCCGTTTGCAACTCTTGTTTAAGGAGAATTCCGAATTTCGGAAATACACCAAGGTGCGCCAGCTGCGCGCCGGTCTGCTGCCGAACGCATTGAGCTTCCGCACAATGCTCGATCTTAGACCCGACTTCGGTCAGGATGAATCGCTTGAATTCCAAGGTTTAGTGAAGATAATTCAATTCAAGGTTACAACCGATTCTGACGATCCCGCTAAGCGGGAGTTTGTGTTTCAATTGGATGATAGTTCGCTTGTTCAACTTGTCAGAGCAGTTGATCGCTTGAAGACCAAGCTGTCTACCCCTGGATACTTGGTGAAAATGAGCCGCTCGACGCTTTCGATCCCCATTTTAGCCAGGAGAGGAAAGTACCAGCCCAGCGCTTTGCAAAGCGCTCCAGCAACGTCGACCCGATCGCGCTTCTTTTTCCGATCGAGGAGCGTCAGCATGCCGCAAACTTCAACAAAGTGAAGCAGAGTGGCTTCACGGCTTCGGCCCAAATTCGCGTCGTGATAGATGAACGCTGTCATCTTGTAGAGATCGTCTAGCCGCAGGTTCAATTGGTGCTTCCTCACTTCCATCATTACGTTTCGGCAATCGGAAGGCCTGTTTTTTAGGGGGTGCGCGCTGGAGTTGCAATGGAACAAAGGTCGAGTTGCGCCGTGTAGGCGTCGACCAATCGTGGGTCGGAGCATGCGCTTCGAGCGTGCTAAGGTCTAACGGGTGTGGTTAGCCCGGACAATTTGCAGCCGTCCATTCAGGGCCCTTCGCGGCGGTAATGCAAGGACTCCAAGGACCGCGGTATCCGCTTCCATCGCTCGGCGGTGGCCCGGTGTAGATGCCACCACCAGGCCCGCTGTAAAGACCTCCGCCGGGTCCGGTGTATAGACCGCCCCCCGGCCCGGAATACATGCCGCCGCCGGGACCTGCGTAAAGACCTCCGCCAGGGCCGGTATAGAGGCGCCGCCAGGTCCGCTGTACAAGCCACCGCCAGGCCCTGAGAAAAGGCCGCCGCCGGGACCCGAGTAGCAAGCTCCACCGGGCCCGGTGTATCCGCGGCATTGCGCAAGCGCCTCAACCGGTAAGAAGCCGGCGATGACGACCGCCAAGATCCGTGTACGCCTTGCACTCAACGTTCGTGTCCTTGATCCTGGCGATTGCCGTTTCTCCGACCGGCTCAGAGACCACGCCCTGGTCACTTCGCTCACGGCAACTTCCACCGGCGGGCGGCTCGTTGTGGCTACTGCGGTCAATAGAGCTTCAATAGCAAATCCGTCTTTGTTCGTTGACCGTTCAGTTAGCGTTCCCGTCGAAGGAAGGGAAGAATACTAGATTTTTCAGCCCCTTGGGAGGGTCTTTCCTCGTTTACACCGAGAGGGTCGGGAGTTCGAATCTCTCGCCGCCTACCAGCTTCGCCCCGCGGGCTACGGCTTGGCAGGCCAGCCTTCGCGTAGAAATGTCCCACTTAATCGGTGCCGCACGGCGAAGCCTGTCACGCCGAAGCTCGAAGAGCGAAGGCGGACTGGCTCACCACCGATCACTGCTGTTCCCCTGCGGACCAAAGTATGATTCCTGTCATCGTCATTCTCGCCGCACAGGTTTGGAATTGACCTCGCTGCGATGCTATTCTCTGCCCATAACCGGGAACCTGATGCATGCGCAAACTCGCCGCGATTCTTCTTCTTGCCATGATTGCCGGACCTGCCTTGGCGCAGGACCATGTGCAGCGCTATCGCGAAGAGATCGAGAAGTCACCGGCGGATACCGCCAACGAACAGCGGCAGCAACGTGCCTACCAGCGCGCGCTCAGCGGCGTGCCGGACCAGAAGCCGACCGACCCGTGGGGCATTGCGCGCAGCGATGGGCAGGGCGCGCCGAAGGCGAATGCCGCCAAAACCACTGCGAAGACGCCTGCGCCGAAGCAGGCCAAGCCGACGAGCGCAGCCGCCAAATAATCCGAGAACGCGGGCCAGGTCGATGAAGTATTACGTCTGCAGATTGACCGGCCCGCGTCCGACCTTTCCGCAGGACATGACGCCGCAGGAAGCCGCCATCATGCAGGCGCACGTCGCCTATTGCGGCGAATTGCTGCGCGCCGGCAAGGCACTGGTCTTCGGTCCCGTAGCCGATCCCGCCGGCGTCTGGGGACTGGGCGTGCTGCAACTGTCCGACGATGCCGATCCGCAGGAGATCGTCGCCAACGATCCCGTCACCAGGGCCAATGCCGGATTCACCTATCAGGTGATACCGATGCTGCGCGCCGCGACGCGCGAGACTTGCTAGCATCGCGCGAAGTCTCTCAACAAGGTTTTGTTCGCATGAACGCAGGCCATCCGCAAAACGCCGATCAGATTGCCTATTGGAACGGGCCGGGCGGCCAGCGCTGGGCCATCAGGCAGGCCGCGCAGGACATCGTGCTGCAGCCGGTGCTCGACCTCTTGATCGATCGCGCCGCCCCGAAACCCGGCGAGCGCGTGGTCGATGTCGGCTGCGGCAGCGGCGCCTCGAGCTTTGCGCTGGCGGCGAAAGTCGCGCCCGATGGCCACGTGCTTGGCGTCGACGTCTCGGAGCCGATGCTGACGCGGGCGCGCCAGAGCGCGCCGCAGGGATTGCCGGTCGAGTTCGCGCTGGCGGATGCGACGGTTTATCCGTTCGCCGGCGAGAGCTTCGACCTGCTGGCCTCGCGCTTCGGCGTGATGTTCTTTGCCGATCCGGCGGTGTCGTTCGCCAACCTGCACAAGGCGATGCGGAAGAGCCGGCGTCTCGCCTTCGCCTGCTGGCAGGAGCCGCGCGAAAATCCCTTCTTCATGGCGCCGCTGCAGGCGGTCTACAAGCACGTGCCGAAACTGCCGCAGCTCGGCCCCGAGGATCCCGGTCCGTTTTCGTTTGCGTCCGAAGCGCGGGTGAAGCGGATCCTGGGCGAGGCCGGTTTCTCCGGCATTGCGATGGAGCCGTGCAAGGTCGAGCTCGACGTCGCTGTTGGCGGTGGCATGGATGCGGCGATCCAGGCCGCGCTCGAGATCGGGCCGGCCAGCCGGGCGCTGGAAGGCCACCCGGACGACGTGCGCGCCGCCGCCATCGCATCGATGCGCGAGGCGCTGAAGCCGTTCGCGAAGGGCGATGCCGTGGCGCTGCCGGGCGCGATCTGGATCGTGACCGCCCGGGCCTGATCAGGCCTTCTCTTCCCAGATCATCGCCAGATGCACGATGGTCTGCACGGCCTTTTCCATGTCCTGACGGCTGACCCATTCGAGCCGCGAATGGAACGCGTGCTCGCCGGCGAAGATGTTCGGGCAGGGCAGTCCCATGAAGGACAGCCGTGAACCGTCGGTGCCGCCGCGGATCGAGGTCCTCACCGGCGTCAGGCCGGCGCGCTCGATCGCCTCGATCGCGTAGGCGACGATCTGCGGGTGGCGATCGATCACCTCCTTCATGTTGCGATATTGCTGCTTGACCTCCATGCGGTAGGTCGAGCGCGGATACGCCTTCATGACGTCCTGCACGATCTCTTCGAGCAGCGCTTCCTTTTGCTTCAGGCCGGCCTCGGTGAAATCGCGCACGATGAAATCGATCCGCGCGTTCTCCAGCGCGCCCGAGATCGCGACGGGATGCAGAAAACCTTCCTTGCCCTCGGTGGTCTCGGGCGAGCAGTGATCCCTCGGCAGGCGATCGACGATCGCGGCGGCGATCTTGATCGCGTGCTCCATCTTGCCCTTGGCGAAGCCCGGATGGGTCGCAACGCCTTCGATGATGATGCTGGCGCCGTCGGCCGAGAAGGTCTCGTCCTCGATATGGCCGGCGGTCTCGCCGTCCATGGTGTAGCCGAAATCGGCCCCGAGCTTTTTGATGTCGACCTTGTCGACGCCGCGGCCGATCTCCTCGTCCGGTGTGAACAGGATCTTGATGGTGCCGTGCTTCACCTGCGGATTGGTGATCAGGAAATGCGCGGCATCCATGATCTCGGCGAGCCCGGCCTTGTTGTCGGCGCCGAGCAAGGTGGTGCCGTCGGTCGTGATGATGTCGTTGCCGATCTGGTCGGCCAGCGCTTCGTGCTCGGCGGCGCGGATCACCTGCGAGGAATCGGCAGGCAACACGATGTCGCCGCCGCGGTAGTTCTTGACGACCTGCGGCTTGACGTTCTTGCCGGTGCAGTCGGGCGAGGTGTCCATGTGCGAGCAGAAGCAGATCACCGGCACTGTCTTGCCGGTGTTGGCCGGGATCGTCGCATAGACGTAGCCATGCGGATCAAGATGCGCGTCCGCTACGCCCATCGCCTGCAACTCGGCAACCAGCAGGCGGCCGAGATTCTTTTGCTTCTCGGTGGAGGGCGTGGTGGGTGAATCCGGGTCGGACTGGGTGTCGATCACGACATAGCGCAGGAAGCGCTCGGTGACGGTGTGCTTGAAGTCGAGAGCCGGTGCCAGCATGAAGACCGCGCAGGGGTGGGGACGAGAATAGGGAGCTTAACAGAAAAGCGCCACTCCGGGGCCGCGTCGCGAGCCGGAATGGCGCTTTGTCTTAACGGAGAGAGTACGAAACCTTAGACGGCTTCCTTCAGCTCCTTGGCGGCGCGGAAGGCGACCTTCTTGCTCGCCTTGATGTGGATCTGCTCGCCGGTCGCCGGGTTACGGCCCATGCGGGCGGCGCGCTTGCGGACCTGGAGGATGCCGAGGCCGACGATCCGGATACGCTCGCCCTTCTTGAGGTGCTTGGTGATCCGGTTGACCATGTCGGTCAGGATCGCCTCGGCCTGCTTCTTGGACAGCTCCTGCTCTTCGGCGATGGCCGCCGCCAGGTGCTTCAGCGTGATCGTCGCCGGTGTCGCTGCTTTCTTCGCCATGTCTGGCCCTCCTCGTTGCTGAATGGCTGGATTGCTTGCTGCTTTCGCGCGAATGGCGTGCCGTTCGCGTCGGGAAAATGCGTCCGAAAAAGTCCTGAAACCGCCGGTTCTGGGAACGGGCAGCGCCGGGCCGGCCACAGGAAACCCAGACCTATCAGGCCTTAGTTGATTCGGGGCTTTACTGACACCGCCGTTCTGCCTGAAAACAGCCGACAACTCGGGCCTTGAGCGCAAAAATGCCCGTGCTGTGCAGGGATCCGGAACGTCCTTGACTAACGGGAAGAGGCCCTTTATGCCCTCGGTCCTGCGCGGATCAATCCGATGATCGGCATCCGCGGGAGTAGCTCAGTTGGTTAGAGCGCCGCCCTGTCACGGCGGAGGCCGCGGGTTCGAGTCCCGTCTCTCGCGCCATTTATTTCAATAACTTAGCAGAGATCGCGGTTCCCAAGGGCGTTTGCTCGGGCGCCGCTGAAGTCGTTTTTGCCCGCCATGTTCCTCGATCAGCCCAGCCTTGGGAGACCGTCAGGACGGCGCGTGGTCGGAGCGTTCCTCCCTTGAAATGAACCTGCGATTTTCGTCCCTGATATCTGCCGCGGCCTGGTCGTAGAGGAACGGCAGGAAGGCGTAGCGCTTGCCGCGCGTGACGAGGCTGACCGCGTGCAGCAGCGAGCATGAGAACACGACGGCGCATCCGGTGGGCGGCTTGAACGACTGCGGCCCGTATTCCGGGAAGCCGATTTCGCCGCCGTCAAAATCGTCATTCAGATTGATTGAAACGGCGAACCGGCGGTGCGCTGTGCCCTTGGTCGTGTTGTCTCGATGCGGCGCAAAGTGGGCGTTGTCGGCGGCGTCGTAACAGCCGACCATGTAACGCTCGATATGCGTCGCCTTGAACTGGTGAACCTTGGCGATCTCGGGAACGATCGCGCGCTCGATCCTCAGATCGACCTGACGTCTGAGCTCGGCGTCTTCAAGCAAAAAGTCCCTGCGCGCCTTGAACCGGAGATCCCTGACGCCGACCGTCTTGCCGTCGATCTCGCGCATCACGCCGGACATCTCGCCGCCGTTGCTTTCGTAGAGACCGATCAGATGTTTGCAGAAGGCCGGTTCGAACACCTGCGGCAGGTACAGGATCGGGGCCTGCAGACGGATCCCGGCGAAGCGATCCGGCGGCGGCAGGGTGCGGAGGCGCGAGATCAGCGCGGCGGTCTGCCCGAACGGAGCCATACCCATCACCCGCAGGGTTGGATCGATCAGAATCCACATCCGCTTGTATCGGGATTGCTCGCCTGGCGTCGAGGCCTGCGGAAGTGCGCCGTAGAGGCGGCTGACGGCGCCGTCGAGATCCAGGAAATATCTGATACCGTTTCGCTCGAGCAGCGTCTCGTTGGCCTTGTCCCTCGCATCGATCGTCACGCCAAAAAACGCCGCGCGCTGTCCGTCGAAAACATCTGTTGCGTCCAAGACCTGCTGGATCACTTCGCGTGCGCCGTCGTCGCCGGCACTGCCGAGAAAGCACAGCGCAAGATAGCGGCCGCCGGCACTCGAAAATGAATAGTTCGGAAGCGAAAGCGTTGCTTGCGAAAACCACGGTGCGGCACTTCCCGGACCCAACGCGGCCGGCCCTCCCTGCGCGCTCTGAACCACTTCAAACTCCAATGAAAAAAGGGCGCTGAAAAATGGAGAGCGTATCTGCTCCCGGTGTCGTCGTCCACCTTGGCCCCATCGCGAGAGCAACTGGGTGACGACGGCCGGGCGGTGATCACATAAAGCGGGATGCTCGCCCGGATCAGGACGCCGCAAAGCCTGCGACGCCGGTCGGCTGATCGGCCTGCCTGGGCTGTGCGGATAACTCCCCGCGCCATTCGGGCGTCAGCCACCACAGCAGGAACAGCAGCGCGATCCCGTTCGACAGCAGGCTTGTCGTCAGCGGCACGTTCATGATCGTCGGAACGGCAATGCCGGAGGAAACCGCGATGAAGCGCGGCGACAAGTGCCGCGAGACCATCGATCCCACCGACAGGATCAGGCCGCACACCAGCGCCGAAAGGGGGGCGAGCGCAAGACCGACCGACGCGATGCCCTCGGTGGCGAGGAACGAGGCATTGAAATTGCCGTCCTGATAGACCGCTCCCAGCGTCGGGCCGAGCGCGCCGTAGGGGCAGGCGATGATGTGCCGCAGGATGGATATCTGGCAGAAGCGCGTCAGCTCGCGGTGCGCGAAGAAGTCGGCGTATTGATCAAGGGCGAGTGACGGGATCGCGGCGAAGCGCAAATTGATGGTGCCGAATACGATGTAGCCCTTGTCGGCAACGAGAACGAAGAACGCTGTCAGACCGATGATCATCGGGATCAGGAATGCGAGCACCGTCGCCAGCCGCGGGCTGAACCGGCCGAACAGCCAGAACAGAAACGGCAGCCAGACCGGCAGCAGCAGAATGGTCTTGTTGTTGAGGACCGGATAGAAGCACAGCGCCAACAGCAACACGGCCGCCGCCGCCAGCCATTGCCGGCGCGACGCAAGATGCGCGAACACATAGGGCAGGACCGCGCCGATGATGATTCCGGTCAGATAGTTGAACAGTGCCGGCCGCGTGACGGCGTTGCGGGCTGTCCCATAGGGATCGCCCACATTGGCGCCGCAGGAGATGTCGGCAATCAGCACGGCGAAGGATGCCCCGAGCAGCAGGACCACGATGCGCCTGATCGCCGCCTCGGACAGGTCGGGCCGCCAAAGGGGACTATTCTGGAACAGGAGAGGGATGACCGCCGCAGTCAGCGCGGCGATCATGGCCCAGCGCGCGATGGCGTGCGGATAATCGAACGCGCTGAAGAAGCTGAGCCAGACGAAGCCGAACACGGCCGACAGCAGCGAGAAGCCCACCAGGTAGCCGAAGCTGAATCGTCCCGCGACGAAGGCCGGGACGAAGATGGCCATGATGGCGGTGCCGAGGATGGCCTGCGCGGTGATGTCGGATCGCCAGACATGCATCCCCGGAAACGCGCGCGCGCAGGCGATCATCGAGGCGATGCTGAGGATGAAGAAGGCGGGGATCGCGACCCCGACAACCAGGTCGTCGCGCGTCAATTTCATCGGCCCGTCCGAATCCGAAAGCTGCGCGACAGCTAGCCGGTCGTCCCTGGACGAAGCAAGTTACGCAAAGTTAAGCCAGGGCCAGGCAACGCCCCGGTCTGTGTTGTTGTGTTTCCGCGCAGCGCTTTGTCACGGCGGCGCCGCATTGAATTTACAGACAGCAACACGCTGCCTCAATCAGGCGAAGAATGCGGCGATCGCGGCGAGGTCGGGCTGTCCGGGCGCGTCGCCGCGCAAATTGGCGTCGATGACGCGGCGGCAGGCGTCGACCGTGTTTGTGTCGCCCAGTTCGTTGGCGGCCTCGAGGATCGACCACACCGTTTCCAAGGGAACATCTAGCGGCGCGTCGCTCTGCGTGGCGGCTTTCGGGTCTGACAGCATCGGCGCGGCCCGGGCTAGAACTCGAACAGGTCGCGGCCGCGCCGCGCCAGCACGTGCAGGTCCGCTACCGTACCGCGCACCGCGTTGCAGCGGCGGCATTCGATGATGGTGTCGCCGGACGCATGCGCCGGATCAGCGACCTTGATCGCCAGGCTGCCGCAATCCGTGCAGATGATCTTGAAGCCGGTAGAAATTACTTGCTGCTGCAAATTCATTGTGGGCCTGCGCCTCTGTTGACGCCGACCTTAACCGAACAATTTTTAAAACTGGGATCGCGGAGCGGATCGCAATCGAACGACCGCGTTAGGATGCGGTTAAGATTTCACCGTAGCCGCGTGGCCCTGCAGCTGAAGCGTCGGTTTGCCGAACGCGGCCGCGGCGGCGCGCACGGCCTCGGACGCATTGACGGTGATGATTCCGACGGCGTGGGCCCAGACCGCGAGATCGGAGGCGCTGTCGCCGGCATAGATGAAGCCTTCGGGAAAGGTCTTCAGCAGCAGGGCCGCCTTGTTCGCGCCCTTGAGATTGTGTTCGCCGTCGGAGGAGAGGACCTGGTCGATAAATGAGAGCCGCGATGCCAGCTTCTCCGCGAGCAGCGCATCGGCCGCGGTCGCCAGCACGATGCGGCGGCCGGCGGCTTTCTCGCGCTCGGCCAGTGCCGCGACGTCCTGATGGAGTTTTATCCGGCTCCAGTCGATGCGCTGGCGCAGTGCCAGCTCGCGCTTCAGCGCGGCACGGCCGCGCACCAGCCATGCGGCGCATGACGCGACGATCAGCGGATTGCGGCGCAGGATCGAGAAGAAGCTCAGATAGAGCAAGTCGCCCTTGATCAGCGTGCCGTCGAGGTCGAGCACCAGCGGCAGTGCCGTTGGCAGGCCAAGCAGCGCGCCCGCTCCGTCAGTGGAGCGCTCGTCCTTCGGCTTCGCAGCGGTTTCGCCGGCGAGGCGATGCTCAGTCATTCGCGGCGCTCAGCCGGGTTGCGACCTTGCACACGTCGATCTCGCGCGCCCCGGTCTCGGTGGTCTTGCAGTCGGGGTAGCCGAACTTGTCGGCAAAGGCCACACCGTCCCGGTCGGAGCTCGAAACGATCAGGACCTGCGGCGCGCCATGATTGGCGGCGCGGAACCTGGCGACCGAGGCGACGTCGGGTGCATCCTGCCAATCCGGCGTGGCGCGCATGAAATCGCGCGCCTCGACATATTGCAGCGGGAAATAGCCGAAATAGCGCGTCGAGGGCAGCGGCGAGGACAGGCCGACGCCGCGGCCCGCAAGGGCCGCGGTCTGCGCGGCGTGCAGGGTCGGGCGAATGCGCCAGGCGAACAGATGGCTGTCGCGCTCAGCGATCAGGTCGGCATTGGCAAAGCTCTGGCCGGGATTGTCGCGGCCGGCGGCGAGCTCGCTCTCCAGCGTCGGCGCCCAGCTCTGGTAGGCGACGGCGCGAACCGCGGTCTGTCCGATCAGGCCCGACAGCGCGGCCAGGCAGAGCGCGCGGGCCAGCGTTGGCGCAGGCTGGCGGCTTGCGATCGCCAGCACGATCGCGATCCCGCTAAAGGGGGCGAGCCGTTCCGACAGCAGCGCCGAGCCGGTCTTGAGATTGAGCAGCGACAGCGCCAGCACCAGGACGAAGAAGACCGGCCACAGCAGGTCGCCCGAACCGAAGCGCCGCAGTGCGACGAAGCTTGCCAGCACGATCGCGCCAAGCACCGGGGCGAGCGCAATCACCTCCCACCAGGTGAAGGTGAAGAGATAGGTCGCGGCCACGATACGGCGGATGATCTGGGCAACGCCGCCCGCGGTGCTCGCCGTCTCGCCGGCAATGTTCTGATAGGCGAGCAGGAAGCTTGCGATCAAGAGCAGGACCGGCAGCGCTGCAGCCGCAGCCCAAATGCCGTCGCGCAGCAGGCGCAGCGCCGCGGCCCTGGTGCCCTGCCGCGCGAATGTCGCGGCGGCGCGCGCGATGCCGTCGGCGGCGAGCAGCAGGCAGGCCGCGACGACCGAGGTGATGTGGGTCAGGTAGAGCGCGGCCAGCAACATCGCAGTCGCGACGAACGCCAGCGCATCGCGGCGCCCGTTGAGGCCGCGCCAGAAGCTCGCAAACAGCAGGAACAGCGGAATGCCGAGCGCGAAATTGTAAAAACCCCAATGGATGAAGACGCCGAAGGCGATCGGCAGTAGCAGCAGCGCCGGCAGCAGCGGCCGCTCGGTCTCGGCGCGGCTGGCGGCGAAGGCCGCAACGATCCAGACCAGGCCATATAGGCTGAGGAAAAGGCTATTGGCGACCAGCGCATCGCCGGTCAGCCGGATCAATCCGGCGAGCAGCAGATAGATCGCCGAGTTCGGCTCGATCCGCGGATTCCATTGATAGAACAACGCCGCCGGCTCTTGCAGCGCGCCGCCCCAGCCGAAGCGGGCGATCAGGTCGGCCTGCGCCAGATGCACCGGCCCGTCCTGGGTCGGCACCAGCTTCACGAGCCAGATCGGACCATCCAGCAGCACGAGCAGTCCCGCGAACAGCAGCGCTACAGCAGCGACACCGAGACTGGCCTTCGGCGTCTCGAACGGAGTTGCGATCGACATGTTAGCGGATCCCGCCGAGACGGATCAGGTCAGAGCTGGTCAGGCTGTTCAGCCAGGGCAGGTCGACAAAGGTCAGCACGCCGAACAGCGCCATGGTGACGGCGGCCGCGATCAGCATCGCCGGCTGCCGCATCAGTTCCTCCGGCCGCGCCGCGGCGGAATCCGGCGTCAGCGCGAGTCGCATATAGGCTGCGAACAGCGCGATCAGCATCGGCACGACGACGAGATATTCGATCCGGTACTTCAGCAGGAAGATCGCCATCATGAAGGCGAAGCCCTGGGCATAGACGAGGCAGCTCGTGACCAGGCTCGAATGGGTATAGACCGCGAAGGAGGGCCGGTAGGCGGCGAGGTTGGCGGTGCCGCCGGCCTCGACGATCGCACGATGCTCGGAGACGCGCTTGGCGGCCATCAGGAAGGCGCCGCCGAACCAGTAGGCGAGCAGGATCGACACCGGCGGGGCGATGCTCGGCACCACAGCGAACCACCCGAACAGGAAGCGCAGCGGATTGTTGAGGGACTCGACGATGACGTCGACGAAGGCACGGTCCTTGGCGCGGATCGGGCGCACGTTGTAGATCACGCCGAACACCGCGAACACGGTCGCGGTCGCGGCGAAGGCGTAGCCGAGCCGGTTGGCGGCAAAGATGCCGACGGCGGTGAGCAGAGCGTATTGCGCAAGCACGATGGTCGGCGACATCGCGGTCTGCACCGCGGGACGTGCGCGCTTGGTCGGGTGCATGGCGTCGAACGGCGCATCGAGCCACTCATTGATGGTGTAGTTGGCCGACGACAGCGCCATTGCGACGAACAGGCAGATGACGAGGCGCTCGGCGAGCGTCGCAAGCTCGATCGGCCCGGTCTGCGACATGATCAGCGCAAACGCGACGCCCGGGATGATCAGCACATGCTTGATCCAGTGGTCGGGCCTCGCGATCGCAATGTAATCGGTGATGCCGGCGGCCGGCTGGGCGTGGTTGGTGACGGACATCGCAATCCTCCAAACTCTGCCTGTCCCGCGTCGGGGCGCCGGCGGGGTAAGACGTGTTGAAAGGGGCAGCGATCATGCCGCCGCACGACGACCGGCTGCCGGCCGCGGCATCAGGCGCGCAACGCGGTTAACGGCGGTAGTGGAGGAGGGGCTTGGCGCGGTTTCCGGTCGGCTCGTCCTGCAGTCGGCTCGCGCGCCGCTGTCGGGGTCTGCGACCACCCTTCGGTGGTCTGAGCTGGAATGGGACAGCTGTTTCAATTCGGCAGGGCACAACAAAAAGCCGCCCGAAGGCGGCCGTTCTGTTTGCCGAAGCCTGAGGAAATCCTAGCGGACCGTCGAGGTGCCCGACGAGGTGATCGCCACCGGCTTACCGGCCTTGATGACCTGGGTCGTCTGGGCGGTTTGGGTGAAATCCGCGTTGTTCCGGGCCGATATGCCGAAAGCCGCAACCGCGATGCCGGCAACGAGGGCAACGACCACAATCTTCAGATGGGTCGAGCGATCAGCTGAATGGATCGAGTGGTTCATGGTCGCCTCCGGGCGTCTGTGCGCCGTCTATGGCAGCTACTGGTAAGGCCGATCTGTTTCCGGATCGTTTCGTGAGTTCCCTGAAATGGTTTCGTGCCACAGGAGGATTGGTTTCACCGTGCCTTGCGTCACACAGGCGGAGAGCCGAAACTGGGCTCAGGCGCGGGACTGCGCTTGGGAGAAAAACAATAATGAAAACAATGAAGATGACCCGCAGGGGCCTGTTGGGAACTGGCTCAGGCGCGGTCGCTGCGGCGATGTTTGGCAAACCAGCCGTTGCCGCTGCCGAGTTCGATTTTAAGCTCGGCGTTGACACCCCGGAAACCCACCCGTTGACAATTCGCCTCGTCGAGGCCGCCAAGGCGGTGGCCGAGCAGTCGGCCGGCCGGGTCAACATCACGGTGTTCTCCAACAGCCAGCTCGGCGGCGACCCGGAAATGCTGTCGCAGGTCCGCGCCGGCGGTATCGAGTTGATGGCGGCGCCCAGCCTGACCCTGTCGATCCTGGTGCCGCTGTCGGGCCTGCCGAGCATCGGCTTCGCCTTCCAGTCCTACGACCAGGTCTGGGCAGCGATGGACGGCGGCGTCGGCGAGACCGTGCGCGAGGCGATCGGCAAGACCGGCCTGATGCCGATGAAGAAGGTCTGGGACAACGGCTTCCGCCAGATCACGTCATCGTCGAGCCGGCAGCTCGGCAGCGTCGACGATCTCAAGGGTTTTAAGATCCGCGTGCCGGTGACGGCATTGCTGACCTCGCTGTTCTCCGGGCTCGGCGCGCTGCCGTCGAGCATCTCCTACAGCGAGCTCTATTCGGCGCTGCAGACCCACATCGTCGAAGGGCAGGAGAATCCGCTGGCGCAGGTCTCGACCGGAAAGCTGTACGAGGTGCAGAAATACTGCGCGCTGTCGAACCATTGCTGGAGCGGCTACTGGATCATCGGTAACCGCCGCGCGATGGCGAGCCTGCCGCCCGATCTGCTGGAGATCATCAACGCAGCGTTCGATGCGGCGGCGGTGATGGAGCGGGCCGACCTCGTCGAGATGGACCGCTCGTTGCAGGCTGAACTGACCGAGAAGGGCATGACGTTCAACAAGCCCGATCCGGTACAGTTCAGGGCCGCGTTGGTGAAGGCCGGCTTCTACACGCAGTGGCAGAAGACCTATGGCGCGGACGCCTGGGCCGCGCTGGAGAAATACACCGGCAAGCTGACGTGACGACATCGGGCAGAGGGCGTGCCGGCCACGCCCTCAAACATGTCGCGGCGGCGTCAGTGGCGCAAAGGGCACACCGTCGGGCTTTCGAGTCCGATTCTCCTTGTTTGTCGTGCGACGGATTGTCTCAACAGCTAAATTGACTTCACGCCGAGACGCTTGGTCCCCGCGCCACGCGCGGCTTGAACTGTAATTGAAATGCAAGTTTACATTGCGCAACGTTTGCCCGGCTTGCGACGGGTCGCGGTTACTCTCGCCATTCTTGTCGCGCTCGGAGCCGCAGCGCACGCGCAAACTGGCGGTCAGGGCGGTGGCAACTTCAACGGCGGTGGTGGTAGTTGCGGCGGTGCTGCCGGTGCG
This sequence comes from Bradyrhizobium septentrionale, assembly GCF_011516645.4. Lineage (NCBI taxonomy): Bacteria > Pseudomonadati > Pseudomonadota > Alphaproteobacteria > Hyphomicrobiales > Nitrobacteraceae > Bradyrhizobium > Bradyrhizobium septentrionale. Next base: position 8,157,587 of record NZ_CP088285.1, on the reverse strand, counting down.
AGCAGTGCGACGGGGGTTGGCGGAGCTGGCGGGAACGGCAACTGTGTTAACTCCGGTGGTGGCGGCGGGGGCGCGGGCACGACCGGCGGCCAGGGCGGCACAAGCCCTGACGGCGCGGCTGGCGGCGCTGGGGGCGTCTCGGGGGTCGCCGGCGGCGCTGGCGGCGCCGGCGCGAGCCCCGCTGGCGGGCCTCAAGGCTTCGGGCAGGGCGGCGGCGGCGGCGGTGGTGCGCATGGCCTCGTTGTCACAACCACCTCCACCCTGACGACGAGTGTGACAGGCGGCGATGGCGGTGCTGGTGGCGTCGGGATCGGTGATGCCGGCGGCGGTGGCGGCGCGGGCGGCTACGGTGTTGTCGTCGAGAACGGCGTCAATGCCACGGTCAACGCCGCGGCGACCGGTGGCAAGGGCGGGGCCGGCGAAACTTCACAAAATCCGTTCGGCGCCAATGGCGGCGACGGCGGGTTTGGGCTCTTCGTGTCCGGCGCGTCGACCATCACCAACAACTCCAGCATCATTGGTGGCAACGGCGGCGCCGGCGGCATCAACGTCGGCTGTTGCCCGGCGCTCGGCGGCAATGGCGGCAATGGCGCGGCCGGTATCTCGCTTGCTTCCGGCAGCACGCTGGTGAATTCGGCGACGATCATCGGCGGCAATGGTGGCGCCGGCGGCAATACCACCGACACCAATAATACTGCGGCCGCGGGAAGTGGCGGCAACGGTGGGGTCGGCGTGACCGGGTCCAACGCGACGATCACCAATAGCGGAACGATCACGGGCGGCGCGGGCGGTGCCGCGGGGACCGGGATCACCAATGGCTTAGCCGGAACCTCCGGCGCCGGGATCAGCGGCAGCAATCTCACGATTATCAATAGCGGATCGATTTCCGGAGCGTCCGGGGCGAACGCCATCACGTTCACGGGCGGCAGCAATTTCCTTGGGCTGCAAGGAGCATGGAGCCTCACCGGCAACATCGCACTCGACGGCGCCAGTAGCCTGTCATTCACTCAGACCACTTCGGCCACGCTGTCGAATGTGATCACGGGCACGGGGACCGTCATCAAGACCGGTGCCGGCACGCTGACGCTCACCGCCGCAAACACCTATTCGGGTGGCACGACCGTGAGCGGCGGCCTGATCAACTTCAACGCAACAAGCAATTTCGGCTCGGGCAACATCACGCTCAACGGCGGCGGCCTGCAATGGGCGAGCGGCAATACGGCTGACATCTCGGGGCGGCTGAACGCAATCGGCTCCGGCGGTGCGACGTTCGACTATAACGGCAATGGCGTGACTCTCGGGACGCAACTCACCGGCACCGGCGGAGTGACCATCGCCAACTCCGGCAGCGGCGGCATACTGACGCTAGCGGCAGCCGAGAGCTACACGGGTGCAACCACGATCAACGCCGGCGCAACGCTCGCATTGTCCGGCAGTGGCGATATTTCCAGCTCGAGTGTCGTGACGGTCAACGGCACATTCGATATTTCGGCACAGGCGCTTCTCTTCGGTGCGATCACGACACTGGCGGGCAACGGGTCGGTCGCGCTTGGCACCAAAGTACTGGTCATTACCGGCGGTTCAACGGAATTCTCCGGCGCGATCAATGGCGGGGGCGGCCTGGAATTCGCCGGCGGCATTCAGACCCTGTCTGGTGTCAATGGCTATGCCGGCGTCACCCAGATCGACGGCGGCGCGACGCTGGCACTTAAAGGAAGCGGCTCAATCGCCAATTCGCTCTATCTTGGTTTCGCATCGGGCTTGCTTCCTGCAACACTTGATATTTCGCAGACCAACGGCGGCGCCAGCGTTACCGGCCTTTATGATCCGACCGGCCGCGGCGCCATTTCCCTCGGCTCCAAGACACTCACCATCACCGCCCATGTCGGCCCGTTCAACGGTACCATCCAGGATGGCGGCATCGGTGGTGGCACGGGCGGCAACGTGACGATCGCCAACGGCGCTGTGGCGACCTTCGGAGGCGTCAATACCTTTACCGGCCTCACCACGATCAACAGCGGCGGCGAACTGTTTCTGACCGGAGCCGGCAGCATCGCGTCCTCGAAGGCGGTGATCAACAACGGCTACTTTGACATCGCGGGTCGCGCCGGCGATGCTTCGATCGCGAGTCTTTCCGGCACCAGCGCCGGCGTGGTGAATCTGGGCGCCCACACACTTACCTTCACCAATGCGAACGGAACGTTTGCCGGCATCATCCAGGACGGCGGTGCGGGCGGCAGCGTGGCGATCACCGGCGGCAAGGAGATCCTAACCGGGGTCAACACCTACACCGGCTCGACCACCGTCAACGGCGGCACGCTGGAAGTGGATGGCTCGATCGCCAGTTCATCGAAAGTGACGGTCAATTCCGGCGGCACCTTGAGCGGTACCGGCGTTGTCGGTGCTGCGACCGTAACCGTTGGTAACGTGACCGTTGGCGGCACGTTGACGGTGTCAGACAGCAACCCCCGCGTGATAACCGTCACCGGCGGCACAGATTTGGTGAACAACCTGGTCGCCAGTTCCAGCGCCCCCTTGAGCGGCGGCGTTGATCCGGCGGCCACAGCCATCATGAGCGGCGGCACATTGGCGCCCGGCGGTGCGGCAAACCCGACCGGCACGCTGACCGTCAATGGCAATCTCGCCTTTCAATCCGGTGCGATCTATCTGGTTCAGGTGACGCCGACACTTGCAGCGTCGACCAATGTCAGCGGGACAGCGACGCTCGGCGGCGCTGCCGTGAATGCGGTGTTCGCTAACGGCAGCTATATCTCGAAGCAATACACGATCCTCAGCGCCGGCAGCGTCAGCGGCACCTTCGGCTCGCTCGCCAACAGCAATTTGCCGGCGAATTTCAGCGACACGCTGAGCTACGACGCCACCCACGCCTATCTCAATCTGACGCTGAACTTCGTGGCGCCTTCCGCTCCGAACTATGGCGGCGGCCTCTCCATGAACCAGCAGAACGTCGCCAACACGCTGGTCAATTTCTTCAATACGACCGGCGGCATTCCGACGGTGTTCGGCACGCTCGCGCCGGCGGGGCTGACGCAGGCCTCCGGCGAGTTGGCCACCGGCTCGCAGCAGACGACGTTCGATGCGATGAACCTGTTCATGGGGCTGCTCACCGATCCCTTCATGAACCGTACCGGCGGATTGGGGTCGATGCCGAGCGCAACGGGTTATGCGGACGAGGGTGATACGAGCGCCTATGCCGCGACCCGGAAGGCCGATGCATTCGCGATGTTCACCAAGGCGCCATCCGCACCATTCGTGCAGCGTTGGAATGTCTGGGCTGCGGGCTTCGGCGGTTCGCAATCGACCAGCGGCAACGCCGTTGTCGGATCGAACAACACAACCAGCAGCGTCTATGGCACCGCGGTCGGAGCCGACTATTTGTTTTCGCCGAACACCGTTGCGGGCTTTGCAATTGCCGGCGGCGGCACCAACTTCTCCGTCGCCAACAGCGGCGGCGGCCGATCCGATCTGTTCCAGGCCGGCGTCTATGTCCGTCACACCGAAGGACCGGCCTATATCTCCGCAGCGCTCGCTTATGGCTGGCAGGACATCACCACCAACCGCACCGTGACGGCCGGCGGCATCGACCAGCTGCGCGCCGAGTTCGATGCCAACGCGTATTCGGGCAGGATTGAAGGCGGCTATCGCTTTGTCGCGCCATGGGTCGGCGGCGTCGGTATCACGCCTTACGCCGCGGGCCAGTTCACGACCTTCGATCTGCCGGCCTATGCCGAACGGGTGATCTCGGGCTTGCCGAGCTTTGCGCTTGGCTATGCCGGCAAGAGCGTGACCGACACGCGCAGCGAACTCGGCTTTCGCACCGACAAGTCCTTCCCGGTGCAGGACGGCGTCCTGACGCTGCGCACCCGCTTCGGCTGGGCGCACGACTACGATCCCAATCGTGCGATTGCCGCGACCTTCCAGGCGCTGCCCGGCGCGAGCTTTGTCGTCAACGGCGCGGCGCAGGCAAGCGACTCTGCGTTGACCACGGCATCGGTCGAGATGAAATGGCGAAACGGCTGGTCGGCCGCCGCGACATTCGAAGGCGAGTTCTCCGACGTCACCTCAAGCTACGCCGGCAAGGGCGTGGTGCGGTATCAGTGGTGAGACGGATACCGAAGGATTTTTGGCAAGTTGAGGTCGTTTAGGGCACGTCAGGAGGTCGGATCCGTTCGTCGGTCGTTTCGGCCCCTTATTGATGTGCCGCCAACCGCGCAAATCCGTCGTCGCTCCAGCCTTCGCTGCCGACGCCGTGCCGCACGAAGAACAGGCCGGCCGGATCGTATTGCTGCTTAATCTGCAGAAGCCGCTTGTAGTTCGCCCCCCAATAGGCCTGCTGCCATTTCGGTTCGAAGAAGCTGCTTTCCGCAAGATAGGCACCGCCATCCGGCGCGACCTTTCTGAGTTCTCCGACGGCCTTCGCGATCCCCGCTGCGTTCTTGCGCGCGTCGGCCAGATCAGGCTCGTGGCCGCTGAGGCCGGAATAGGCCGGCGGACCCTCGCTTGCGATGATTGCGAGCACGAAGGCGTCGATGACGGCGGGGTTAGTCGCGGTCTCTTTTGCCGAGGCGATTGCAGCCTCCGATCCACCGGCCAGCCCTTTCTGAAAGTGCAACTCGACTGTCGCATGCTGTGCGGCTGCGAGCAGCGCTTCGACCAACCGCGGGCGCTCCACACCATCCAGCAGTGAGGCCGGAAGCCAGAGCGATTCAAAGCCATGAATGAAATGCCCGGCTTCGCTCAGATTGGCGGCCCAGAACACGTTCTCCGCCGGCGCGCCGGGACGGTCGTCGGACAGGATCGCCTGCGGCGCGCGCTGCCTGATATAGGCGGCGTCCCAGCGGCGCGCTGCCGGACCTGTGCGGATCGACGGCGAACGGGTGAAGGCGAATTCGCCCCCGGCTTCGCTCACGAGGCGAATGAAGGCCTGCCACAGTTCGTCAGCCTGCTGCTTACTTAGCCCCTGGAACGAGAGCTGGATGTCGAGCACATTGCCGGGCTTGATGTTGACGATCTCGCCCCAATGGCGGTCATGCAGGCGGTCGGCGTAGAGATCGACGAACGCGCCGACGAGCTTGCGGAATGATGAGCCGGATGCGGCCTGGATCGTCATGGAGGCGAAGCCAAACACATCGGGTAGTTCATGGGTCCGCAGCGTCAGGCGGGTGACGACGCCAAAGGTGCCGCCGCCGCCGCCGCGCAAGGCCCAGAACAGGTCGGGGTTGCTGCGGGCATTTGCGATCCGGACCACACCGTCGGCGGTGACGATTTCGGCTTCCAGCAGGCTCGCCGCGGCGGTGCCGTAGTTCTTCGAATAGCTGCCGAAGCCGCCGCCCTGCAGCAGCCCCGCGACGCCGACGGTTCCGCAGCCGCCGCCCTGGACATAGCGGCCACCCCGGGTCGTCACCTCGTTGTAGACGTGCATCCAGATCGCGCCGGCACCGACGGTGACGGCCGGCTGCGGCGGATCCTCAGAGCCTTGCGCGACGAAGCTCTCGTGCAGCGTGATGTCGTTCATCGCCCGCGTCCAGATCATCAGCGAGTCCGGTGCACTCGATGTGCCGAGATAGGAGTGGCCGCCGCCTCTGACGACCAGCCGCAGATTGTTGTCACGGGCGAAATTGACGGCAGCGACGACGTCGGCTGTCTTGCGCGCTGCGACCGCGTAGACGCTCGGCTGCGACGCCCAGGCGTCGAGATAGCCCGCGGTCTGGGTCAGCGCCGCGTCGTCGCCGATGTAGTAGGGATTTTTGAGCCCCTTGAAGACATCGCGGCAAGCCGCGCCGGCAGGATTGTCCTGACACGCCACGAGCGGCGACTTCACCGCCATGAGCCGCCCCTCGGTTTGCTCGTTGAGCCGGTTCCAACTGGCTGCCGACGGCCATTCAGGATCCGAGGGGCGCGTTCGCCGAAGCATTTGCGACGAAATGCTCGCGCCTTGCGCTGCGGCAACCGGCCTCGGCACCATCCAGTGCGCCACCGGCGTCAGGGCCGCGCCGATCAGGAGTTCGCGACGATTCATCGGCCGGTCACCGGTCCGTGAGCAGAGCCGATTTTCACGCCGTCCGGACGGCTCACCATCCTGCTTTGCGGGACGACGTTCGCTTGCCTGTGATAAAGACCGGCTTGAGTGACGGATCGCAGTTGGGTCCCCGACCTGACCACCGGGGCAGACGACCTGACGAGTTGCACCATCTATTCCATCCCGACATGCCGACGACGCAGCCAGAGAATTCCATTGAACCGGTGACAGGTCGTCGCGTCGAGCGGTCTTGGGACGAGCAACCCGATTCCAGGGACGAAAATCGACCCGATGTGACGGCAATGCGATGGAGCGGGGCGGAGCGCGCCTCGATGCTCGCCTATGGCTGGGTGGCGCTGCTGATCGTGGCGAGTGGCGTGGTCAACGTCTTCTCCTCGGTCAACGAGTTCAAGCCGTCCGCGGGGTTCGCACCATTGCGCACGCCCGTGCTGCTCGAGATGACGAGCGCCGTTGCGTGGATCCTGTTTCTGCCACTCCTGCGAAGCGGCGTCGCACAATTGCGTCTTCGGCGCAGCCGCGTGATGGCCGTCACGCTGGCGGGGGCGGCGACGCTGCTCTACGCGTTCGCGCATCTCGTCACCATGGTCGGGTTGCGCAAGCTGTTGCTGGCCGATGTCTATTCGTTTCATTGGATGACGGCATTTCCGCATGAGTTCCAGAAGGACATTGTCTCGTCGGTGATGGTGGCAGTGGTGATCTGGTTGATGGATCGCAGGGGGGCGGTGATATCAGCGGCGCCGGCGCTGACCGCCGAGGTGTCTGCACCGCCGGTGGCCGAGCCGCCCGTCGACGCCGCCAACCCCAGCCTCTGGCTGCGGGATGGCGCGACGAGCTTTCGGATCGATCCCCGCGACATCGTGGCCGTGACGTCCGCCGGCAACTATGTCGAATTCAGTCTTCCCAACGGACGCCGTCTTATCCGCAGCACGCTGGCGCGCGAGCAGGATCGGCTCCAGCCGTTCGGCCTTGTCCGCGTGCATCGGGCGAGACTGGTGAATCCAGCGCGGGTCGTGGCCGTCGAGCATCGTCCGGCGGGCGACTTCTTGCTGCGCATGGACAATGGCGAGACGCTCGCCGGCAGCAAGCGCTATCGGAACGTCGTGGCGACCTTCACGGAAAATTCGAACGGGTAAATCCCGGCAGGGTTGGCGTCTCCAGCCCGATTACCTCGCGCGTAATCGTGCGCACGACATCGTTTTGCGATGATCGGTCGATCGGTGGCGTTCACGTCACGGCCGATCCGCAAGGGAGATCTGAGATGAATCGTCGAACAGTCCTCGAAGCAACATTGCTTGGCACCGCTCTCGCTGCGGCCGCGCCTGCCGACGCGCAAACCACGCCGCCGCAGCCGGCGCGCCAATCGCGCGTGACGGCGAGGGATGGCACCTCGCTGTTCGTGCAGGATTGGGGTGCAGGCCGGCCGGTGCTGCTGCTCGCCGCCTGGACATTTAATTCCGGCATCTGGGGCAGTCACATCGTGGCGCTCAATGCCAAGGGGTATCGCTGCGTCGCACCGGACCGGCGCGGCCATGGCCGCTCCGACATGCCGATGACGGGCTACGATCTCGACACGCTGACCGATGACGTCGCTGCCGTGATCGAGCAGCGCGACCTGCGCGACGTGACACTGGTTGCGCATTCGATGGGATCGATCGAGGCGGTGAACTATCTGGCGCGTCACGGCGGGGAACGCATCGCGCGATTGGTCCTAGTGGCGCCGACCACGCCGTTCCTGGTGCAGACGGAGGATAATCCCGACGCAGTTCCGAAGCCGATGATCGACGCGCAGAATGCCGCGATTGCGCAGGACTTCCCGAGATGGATGGGCGAGAACGAGGCGCCGTTTTTCATGCTCGACACGCCCGAGGTCACGCGGGCCTGGATCAGGGAGATGATGCTGAGCGTGCCGCTGCCGGTGGCGCTGGCCTGCCGCAGAACGATCTCCTTTGCCGATCTGCGCGCGGCGGCCAGGGGGATCGATCGCCCGACGCTGATCGTGCACGGCGACAAGGATGCCAGCGCACCGCTCGAGCTGACCGGCGCCAAGACCGCGGCGCTGATCAAGGGCAGCAAGCTTTCCGTCTATGAAGGCGCGCCGCACGCTTTGCCGCTGACGCACAGCGCGCGCTTGATGTCCGACCTGCTGGCCTTCATGGCTGCTTAACTGGCGCGCGCGATATCCGATCGGATCCAGCGCGCGGCCCAGACGAACAGCAGCGCGCCCCCCGATCGTCTTTGTTCTTGTTTGCTTGCGCGCGGAACTTAGGCTTCGCGGTTGTAATTCCCCGCCTCGAATTCGACCGGCGTCGCGTCGGCGTCGAACGACACGCCGATCGGGTCGCGGCCGGCGGCGAGCGCCTCGAGCTGCTCGCCAAGCATCCGGCGGACCATCAGGATGCCGCGGTCGCTCTGGCCAAAATGCTCTTCGGAATGGACCGTCACCGGTCCCTGGCCGACCTGGGCCTCATAGTCGCCGGGGAATTGCTGGTGCTCCTGCTCCGTCATGTCCCACCAGAACTTGCCGTTGAACTTCGAGCGCATGCGGCCGATATCGCCTGAATTCTTGACCCGGCCGGCGACGTAGATGCGGAACGAGATGTCGTCGATCGGCAAGGTCCAGCCGATCGATTCGACGCGGGCGAATTGCGCGACCCGCGGATTGGGCACGACGCGCAGCGTGGGGAGGGCGGCCTCGGTGACGCGGTAAAACACCTTGCCGTCGTCCTGCCTGCGGATCGAGCGCACCGCGACGCCGCGCGGCGACATCTCGAACTTCACCTCGGGCATCGAGGCCATCATGGTGGTGAACTGCGGCCCTGAGAACGAGCCGTGCAGCACCGGCACGTGGTAGGGGTCGGCGACGTTCTCGAAATGCTGCAGCCAGTTGCAGGGGATCACGGCCGGGCCGCCGCCGCCGACCGAGGAATCGTCGGCCTCGACGAACTCGCCGTCGTCCATGGTCTCGAGGCATTCGTAGCGCGGCAGCACCGGCTTCTTCTCGGCCGGGCCCATGTAGGCGAAGATCAGGCCGTAGCGTTCCTGCACCGGATACCAGGGCTGGCGCACTCTGTCCTTGAACAGGCCGCCTTCGGGCTCGCAGGGCTGTTCGACGCAGCGGCCCTCGGTGTCGAACTTCCAGCCGTGATAGCAGCAGCGAATGCCGTCTTCCTCGACCTTGCCGTAATAGAGAGTGGTGCCGCGATGGCAGCAACGGGCATGCAGCAGTCCGATCCGGCCATGCCGGTCGCGGAACAGGACCAGATCCTCGCCAAGCGCGCGGACTTTTCTGGGGATATCGGTGGCGTCGCCGGCGAGGCCGACCGGGTGCCAGTAGCGGCGCAGCAGCTCGCCCATCGGCGTGCCGCGGACGACGGAGGTGAGCTCGGTCCGGGTGGTCGACGGCTTCATCGCATAGGCCGTGCCGAGATCGCGGTCTCGCTGGGTGATCGTCATGTTGTTCCTCCCGCCGTTGGTCTGGTGCCCGCGGTCGCGCTGTCGTTGATGAAGTCAACGATAGATCGATGACAGTGTCAACGATATCGATTAGCTTGGCAGCGCGTGGCTTTGTTGGCAGAGGTTGGCGATGACCGAGAAGCTCAGGACGGAGAGGGCGTTGCCGCCGGAAGCCGTGGTCGACGCCGAGCTGGCGCCGATCACCGCGATGATGTCGTCGCGGCTGATGGTGCTGGCGAACCTGCTCAAGCGCGGTGCGATGTTGCGTTACAAGCGGCTCGCCGGGCTGTCCTCGGTCGAGTTCGGCCTGGTCGCCTCGCTCGGCCGGCGGCCGCCGATGAGCGTGGTGCGGCTGGCCGAAGCCGTCGGCATGGACAAGGGCCAGATCAGCCGGGCGCTCGCCGAGCTCGTCGCGCGCAAGCTGGTGGCCAAGGCGGCCAACCCGCGCGACAACCGCGAAACCCTGGTCTCGCTGACCAAGACGGGCCTCGCCGCCCATGACGCGATCGTGGCCGGTGCGCAGGAGCGAAACCGGCGCCTGCTGGAACAGCTTACCCCACAGGAACTTGCGCTGCTGCTCGGACATGTCGATCGGCTGACGGAGATCGCCGCCGAGATGCTCGCCGCCGAGCGGGAGCTGGGCTGATATGGCGAGCGCGGAGGGCACCGGATCGCCGACGCAGCGTTGCCGATTGAGGCAAGTGCTGCCGCCTGATCGGGCCGAGAGCCCGCAGGAAGGACGGTAAAAGCGTCAAAATAGCTTGTCTTGCGCCCCCTGTTGCGCTGCGCTAAAGCCTCAAGAACAATTCCAATCAACGAATCTGCGGCACGTCCGAAACCGCAGCAAGAAGGCCTCGCCGATGACCGGCATCCTGCAAAATTACCTCCCACTTGTGGTGTTTATCGGAGTCGCCAGCCTGATCGGTCTGGCGCTTCTGATCGCGCCGTTCCTGGTCGCGTTCCAGTCGCCGGACCCGGAAAAGCTGTCCGCCTATGAATGCGGATTCAACGCTTTTGACGACGCCCGCATGAAGTTCGACGTCCGCTTCTATCTGGTGGCGATCCTCTTCATCATCTTCGACCTCGAAGTGGCGTTCCTGTTCCCCTGGGCGGTGGCGTTCGGAAAGCTCGGCGCGACCGGCTTCTGGTCGATGATGGTGTTCCTGGCCGTGCTGACGGTCGGGTTTGCATATGAATGGAAGAAAGGCGCGCTCGAATGGGATTGAGCCCCACCGCCGCATCCTCGCAGCCGGCGATCGCGCAGGCTCCGAAGGGCATTCTCGATCCGTCGACCGGCAGGCCGGTCGGCGCCAATGATCCGTTCTTCCTCGAGGTCAATCACGAGCTGTCCGACAAGGGCTTCTTCGTCGCCGCCGCCGACGACCTCATCACCTGGGCGCGCACCGGCTCGCTGATGTGGATGACCTTCGGTCTCGCCTGCTGCGCAGTCGAGATGATGCAGGTCTCGATGCCGCGCTACGACGTCGAGCGCTTCGGCTTTGCGCCGCGTGCCTCGCCGCGGCAGTCCGACGTGATGATCGTCGCGGGCACCCTGACCAACAAGATGGCGCCCGCGCTGCGCAAGGTCTATGACCAGATGCCGGAGCCGCGCTACGTCATCTCGATGGGCTCATGCGCCAATGGCGGCGGCTACTACCATTATTCCTACTCGGTGGTGCGCGGCTGCGACCGCATCGTGCCGATCGACATCTACGTGCCGGGCTGCCCGCCCACGGCGGAAGCGCTGCTCTACGGCGTGCTGTTGCTGCAGAAGAAGATCCGCCGTATCGGCACCATCGAACGCTAAGGTTTCAGGCATGGACGACGGCAAGCTCGACTCCCTTGGGCAGACGATCGTGAGCGCGCTTCCGGGCGCCGCCACCGCGCACTCGGTCGCGTTCAATCAACTCACTATCGACGTCGAGATTGGCAGAATCGTGGACGTCGTCACTTTTCTGCGTGACGATCCCAACTGCCGCTTCGTCAACTTCACCGATGTGACCGCGGTCGACTATCCGAGCCGCGAGAAGCGCTTCGATGTCGTCTACCATCTGCTGTCGCCGACGCTGAACGCGCGCATCCGGCTGCGCGGCCAGGCCGACGAGACCACGCAGGTGCCGTCGATCATCGGCGTCTTCCCGGGCGCCGACTGGTTCGAGCGCGAGACCTACGATCTCTACGGCGTGATCTTCACCGGGCATCCGGACATGCGCCGTCTGCTGACGGATTACGGCTTCGACGGCCATCCGTTGCGCAAGGATTTCCCGCTCACCGGCTTCGTCGAGGTCCGCTACGACGACCAGGAGAAGCGGGTGCTGTACGAGCCTGTCAGGCTCAACCAGGAATTCCGCAAGTTCGATTTCCTGTCTCCGTGGGAAGGGGCCGACTACCCCTTGCCGGGTGACGAAAAGGCGAAGGCAGAGCCGAAGGCCTGATCATGAACGAACAGAATCTTCGCAACTTCACTATCAACTTCGGTCCGCAGCATCCGGCGGCGCACGGCGTGTTGCGCCTCGTGCTGGAGCTCGACGGTGAAGTGGTCGAGCGCGTCGATCCGCATATCGGCCTGCTTCATCGCGGCACCGAGAAGCTGATCGAGCACAAGACCTATCTGCAGGCGATTCCCTATTTCGACCGGCTCGACTACGTTGCGCCGATGAATCAGGAGCATGCGTTCTGCCTCGCGGCGGAAAAGCTGCTCGGCATATCAGTGCCGCGCCGCGGCCAGTTGATCCGCGTGCTGTATTGCGAGATCGGCCGCATCCTGTCGCATCTGCTCAACGTCACCACGCAGGCGATGGACGTCGGCGCGCTGACCCCGCCGCTGTGGGGTTTTGAAGAGCGCGAAAAGCTGATGGTGTTCTATGAGCGCGCCTCGGGCTCGCGCATGCACGCGGCGTTCTTCCGCGTCGGCGGCGTGCACCAGGACCTGCCGCCGAAGCTGATCGACGATATCGAGGCGTGGTGCGATCCGTTCCTCAAGGTGGTCGGCGATCTCGATACGCTGCTGACCGGCAACCGCATCTTCAAGCAGCGCAACGTCGACATCGGCGTTGTGCCACTGAAGGAAGCCTGGGAGTGGGGCTTCTCCGGCGTGATGGTGCGCGGCTCGGGCGCGGCGTGGGACCTGCGCAAGTCGCAGCCTTACGAGTGCTACGCCGAAATGGATTTCGACATTCCGATCGGCAAGAACGGCGACTGCTACGACCGCTATCTGATCCGCATGGAAGAGATGCGCCAGTCGGTGCGCATCATGAAGCAGTGCATCCAGAAGCTGAAGGCGCCGGACGGGCAGGGCCCGGTCGTGGTCGAGGACAACAAGATCGCGCCGCCGCGCCGCGGTGAGATGAAGCGCTCGATGGAAGCGCTGATCCATCACTTCAAGCTCTACACCGAAGGCGTGCACGTGCCGGCTGGCGAGGTCTACGCCGCGGTCGAGGCGCCGAAGGGCGAGTTCGGCGTCTATCTCGTCGCCGACGGCACCAACAAGCCCTACAAGTGCAAGATTCGCGCGCCCGGCTTCGCCCATCTGCAGGCGATGGACCACATCTGCAAGGGCCATCTGCTCGCCGACGTTTCCGCCATCCTGGGCTCGCTGGACATCGTGTTCGGCGAAGTCGACCGGTGATGATGTCCGCATCCGCACCGCGCGCAATGAGAGTTTGATCGATGTCCGTCCGCCGCCTTGCCCCGAAGGAATTGCAGCCCGCGAGCTTCACGTTCACGGACGAGAATCTCGTCTGGGCCAAGAAGCAGATCGAGAAATATCCGCCGGGCCGCCACGCTTCGGCTGCGATCGCGATCCTGTGGCGCGTCCAGGAGCAGCATGACGGCTGGGTGTCGGAAGCCGCGATCCGCGCCGTCGCCGACCTGCTGGAGATGCCGCATATCCGCATGCTGGAGATCGCGACCTTCTACACCATGTTCCAGCTCTCGCCGGTCGGCAAGAAGGCGCATGTGCAGGTGTGCGGCACCACGCCGTGCCGGCTGCGCGGTGCCGCCGACCTGATCGAGGTCTGCCAGCATCGCATCCATCACGATCCGTTCCAGCTGTCGAAGGACGGCAACTTCTCTTGGGAAGAGGTCGAGTGCTTAGGCGCCTGCGTGAACGCGCCGATGGTGCTGATCTGGAAGGACACCTATGAGGACCTGACCAAGGAAAGCTTCGGCAAGGTGCTCGACGGTTTTGCCGCCGGCAATCCGCCGAAGCCGGGCCCGCAGATCGACCGTCAGTTCTCGGCCCCCGCAGGCGGTCCGACCACGCTGAAGGAAACGACCTGATGCGGGCCACTCAGGTGCAGGCAAACGGGCAGGAAAACAAGGCGGGGAGGGCTGCGATGAAGGCCTGGCGCACGATCGCCCTGCATAGCTCTGTCGCGGCCGGATTCATGTTCCTGCTGCAACGTTACGGCCTGAACGCGACGCTGGAATCCAGCCTGTTGTGGGCCATCGTGTTCGGCGGCTGCGCCGCCGGGCTCGCTTACTCCCAAGCCAATCGGTGATGTTCGGAAAGTTTTGAGCATGCTCGACGACAAGGACCGCATCTTCAAGAACCTCTACGGCCTGCATGATTGGGGCCTCGAGGGCGCGCGCCGCAGAGGCGCCTGGGATGGCACCAAGGGAATCATCGACAGGGGCCGCGACTGGATCATCAACGAGATGAAGGCCTCCGGCCTGCGCGGCCGCGGCGGCGCGGGCTTCCCGACCGGCATGAAGTGGTCGTTCATGCCGAAGGAATCCAAGGACGGCCGTCCGAGCTATCTCGTCGTCAACGCGGACGAGTCGGAGCCCGGCACCTGCAAGGACCGCGAGATCATGCGGCACGATCCGCATCTGTTGGTCGAGGGCTGCCTGCTCGCGAGCTTCGCGATGGGCGCGCATGCCTGCTACGTTTATATCCGCGGCGAATTCATCCGCGAGCGCGAACACCTGCAGGCCGCGATCGACCAGGCCTATGAGGCCAAGCTGGTCGGCAAGGACAATATCAACGGCTGGCCGTTCGATATCTACGTGGCCCACGGCGCCGGCGCCTATATCTGCGGCGAGGAAACCGCGCTGCTCGAGAGCCTCGAGGGCAAGAAGGGCCAGCCGCGGCTGAAGCCGCCGTTCCCGGCCAATGTCGGCCTCTATGGCTGCCCGACCACCGTCAACAACGTCGAGTCGATCGCGGTCGCGCCCGACATCCTGCGCCGCGGCGCCGCCTGGTTCGCCGCCATCGGCCGTCCGAACAATGTCGGCACCAAGCTGTTCTGCATCTCCGGTCACGTCGAGCGGCCCTGCAACGTCGAAGAGGCGATGGGGATTCCGTTCCGCGAGCTGATCGAGAAGCATTGCGGCGGCATCCGCGGCGGCTGGGACAATCTGAAGGCCGTAATCCCCGGCGGCTCGTCGGTGCGCATGGTGCCGGCCGAGCAGATCATCGACACCCCGATGGATTTCGACAGCCTGAGCAAGCTGCGCTCGGGCCTCGGCACCGCGGCCGTGATCGTGATGGACAAGTCGACCGACCTGATCCGGGCGATCGCGCGCATCTCCTATTTCTACAAGCATGAGAGCTGCGGCCAGTGCACGCCGTGCCGCGAGGGCACCGGCTGGATGTGGCGCGTCCTGACCCGCATGGCCGACGGCCGTGCCCACAAGCGCGAGATCGACATGCTGCTCGAGGTCACCAAGCAGGTCGAGGGCCACACCATCTGTGCGCTTGGCGACGCTGCGGCGTGGCCGATCCAGGGCCTGATCGCGCATTTCCGTCACGAGATTGAAGAGCGGATCGACCAGTATTCGCACAAGGCCGATCTCGACGATCAGGGCGTTCGCGATCCCGTGCACATGGTAGCTGCGGAGTAATGACGGCGATGACGCAGAAAGCCGCATGGTGGCAGAGATACGGGACGTTTGCGCAGATGGCGCACGCGACCGTGGCGCTGCTCGGCTTTTGCGCAGTCCTGCTGCAGATCAACGAGATCCGTTCGTCGAGCCGCGCCTCCGCTGCGCGCACGGCGTTTCTGGGTTACACCGATCTCGCCTTCAAGAACCCGAAATTCGCGCAGCCCGATTACGAGGCTATCAAGGCCGGCAGTCGCGAAGAGCGGTCGCAGTATGAGAGCTTTGTCTCGTACTTCCTCTATGCCTGCGAGGAGACCTTTGCCGCATTCGCGGACAAGCGCGAATGGCAGGCGTCCTGTGACTACGATCTGAAGCCGCATTTGCCGTTCCTCTGCGAGAAGAACCAGGCGCAGCCCGCCTATCTCGCGACCTACGGCACCGACACCCAGCAATGGGTGAAGACCTCACTGAAAACCGCCAGCGTCGCACCGCCCGGCTGCAAGCTCGGAAAGACTTGAGACAGACATGAGCAAGATCATCATCGATGGCAAAGAGATCGATGTGCCGCCGGAGTACACGCTGCTGCAGGCGTGCGAGGCGGCCGGCGCCGAGATTCCACGCTTCTGCTACCACGAGCGGCTGTCGATCGCCGGCAATTGCCGGATGTGCCTGGTCGAGGTGAAGGGCGGCCCGAAGCCGGTCGCGAGCTGCGCCTGGGCCGTGCGCGATTGCCGTCCGGGCCCGAAGGGTGAGCCGCCGGAGATCTCGACCCGTTCGCCGATGGTCAGGAAGGCGCGCGAAGGCGTGATGGAGTTCCTGCTGATCAACCATCCGCTGGACTGCCCGATCTGCGATCAGGGCGGCGAGTGCGACCTGCAGGACCAGGCGATGGGCTACGGCGTCGACACCAGCCGTTTCGCCGAGAACAAGCGCGCGGTCGAGGACAAGTATCTCGGGGCGCTGGTCAAGACCTCGATGAACCGCTGCATCCAGTGCACGCGCTGCGTCCGTTTCTCCGCCGAAGTCTGCGGCGCGCCGGAAATGGGCGCGACCGGGCGCGGCGAGGACATGGAGATCACCACCTATCTGGAGCAGGCGCTGAGCTCGGAGCTGCAGGGCAACCTCGTCGACATCTGCCCGGTCGGCGCGCTGACCTCGAAGCCCTATGCGTTCGCGGCGCGGCCTTGGGAGCTCGGCAAGACGCAGTCGGTCGACGTCATGGACGGCGTTGGTTCTGCGATCCGCGTCGACACCCGCGGCCGCGAGGTGATGCGCATCCTGCCGCGCATCAACGAGGCGGTGAACGAGGAGTGGATCTCCGACAAGACCCGCCACGTCGTCGACGGCCTGCGCACGCAGCGCCTCGACCGGCCCTATGTGCGTGAGAACGGCCAGCTCAGGCCGGCGACCTGGCAGGAAGCCTTTGCTGCCATCGCCGCCAAGGCCGGCCGCACTGACGGCAAGCGGATCGGCGCCATCGCGGGCGATCTCGCCGCGGTCGATGAAATGTATGCGCTGAAGGAGCTGCTGGCGAAGTTCGGCTCGGTCAATCTGGCGGTGCAGGGCGGCGACGCGTTCGACGCCAAGGCGGGCCGCGGCTCCTACATCTTCAACCCGACCATTGCCGGCATCGACCAGGCCGACGCGATCCTGATCATCGGCTCGCATCCACGCAAGGAAGCCGCGGTGCTGAACGCGCGGATCCGCAAGCGCTGGCGCACCGGCGCCCTCAAGGTCGGCATGATCGGCGCCAAGGCCGATTTCACCTATGACCACGACTATCTCGGTGCGGGCACTGAGACGCTGGCCGATCTCGCCGCCGGCAAGCACTCCTTTGCCGACGTGCTGAAGAACGCCAAGAACCCGATCATCCTGGTCGGCGCCGGCGCCTACACCAGGCATGACGGCTCGGCGGTGCTGGCGCAGGCTGCCAAGCTCGCCGTCGATGTCGGCGCGCTGAAGGACGGCTGGAACGGCTTTGCGGTGCTGCAGGATACCGCTTCGCGCGCCGGTGCGCTCGATATCGGCTTCTCGCCGGCGGCCGGTGGCCTGACCACGGCGCAGATGACCACCTTCGGCACGCTCGACGTGGTGTTCCTGCTCGGCGCCGACGAGATCAAGGCGCCGGACGGCACCTTCGTGGTCTATATCGGCACCCATGGCGACAAGGGTGCGCATCGCGCCGACGTCATCCTGCCGGGCGCGGCCTATACCGAGAAGTCGGGCATCTACGTCAACACCGAGGGCCGGGCGCAGATTGCCAACCGCGCCGCGTTCCCGCCGGGCGAGGCCCGCGAGGACTGGGCGATCATCCGCGCGCTGTCCGACGTGCTCGGCAAGAAGCTGCCGTTCGACTCGCTGCAGGCGCTGCGCCAGGCGATGTTCAAGGCCTGGCCGCATTTGATGCGGCTCGACCAGATCGAAGCCGGCAAGGCTGATGACGTCAAGGCGTTGGCCGGCAGGGGCGGCAGCGTCGACAAGGCGGCGTTCAAGCCGACCGTCGAGGATTTCTATCTGACCAACCCGATCGCGCGGGCCTCTGCCGTGATGGCGGAATGCTCGCGGCTGGCGTCGGGCCGAATGCTGACGGCAGCGGAGTGAGCGTGACCTGATGGCTGATTTCTTCGCAAGCTCGTTCTGGACCGGCTTCCTCTGGCCGCTGATCATCATGGTCGCGCAGAGCCTGTTGCTGCTCGTCGTGCTCCTGATCGCGATCGCCTACATCCTGCTCGCCGACCGCAAGATCTGGGCGGCGGTGCAGATCCGCCGCGGCCCCAATGTGGTGGGCCCGTGGGGCCTCCTGCAATCCTTCGCCGACCTGCTGAAGTTCGTGCTGAAGGAGCCGGTGATTCCGTCGGGCTCCAACAAGGGCGTGTTCCTGCTGGCGCCGCTGGTCTCCTGTGTGCTGGCGCTGGCCGCCTGGGCCGTGATCCCGTTCAATCTCGGCTGGGTGATCTCCGACATCAATGTCGGTGTGCTCTACATCTTCGCGATCTCGTCGCTGTCGATCTACGGCATCATCATGGCCGGCTGGTCATCGAACTCCAAGTATCCGTTCCTTGCGGCGCTGCGCTCGGCTGCGCAGATGGTGTCGTATGAGGTCTCGATCGGCTTCGTCATCATCACCGTGCTGCTCTGCGTCGGCTCGCTGAACCTGTCGGCGGTGGTCGAGGCCCAGAACTCTCGCGGGCTCGCGCATTTGATCGGCCTGCCGCAGCTCACCATCCTGAACTGGTATGTCTGGCCGCTGTTCCCGATGTTCGTGGTGTTCTACGTCTCGGCGCTGGCGGAAACCAACCGTCCGCCGTTCGATCTCGTGGAAGCGGAATCCGAGCTGGTCGCCGGCTTCATGACCGAATACGGCTCGACACCGTATCTTTTGTTCATGCTCGGCGAATATGTCGCGATCACCACGATGTGCGCGCTGGCGTCGATCCTGTTCCTGGGCGGTTGGCTGCCGCCGGTCAATCTGCCGCCGTTCACCTGGATCCCGGGCATCGTCTGGTTCGCCCTGAAGGTGTTCTTCATGTTCTTCATGTTCGCGATGGCGAAGGCGATCGTGCCGCGCTACCGCTACGATCAACTGATGCGGCTCGGCTGGAAGGTGTTCCTGCCGCTGTCGCTGGGGATGGTGGTGATCGTGGCCGGGGTGCTGCAGTTCGCCGGCATCGCGCCGAAGTGAGGCCGTCATGAGTGTCAACGTCAACGCAACTGCCCGCTCGCTCCTGCTGTCGGAATTCGTCTCGGCGTTCGTTCTCGCCATGCGCTATTTCTTCAAGCCGAAGCCGACGCTGAACTATCCCTTCGAGAAAGGCCCGATCTCGCCGCGCTTCCGCGGCGAGCACGCGCTGCGCCGTTATCCGAACGGCGAGGAGCGCTGCATCGCCTGCAAGCTGTGCGAGGCGATCTGCCCGGCGCAGGCGATCACGATCGAGGCCGGCCCGCGCCGCAATGACGGCACCCGCCGCACGGTGCGTTACGACATCGACATGGTGAAGTGCATCTATTGCGGCCTGTGCCAGGAGGCATGCCCGGTGGACGCCATCGTCGAGGGACCGAATTTCGAATTCGCGACCGAGACCCGCGAGGAACTCTACTATGACAAGGCGAAGCTGCTCGCCAATGGCGACCGTTGGGAGCGCGAGATTGCGAAGTCGATGGCGCTCGACGCGCCGTACCGGTGAGGTGAGGGCATGATCCTTCCGGCGCTGTTCTTCTATCTGTTTGCTGCCGCCTGTGTGGCCTCGGCTGTCATGGTGATTGTCTCGCGCAATCCCGTGCACTCCGTGCTGTACCTGATCCTGGCGTTCGTCAACGCTTCGGGCCTGTTCATCCTGATGGGCGCCGAGTTCCTCGGGATGATGCTGATCGTGGTCTATGTCGGCGCGGTCGCGGTGCTGTTCCTGTTCGTGATCATGATGCTCGACGTCGACTTCGTCGAGCTGCGCGAGGGCTTCATCCAGTACCTTCCGATCGGCATTGTGATCGGCGGCATCTTCCTGTTCGAGCTCTTGCTGGTGGTCGGCGCCTGGGTGATCAACCCGTCCGTGACCAAGACGATCACCGCCGCGATTCCGACCAATGTCAGCAACACCGAGGCGCTCGGCCTCGTGCTCTATACGAAGTACATCCATTACTTCCAACTTGCCGGCATGGTGCTCTTGGTCGCGATGATCGGCGCCATCGTGCTGACGCTGCGCCACAAGGCCAACGTCAAGCGGCAGAACATCAACGTGCAGAACGCGCGCACGCCGGAAATGGCGATGGCGATGCGCAAGGTGGCGTCGGGGCAGGGCCTGCAGGATGCCGACGCGGCGGAGTGGGTGAAATGACGATCGGGCTCGGACACTATCTCGCGGTCGCCGCGATCCTGTTCACGCTCGGGATCCTCGGCATCTTCCTCAACCGCAAGAACATCATCATCATCCTGATGTCGATCGAGCTGATCCTGCTCTCGGTCAACATCAACCTGGTGGCGTTCTCGACGTTCCTCGGCGACATCGTCGGCCAGGTGTTCGCGCTATTGGTGCTGACGGTGGCGGCGGCCGAGGCCGCGATCGGCCTTGCCGTGCTGGTGGTGTATTTCCGCAACCGCGGTTCGATCGCGGTTGAAGACGTCAATCTGATGAAGGGCTAGCGCGCAGATGTACCAGGCAATAGTCTTTCTGCCGCTGCTGGGCGCCATTCTCGCAGGGCTGATCTCGATATTCGGCGCGCATGCCCGCTGCCCGAGCGGCGACACCGTCGACCACCACGACGATGCGCATGGCGACGCTCATGCCTCCGCCGCCCACGACGATCACGGCCAGGACGACCATGGTCATGACGACCACCACGTCTCGGAGCCGCCGGCCGCCGGATCGCGGCTCGCCGAGCTGATCACCACGGGCCTCTTGTTCGTGTCGGCTGCGCTGTCCTGGTTTGCGCTGGTCGACGTCGGCTTCATGCATCACGACGCCCGTGTCGAGCTCTTGCCTTTCATCACCTCGGGCGACCTGCAGGTCGCCTGGTCGCTGCGGATCGACACCCTGACCGCGGTGATGCTGGTCGTGGTCAACACCGTGTCCGCGCTCGTCCACCTCTATTCCATCGGCTACATGGACGAGGACCCGAACCGGCCGCGCTTCTTCGGCTATCTCTCGCTGTTCACCTTCGCGATGCTGATGCTGGTGACGTCGGACAACCTCGTGCAGCTGTTCTTCGGCTGGGAGGGCGTGGGTCTGGCGAGCTACCTCCTGATCGGCTTCTGGTACCAGAAGCCGTCGGCCAACGCTGCCGCGATCAAGGCCTTCGTGGTCAACCGCGTCGGCGACTTCGGCTTCGCGCTCGGCATCTTCGCGATCTTCGCGCTGGTCGGCTCGACCGATTTCGAGACCATCTTCCACGCCGCGCCCGGGCTGACCGGCAAGACCATCGACTTCTTCGGCTGGCACCCTGACGCGCTGACGCTGACCTGCCTGTTCCTGTTCATGGGCGCGATGGGCAAGTCGGCCCAGTTCCTGCTGCACACCTGGTTGCCGGACGCCATGGAAGGCCCGACCCCGGTGTCGGCGCTGATCCACGCCGCGACCATGGTCACCGCCGGCGTCTTCATGGTGGCGCGGCTGTCGCCGCTGTTCGAGCTGTCACCGACCGCGCAGGCGGTGGTGATGTTCTTCGGCGCTACCACGGCATTCTTCGCCGCCACCATCGGCCTGGTGCAGAACGACATCAAGCGGATCGTCGCGTATTCGACCTGTTCGCAGCTCGGCTACATGTTCGTGGCGATGGGAGCAGGGGCCTATTCGGTCGGCATGTTCCATCTGTTCACCCACGCCTTCTTCAAGGCGCTGCTGTTCCTGGGCTCCGGCTCGGTGATCTATGCGATGCATCACGAGCAGGACATCCGCAACATGGGCGGCCTGTGGCGCAAGATCCCGTACACGTTCGCGGTGATGTGCATCGGCACCCTGGCGCTGACCGGCTTCCCGCTGTTCGCCGGCTACTTCTCCAAGGACGCGATCATCGAGGCGGCCTACGCGGCGCACAACCCGTTCGCGACGTATGCCTACGGGCTGACGATCGCGGCCGCCGGCCTGACCTCGTTCTACTCCTGGCGTCTGATCTTCAAGACGTTCTTCGGCGAGCCGCACGACCAGAAGCACTACGAGGCGGCGCATGAGAGCCCGATCTGGATGCTGGTGCCGATCGGCGTGCTCGCCGCCGGCTCGATCCTGGCGGGTCTGCCGTTCAAGGAAGTGTTCGCCAGCCCACACGGCGTCGAGGAGTTCTTCCGCGAATCCGTCAAGATGAACCCGCACATTCTCGAGGACATGGAGCACATGCCGGGCTGGCTCGCGCCACTGCCGACCGTCATGATGGCCCTCGGCCTGTTCATCTCCTACATGTTCTACATCAGCAGGCCCTACCTGCCGGTCGAGCTCGCGAAGCAGCAGCCGATGCTGTACCAGTTCCTGCTCAACAAATGGTACTTCGACGAGCTGTACGACTGGATCTTCGTGCGTCCGGCCAAGTGGCTCGGCTACACGCTCTGGAAGAAGGGCGACGGCTTCGTCATCGACGGCTTCGGTCCGGACGGCGTCTCGGCCCGCGTGCTCGACGTCACTCGCAATGTCGTCAAATTGCAGACCGGCTATCTCTATCACTACGCTTTCGCGATGCTGATCGGGGCCGCCGGATTGATCACCTGGTTCATGTTCGGCTTGGGAGGCCAGTAAAATGACAACCTGGCCCATCCTTTCCGTCACGACCTTCCTGCCGGCGGTCGGCGCGATCCTGGTCTATCTGCTGGCGCGCGGCGGCGACGAGACCGCGGGCCGCACGGCGCGCTGGATCGCGCTGTGGACCACGCTGATCACCTTCGCGGTGTCGCTGATCCTGGTCGCCCGCTTCGATCCGGCGCAGACCGACTTCCAGTTCGTCGAGAAGGCGTCCTGGCTCGCCACCGGCATCACCTATCACATGGGTATCGACGGCATCTCGCTGCCGCTGATCATCCTGACCACCGCGATCATGCCGCTCTGCATCATCGCGAGCTGGAAGTCGGTGACGAGCCGCGTCGGCGAATACATGATGGCGTTCCTGATCCTGGAAACGCTGATGGTCGGCACCTTCTCGGCGCTCGACCTCGTGCTGTTCTATCTGTTCTTCGAGGGCGGCCTGATCCCGATGTTCCTGATCATCGGCGTCTGGGGCGGCCCGCGCCGGGTCTATGCATCGTTCAAGTTCTTCCTCTACACCTTCCTCGGCTCGGTGCTGATGCTGCTCGCCATCATGGCGCTGTACTGGAACGCCGGCACCACCGACATCCCGACCCTGATGCACACCGCGGTGCCGCGGTCGCTGCAGACCTGGGCGTGGCTGGCGTTCTTCGCCTCGTTCGCGGTGAAGATGCCGATGTGGCCGGTGCACACCTGGTTGCCTGACGCGCATGTCGAGGCACCCACGGCGGGCTCGGTGATCCTGGCCGCGATCCTCTTGAAGATGGGCGGCTACGGCTTCCTGCGTTTCTCGCTGCCGATGTTCCCGCTGGCCTCGCACGACTTCGCGCCGTTCGTGTTCACACTGTCCGTCATTGCCATCATCTACACCTCGCTGGTGGCGATGATGCAGGAGGACATGAAGAAGCTGATCGCGTACTCCTCGGTCGCCCATATGGGCTTCGTCACCATGGGCATCTTCGCGGTGACGACGCAGGGCGTCGCCGGCGGCATGTTCCAGATGATCTCGCACGGCATCGTTTCCGGCGCGCTGTTCCTTTGCGTCGGCATCGTCTACGACCGCATGCACACCCGCGAGATCGCGGCCTATGGTGGCCTGGTCAACCGGATGCCGCTCTATGCGATGACCTTCATGGTCTTCACGATGGCCAATGTCGGTCTGCCTGGCACCTCGGGCTTCGTCGGCGAGTTCATGACGCTGCTCGGCACCTTCAAGATCTCGCTGCCGACGGCGTTCTTCGCTACCACCGGCGTGATCCTGTCGGCCTGCTACGCGCTCTGGCTCTACCGCAAGGTGGTGTTCGGCGCGCTGGTCAAGCCGTCGCTGATGTCGATCAAGGATCTGACCTTCCGCGAATGCGTGACGCTGTTCCCGCTGATCGCGCTGACCATCCTGTTCGGCGTCTATCCGAAGCCGGTGCTCGACATGTCGGCCGCCTCGGTGCAGCAGCTCGTCAACAATTACAACACCGCCGTGACTGCCGTGAAGGCAGCCGCGCTGACCGTCCAGTAAGGCCTTAGCCCATGAGCTTTTCCAGTGCAGGTTATCAGTTGCAGCCGGTGCTGCCCGAGCTGGTGCTCGCGGTCGGCGCCATGGTGCTGTTGATGATCGGAGCCTATCGCGGGCAAGGCACGACGCGGCTGATCACGGCGCTTGCGGTGTGTCTGTTGGTCCTGACCGGCATGCTGGAGCTCTGGCTGCCGGCCGGCAAGCTCGTGACCTTCGGCGGCAGCTTCATCGTCGACGACTTCGCCCGCTTCCTGAAGATCCTTGCCTTGATCGCTTCCGCGGCGACGCTGATCCTGTCGACCGAGTATCTGTCTCAGCCGTCGAGCCGCAACTTCGAGTTCTCGATCCTGGTGCTGCTGTCGACGCTCGGCATGATGGTGCTGATCTCCGCCGGCGACCTGATCTCGCTTTACCTCGGCCTCGAGCTGATGAGCCTTGCGCTCTACGTCGTCGCCGCCAGCCAGCGCGACAATGCCAAGTCGAGCGAGGCCGGCCTGAAGTATTTCGTGCTCGGCGCGCTGTCGTCGGGCATGCTGCTCTATGGCGCGTCGCTGATCTACGGCTTCACCGGCACTGTCAGCTTCGCCGGCATTGCGGCGGCCGCGACGACCGGCAGCATCGGTATAGTGTTCGGTCTGGTGTTCTTGCTCGCTGGCCTCTGTTTCAAGGTCTCGGCGGTGCCGTTCCACATGTGGACGCCCGACGTCTATGAGGGCGCGCCGACGCCGGTGACCGCCTTCTTCGCCTCCGCCCCGAAGGTCGCAGCACTCGCCGTGTTCACCCGGGCGACGCTGACCGCATTCCCCGGCATCGTCACCCAGTGGCAGCAGATCCTGGTGTTCGTGGCGATCGCCTCGATGGCGCTGGGTTCGTTCGCGGCGATCGGCCAGAGCAACATCAAGCGGCTGATGGCCTATTCCTCGATCGGCCATATGGGCTTTGCGCTGGTTGGCCTGGCCTCCGGCACGGTCGAGGGGGCGCAGGGCGTGCTGATCTACATCGCGATCTATGTCGCGATGACGCTCGGCACCTTCTCGATCATCCTCGCCATGAAGCGGAACGGCCAAGCGATGGAGCAGATCAGCGATTTCGCCGGCCTGTCCCGCACCAACCCGCTGATCGCGTTCGTCTTCGCGATGCTGCTGTTCTCGCTGGCCGGCGTTCCGCCGCTCGCAGGCTTCTTCGGCAAATGGTACGTGTTCGTCGCAGCCATCAAGGCCAATCTGTTCACGCTCGCGGTGATCGGCGTGCTGACCAGCGTGGTGGGCGCGTTCTACTATCTGTCGATCGTCAAGGTGATGTATTTCGACCAGCCGCTCGGCAAGCTCGACCCCGTCCGCGTCGAGCTGCGCACCGTGCTGGCGGTCGCAGGCATCTTCAACATCTTCTTCTTCGCCTATCCGGGCCCGCTGGTCAGCGTGGCAACGGCGGCGGCGAAGTCGTTGTTCTAGGAGCTTGTCTGGATAGTCGCTGTTCAAATCTGGTCGGGTCTGATTCAACATTGGGCGATGAGCAAGTATTTTCGGCCTTGGAACATCGATCAGACGCTGCTTCTGCCGCCGAATGTGCAGGACTTCGTGCCGAAAGGCCATGTCTCGCGGTTTATGGTTGATCTGGTGCGGGAGAGCCTCGATCTCAGGGAGATCATGGGCAGCTATGTGAGCGGGCTTGGGCAGCCGCCGTTTGATCCGCGGATGATGGTGGCGCTGCTGCTGCATAGCTATGCGAGTGGGCTGTATTCGTCGCGTCGGATTGCCAAGGCCTGCCGGGAGCGGAACGATTTTGTGATGATCGTGGCGCTGGATGCGCCGGATTTTCGGACGATCAGCGACTTTCGCAAGCGACATTTGAAGGCGCTCGGCGCGCTATTCGTGCAGGTTCTGAAGTTGTGCGAGACGGCCGGGCTGGTCAAGCTCGGTCATGTCGCGCTGGATGGTACGAAGATCAAGGCGAACGCGTCGAAACACAAGGCGATGAGTTATGAGCGCATGAAGAAGCGCGAGGCGGAATTGAAGGCCGAGGTCGCTCGCATGCTGGCGGCCGCCGAGGCGGCGGATGCCTCGGAGGATGAGACTTTCGGCAACAGCGACGAACTGCCGGACTGGACCGTCGACAAGCAGAAACGGCTGGCGAAGATCCAGCAAGCGATGGCGGCGCTGGAAGCGGACGCCAAACTGGCGGCGGAGGAAGAGCGCCGCATCGAGGCCGAAAAGGAACAGCAGCGCCAGGCCGAAGGCCGCAAGAAGCCGGGCAAACCGGCGGCGCTGCCATCGGAGGAACCCAATCCCAAGGCGCAACGCAACTTCACCGATCCGGAAAGCCGCATCATGAAGTCGAAGGATGGCTTCGTTCAGGCCTATAATGCCCAGGCGGCCGTCGATGCACATGCCCAGATCATTGTCGCGCAAGAACTGACCCAGCACGGCAGCGATCAGGGCCAGTTGGTGCCCCTGATCGAGGCCATCGAGAGCAATCTTGGCCGCAAGCCGCGGCAGGCCTCAGCGGATTCCGGCTACTGCAGCGAAGCCAATCTCGAAGCGCTCGACACACGCAGCATCGATGGCTATGTCGCGCCCGGACGCGCCAAACACCCGACAGTAGCGAACGGAAAAGTCGGCGGCCCGCTGACACAGGCCATGCGAAAGAAGATCGACGATGGCGGCTTCGAAACACCCTACCGATTGCGAAAGCAAGTGGTGGAGCCGGTGTTCGGGCAGATCAAACAGGCAAGAGGCTTCCGCCAGTTCCTGTTGCGGGGCATCGAGAAAGTGCGCGCCGAGTGGACAATGATCTGCACCGTCCATAACCTCCTCAAGCTGTTCAACCTCGCAAACGCAGCCTGAGCCTGCTACTCTACAACAAATGCCCGTCACGAAAACATATCTGGACGGGCTCCTAGCGCGCATGGTTCCGAAAACAGGATGCTGGCTTTCGGAACCAATCATGCGCATAACTCCGACATGACATTCACGCTCGGACCCCGGGCCATTGCGGCGGGCACTAAGCTCGCCGCCTTCGACCAGATCGGCTCGACCAATGCCGAGGCGATGCTGCGCGCCCGTGACGGCGAGCGCGGGCCGATGTGGTTCGTGACGCCGGAGCAGACCGCAGGCCGCGGCCGGCGCCAGCGGGTCTGGGTCGCGCCGCGCGGCAATCTCGCCAGCAGCATCCTCGAGGTGACCGACGTTCAGCCGGCCGTCGCCGCCACCCTCGGCTTCGCCGCCGGGCTGTCGCTCGAAGCCGCGTTGCAGAAGGTCAGCATCGAGGCGGCGCTGCGGCTCGGGCCGGACAATCCGAAATACACCCTGAAATGGCCGAACGACGTCCTGGCCAACGGCAAGAAGCTGTCGGGCATCCTGCTGGAAGCCGAGGCTGTGGGTCATCGGCTGGCGGTCGTCGTCGGCATCGGCACCAATGTCGTCGCCGCGCCTGAGGGGACACCGACACCAGCGGTATCGCTTGCCGCGCTCGGCATCCAGATCGGCGCGGAAGAGCTGTTTGCGGCGCTGTCGGACGCTTGGGTCGAGTTTCGCGGCATCTGGGACGACGGCCGCGGCTTCCCGGAAATCCGCCGGCTGTGGCTGGAACGTGCCGCCGGCCTCGGCGAGAGGGTCGCGGTCCAGACCGGCACCGCGACGGTCGAGGGCATCTTCGACACCATCGACGAGACCGGCTGCCTGATCGTCCGCACCGCTGCTGGCGAGCGCATGCAAGTGAGCGCCGGCGAGGTCTATTTCGGCACTGCGGCCTCGGTGAGGGCTAACTGATGGCGCGCCCGGACGAACTCACCTTTGCGCCGCTCGGCGGCGTCGGCGAGATCGGCATGAACCTGTCGGTCTATGGCCTCGGCAACCGCCACCAGCGCTCGTTCCTCGCGGTCGATCTCGGCGTCTCCTTTGGCGACGAGGAGCATCTGCCGGGCATCGACCTGATCATGCCGGATGTCCGCTTCCTCGAGAAGGAGCGCGGCAATCTGATGGGCCTTGTGCTGACGCACGCCCATGAGGACCATTTCGGCGCGATCATCGATCTCTGGCCAAAGCTCGGCTGCAAGATCTACGCGACGCAGTTCTCTGCCGCGCTGTTCGAGGCCAAATGCGCCGCCGAGCGCAATCCGCCGAAGATTCCGATCACCGTGATTCCGTCGGGCGGCCGGGTCGATATCGGCCCGTTCAATGTCGAGTTCATCCCGGTCGCGCATTCGATTCCGGAATCGCACGCGCTGGCGATCAGGACCGATGTCGGCACCGTGCTGCACACCGGCGACTGGAAGATCGATCCGACCCCGGTGATCGGCCTGCCGACCGACGAGCGGCGGCTGCGCGAACTCGGCGACGAGGGCGTGCTGGCGCTGGTCGGCGATTCCACCAACGCGGTGCGCGACGGGCGTTCGCCGTCGGAGACCGAGGTGGCCGCCACGATCAAGAAGCTGGTCAAGGCGGCCAAGGGCCGGGTCGCCGTCACCACCTTCGCCTCCAATGTCGCTCGGGTGCGGGCGGTGGTGGACGCCGCAATCGCCGCCGATCGCGAGGTCGTGGTGGTCGGCCGCGCCATGGAGCGCGTGGTGCAGGTGGCGCGCGAATGCGGCTATCTCGACGGCTCGCACAAGTTCCGCAGCACCGACGTCTACGGCCATTTCCCGGCCGACAAGGTGCTGGCGCTGTGCACCGGCAGCCAGGGCGAGCCGCGCGCGGCGCTGGCGCGGATCGCCAATGACGACCATCCGCAGGTCACCCTGAACAAAGGCGACACCGTGATCTTCTCCTCCCGCACCATTCCCGGCAACGAGAAGGCGGTCGGCGGCATCATCAACGGGTTGGTGACGCAGGGCGTCGAGGTCATCACCGACCGCGAGCACCTGGTGCATGTCTCCGGCCATCCGCGCCGCGACGAGCTGCGCGATATGATCTCCTGGGTGCGGCCGCAGCTCCTGATCCCCGTGCATGGCGAGGCGCTGCATCTCGCCGAGCACGCCAAGCTGGCGCGCGCCGCCGGCGTCCCCAAGGTCCTGACCTGCCGCAACGGCGACCTGGTCAAGCTCGGGCCCGGCGACCCCGGCATCATCGGCGAAGTGCCGGCCGGGCGGCTCTACAAGGATGGAACCATCCTTGAGGATTCCAAGTCGCGTGCCGTGGTGGAACGGCGGCGGATGGGCTTTGCCGGCTGTGCCTTCGTCGCCATTGCCATGACCGCGCAGGGCGAGCTCGTCGACGATCCCGAGGTTGATCTCGTCGGCATGCCGGAGAACAATGCCGCGGGCGAACTGCTCGACGACATCGTGTTCGATGTGGTGGTATCGACGATCGAGGGCCTGCCGAAGCCGCGACGGCGCGATCCGGACGCGCTCGGGGAATCGGTGCGCCGCGCGGTGCGGGCCGTGCTGAACGAGCAGTGGGGCAAGAAGCCGATCTGCATCGTGCACGTTCTGACGGTTTGACGCGCCGCGCCCCTTCGAGGCGCGCGTAACGACAAGGGAGAGAACACATGCTGGGCCGGCTCAATCATGTTGCGATCGCGGTCAAGGACGCCAAGCAGGCCGCCAAGATCTACGGCACCGCCTTCAATGCCGAGATTTCCGATGCGGTGCCGCTGCCGGAGCATGGCGTCATCACCGTGTTCGTGACGCTGCCCAACACCAAGATCGAGTTCATCGAGCCGCTCGGCGAGGCCTCGCCGATCGCAAAATTCGTCGAGCGCAACGCCGACGGCGGCATCCACCATGTCTGCTACGACGTGCCCGACATCATCGCGGCGCGCGACCGCATGATCGCCGAGGGCGCGCGGGTGCTGGGCGACGGCCAGCCGAAGATCGGCGCGCATGGCAAGCCGGTGCTGTTCTTCCACCCCAAGGACTTTTCCGGCGCCCTGGTC
Source organism: Bradyrhizobium septentrionale (assembly GCF_011516645.4). NCBI lineage: Bacteria > Pseudomonadati > Pseudomonadota > Alphaproteobacteria > Hyphomicrobiales > Nitrobacteraceae > Bradyrhizobium > Bradyrhizobium septentrionale. Next base: position 8,127,646 of record NZ_CP088285.1, on the reverse strand, counting down.
GAGATCGAACAGGCCTGAGCCCACATGGCGTACCAGATCTCCACTGGGCTTGCGATCTACTTCGTCCTTTGGTGGCTCGTGCTGTTCCTGACGCTGCCGTTCGGCGTGCGCAGCCAGCATGAGGACGGCGTCGGCGCGCCCGGCACCGATCCCGGCGCGCCGATCATGGCGCGGATGGGCCGCAAGCTGTTGTGGACCACGGTGATCTCGGCCGTGATCTTCGCGATCGCGATGTGGGCCTATTACGCCGGCTATCTCTCGATCGAGCGGCTGTCGAAACTGATGGGGATGCCGTTTTAGAAGCTGGAGCATGATCCGGAAAAGTGCCCAGCGGTTTTCCGAAAAGATCATGCTCAAATCAAAGAGCCAATTAGGGGGGCGAATGAATTTCCAGCGGATCGCGATCGTTCTTTTCGTGTTGCTCGCCGCCGGCCTCGCCGGATCGTTCTATCTCAACTGGAAGACGTTGAAGCGGCTGCAGACGGTGCAGGCCTTCGTCGAAAGCTCGGTATTCGCGGACGCGGTGGCGGCCTGTGAAAGGGCGCAGAGCTCGACGCCGTTCAAGTGGAACGGCGGACAGTCCACCGCGGTGATCGGACTGCATTCGGTCAAGGTAGAGAAGAGTGCCGTCAGCGCGAGTTACACGCTGGTCGCCGACAGCGTCTATTGCGACTATGATCCGATCAGGAAGAAGGCCGACATCGGCTCGAGCTTCCTGGAACGGGAGTGAGGATCAACCTCGCCCCAAAGCATGATCTGAAAAAGTGCGCAGCGGTTTTCCGAAACGATCATGCTTAAGCAAAACCAATACGCGTGAGGAGGCGACCAGATGAACCTGCAGGCGCAACCAGGCTCCTCCGGGGCCAGCCAGTATCGAATCCTGCGGGAAGCTGACCTCCGGGACTATCTGGCCGGAGTTCCTGCCATCGTCACGCAACTCGGCGGCGCGCCAGCCGACTGGTCGATCAGCGAGGTCGGCGACGGCAATCTCAACCTCGTCTTCATCGTCAAGGGCGGGACCGGTGGCATCGCGGTCAAGCAGGCGCTGCCCTATGTGCGGCTGGTTGGCGAGAGCTGGCCGCTGCCGCTCTCTCGCGCGCACTACGAACACATGGCGCTGGTGCATCAGGCGCGGCTGGCGTCGGAGCTGGTGCCGGCCGTGCTGCATCACGATGCGGAGCTTGCGCTCACCGCGATGGAGCTGCTCGAGCCGCACATCATCATGCGCAAGGGCCTGATCGAGGCCACGCGCTATCCGCGCTTTGTCGATGACATCTCGACCTTCCTGGCGCAGACGCTGTTCTTCTCGTCCGATCTCGCGCTGTCGGCCGCGGCGAAGAAGCAGGGGATCGCTGATTTCGCCGGCAACCATGCGCTCTGCAAGATCACCGAGGATCTGATCTTCACCGATCCCTACCGGATTGCCGAGCAGAACCGTTGGACCGCACCTTACCTCGACGCGACCGCCGCGGCGTTCCGCGAGGATCTCGACCTGCATGTCGCGATCTCCAGGCTCAAGCTGAAATTCATGGCGAGCCCGGAGGCGCTGCTGCACGGCGACCTGCACACCGGCTCGATCATGGTCACCGAGAGCGAGACCAAGGTGATCGACCCCGAGTTCGCCTTCTACGGCCCGATGGGTTTCGACATCGGCGCCGTCATCGGCAACCTCCTGATGGCCTATCTGGCCTCAGCGGGCCATGAGCGCACACCAGGCGAGCGGGCACCGTTCGAGGCCTGGCTGCTGGAAACCATCGAGGGCGTCTGGACCGGGTTTTCCCAAAGATTTCTCGCGCTGTGGCGCAGCGAGGCTGATGGCGACGGCTATCCGGCATCGCTGTTTACGGGCGAGGCGGGCGCCGTGCGGCTGGAGGCCGAGCGGCAGGCCTACATGGCGCGGCTGTTCCGGGACACGGTCGGGTTCGCCGCGGCCAAGACCATTCGGCGCATCCTCGGCCTGGCGCACAACATCGATTTCGAGTGGATCGCGGACGAGAAGCAGCGCGCGATCTGCGAGGCACGGGCCCTCAAGCTCGCACGCGGCATGATGCTGGAGGCCGGGTCCTACACGACGATCGGCGCAGTCACTTACGCAGCGCGCGAACTGCGCCACTGGCAGCCCGGTTTTGCGAGATGATCGGGGAGTATCGATCGTCGTGTACGCTAAGTTGGACTCGCTTCCATCAGGGATCGGCGCCGAAGTTAGGCGAGCCAAAAGCCGCAGCGGCACGAACTAACTTTCGGCCGGACGCACGAAACAGAGAATGCCGGCCTCAGGCGTGAAACAGACCACGGCGCGGTTCGTCGGGTTGTCGGTTCTGTCGATGATCCTGTTCGGCGGGACCCGCAGCCAGAATGGAGCCGACATCTTCCAGCGGTCGTCGATCAATACCTCGTAGCCGTCGCGGTCCTGTCGAAACTCTACCGTTCGGCAATCCGCAATCGAGCAGCACGACGCACCGGTGCCGGGTTGCTTCAGGCTCTCAAACCATGGGGCAAGCGCGGGATTTGGATTATCGGGCGGTGCTGCTACCGCGGCCTGACTGAGCGCAAGTCCGACTGCAATGGCGATTTTCCAGCCAATCCTCCCAGTTATCTCGCGATGTGCCGTAGACGCTGACAAAAGAGTAACCCTCCGCCGTCCACCAGAGGATAGCGCTGACTCGGCCGGGCTTCTTCGGAAATTTTAGCGCAACTGCTACGGCGCATGAGTTCGGAAGTGGCCATGTGCGGACCTTCGGCCCGGCCGCCTCGACGTCTGCTTTCAGGGTACGAACGGACGCGGGCGGGGAGGGGCACAACTTCCGCTCATGACCCGAATCCGACGTTTCGGACCCGTGGGCTGTAGGTTGATCTAGATCAACTTAAGCGTTGCGGCTTTGTGTCTCTGGTAGGCGTTCATGGGTTCTGTCGTCTCCAAGAGGGAGCTTTCAATGGCCGGTACTCGTCACAATGACGATAGTTCAAAGCCGGAAGGCCGCTTACTAAACCGCCGCAACTTGCTGCTTTGCGGCACCACCCTCACCGCCGCTTATTTGCTGTGCGCGCTGGGAACAACCAGCCTCGCGCAGCAAACCACCGGCGCGCCGGGTTCGCCCAGCGCCACGACAACCATCGATGGCAAGCAGCTTCCGCCGGAGCCACCGAAGTTCGGCGGCGTGATCAAGGAAGATGCCACGGCCTCCAAGCCATACTGGCCACCGTCCGTCGTGCCGCCCAAGGGTGCGCCGAACGTCCTGTTGATCATGACTGACGACCAGGGTTATGGCGTGTCCGGCACCTTCGGTGGGGTGATCCCGACGCCGAACATGGATCGCGTCGCCAAGGCGGGTCTGCGTTATACGCAGTTTCACTCGACAGCGCTCTGCTCGCCGACGCGGGCGGCGCTCATCACTGGCCGCAACCACCATTCGGTCGGCTACGGTGTCATCGGTGAAATGTCCACCGGCTATCCGGGCTACGATTCCGTAATCGGCCCCGAGAGCGCCACGATCGGAACCATTCTTCGCGACAACGGATATGCCACGTCGTGGTTTGGCAAGAACCATAACACCCCCACCTATCTATACAGCGCGGCTGGACCATTCGACCAATGGCCGGTCGGTATGGGCTTCCAATACTTCTACGGCTTCATGGGCGGCGAGACCGACCAGTGGACGCCGTATCTTTATAAGAACACGACCCAGATTTTTCCGTGGATCGGCAAGACCGGCTACAACCTCATAACCGACATGGCGGATGATGCCATCAACTACATGAATGGACTGAACGCGGCCGCACCCGACAAGCCGTTCTTCCTCTATTACGTGCCCGGCGGCACGCATTCGCCGCATCAGCCGAAGAAGGAATGGATCGACAAGTTCAAGGGCAAGTTCGACATGGGCTGGGAGAAGCTGCGCGAGCAGATCTTCGCCAACCAGAAGCGCCTCGGGGTGATCCCGGCGAACACCCAGCTCACCGCTTGGCCGGATACCCTGCCGAAGTGGGACTCGCTCTCGTTCATCCAAAAGAAATTATACGCGCGCGAAGCCGAGGTGTTTGCCGGCTATGCGGCGTATACCGACTACGAAATCGGCCGCGTCATCCAGGCGGTCGAGGACATGGGCAAACTCGACAACACGCTGATCATCTACATCAGCGGCGACAATGGCACCAGCGCCGAAGGCACGCTTGAGGGCACGCCGAACCAGATGACCGCCTACAACGGCATTTTGAAGCTGCCCGAAGCTGAGCTGATGCTGCATTACGAGAATTGGGGCTCCGACAAGACTTACCCGCATATGTCGGTGGCGTGGTCGTGGGCCTTCGATACCCCGTTCAAATGGACCAAGCAGGTGGCATCGCACTTCGGCGGCACCCGGCAAGGCATGGTCATCTCATGGCCCGATCACATCAAGGACGTTGGCGGCATCCGCAGCCAATTCCATCATATGATCGACATCGTGCCGACGATCCTCGAAGCCGCGGGCATCCAGGCTCCCGCCACGGTCAATGGCATCACGCAAAAGCCCATCGAAGGCGTGAGCATGGCCTATACGTTCGACAAGGCCAACGCCAACGCACCCTCGAAGCGCGACACGCAGTATTTCGAAATGTTCGCCAATCGTGGAATCTACCACGATGGTTGGTATGCTTGCACAACGCCCCCAGAGCCGCCTTGGCTCTTGGGAACGGCCAAGCTGCCTGAGATCAACGACTACAAATGGGAACTCTACAACATCGCTGACGACTACTCGCAAAACAACGACCTCGCAGCCAAGAATCCCGACAAGCTCAAGGAGTTGCAAGCGTTGTTCCTGTCGGAGGCGGCGAAATACCAGGTCTTTCCGCTGGACAACTCGGTGCTGCCCCGCATCGTGACGCCGCGCCCGAGCGCGACTGCAGGGCGAACGGTTTTCACCTATTCTGGTGAGATTGCTGGAATCCCCGACAGTAGCGCTCCGAGCATCCTCAATAAGAATTACACTATCACCGCTGAGGTTACTGTTCCTCAAGGTGGCGCGGAGGGAATGATCGCCACTCTTGGCGGTCGCTTTGGCGGATACGCCCTCTACTTGCTCAAAGGCAAACCAGTCTTCGTCTATAACCTCCTCGATCTAGAACGTTACCGCTGGGAAGGCGGCATTGGTGCTCGCGACTTGTTTGGCGATGCGCTCAAGCCGGGCAAGCACACCATTGTATTCGACTTCAAATACAACGGCCCCGGCCCGGGCAAGGGTGGCACCGGTGTATTGACTGTTGATGGCAAGCTGGTGGCCGCAAAGTCGATCCCGCACACGATTCCCTTCCTCATGGCAATCGACGAAACGTTTGACATCGGGAGCGACACCCGCACGACGGTTGACGACAGTTACAAACTTCCTTTCCGCTTCACCGGCAAGATCAACAAGCTCACTTACAAACTTGGTCCCGTGCAGATGACAAGTGATGAACAAAAGCTGATGCGGCACGCACTTGAAAGAGCGAGGGACTAAGCGCGACAAGTCGTGGCGATTCATGTCGGACCCAACGCCACGACTTATCCTTCTTCGCTAAGAAATCGTTCCGGCCCGCTTCGAAAGCCCTGCGCGAAATATCGTCGCGCATAGAAGGGAGTGTCGTCAGTGGATTCTTCATTCGGCGCTTTGGATGCGTTCGCGTTTGTCGTGTTCGCTGTTCTGATTTTTGCTGGCGTCATCATTGTCGTCAATCTGGGCAAACTTCCGGGTCAACTCGCGCATAAATGGAATCATCCGCAGGCCGGCGCTATCAATGCCATGAGCTGGATCGGGATCGCGACAGGTGGTTTGCTATGGCCGGTAGCGTTCATATGGGCGTTTACAACGCCGTTCGGAGTTAAATCAGCAAAAAGCGATTTTCGGCCCCACGGCGTAGCACCCGACACGGGTGACGGTGCGACCACATCGCGTCAGCTCTCAGGGGACAAGGAGATGCGACCGTGATCGCAATGCTGATCATCGTCTACGTTGCGATCGTTCTCGTGCTGTTCAAGGTCCTGCGCATCAAGCCCACGGCCTATATCATCGCGGCCTTGATCGTCGCGGGCGTATTCATGATCGGTGGCGTCGTGGTGGTCTGGACGCAGTCGGCACCAATTACGGACAAGATGGTGACCAGCCAGTACGTGGTGCAGCTCGTCCCTTATGTCAAAGGGCAGGTGAAGGCAATCCACGCCGAGGCAAATCAACGGGTGAAGAAAGGTGACTTGCTGCTGGAAATTGACCCGGCGCACACGGTGAACCAAGTCGGGGCGCAGTTGGCTGCGTCGAAGGCCAACGTAGTGCAAGCCGAAGCCGCGCTGGCGACCGCAAAAACGGCCATACCGAACGCGCAGGCCATCCTCGCGAAGGCGAAGGCCGCGGACGAACTAGCCAAGACCCAGGAACAAATCGCCCTCAACATCCAGCGTGTGGACAAGGCTGCCATTAGCCAGCTTAACGTAGCCAAGGCTGCGCAAGAACGCCAGGAGGCGGACGCCGCTGTTCAGCAGGCTGAGGCGGGTCTCGCGCAAGCGCAAGCCTCGGCTCAACAGGCCGCCGCGGCTTTGCTGACGGCCCAGAGCAATGTTCCTGCCATCGAAGCTCAATTGGACGACGCACGCTTTAACCTCGCGCAATGCAAGATGATGGCGCCAGGTGATGGATACGTTACGAACTGGCAGGTGCAGATCGGCACCATGCTGGTTCCGTTGCCGCTTGCGCCCGCTGGGACATTCGTGAACGTGTCCGGTACCGCCGTCGCCGCTGTGTTTCCGCAGAACTGGCTCTCGAATGTGGAGCCGGGCGATGATGTGGAAATGGTGCTTAACCCGTACCCGGGCCGCCTGTTCCTTGGTAAAGTGGACTACGTGATCCCGGCAACGGGGGGAGGTCAATTCGCACCCACCGGCACAATCCCGAACGCCGCCAAGATCGGATCTGACGGGCTTTATGCAGTACAGAGCTGGCGCCGGTTGTTTGGACAGCGCCCCGCGGGATTTAAGTGGATTCCTGCCGGGTTATGCTGAACGCGGGGCCTTACGATTTTGTCGTTGCGTCGGGAGGGCGTAGCCCGACCAGAGCGACGACAAAATCGTCGGCGACGGTCATGCGGCCATCACCATAGCTTGCGTGCCGAAGTAAGCCTCGTCGGGCGTGCGCCCGTCAAGGCTCGAGTGAGGGCGTCCCTGATTGTAGAAGGCCAGATACTTGGCAATTGACGCTCGCGCCTCGGACACGCTGTCGTAGGCGCGGAGATAAACTTCTTCGTATTTGACCGTGCGCCAGAGCCGCTCGACAAACACGTTGTCGCGCCAGGCGCCCTTGCCGTCCATGCTGATGGCGATCTTCGCGTCCAGCAGCACATCGGTGAACTCGAGGCTGGTGAACTGGCTGCCCTGGTCCGTGTTGAAAATCTCGGGCCTGCCGTGCTTCGCCAACGCCTCCTGGACCGCTTCGACGCAGAAGGCCGCCTCCATTGTGATCGAGACGCGATGGGCCAGGACCCGTCGGCTGAACACATCGACGACCGCCGCGAGATAGACGAAGCCACGCCGCATCGGAATGTAGGTGATGTCCATTGCCCACGCCTGGTCGGGCCGCTCGATCTTCAATCCGCGCAACAGGTACGGGTAGATCTTGTGACCCGGTGCCGGCTTACTCGTGTTCGGGCGACGATAGACCGCCTCGATCCCCATGCGCTTCATCAGCGTCGCGATGTGGCGGCGACCGGCGTATACGCCCTCCCGCCGCAGCAACGATCGCTGCATACGCGCTCCCGCGAAGGGATAATCGAGATGCAGCTCATCGAGCCGACGCATCAAGGCAAGGTCCTCGGCCGAAACTGGCCGAGGTTCATAGTAGACCGTGCTGCGAGCCAGCTTCAGGACCTTCGCCTGGCGCACGATAGAAAGATCATGACCGCGGTCGATCATCGCTTTGCGCTCAGCAGGCCCGCCTTGGTGAGCGCGCCGGACAAAAAATCGTTTTCCAACGCCAGCTCGCCGATCTTGGCATGTAACGCCTTCAAATCGACCGGCGTCTCGGCCGACGCCTTGTCATGCCCAAACACGCCGGCGGCGCCTTCCAGGAGCTGGTTTTTCCAGATCGTGATCTGGTTCGGATGAACATCAAACAGTTGCGCCAGCTCCGCCAGCGTCTTGTCGCCTTTGACCGCAGCCAAAGCAACCTTCGCCTTGAATGCCGGAGAATGCATCCGGCGGCTCTTCTTCGTCATCTTCGCTCCTGATTCGCGGCAAGAATCCTCGCCGCTGTCAGGCAGAAAATCCACTCAAGCTACTGTCCGAATTTGCGGAGCCAGCTCTGTACGGATCAATTTCAGCGACGATGCCGTAGCCCGCAAGCTGTCCATCGGGTCGGGTGGATCGGCGGCGATCTACACGCAGAAGGGCAAGGCCACGCACGTCATTTCGAAGGTCACGATCCGGATGAAGAAGTGGCTGTTGTACGTCATCCCCACCGTGGAAAAGCCGGCATCGTAGCGTGCAGATCAAGGACGAAGGGATACAATCCAGTTGGGAGTACGTGCGTTGGGAGCGAAAGCCTTGGAGACGCAGTACCAATCACCGTTTGTACGGCACAATGTCGGCGCCGCGCTTGGTTGGTCAACTGATTGGTTGCTTGTTGCTACGCTTCTCCTGCCGACCATGGCATGTACGATTGGGCCGGATTTTACAGCGCCTGTCGCTCCGCTTGCCGAAAAGTTTCGTGGCGCAGACAATCGCTCGGTTAAATCCGGTCCTCGTGAATACGAACACTGGTGGACGACCTTCCGTGACCCGACCCTCAACAGGCTAATCCAGATTGCGTACAACCAGAACCTGACCCTGGAGAGCGCAGGGACTCGGGTGCTGCAAGCACGTGCGGTGCTGGGAATAGCCATCGGCACAAGCTATCCGCAGGTGCAGCAAGGCGTGGGGTCGGTAATTTACAATCGAACCAGCGCCGCGACACCGCTGGCGGGTCCAAATGCGACACCTCAGTACTTCTGGACCGATGCGTTGGCTGCGCAAGCAGCCTGGGAGCTGGATTTTTGGGGCAAGTTTCGCCGCGGTGTCGAATCCGCCGACGGTGCGTATCTGGCGTCGATTGCGAACTACGACGGCGTTCTGGTCTCGCTCCTGGCCGATGTGACCGCAACCTATATCGGTATCCGCACCACGGAGCAGTTGATCGGAATTGCACGGGCCAATATCCGCAGGCAGGAACAGGCCCTTAGTATCGCAAAGGCAAAGTTCACGGGCGGCGGGACCTCAGAGCTTGATGTTTTCCAGGCGACGAACGTCCTCGAGCAGACCCGTGCGGCAATACCCCAATTGACGATACAATTGCAGCAGGGACAAAACGCGCTCTGCGTGCTGCTCGGCGTTCCGCCGCAGTCGCTCGGCATGTTGCTTTCACGATCAGTCGGCAGGGTACCGTCGCCGCCCGCCTCCGTCGTTGTTGGCATACCTGCGGATCTGCTGCGTCGGAGACCGGACGTCCGCGCCGCCGAACTCGCCGCGCTGGCGCAGAGTGCGCAGATTGGCATCGCCACGACGCAACTCTATCCGGCAATCAGCATTACGGGCACGTTCGGCGGCTCGGCCAGCACGGCCAATGGCCATAACCTTGGTCAAGTCGTCAGTTGGAAGGGCGTGGCGTATGCTGCGGGCCCGTCGTTTCAATGGAATCTCCTCAACTACGGGCAGATCACCAACAACATTCGTTTGCAGGATGCCAAGCTCCAGCAATTGCTGATCGACTATCAGAACACCGTGTTGAGTGCCCAGCAGGAGGTGGACAACGGTCTTGCGACATATCTGCAATCCCGGAACCAGGCCGCGTATCTCCGCCGCAGCGTTGAGGCGGCAAATGGTGCCCTCAAGATCGCACTTGAGCAGTATGAGCAGGGCGCGACGTCATTTACCACCGTACTGACCGCTGAACAGAATCTCCTTCAAGCGCAGAACAGCCTGGCCGGCGCCTCGGCCAACGTTCCGCTCGGCCTCACTGCGGTGTTTCGGGCGCTTGGGGGTGGATGGCAGATGCGTGAGGGTGGCAACTTCGTGAGCCCGGCAACGGTTGATCAGATGCGTGCGCGAACGGACTGGGGTAATTTGCTTCCGCCTCCGAACGGGCCGCAACCGCCGACTCCGGGCCTGCCGGGTCCTGGGGACATCGGGCCGACGATACGGCCTCCGGAGTGGTAATTGTCAGAGGCGAAAGCACTGGATCTTTGGAGGTCGCTGATGGCCGCTTGTGGGCCCATCGCGTCGTTTCGACGCTATGCAACAATCCGTCGGCTTTCGAGGGGACAGCGGACTCGGGCAGGCCGTCGGCACCGCACGTTTTTATGGCGTCCGGGCCCTGGTACGCCGAAGGTGCCCATGCCACTGAGTTGCCCGACGACGCAAGCCCCCGCAGCGAAAATGTTTCGCTTTATCAGAAGCGCAACTCGGTGCTATGAATCCAGCCGTCTCACCCGATCGAGGGGCGCTTCGCGGTCGTCACGAACGCGGTGTGGGATGCGGTGGACGGTGATTGCGCAGTCGACGAGTGCGCATGAAGCGGACGGCGAAGTCGTGTGGTCCTGACGCCCTAGCGGCAGGTGTCCTCTCGCAAGATGCGAAGGCGTGTTGCGAAGGCGGTGACAAAAAAGCCCAGTCTCGCCGGGGAGAGCACGAAATAAGCCGTAACCCATCGCGCAGAGAAAGCCGGAGTGTTTCCGGTTACACCTGTAGTCCTACCCCCGAGCTTTCTACCTTTTGCTCGGGGCCCATGGGTGCGATCGGCACCCGGCTTTCCCTGCGCCCTCTGCTCAAGAGAGGGTGAACGAAATCCAAAGCTCGGACAAATCATGTCGCGAGAATGCGAAGCTATATCTCCATTCTCATCTGTCATCGCCCGGCTTGACCGGGCGATCCAGTACGCTGCGGCTTCTCCATTCACGCAAAGCCGTCTCTGGAATACTGGATCACCCGCATGCGCGGGTGATGACACCGAACAAGCTGTCTGACAATTGAATCAGACTAACACCGTCATCCTGAGGTGCGAGCGGAGCGAGCCTCGAAGGATGCGCGGCCCGGCCGGTGGCCGTCGATCCTTCGAGACGCCGCTTCGCGGCTCCTCAGGATGACGGGACCAATAGGGACATGCGACGCTCGACCGGCGAGTCTCGACTACCAATACTACTCTGCCGTCCGCTCCCGCAGCCGCTGCGCATAGACGTTAATGATCAGCGCGGCGAGCAGGATCAGGCCGCGGATCAGGATTTTCAGGAAGCTGTCGATATTGACGTGGTCGAGGCCGTTGTTGAGCACGCCGAGCACGAACAGGCCGACGATGGTGTTGCCGATGCCGCCGCGGCCGCCGAACAGGCTGGTGCCGCCGACCACCACTGCCGCGATCGAATCCAGGAGATAGGTGTCGAACTCGTTCTGCTGCGCGCTGCCGAAATGCGCGACGCCGAGCATGCCGCCGATCCCCGAGCACACCGCCGAGATCACCATCACGCTGCCGAGGATGAGCTTGACGTTGAGGCCGGCAAATTCCGCCGCCTCGCGGTTGCCGCCGACCATGTAGACGTAGCGGCCGAACCGGGTGTAGGTCAGCACCAGATGGCCGCCGAGCAGCATCACCGCGGCGACGATCACGATCCAGGGGATGCCGCCGATCGAGCCCGAGCCGAGCGTCGTGATCAGGCCCGGCACCTTGTAGGCGATCTGTCCGCGCACCAGCAGCGCGGAGACGCCGGCCGCGATCTGCATCATGGCCAGCGTCATGATGAAGGAGGGGATGCCGATCACCGTCAGCCCCAGCGCGTTGACCAGGCCGAGCAGCGCGCACAGCGCCAGCGCCAGCATGATCGCGGCAAAGCCGGGCATCGGGATGTTGGCGATGTTGACGTAGGATTCCTGCAGCGTGAAGTACGCTACCGCAATGCCGGTGACATTGGCGATGCTGGCGATCGACAGATCGATCTCGGCGCACAGGATCACGAAGGTGAGACCGACGGCGATGATGCCGGTGACCGACACCTGGGTGAGGATGTTGCCGAGATTGTCGACGGTCGCAAACGACGGGCTCGCGATCGCGAAGAAGCCGCTGAGGAAGATCAGCGTCAGGAACGGTGCGATGTTGCGCATCTGCGAGCGCAGGAACGGCGCCAGCCCGCGCGGCCGTTTGTGATCGGCCGGGCTCGTCGCGCTGTCACTGCTTGCCATCATGCCTCTCCATCAAGCGCGATGACTTGGTCATCGCGCTTTCTCCAGTTATTTGAGCATGGTCTAATCGGAAAACCGCTTCGCACTTTTCCGGACCATGCTCTAAGCCGCCTCCAGCAGGCGGTCCTTGCTGACCGCCTCGCCGGCGAATTCACGCACCACCGCGCCGCGCTTCAGCACCAGGATCCGGTCGGCCAGCGACAGCACCGTCTCCGGCTCGGTCGACAGCACGATGATCGCCAGTCCCTTGGCGCGCAGATCGCGCACGATGTTGATCACGTCGTTCTTGGCGCCGACATCCATGCCGCGGGTCGGCTCGCACAGCACCAGCAAACGCGGCGGATAGGTCAGCCATTTCGCCAGCGCCACCTTCTGCTGGTTGCCGCCGGAGAGCATGCCGAGGTCGAGACCGACCACCGGCGGCCTGATCTGCAGCTGCTCGACCTGGCGCTGCGCGATCGCACGCTCCCGCACCGGCTTGAGCAGCAGCGCCGAGATCCGGTCGAGGACGCTGATCGAGATGTTCTTGTAGACCGGCTCCTGGTGGAACAGCATGGCGCGTCGGCTCTCCGGCACCAGCGCGACGCCGGCGCGCCGCGCCGCCGCGGTGCTGCGGAAGGTCTTGGCCGAGCCATCAACCGCAAGCGTGCCGCCGTCGGGGCGGAGCTTGCCGAACAGGATGCGCGACAGCTCCAATTGTCCGCAGCCCATGAAGCCGTAGATGCCGAGCACCTCGCCGGAGCGGACCTCGAACGAGACGTCATTCAGGCTGCGGCCGAGCGAGAGCTGATCGACCTTCAGCACCACCGCGCCGCCATTCGATTGCGGGAGCATCAGGTCGTCGGTGTAGCTGTGCTCAAGTGCCTCGCCGCCGCGGCCGATCATGGCCTCGATCAGGGCGCCCTTGGTGGTGTCGGCGGACGCGGTCTCGGCGATCTTGCGCCCGTTGCGGAATACGGTCACGACGTCGGAGACGCGGAGGATGTCCTCGATGAAATGCGAGATGAAGACGATGCTGGTGCCTTCGTCGCGGAGCTTGTGCAGCGTCGTGAACAGGCGTTCGACCTCGGGCGGGGAGAGGGCGGAGGTCGGCTCATCGAGGATGATGATGCGCGCGCCCGAAAACAGCACGCGGGCGATCTCGATCAGCTGCTGCAGGCCGATCGGCAGGTCGCCGAGCCGTGTCATCGGATCGACGTCGATGCCAAACCGCGACAGCTGCTCGCCGGCCTCGCGCGCCATCCGCCGCCATTGCACGACGCCGAAGCGGTTGGTCGGCTGGTTGCCGAGGAAGACATTCTCAGCAACCGTGAGATCAGGTGCGACGCTGAGTTCCTGATGCACCATGCCGATGCCGGCGGCGTGCGCGTCGCGGGTGGAGCGGAAGCGGGTCTCCTTGCCGTCCAGCATGAAGCGGCCGGAGAACTCCGGATGCACGCCGGCGATGATCTTCATCAGCGTGCTCTTGCCGGCGCCGTTCTCGCCGACGAGACCATGAATCTCGCCGGCGTGAAGCGCGAAGTCGACTCCACGAAGGGCTTCGACACCGCCGAAGGCCTTCGTGATCTGGTTCAACTCGAGGATCGGGGAGCGTCCCTGCGACATGAGGGCCGCTCAGATCAGGAAGTGATCCTCCATCCATTGCATGCCGGCGGCGTTGGCCTTGGTCACGACGGGGCCGTCGGTCACGACATTCTTCGGAATGCCCTGGCCGCTCTTCTCGCCGCCGACCACGGCCGCGACACCCGCGACGATCGCGCCGCCATGGATGCGGCAGGACGGATTGCGGACCGTGGCGAACATGCGGCCTTCGCTGACCGCCTGGATCGCCGGCGGCATGGCGTCGACGCCGCCGATCAGGATGTTGGTGCGGTTGCGCGCTTTCATGATGTTGTAGGCGGCGAGCGCCATGTCGTCATTGTGGAAGAACGCCGCGTCGATCTGCGGATATTTCGTCAGATAGGTTTCCCAGAGGCGGGCGGTCTTCGAGACGTCCCAGTCGGCGGGCTGGGTATCCAGCACTTCGATGTTCGGGAACTGCTTGATGACAGTGTTGAAGCCCTTGGCGCGGCCCTGCGCGCCGGTGTGGCCGAGCGCGCCCTGGGTCATGATGACCTTGCCCTTGCCGCCGATCGCGTTGCACAGCGCTTGCGTCACCGAGGCGCCCATGAACTCGTTGTCGGGCGCGAGGAACGAGTGGACGTTGATCTGGTCGAGCGGCGCAATCAGCGTGTCCATGTCGATCACGGGGGTGCCGGCGTCGATCATCTTCTGCACCGGCTGGGTCAGCGTACCGATGCCGAACGCCTGGATCGCGACGAAATCCCATTTCTGCGAAGCCATGTTGTCGATCGCGGCGCGCTGCTTGACGGCGTCGAGCTGACCGTCGAACCAGGTCACCTCGACGTTGAATAGCTTGCCCCAGAACTCGGCGGCCTGCTTGCCCTGCGCGCACCACGTCGCCTGCAGTCCGGCGTTGGAGAATGCGGCCTTCAGCGGCTTTTCAGAGCGGCCCATTTCGGCTGCGAACGCGGACGTCACGCCCATTCCGCCGAACAATCCCGCCGCAGCTCCACCGGCCGCCGCCAATTGCAGAAGGTCGCGCCGCGTCGTCGACGCCTTGTCCATCCCCTTGTCGATTCCTGGCATTGCTTGCTCCCTCTTCATTTTTTCTCTCCGTCGGCGTCAGTTGCACGCGCCGCGGATAAAGGGAGTGTGTCACAATCGGAACGGTGACGCTACGCCCTGTCGTCCACGAGATGTTTCTGCTGCACGACGGCCGCGATGTCGCGGAGCAACTTGTGCCACGCAGCATCGATCTCATCGGACCATTGCTCGCCGAGAATTTCGCGCAAGCAGTCCGCAATCACGGCGAAGAAGGCGACGAACAGTTCGCGCGGTGTTCCGTAGGCGTCGTGCGAGAACACTTCCGATTCGATCAGGCGAAAATGTCCCCTGCGCTCGCCGGCGAAATCGATGATGGCTTGAATCGTCAGCGACAGCATCGATCCCTTCACCGGCTCGCTGCCTTCGGTGCGAAACATCGCCTGCGCTTCGGGATGTTCGCGAAACAGGCGTCGATAAACGGACGGCGTCAGATCATCGCAAGCCGCGGCTGCGAGTTCAAAGCTGCGTTCGATTGGATTCGATGATGGAGTCATAGCGCTTTGCGATCATCACATAAAAAAAGAGCAGGGCGCCAAGCCCTGCTCCAAAAATTGTGTCGACCCTATTTGCCCCAAGAATTCGATTTGATCTTGATTAATGGGGTGACGCTGCTTGTGCGCGTCGGGCTCCTCCCGAGACTTGGACCACCAGGACACACCTCGCGGCTGGCCTGAGGCCGAATTGGTAGACCATCTTTCCAGGCTTGTCATCATTTTCGGCAACGATTGTTCAAATTTCGAGCAATTTGCGAAATGATTGGGATGGTGCCACCGCCGGTTGCGAAAATGGTCCGAAAACACGTGGCTGGGTAAGGAGATACGTCCGCTTCGAAGCAGCCGTGACGCAAGTGTCACGCTCCGCTATTTCCGTGAGCTGGAAGAAACGGGGGGCAGTCGCGATCTCGACTTTCGGCACCTGTGGTGGTTAGTTCCGTTCCGGATGGGTTTTGCGATGCGCCGGCGGCTGAAGAATTTTCTGCCCATAGTCCTGGTTGCCCTGCTGGTGCAGATTTTTGCACCGATCGGGGCCTGCTGGGCGGCGAGCCTTGCCGCGTCCGATCCGCTCGCGGCCGCCACCATCTGCCACGGCAATGCCGGCTCAGGCACCGGGCAGGGCGACCGGACCGGTCATCGGGCCCATGACGGCTGTTGCTCCGCATGCAGCGTGCTGCAGACCGGTGCGCCGGTTGATAACCCGCAAGTTGCGGCCCAGGCCGTCGAACGCCTGCCGAGCCGGATCGTATGGCGCGATTTCGCTAGCGAACGCGATCGTTCGCCGGCCGGTCTCTCGGCGCAAGCCCGCGCGCCACCGCTGTTTTCCTGACGACGTTCTCGCTGCCGGTGCGCGTCCCGCGCCGGCGAGTGCCCTTGAACAAGCCGGCCGAAGAGCCGGTGTCAGGAACCATCCATGTTTCGGCTTCAACCGCACGGCGGGGCCAGCGCGCTCATGCTGGGCGCGGCCCTTTCCATAATCACCTGCTGGGCGAAGGCCCAGACGGCGCTGCCCTCCGTCACCGTCGAGGCGCCCGCGGCGGCGGCGCGTGCCAAACCGGTAGGGCCCAAGCCGCGCGCTCGAGCGGCATCCGTCCGGCGGCCACCCAAGTTGGCGACAGCTCCGACCGTGGTCGCGGCCCCAGCGGGCGGCGCGAGGCCGGGCGAGACGCTCGCAGCGATCCGCGACGGCTTGAACCGGGCGCCCACGGGCCAGACCCAGACCACCATCGACCGCAGCCAGTTCGACAATCGGCCGGCGTTCTCCGTCGCCGACGTGTTGCGCGACAGTCCCGGCATCTCGATCAAGCAGGGCAATGGCCCGCGTGATTTCGGCATCTCGATCCGCGGATCGAATGCGCGGAACGGCTTCGGCATCCGCAACCTCGTCATCTTCGATGACGGATTCCCGGTCACCCAGCCGGACGGTCTGTCGCGGAGCGACCTGATCGATCCGCGCGCCTATGGCGCGATCGATGTGATCCGCGGGCCGTCATCGGCGCTGTACGGCAATTACGCGACCGGCGGTGCGCTGAATTTCCGGACCCGGCCGGGCGGCACGATCGACGGCGTCGAGTATGGCGTCGACGGCGGCAGCTTCGGCTATCTCAACAACTATCTTGCCGTCGGCAAGAAGGTCGGCAATTTCGAGGGCTCGCTGTTCGCGAGCGACGCGCGCGGCGACGGCTATATCGGGAACAGCTGGTTCAATACCCAGACCGTCAATTTCCTCGGCACGCTGCAGGTCACGCCGGACGACCGTTTCACGGTGAAGCTCATCAACAACGACCTGACGACGCGACTGCCGATCCGCTCGTCGCTCAATCAGTTCAATCAGAACCCGTTCCAGCAGGGCTGCACGACCGGAGCGACGGCCGCGCCGGGATGCGGAACCGTGACCCTGTTCAACAACGGTTTCAATTCGGCGGCAGGGACCGACAGGGAAACCGCGGTCCAGGCCGGCCTCGGGCGTGACGACCGCCGTACCATCGTCGGCGGCCGCTGGGAGCACGATTTCGACAACCAGACCACCTGGCGCAACCAGTTTGTCTTCGACGACCGCAATATCAACCAGCCGACGGGATCGACGAGCGCGATCGGCGACTTCCCGTCCTACAACTACATGAGCGACGTCGTCAGGCGCAGCGAACTGTTCGGGATGGATTCGACGACCTATTTTGGCGGCTTCTACAATACGCTCACGGCTTCAAGCGATACCCGCAATGTGATGCCGGGCGGAAATGCGACGCTTGGAAGCCTGTCCAGCAACCTGTTCAGCACGACGACGAATTACGGTCTTCGCGCGCGCGAGGAACTGAAGCTCACGTCCGCGGTGACGGCGGTTGCCGGCATCGGCTGGGAGACCACCAATCTCACAGGGCGAAACACCGCCTATAGCTACGCGGGCGCGGCCGGGGCGACGACCACGGCGATCACGACAGCGGACCGGCAATTCCAGAACACCGCGCCCGAGCTGGCGCTGCTCTACCGGTTGAACAGCGAGTGGCAATTCCGCGGCCGGGTGGCAACGGGATACGGCACACCGCAGGTCAGCAACCTCTTCATCCTGCCGGACGGCACGTCGGGCAATAACACCCAGCTGCGGACGCAAAAGAACCTCGGTTACGATGTCGGAGCCGACTGGACCCCGAACAACGCGGTCAAGCTGAGCGTCACCGGGTTCTACGAGTTCTTCAAGGACGAGCTCGTTTCCCAGGCAACACCGCTCGCGGGCATCTCCTACACGTTCAATGCGCCGCGGTCGGAGCATCGTGGTGTCGAACTGGCCGCCGACTGGAAGTTCCTGCCGGGCTGGCGGTTCTCGGCCGCCTACACCTATCTCGACGAGGTCTACACCGAATACGTCGAGAACATCACGAACGGCACGGTGTTCAGCTTCAACCGCGCCGGCAACAAGATCCCCGGCATTTCGCCGAACGAGCTCACGGCGCGGCTGGGATACGACCAGCTGTCAGGTCCGTTCCAGGGACTCGGCGGGTTCGTCGAGGTCCAGTGGAAGGACAGCTTCTACATGGACAACGCCAATCTCTTGAGGGCGCCCGGCTATGAGCTGGTCAACCTCAACCTGCACTACAAGACCGATCTCGTCTCCGACTATTTCAAGGCGTTGAACCTGTACATCGAGGTGCGGAACGTGTTCGACCGGACCTACATCGCTTCCGCGAACAATATCGCGAACTCGGTGACGGCGGGCGGCATTCAAAATCCCG
The DNA here is from genome assembly GCF_011516645.4 of Bradyrhizobium septentrionale. Lineage (NCBI taxonomy): Bacteria > Pseudomonadati > Pseudomonadota > Alphaproteobacteria > Hyphomicrobiales > Nitrobacteraceae > Bradyrhizobium > Bradyrhizobium septentrionale. The sequence continues at coordinate 8,109,056 of NZ_CP088285.1, read as the reverse complement.
CGAGCGTACTGGCGAAAACGACCAACTCGATCTATGCCGGATCGCCACGTGCCTTCGTGGCGGGCATGAGGATTGCGTTCAAGTGAGGGGCGCATCGATGACAAATCGCAAACCTGCGGCTCTGACGGTGCTGGCAACGATCATGCTTGCGGTCTTGCCGAACCTGGCCAATGCACAGATGAGCCACCAGCACGCCTCCGAAGCGGCGTGCGAAGAGACCGTGTTGCGCTGCGCGACCAAGGTCACTCCCGTCTTTGGGCCGGATGGGACATTGTGGTTGGCATGGATGGCCGGCGGCCAAATCTCCGTCGCGAGTTCGAGGGATCAAGGCAAGAGCTTTTCCGCGCCGCTGCAGGTGACCCCGGAGCGACTCAATCTGGATTGGGGACCGGACGCGCGGCCGAAGCTTGCGGTCGACGCCAAGGGAAACATCGCGCTGGCCTTCTCGACCTTCCGCGATCAGGCCTTCAACGGCCAGGTGCTGACCACGCGATCGAGCGATGGGGGGCGCAGCTTTGATCCGCCGAAGCCGATCACCAAAAACAACGAGAGCCAGCGGTTCGAGGCGATCGGCTTCGATCCCGCGGGCGCCGTGTTCGCGGTCTGGCTCGACAAGCGCAACCGCGTGCCGGCCCAGCAGCGCGGCGAGAAATATGACGGTGCCGGATTGTTCTTTGCTGCATCGACGGACGGTGGCGCGACCTATTCCGATGCGCGGCTCGCGGCCGACAACACCTGCGAATGCTGCCGTCTTGGGCTGGCGTTCGATGGGGCAGGCCATCCAGTCGTGGTGTTTCGGAACATTTTCGAAGGCGGCGTGCGTGACCACGCGATCGTGACCTTCACCGATCTGGCCAGCCCCGGCGAGGTGCATCGGGTGAGCCGCGACGACTGGCAGATCGCGGCATGTCCGCACCATGGCCCCAGCCTGACCATTTCGCCCGCAGGAACCTACCATGTGACGTGGTACACCAACGGCAAGGCGCGCAAGGGATTGTTCTACGCGCAGTCGCGCGACGGCGGCAAAACCTTCTCCGACCCGCTCCCCGTCGGTCAGCCGAACCGAAGCCCGTCACGGCCGCAGATCATCGCAGGGCCGCAGGGGCTTGTGATGGCATGGAAGGAGTTCGACGGGCAGAAGACGTCGATCAATCTGATGACATCGCACGACGATGGAGCGACATGGTCGAAGCCCACTGATGTCGCGGAAACCGCCGACAGCTCCGATCATCCGCTGCTCGTCTCGGACGGTCGGCAGACCTATTTGTCGTGGATGACGAAGGCCGACGGCTACCATTTTCAAGCGATCGAGGGCGAACCATGAAACGTCATTTGCTCGCTGCTGTTATCCTGCTCGCAACGCTGCCGTCCGCACTGGCGGCGGGCGAGGGCGCGCCAAAGCCGTTCGAGCGCGGCAGTTGGCAGAAGCTGCTGCATGCGCATGCCGGGCATCCGACCCTGGTGCATTTCTGGGGTGTCACCTGCGGACCATGCAAGGTCGAGCTGCCGCAACTCGGCCAGTTCATGAAGGATCATCCTGATATCGATGTCGTGACGATCAGCGCAGATCTGGTTCCGAACCTGCCGGAGGCGACCCGATCGATGCTGGATCGTGCCGGGCTCGGGTCGGCCGAGAACTGGATTTTCGACGATGGCTTCGCCGAACGATTGAGATTTGAGATCGATCCGGCCTGGCAAGGCGATATCCCGCGAACCATGCTGATTGCCCATGACGGAACGATCACGACGATCGAAGGATCGGCCGAAATCGCCGATTTGAACAAATGGTCTGACGCGCAGGCTGCAACAATCCGATAATACGACGACTTCAATCTGAAAGGAATCCGCCGCCATGAAAACGATCTCCCGCATCCTCGCTCTCGCAGCGCTGGCTGCTGCACTCGCGTCGACGTCCGCACGCGCCGAGGACGTCAAGGCCGGCGACCTCGTGATCACGCAGGCCTGGACCCGGGCAACGCCGAATGGCGCCAAGATCGGCGGCGGCTATCTGACGATCGAGAACAAGGGCACGACGCCCGACCGGCTGGTGTCAGGCTCGGGCGACGTCGCCGGCAAGATCGAAGTCCACGAGATGTCGATGGACAACGGCGTAATGAAGATGCGCGCGCTCGACAAGGGGCTGACCATCGAGCCCGGCAAGACCGTGAAGCTTGCGCCCGGCGGCTATCATTTGATGATGTTTGACCTGAAGAGTCAGCTGAAGCAGGGCGACAAGGTGCCGGTCACGCTCGAATTCGAGAAGGCCGGCAAGGTCTCGGTCTCGCTCGACGTGCAGGCTGTCGGTGCGCAATCTCCCGTTGGCGGCGACCATTCCGGTCACATGGACATGAAGAAGATGTGAGGCAGCCATGCGGTCACACACGCTCCTCATTGCCACGGCGGCGCTGCTCGCAGCGTCACCGGCGATCGCCCATGTCACTCTGGAAGGAAAGCAGGCGCCGGTCGGATCGTACTACAAGGCGGTTTTTGCCGTGCCGCATGGCTGCGCGGGATCGGCAACGATCAAGCTCCGCGTGCAGATTCCGGAAGGCGTGATCGGGGTGAAGCCGATGCCGAAGCCTGGCTGGACCCTCGATACGGTCACCGGCCAATACGCCGCGCAATACGACTATCACGGTGCCAGGCTCTCTGAGGGCGTGAAGGAAGTTGCCTGGAGCGGCGGCAAGCTCTCGGACCAGAACTACGACGAGTTCGTGATGCAGACGTTTCTCACCGATACGTTGAAGCCCAACACCACGTTGTACTTCCCGGTCGTGCAGGAATGCGAGCAGGGCGTCAGCCGCTGGATCGATATCCCGGCCGACGGGCAGGGCGGCGGACACGAGCATGGCAGCAAGACGCCGGCGCCCGGCGTCAAGCTGCTGCCGAAGTCGTAAGCCGTGCGGCGGGTCGCAAGCCTTGCAGGAAGCCTTGCAGCAAGTCTTGCCGCGCTGCTCGTGGCGCTGTGCCTTGCGACCTCGGCCCATGCGCATGCCGTCCTGATCGCCGCCGAGCCGGCCGATGGCAGCGTGCTGACGGAGGCGCCGAAGACGGTGGTGCTCCGCTTCAACGAAGCGGTGGCGCCGACTGCGGTCAGCCTGCTCGACGCTGCGGGCAAGCCGCGCGATGTCGCGATCCGCGCCGTCGATCAATCGGTGACCGTGACGCTGCCGGCGGGCCTGCCCCAGGGCACGCAGGTGATCAGCTATCGCGTGGTGTCGCAGGATGGCCACCCGGTCGCCGGCTCGCTGCTATTCTCGATCGGCGTCGTCTCCGGCTCGGCGGCGCCGTCCGGCGACGGCGTGCTCGATGCGCTGATCTGGCTGGTGCGGCTCGGGCTCTATCTGGGGCTGTTTGCCGGCGTCGGCGGCGTGTTCTTTGCCGCCTGGATCGGGCAGGGCCCGGCCGGCGAACGACTGATCATGTGGTCGCTGGTAACAGGCCTTGTCGGCGCGGTCGCCTCGCTTGGCTTGCAGGGCGTCGACCTTTTGAACCTGCCGCTCTCAGGCATGCTGACTTGGGCGGCATGGGCCGGTGCCGCCGGCACCAGCCTGTTTCCGGCCATGCTGCTCGCAATCGCAGCGATGTTGATCGCGGCGATCGCCTGGCGCAGCCCGTCGTTCGGTGCGGCCTTCGTGCGCACCGCGATCGCAATGATCTGTGTCGGGCTGTCGTTTGCGGTCAGCGGCCACGCCGCCACCGCCTCTCCGCAATGGCTGACCCGGACCGCGCTGTTTATCCACGGCGTTGGCCTCGCCTTCTGGATGGGCTCGTTGGCGCCACTGGCGGTGCTGGCCTGGCAGCGCAAGGAATCGCTGTTGCGGGTACTGCAGCGCTTTTCGACGATCGCGGTGCCGGTCGTCACGTTGATCGCGCTGTCGGGCCTTGCACTCGCCGTGGTCCAACTCGAAAGCTTCCGCGCGCTGATCGATACCGGATACGGCAACATCATGCTGGTGAAACTTGGGCTGGTGGTGCTGTTGCTCGGGTTCGCTGCGTTGAACCGCCTGGTGTTCACGCCGGCCATCGCGCGCGAATTCCACCGCACACGGCCGCTGCAGCGCTCGATCGCGCTCGAATTCGTGCTGATGATCGCCATTCTCGGTCTCGTCGCGCTGTGGCGCTTCACGCCGCCGCCGCGCGCGCTGGCGATGTCGACCGACGTTCCGCTCGCGGTCCACATCCACGCCGATGCGGCGATGTTCCAGGTGCTGATCGCGCCAGGCAAGGTCGGGCAGAACGACTTTGTGCTGCAGCTGATGAACGGCGATGCCAGCCCGTTCGCGGCCAAGGAAGCGACGCTGACGCTGAGCCTGCCTGATCGCGGCATCGAGCCGATGGAACGCAGTGCCGCGCTGGGTGCCGACGGCTATTGGCATGTGAAGAAGGTGCCGTTGCCGGTCCCGGGCCGCTGGCACATGCAGATCGATGCCCTGGTGACCGATTTCAAGAAAGTGACGCTGGAAGACGATTTCGAGGTCAGGTAAACGCACGATCAGCGCGCCGGGCAGGTCGGCGGGACGCAATTCGCTCAAATGGCCGAAAATAGCCTGATTTGAAGGGCTTTTGTCATTTGGCGGCCCTTGTGTTTTCACACCCGATCCGGTTTCACTGCAGCTCTTCCCACGCTTTCCTGATTCCCGAGTAACGCCATGCGATTGTCGCGGTTTTTCCTGCCCATCCTGAAAGAAAATCCGAAAGAGGCGGAGATCGTCTCGCATCGGCTGATGTTGCGCGCGGGCATGATGCGGCAGGAGGCGGCCGGCATCTATGCCTGGCTGCCGCTCGGCTTCCGGGTGCTGAAGAAGATCGAGCAGATCGTTCGCGAGGAGCAGGACCGCGCCGGTGCGCTCGAGCTTTTGATGCCGACGCTGCAACTCGCCGATCTCTGGCGTGAAAGCGGCCGCTACGACGCCTATGGCCCGGAGATGCTGCGCATCCTCGATCGTCACAAGCGCGAGCTTCTGTACGGGCCGACCAACGAGGAAATGATCACGGAGATCTTCCGCTCCTACGTCAAGTCCTACAAGAGCCTGCCGCTCAACCTCTATCACATCCAGTGGAAGTTCCGCGACGAGCAGCGTCCGCGCTTCGGCGTGATGCGCGGCCGCGAATTTCTGATGAAGGACGCCTATTCGTTCGACCTCGATGAGGCCGGTGCGCGGCGCTCCTACAACAAGATGTTCGTGGCCTACCTGCGCACCTTCGCGCGGATGGGTCTCAAGGCGATCCCGATGCGGGCCGAGACCGGTCCGATCGGCGGCGATCTCAGCCACGAGTTCATCGTGCTCGCGGAGACCGGCGAGTCCGGCGTCTACATCAACCGCGATGTGCTTGACCTGCCGGTGCCGGGTGCGGACGTCGATTATGACGGCGACCTGACGCCAATCATCAAGCAGTGGACCTCGGTCTACGCTGCGACCGAGGACGTCCACGAGGCCGCGCGCTTCGAGCAGGAAGTCCCCGAAGCAAAGCGGCTCAACACCCGCGGCATCGAGGTCGGCCAGATCTTCTATTTCGGCACCAAATATTCCGACACCATGAAGGCGATGGTGGCCGGACCCGATGGCGTCGACGTGCCGATCCATGGCGGCTCCTACGGCGTCGGCGTGTCGCGTCTGGTCGGCGCGATCATCGAGGCCTGTCACGATGATGCCGGCATCAAATGGCCCGAGGCGGTCGCGCCGTTCCGTGTTGCGATCCTCAATCTCAAGCAGGGCGATGCCGCCGTCGATGGTGCCTGCGAACAGCTCTATCGCGATCTCCTGGCGAAGGGCGTCGACGTGCTCTACGACGACACCGATCAGCGCGCCGGCGCCAAGTTCGCCGCGGCCGATCTGATCGGTATCCCCTGGCAGATTCTGGTCGGACCGAAGGGGCTTGCCGACGGCAAGGTCGAGGTGAAGCGTCGCAGCGACGGTTCACGCGACAACATGAGCCCCGCCGACGTGGTCGCGAAGCTCGCGGGTTAAAGTTTATTCACGCCGCACTTATCGGCGGGGTAATCCGGCCACATTTGGCCCGAATCATGGGATTATCGACAGATGGATGAGACCATGAGCGAGCCAGTCCGAACCCCGCCTTTTGCGCCATTCGAATGGCTGCTGTCCGGACGCTATCTGCGCGCGCGCCGCAAGGAAGGCTTCATCTCGGTCATCGCCGGCTTCTCGTTCCTCGGCATCATGCTCGGCGTCGCCACGCTGATCGTGGTGATGGCCGTCATGAATGGCTTTCGCAAGGAGCTCCTGGACAAGATCCTCGGCCTCAACGGACATCTCCTGGTGCAGCCGCTGGAATCGCCGCTGACCGATTGGAAGGACGTCGCCGACCGCATCAGCCAGGTGCAGGGCATCCGGCTGGCCGCGCCTGTCGTGGACGGGCAGGGGCTCGGTTCGTCGCCGTTCAACGCCGCCGGCGTCTTCATCCGCGGCATTCGCTCAGACGATCTCAACAACCTCACCTCGATCGCCAAGAACATCAAGCAGGGCACGCTTGAGGGCTTCGATGAAGGGCAGGGCGTCGCGATCGGCCGCCGGCTCGCCGACCAGCTCTCGCTGCACGCCGGCGACATGATCACGCTGGTCTCGCCAAAGGGCGCGGTGACGCCGATGGGCACCACGCCGCGCATCAAGCCCTACAAGATATCAGCGGTGTTCGAGATCGGTATGTCGGAATACGATTCGACCTTCGTGTTCATGCCGCTGGCCGAGGCGCAGGCCTATTTCAACCGCAACAACGACGTGTCCTCGATCGAGGTGTTCACCACCAATCCGGACAAGATCGACACCTATCGCAAGCTGGTGACGGAGGCGGCCGGCCGGCCGGTCTTCCTGGTCGACTGGCGGCAGCGCAACTCGACCTTCTTCAACGCGCTGCAGGTCGAACGCAACGTGATGTTCCTGATCCTGACCATGATCGTGCTGGTCGCGGCGCTCAACATCGTCTCGGGCCTGATCATGCTGGTGAAGGACAAGGGGCAGGACATCGCGATCCTGCGCACCATGGGCGCCTCGCAAGGCTCGATCATGCGGATCTTCCTGATTACCGGTGCCTCGATCGGCGTGGTCGGAACGTTGACCGGATTCGCTGTCGGCATGCTGATCTGCCTGAACATCGAATCGATCAGGCAGTTCCTGTCATGGCTCACCAACACTGAGCTGTTCTCGCCGGAGCTCTATTTTCTCTCCAAGCTGCCGGCTGAAGTCGATTTCGGCGAGACGCTCGCCGTCGTGATCATGGCGCTGACGCTGTCCTTCCTGGCGACGCTCTACCCGTCGTGGCGCGCCGCGCGCCTCGATCCGGTCGATGCGCTCCGGTACGAGTAAGGAGCGCACATGGCGGAGGGGGCGGAAGATACACCGGTCATCTATCTTCATGACATCAAGCGGGAATACCGGCAGGGTGAAGCGACGCTGACGATCCTGAACGGCGCCAAGCTTGCGCTGTGGCCGGGTCAATCGGTGGCGCTGGTGGCACCGTCGGGATCAGGCAAGTCGACATTGCTGCACATCGCAGGCCTGCTCGAGACCCCCGATGAGGGCGAGGTCTATGTTGCGGGCACGCCGACCTCGCAGATGTCCGATGTCGATCGCACCCAGATTCGCCGTTCCGACATCGGCTTCGTCTATCAACAGCACCGGCTGCTGCCGGAATTCTCGGCGCTCGAGAACGTCATGCTGCCGCAGATGATTCGGGGCCTGAAACGCTCCGAGACCGTGAAACGGTCGACCGAGATCCTGTCCTATCTCGGCCTTGGCGACCGCATCACTCATCGTCCGGCTGAACTCTCGGGCGGCGAGCAGCAACGCGTGGCGATCGCGCGCGCGGTTGCCAATGCACCGCGGGTCTTGTTTGCGGACGAGCCGACCGGCAATCTCGATCCCGGCACGGCCGATCACGTCTTCGGCGCGCTGATGCAACTCGTCAAGGCGACCCGGGTCGCGATGCTGATCGCGACCCACAACATGGATCTCGCCGCGCGGATGGATCGCCGGGTGTCGCTGTCGAACGGACAGATCGTCGAGCTCGAATAACGCCTTTCCGAGCGAAGCGGCCAACCGCTCGTGCAAAGAAACCACTTCAAAACAAGAGGTTGGAGCCTTCGCTTCAAGCACAGCGCAAAAGGCTTCAGACCTCAATAGACCGGGCGGGGCCGTCTGCCAGGCTCTCTCGGCCGACGGTCGATCGGCGGCCCGGCATAGTAGGGATTATCGATGCACATCGCCGCCAGGCCGGACGCCGAGGCTTGGCACTGAGCCATCGAGGTGTAGCCGCAATCGGTGTCCTCACCGCCCCATCGGTAGTTGCGTTTGCAGACCGGTGAGGTCGAATCGTATTTCTGGGCGTTGGCCGGCGCGCTCGCGACTGCCTCCAAGGCCAACAGTATGGCCAACAGTGCCAGAATCAGGCTGCGCATCGAGAGATCTCCTGTCGATCAGGCGCCGGCGACGCTCATGCTGGAGCGTGCGCGCGAAGTGGCATCTGCGCGGGCGTGCATCAATTCACGTTCCCGCACCCGTGCCTTGCCGGATCGGCCGTCAGTGGAAGAACAGGTTGAAGAAATTGCCGTCGTCGCGGCGCTCCCGCGGCGACATGTTCAGATAGGAACGCGGGTCGTTGTCGCCGGCATAATAGGGGTTGGCGATGCAGTTCTGTCCGATGCCGGAGGCGGTGGCCAGGCACGCCTGATAGGACGGGTAGGAGCAGTTGCTCAGACCGGGATAGCGATCGCCCTGAATGCAGAACGGGTAGCGCACGCCGATGGCATGCGCGGGCACAGTCCCCAAGGTCGCGAGCGCGACCACAGATGCCGCAGCAAGAATCATCGTCCGCATGTGCATTCCTTTGCTACGAAGATTCGATCTCGGCGATGATCCAAATCGAACAAGCCGGTTCCGGTCAACACCGTCTTGCGAGGGCTTGCGCGGCGAATTCTGCACGCAGGTTTGAATTGTGAAAATTATGCGGCAGTTATGTGGCAAAAGTTCCAGGAAATGCTTGTAATACAGTATTAACTTCAAATTTGAGCGAAGTCGTTTGGGCCTGCCTGTTGCAGCGAAGTTACAGCAATTCCGTTCGAGACTGCTATGACGGTGTCTCGCGGCCTTGGGGGCCCTGTAGAAAAAGTTGGAACGGGAAAAATGAAGAAGATTTTGCTTGTCACCGCCAGCCTGCTCGCGCTCAGCGCGACCGCTGCTTCCGCGGCTGACCTCGCGGCTCGCCCTTACACCAAGGCTCCGCCGCCCATGGTTGCCGCTGTTTATGATTGGACCGGCTTCTACATTGGTATCAACGGCGGTTGGGCCCAGGCCCACGACAACCGTTCGGTGACCGGTCTCGGCACCGTCGGCAGCTTCGACGCCAACGGCGGCACCGTCGGTGGCCAGGTCGGCTACCGCTGGCAGACCGGCGGCTGGGTGTTCGGTCTGGAAGCTCAGGGCAACTGGGCTGACGTCTCGGGCAGCACCGGCAACCTCGTCGTCCCGGGCGGCGTCGTTCGCTCGAAGATGGATGCGTTCGGCCTGTTCACCGGTCAGATCGGTTACGCCTGGAACAACGTCCTGCTGTACGCCAAGGGCGGTGCTGCGGTCACCGATCGCAACTACCAGTTCCTGGCTCCCGGCGGCGTGCTGGCGTCCGAAACCGGCTACGACACCCGTTGGAGCCCGACGGTCGGTGTTGGCCTCGAGTTCGCCTTCGCCCAGGGCTGGTCGCTCGGCGTCGAGTACAACCACATCTTCGAAGACACGCACGATGCGACGTTCGTCGTTCCTGGTGGCATCGGTGTGACCGGCTTCCGCACCGGTGGCGACACCGACATGGTGCTCGGCCGTCTGAACTACAAGTTCGGTGGCCCGGTCATCGCGCGCTACTGATTGTTCGCTTAATCCAAGCGACGTCGAAAACCCCGGGCCTTGGCCCGGGGTTTTTTATTTGGCCTGGCCGATGAGCCATGGGCGATGAAGGGCAGGGCGGGGGTTTCGCATTAGCCACCAACACCGCATATTCGGATGCATGACGGAACTGATCTCCGAACTGACCTGCCCATCCTGCGGCCATGTCTCTGCCGAGACCATGCCGACCGATGCCTGCCAGTTCTTCTATGACTGCAAGCGGTGCGGCACCCGGCTGAAACCGAAAGCAGGAGATTGCTGCGTTTATTGCTCATACGGAACCGTCCCATGCCCGCCAATGCAAGCCGGGAATTGTTGCGGGTAAGCCGCGACTCTCCCGCCGTTCACAATGATCCGGTGGGTGAACTCGTTGGCCTTCTGCGGCGTTGAGGGGCGCGGGCCAGGTTGCCGTTACTGTGCGTACAACGCGATGCCGATGATCACGAGCGGGCTTAGCCCGAGTAGTACGATGCACACGCTTTCAAGTATGCCATTGCCCATAACACAGCCCCTGCGTTGGAACAGAAGCCTACGCCCGATGGAACTCGGTAAACCAGTGCAGTTTGTGCCTTAGCAACGGCGCGAATTAGAAATCGCCATCGCTCACCGCCCCACCAATTAACCAAGGAAATCTTTCGGGGGCAGAGCTCGAACTGACCCACGACCGTCGCTTGACTCCCAGAACAAAAAAGGAACAATGTTCTGTATACGTTCCAGTTCAGGGAGGGCGGCCATGTTGAAGATTTTCGTGCAGGAAGCTGCAGCGCTGGCATCGATCACGCTGTTCGTCGGGATGATCGCGGTTTGGGCCCAGCTGATCACCCAGTTCTGAAAATGTGCTCGCGGGGACAGGGGCATAGAAGGCGACTTGGCTGGCCCCTGGGGATAAGCGGGAGGACCGGCTGCCTTGTCCGGTTCGGCGTGGACTTGGCAGAGTCCATCGCTCACGATGGGGTTGCGAGTCGGGTCTGAAGCTCATCGAGTTCCGGCTTTGGCACTCGCTCCATCCCTGACTTAAGAGATCCCGTAAGCAGCCATGCCGAATGCCGGATTCGTCCACCTTCACGTTCATTCCGCCTATTCGCTGCTGAAGGGCTCTATCAAGATCGCCAAGCTGGGCGAGCTTGCGAAGGCTGACCGCCAGCCGGCGCTGGCGCTCACCGATACCGACAACATGTTCGGGGCGCTGGAATTCTCCGACAAGATGGCCGGCTACGGCATCCAGCCGATCGTCGGCTGCGAGCTGGCGGTGGATTTCGGCGACGTCGATCCCAATGCGCGCAGCATCCTGGCGACGGCGCCGACGCGGATCGTGCTGCTGGCGGCGCGCGAGCGCGGCTACCAGAACCTGATGCGGCTGAACTCGCGGGCGTTCCTGGAAACGCCGGTCAACCAGACCCCGCACATCAAGATCGACTGGCTGACCGACCAGGCCGAAGACCTGATCGCGCTGACCGGCGGCCCCGACGGGCCGATCGCGCTGGCGCTGCGTGCCGAACAGGCGGCACTGGCGGCAACCCGCTGCGAGCGGCTGGCTGGTCTGTTCGGCGATCGCCTCTACATCGAATTGCAGCGCCACGGCATCGACAAGGAGCGTCGCACCGAGGGCGGGCTGATCGATCTCGCCTACAGCAAGGGCCTGCCGCTGGTTGCGACCAACGAGCCGTATTTCGCCAGCAATGACGATTACGAATCGCATGATGCGCTGCTGTGCATCGCCGGCGGCCATCTGATCGCCGAAACCAATCGCGAGCAACTGACCCCGGATCACCGTTTCAAGACGCGTGCGGAAATGGCGGTGCTGTTCGCAGATATTCCGGAGGCGCTGGCCTCGACGGTCGAGATCGCCGAGCGCTGCTCGTTCCGGCCGAAGACCCGCAAGCCGATCCTGCCGTTCTTCACCGTCGGTGCCGCGGCGAGTTCGGACGCCGCCGCCGACGAGGCCGCCGAGCTGAAGCGTCAAGCCGAGGAGGGGCTTGCCAATCGCCTGCGAGTGCACGGTCTGTCGCCGGGCATGACCGAGGAGGACTACAGCAAGCGGCTCGCCTTCGAGCTCGACGTCATCACCCGCATGAAATATGCGGGCTACTTCCTGATCGTCTCGGACTTCATCAAATGGGCGAAGGCGCAGGGCATCCCGGTCGGACCGGGCCGCGGCTCCGGCGCAGGCTCGCTGGTCGCCTGGGTGCTCACCATCACCGACCTCGATCCGATGCGGTTTGCGCTGCTGTTCGAGCGCTTCCTCAATCCCGAACGCGTCTCGATGCCGGACTTCGACATCGACTTCTGCCAGGACCGCCGCGGTGAGGTGATCCAGTACGTGCAGGAGCGCTACGGCCGCGACCAGGTGGCGCAGATCATCACCTTCGGTACGCTGCAGGCGCGCGGTGTGCTGCGCGACGTCGGGCGCGTGCTGCAGATGCCGTACGGGCAGGTCGACAAGCTGACCAAGCTGGTGCCGCAGAATCCCGCAGCGCCGGTGACGCTGGCGCAGGCGATCGAGGGCGAGCCCAAGCTACAGGCGTTCCGCGACGAGGATCCGGTGGTGGCGCGCGCCTTCGACATCGCGCAGCGCCTCGAGGGGCTGACCCGCCATGCCTCGACCCACGCTGCCGGTATCGTGATCGGCGACCGGCCGCTGAGCGAGCTGGTGCCGATGTACCGCGATCCGAAATCGGACATGCCGGTCACCCAGTTCAACATGAAATGGGTCGAACCGGCGGGCCTTGTGAAGTTCGACTTCCTCGGCCTCAAGACGCTGACGGTGCTCGACGTCGCGGTCAAGCTGCTCAAGCAGCGCGACGTTCATGTCGACCTCGCGACGCTGCCGATCGACGACGCGCCAAGTTACCAGATGCTGGCGCGGGGCGACGTCGTCGGCGTGTTCCAGGTGGAAAGCCAGGGCATGCGGCGCGCGCTGATCGACATGCGGCCGGACCGCTTCGAGGATATCATCGCGCTGGTGGCGCTGTACCGTCCCGGTCCGATGGCGAATATCCCGACCTATTGCGCGCGCAAGCACGGCGACGAGGAGTCGGAATATCTGCATCCGATCCTGGAGCCGATCCTGAAGGAGACCTTCGGCGTCATCATCTATCAGGAACAGGTGATGCAGATCGCGCAGCAGATGGCCGGCTACTCGCTCGGCCAGGCCGACCTGCTGCGCCGCGCGATGGGCAAGAAGATCCGCGCCGAGATGGACAAGCAGCGCGACGTCTTCGTCGCCGGCGCGATGAAGAACGGGGTGACGAAGGGCCAGGCCGAGACGATCTTCGAGCTGCTCGCCAAGTTCGCCGACTACGGCTTCAACAAGAGCCACGCGGCGGCCTATGCGCTGGTGTCGTACCACACCGCTTACATGAAGGCGCATTACCCGGTTGAGTTCCTCGCGGCGTCGATGACGCTCGAACTCAACAACACCGACAAGCTTTCCGAATTCCGCTCCGAGGCGCAGCGGCTCGGCATCAAGGTCGAGGCGCCCAACATCAATCGCTCCGGCCCGACCTTCGAGGTCAGCGGCAACACGATCTACTACGCGCTCGCGGCGCTGAAGGGCGTCGGCATCCAGGCGGTCGAGCAGATCATCGAGGAGCGCAACAAGAAAGGCGCCTTCACCTCGCTCGCCGATTTTGCCGCGCGGGTCAGCCCGCGCGCCGTCAACAAGCGCATCATCGAAAGCCTCGCGGCAGCGGGCGCCTTCGACACGCTCGAGCCGAACCGCGCGCGCGTGTTCGCCGGTGCGGACGCGATCCTCGCCGCCTGCCAGCGCAGCCACGAGGCGGCAACCTCGGGCCAGAACGACATGTTCGGCAGCGCTCCGGATGCGCCGAGCATCATCCTGCCGCAGGTCGAGCCGTGGCTGCCCGCGGACCGGCTGCGGCGCGAATATGACGCGATCGGCTTCTTCCTGTCGGGCCATCCGCTCGACGATTACGCGACCGCGCTGAAACGGCTGCGCGTACAATCCTGGGCGGAGTTCTCGCGTGCGGTGAAGACCGGCGCGACCGCCGGCAAGGTCGCGGCGACCGTGGTGTCGCGCATGGAGCGGCGCACCAAGACCGGCAACAAGATGGGCATCATGGGCCTGTCGGACCCGACCGGCCATTTCGAGGCGGTGCTGTTCTCCGAGGGGCTCGCGCAGTATCGCGACGTGCTCGAGCCGGGGGCGGCTGTGCTGCTGCAGCTCGGCGCCGAGCTGCAGGGCGAGGACGTGCGGGCGAGGGTGCTGCACGCCGAGCCGCTGGATCACGCCGCCGCCAAGACGCAAAAGGGCCTGCGGATCTTTTTGCGCGACACCAAGCCGCTGGATTCGATCGCCCGCCGGCTCAACATGCCGGACGCTGCTCCCGCTCCGGGTGGCGGCGCGAAGGTCCCGGCGGCAAAGCCCGCGCCGGCAGCCGCGCCGCCGGCAGGCGCTGCCGATGGCGACGTCTCGCTGGTGATGATGCTCGACCTCGAGACCGAGGTGGAGATGAAGCTGCCCGGCCGCTACAAGGTCTCCCCGCAGATCGCCGGCGCGATCAAGGCAGTGACGGGCGTCGTCGACGTGCAGACGCTGTAGGCAAAAGTCCCGGCGATGCTGCGGAATGCGCTTGACTACGGCTTAAGCGCTATTGCAACCACGCCGTGTTTCTCACTATGGTTACGCCCGTTGGAAATTCCGGGGGCGGGATGTTCGGACGTTATGCGGCCTTGCTGGCTGGTGTGTTGATGGTGTCGGGCTGCGTCAGCGATGGTGTCGGCACCGACTATGCGGCGATCTCGCAGAAGTTCGGGCCGCCGAAGCCGGGGCATTCCCGCATCGTCGTGCTGCAGGAGAAGCGCAAGGGACTGAGCATGGCGATCTGCGCCTGCGACGTGAAGCTCGATGGCCAACCGATCGGCAAGATCATCGTCGGAAGCTACGCGTTCACCGATCGCCCCGCCGGCAGGCATCAACTGGTCGCAAGCGAGGTGATGTTTCCCGGCGATACCGCGCACAACTTCGCAACCGAGCCGGGCCGCACCTACTTCTTTCTGGTGAGATCGAGTGAGCGGCATGACGCCGTCATGGGTGTGACGATGGTGGGAGGTTTGGTCGGTGCAGTCGTCGCATCGGCCGCGACCGCGACCGCCGGCAACCCCGGGCCGGCGGAATTCGTCGCACTGGACGAGGCGACCGCGCGCACGACGCTGGCGGACCTGCAATTGGCGCAGTAAGCGGGGCCCGACCGGGATCTGACCGGGGCCCCGGCCGTCAGACCTGGCCGGTTTGGGCCAAAACGGGTCAGTTTCGGGGTGCAGAGGGCCTATCCGGCCGGCCTAACCGGCCGTATTTCCTTGCTTATGGCGCAAATCGCGCTATATACCGCGCCATCTCACACGGAAACATGGCTCTCAAAGGCCGTCCGGTGGCAACCGGGCCAGTCAGGCTCGCTTGCTCACACGTTTCCGGAGGAACCAACCGGAGAATTAGAACTATGTCGCTGCCCGAATTCAATATGCGTCAGCTTTTGGAAGCTGGCGTTCACTTTGGTCACCAATCCCACCGCTGGAACCCGAAGATGCAGGATTACATCTTCGGCGCCCGCAACAACATCCACATCATCGACCTCGCGCAGACCGTGCCGATGCTGCACCGTGCCCTGCAGGCGGTCAGCGATACCGTCGCCAAGGGCGGCCGCATCCTGTTCGTCGGCACCAAGCGCTCGGCCCAGGACGGCGTTGCCGATGCTGCCAAGCGCTCGGCGCAGTACTTTGTCAATTCGCGCTGGCTCGGCGGCACGCTGACCAACTGGAAGACGATCTCGGCCTCGATCAAGCGGCTGCGTCACCTCGACGACGTGCTCGGGTCCGGTGAAGCCAACTCCTACACCAAGAAGGAGCGGCTGACGCTGCAGCGCGAGCGCGACAAGCTCGACCGCTCGCTCGGCGGCATCAAGGACATGGGCGGTCTTCCCGACATGATCTTCGTGATCGACACCAACAAGGAAGACATCGCGATCCAGGAAGCGCAGCGGCTCAACATCCCGGTCGCCGCGATCGTCGATACCAACTCGGACCCGAAGGGCATCACCTATGTGGTGCCGGGCAATGACGACGCCGGCCGCGCGATCTCGCTGTATTGCGACCTCGTGGCGCGCGCCGCCATCGACGGCATCTCGCGCGCTCAGGGCGATTCCGGAATCGACATCGGTGCGTCCGCGACCCCCGTGCAGGAAGAGCTCCCGGCGGCTGCACCGTCTGGCTTCCAGGGCCTTGCCGGCCCGCGCGGCACCGCCGACAACCTCAAGAAGCTCACCGGCGTGTCCGGTACGATCGAGAAGAAGCTCAACGACCTCGGCATCTTCCACTACTGGCAGCTCGCCGAGCTCGACCACGACACCGCGCACAAGATCGGCGAAGAAGTCGGTCTGCCGAGCCGTGCCGACGCCTGGGTCGCCCAGGCCAAGACGCTCGCCGAAGCGGAATAATCGTTACGCGGCGTGGCCGGAACTCACCCGGCCGCCGCTTCTATTCCACGAACAACGATTTCCCTGTCGCTGACGGCGGCGCCATCGGGCGCCGCGGGTCCTGTACAGGCAAGAAGGACATTGAACGATGGCGACGATCACAGCAGCGATGGTCAAGGATCTCCGCGAATCGACCGGCGCGGGCATGATGGATTGCAAGGCGGCGCTGACCGAGAACAACGGCGACATGCAGGCCGCGCAGGATTGGCTGCGCAAGAAGGGCCTCTCCAAGGCGGCCAAGAAGGCCGGCCGCGTGGCGGCCGAGGGCCTGATCGGCGCCCTGACCTCCGGCACCAAGGGCGTGCTGGTCGAGGTCAACTCCGAGACTGACTTCGTCGCGCGCAACGAGCAGTTCCAGGGCCTGGTCAAGTTGGTCGCCCAGGTGGCGCTGCATAACGCCGCAGATGTCGAGACGATCAAGGCGGCCAAGGTCGGCGACGTCACCGTCGAGACCGCGATCTCCGACGCCATCGCGACCATCGGCGAGAACATGACGCTGCGCCGCGCCGCTTCGCTCGAGGTGAGCAAGGGTGTGGTCTCGAGCTATGTCCACAACGCCGTCGTCGAGGGCGCCGGCAAGATCGGCGTGATCGTGGCGCTCGAGTCGGCCGGCAAGACCGACGAGCTCGCCGTGCTCGGCCGCCAGCTCGCCATGCATGTCGCCGCGGCGAAGCCGCTGGCGCTCGATCCGGCCGGGCTCGATCCGGAGACCGTCAAGCGCGAGAAGGACGTGCTCGCTGACAAGTACCGTCAGCAGGGCAAGCCGGAGAACGTCATCGAGAAGATCGTCGATTCCGGCCTGAAGACCTACTACAAGGAGGTCTGCCTTCTCGATCAGGCCTTCATCCACGACAGCGGCAAGTCGGTTGCCCAGGCGGTGAAGGAAGCTGAGGGTAAGGTCGGCGGGCCGATCAAAATCGCTGGATTTGTGAACTATGCTCTCGGTGAGGGAATCGAGAAGCAGGAAAGCGACTTCGCCGCCGAAGTCGCGGCCGCCAGCGGCAAGAAGTAACCGCTGACACCAGGCGTCCGGCGCATGCGCCGGAAACCTACCTGCGCGGATAGGAAAGCGATCGCATCATGGCTGAGCCGATCTATCGTCGCGTGGTGATCAAGCTGTCCGGCGAGTATCTGGCCGGCTCCCACGGCTTCGGGATCGATCAACCGACGGTCGACCGCGTCGCCGACGACCTGATCGCGGCCCGCAAGCTCGGCATCGAGGTCGCCGTCGTGATCGGCGGCGGCAACATCGTCCGCGGCGTCGAGGTCTCCTCACGCGGCGTGTCGCGGCCGACCGGCGACACCATGGGCATGCTGGCGACCATGATGAACTGCCTGGCGCTGGAGGCGGCGATCGAGCGCAAGGGGAGCCCGGCGCGGACCTTGTCGGCATTCGTGATGCCGGAGATTTCCGAGCTGTTCACCCGTAGTGCAGCGCACAAATACCTCGCCGAGGGACGCATCGTCCTGCTCGGCGGCGGAACTGGTAACCCGTTCTTCACCACCGACACCACGGCCGTGCTGCGCGCGGCCGAGATCGGTGCGCAGGCGGTGTTGAAGGCCACCAATGTCGACGGCGTCTACAGCGCCGATCCGAAGAAGGACCCCAAAGCCAAGCGCTTCGACCGCCTGACCCATTCGCAGGCGATCGAGGGCGGCTACAAGGTCATGGACGCGACCGCTTTCGCACTTGCCCGCGAGACGTCGCTGCCTATCATCGTGTTCTCGATCGCGGAGCCCGGTTCGATCGGTGCGATTCTGCGCGGTACCGGACACGGCACGGTCGTCGCCGGCTGATTGCCGCGCCTCCGGGCGTCGACAGCCGGTTTCTAAGTGAAAGGGAGAACGTCATGGCCGCAGCTGGTTTTGACATCAACGACGTGAAGCGCCGCATGCAGGGGGCTACGCAATCGCTCAAGCACGAGCTCGGCGGTCTGCGCACCGGCCGCGCCGCGGCCTCCATGCTGGAGCCGGTCCAGGTCGAGGCTTACGGCTCGCATATGCCGCTCAACCAGGTCGCGACCATCAGCGTGCCGGAGCCGCGCCTGCTCTCGGTGCAGGTCTGGGACAAGACCATGGTGAAGGCGGTCGAAAAGGCGATCGTCGATTCCAACCTCGGCCTGTCGCCGGCGACCGAAGGACAGGTGCTGCGCCTGCGGATTCCCGAACTCAACGAGGAGCGCCGCAAGGAGCTCGTCAAGGTCGCGCACAAATACGCGGAAGCGGCGAAGGTCGCAGTGCGCCATGTGCGCCGCGACGGCCTCGACGTCATCAAGAAGCTCGAGAAGAATCACGAGATCTCCGAGGACGATCACGAGCGCCTGTCCAACGAGGTGCAGAAGGCGACCGACGGCATGATCGCCGAAGTCGATCAGCTGCTTGCCGCCAAGGAAAAGGAAATCCTGACGGTCTGAAGGCGCTACGGAAACCAGCCGATGTCGAACGCCGCCGCCCCAGCAACTGACGGACCGGATCGCTCCGGTGCTCCGTTGCATGTGGCGATCATTATGGACGGCAACGGGCGCTGGGCCGCTTCGCGCGGCCTGCCGCGCGTCGAGGGCCATCGCCGCGGCGTCGAGGCGCTGCGCCGCGTGGTCCGCGCGGCCCATGAACTCGGCATCGTCTATCTCACGATCTTCTCCTTCAGCTCGGAAAACTGGTCGCGGCCGGCGAGCGAGATCGGCGATCTGTTCGGCCTGTTGCGCCGCTTCATCCGCAACGATCTGGCGACGCTGCATCGTGACGGGGTGCGGGTGCGCGTGATCGGCGAGCGGGACGGGCTCGACCCCGACATCTGCGCGCTGCTCAACGAGGCCGAGGAGCTGACCCGGAACAACGACAAGCTCAACCTCGTGGTCGCCTTCAACTACGGTTCGCGGGCGGAGATCGCTGCCGCGGCGCGGCGCCTTGCGCGCGAGGTCGCCGAAGGCAAGCGCGACGCCAGCTCCATCGATGCCGACACGCTCGGCCAATATCTCGACGCGCCCGACATTCCGGATCCCGATCTGATCATCCGCACCAGCGGCGAGCAGCGTCTGTCGAACTTCCTGATGTGGCAGGCCGCCTACAGCGAATTGGTCTTCGTGCCGATTCACTGGCCGGATTTCGACAAGGCCGCGCTCGAAGGCGCGATTGCCGAATACGGCAAGCGCGAGCGCAGGTTCGGCGGCCTCGCTGCGAAAACCGGCTCGTGACTGAGGGCGAAGCCGCACCGGCGGCAGCAAGCGAGCAGGGATCGCGCAATCTCGTGATGCGCGTGGTTGCGGCGCTGGTGCTGGCGCCGCTCGCGATCGCACTGGCCTATTTGGGTGGCGTCGCCTGGTCGCTTCTGGTGACGCTGGCGGCGGTCGGATTGTTCGCCGAATGGCTTGTTGTTACCGGCCTCGGACGCGAGCTCCGCATCGTGGTGCCGGGCGTCGTCGCGCTGCTGCTTGCCGGACTTGGCCTGATGGCGGGCCGGATCGATGTCGCCCTGATCGTGCTCGCCGTCGGCGCTGTCGTTGTCGCCCTGACGTCGGGCGCGCGGCGCAACTGGGCCGTTGCGGGATTGCTTTACGCGGCAGGAGCCGAGGTCGCATCGGTGCTGCTGCGCCTCGATGCGGCAAAGGGCTTTGCCGCACTGATGTTCGTATTGCTGATCGTGTGGGTCACCGACATCGGCGGCTATTTCGCGGGCCGCAGCATCGGCGGACCGAAGCTCTGGGTGCGGGTCAGTCCGAAGAAGACCTGGGCCGGCGCCGCCGGCGGCTTCGTCGCAAGCCTGCTCGTTGCCGCTGGCTTTGCCGCCTTCGAGATCGGCACGACCGGGCCGCTGCTGTTGCTCGGCGCCGTGTTGTCGGTGGTTTCGCAGCTCGGCGATCTCTTCGAATCCGCAGTGAAGCGGCGGTTCGGCGTGAAGGATTCGAGCCACATCATTCCCGGCCATGGCGGCCTCCTGGACCGCCTGGACGGATTTGTCGCGGCCGTCATTGTGGCGGCGATTTTCGGCTTTCTCCGTGGTGGCGCCGATGGCGTCGGGCGCGGTCTTATGGTTTGGTGATGAGATGAGCGCAGTTCCGTTGCGTAACAACAAGGCCGCGGCGGCATCCGCCGCGCGGACCGTGACCGTCCTCGGTGCCACCGGCTCGATCGGCGACAGCACCATGGATCTGCTGCGGGGCGCGCGCGACCGTTACCGGGTCGAGGCGCTGACCGCGAACAGCAATGTCGAGGGACTGGCAAAGCTCGCCAGGGAGTTCGGCGCGCGGTTCGCCGCCATTGCCGATCCCAAAAGGCTTTCCGAGCTGAAGGACGCGCTGGCCGGAACCCGAATCGAATGCGGGGCCGGGGAGAGCGCCATCATCGAGGCGGCCGCGCGGCCGGCCGATTGGGTGATGGCGGCGGTCAGCGGCGCGGCCGGACTGAAGCCGGCGCTTGCCGCGGTCGATCGCGGCGCCACCGTCGCGCTCGCCAACAAGGAGTGCCTGGTCTGCGCCGGCGACATCTTCATGGAGCGGGCCAAGAAGGCCGGCGCCTGCATCCTGCCGGCGGACTCCGAGCACAATGCGCTGTTCCAGGCGCTGGCTTCCGGCAATCGCGAGGAACTGACGCGGGTGATCATCACCGCGTCCGGCGGGCCGTTCCGCACCTGGGCCCCCGCCGACATCGAGCAGGCGACGCTGGAACAGGCGCTGAAGCATCCCAACTGGAGCATGGGGCAGAAGATCACGATCGATTCCGCCTCGATGATGAACAAGGGGCTCGAGGTGATCGAGGCGTCCTATCTGTTCGCGCTGGCGCCCGACGAGATCGACGTGCTGGTGCACCCGCAGTCGATCATCCACGGCATGGTCGAGTTCTCCGACCGCTCGGTGGTGGCCCAGCTCGGCACGCCCGATATGCGGATCCCGATCGCGCACTGCCTGGGCTGGCCGGACCGCATCGTCGGCCCGTCCGCCAAGCTCGATCTCGCCAAGATCGGCCAGCTCACCTTCGAGGCGCCGGATTTCCAGCGCTTCCCGGGGCTGCGGCTGGCCTATGAGGCGCTGCGGAGCGGGTACGGCGCGACCACGGTGTACAATGCCGCGAACGAGATCGCGGTCGCAGCCTTCATCGCCGGCAAGATCAAGTTCGGTGCGATCGCCCGGCTGGTCGAGGCGACAATGAACGATTGGATCAGGTCGGGGAATCAGCCACCACTGCACTCGGCGGATGATGCGATTTCCGTTGACCATATCGCGCGAAATAAAGCTGCCGCCCTATTGCCTCAAATTGCCTTAAAGGCAACCTAGAGGGTTGGGGACGGAGCCTCTGGCTCTTGTCGAGGGAAATCGAATGCCCGAATTTTTTCTTCATTATTTCAATGCGTTGAGCCACGGGCTCATCGGCTATATTGTTCCCTTTCTATTCGTCCTGACGATCGTTGTCTTCTTTCACGAACTCGGCCACTTCCTGGTTGCGCGCTGGGCTGGCGTGAAGGTGTTGACCTTCTCGCTGGGGTTCGGGCCGGAGCTTGCCGGCTTCAATGACCGGCATGGCACGCGCTGGAAGCTCTCCGCGATTCCGCTCGGCGGTTACGTCAAATTCTTCGGCGACGACAGCGAGGCGTCGACGCCGTCGACGGAGACGCTCGCCTCGATGACGGCTGAGGAGCGCCAAGGCAGCTTCCACCACAAGTCGGTCGGAAAGCGCACCGCCATCGTCGTCGCCGGTCCGGTGGCGAATTTCATTCTCGGCGCCCTGATCTTTGCGGGTATGGCGCTCTATTACGGCAAGCCGAGCACGATCGCTCGGGTCGATGGTCTGGTCGCCGAAAGCGTTGCCGCGAACTCAGGATTCAAGGTCGGCGATATCGTCGTGGACATCGACGGCAGCGCGATTCAGAGCTTCGCCGACATGCAGCGGATCGTAGCTTCGAATGCCGGTTCAGCTCTTGGGTTCAAAGTGAAGCGGGATGGCCAGATTGTCTCGCTCACCGCCACGCCCGCGCTCAAGGAGGTCAAGGACCCCTTCGGCAATGCCCACCGAATCGGCGTGCTCGGAATCGAGCACAAGGCTCAGACTGGCGAAGCGACCAGCGCCTCGGTCGGCGTTCTGGAAGCCCTGAAAATCGGTGTTGAGCAGGTTTGGTACATCATTGCCAGCACCTTCAAGTTCCTCGGGTCGCTGTTCGTGGGAACCGGCAATCCGGGCGAGGTGAGTGGGGTCATCGGAATCGCAAAGCTGTCCGGTCAGGCCGCGAGCGCAGGTTTCCAGTTCGTTGTGAACCTTTGTGCCATCCTGTCGGTCTCGATTGGCCTCTTGAACCTGTTCCCGATCCCGCTCTTGGATGGCGGCCACCTGCTGTTCTACGGCGCAGAGGCGCTCCGTGGACGCCCGCTGTCGGAGCGGACGCAGGAGGTGGGTTTCCGAATCGGGCTGGGTTTGGTCCTGATGCTGATGGTGTTTGCGACGTATAACGACATCCTCAGGATCGCCGGGTCCTAAAGCGGGCTTTTCTGTGGCGTTGCCGATGAGCAACGTGTTGGTACGAAAATGGAAATGTTCGGCTGTAGTAAGTTTGCCCCCTTGGCAAATTTGGTTACAAGCTGGGCGGTAGGTTGGGAATCTGTCGGGGCGTTGGGGAACGATCCGGCATCGCTAAGATAAGGGCGCGCAGCGCATGATGTTTGGAATGCGAGTGAGGGGGGGGCTGTTCGCCGCCTTGGTCATGTTCGCCGTGCCGGTGGCTGCCACCTTGGCGGCCGTAGCTGTTTCTGCGCCTGCGTATGCGCAGACTGTCGATTCGATCACAGTGGAGGGGAATCGCCGCGTCGAACTCGAAACTATCCGCTCCTATTTCCATCCTGGACCGGGCGGTCGGCTGGGCCAGGCCCAGATCGACGACGGCCTGAAGGCGCTGATCGAGACCGGTCTGTTCCAGGACGTCCACATCGACCAGCGAGGCGGACGCCTTGTCGTGGTCGTGGTCGAGAACCCGGTGATCGGCCGCGTCGCCTTCGAGGGCAACAAGAAGGTCAAGGACGAGCAGCTCACCGCTGAAGTCCAGTCCAAGCCGCGCGGCACCTTCTCGCGCCCGCAGGTCCAGTCGGACGCCCTGCGCATCACCGAGATCTACCGGCACTCCGGCCGTTACGACGTGCGGGTCAATCCGCAGATCATCGAGCAGCCGAACAACCGCGTCGACCTGATCTTCGAGATCAATGAAGGCGTGAAGACCGGTGTCCGGTCGATCGAGTTCATCGGCAACAACGCCTATTCGGCGTCCCGTCTGCGCGACGTCATCAAGACCCGCGAATCGAACCTGCTGAGCTTCCTTGGTGGCAACGACGTCTACGATCCCGACCGGGTCGAGGCTGACCGCGACCTGATTCGCCGCTTCTACCTCAAGAACGGCTATGCCGACGTCCAAGTCGTCGCCGCGCTGACCGAATACGATCCCGACAAGAAGGGCTTCCTGGTTACCTTCAAGATCGAGGAAGGCCAGCAGTACCGCGTCGCCGCCGTCAACTACACCTCGTCGATCTCGACGCTCGACCCGAACGCGCTGCGTACCTATTCGCGCGTCAATGTCGGCTCGCTCTACAACGCCGAGGCGCTGGAGAAGTCGGTCGAGGAAATGCAGATCGAGGCGTCGCGCCGCGGCTATGCCTTCGCGGTGGTCCGGCCGCGCGGTGATCGCAATTTCGATAATCACACGGTGTCGATCACGTTTGCGATCGACGAAGGCCCGCGCACCTATATCGAGCGCATCAATATCCGCGGCAACAGCCGCACCCGTGATTACGTGATCCGCCGCGAGTTCGATCTTTCCGAGGGTGACGCCTACAACCGCGCGCTGGTCGACCGTGCCGAGCGCCGGCTGAAGAACCTCGACTTCTTCAAGACCGTGAAAATCACCACCGAGCCGGGCTCCTCCAGCGATCGCGTCATCCTGATCGTCGATCTCGAAGAGAAGTCGACCGGCGACTTCTCGGTGTCGGGCGGTTACTCGACCACCGACGGTGCGCTGGCCGAAGTCAGCGTCTCCGAGCGCAATCTGCTCGGCCGCGGCCTGTTCGCGAAGGCGGCGGTGACCTACGGCCAATATGCGCGCGGCTATTCGCTGTCGTTCGTCGAGCCCTATCTGCTCGACTATCGCGTCGCGCTCGGTCTCGACCTCTATCAGCGCCAGCAGCTGTCCAACAGCTACATCGCGTACGGCACCAAGACGCTGGGCTTCAGCCCGCGGCTCGGCTTCAGCCTGCGGGAAGATCTCTCGCTGCAGCTGCGCTACTCGATCTATCAGCAGGAAATCACACTGCCGTCGACGCTGAACAACTGTAACAACGTGCCATTCCTCGCGGACGGCGTAACGCCCAACCCTGCGTTCAATCCGAGCCCGGCCTATGCGAACCTGAACGGGATCAGCCTGGTGTCGACCAATGGTCTCGGCTGCTACTTCGACGGCGAAGCCTCGCTGCCGGTTCGCAAGGAGCTTGCGGGCGGCAAGACCCTGACCTCGGCGCTGGGCTATACGCTGAACTACAACACGCTCGACAACAACAAGAACCCGACCGACGGTTTGATCGTCGACTTCAAGCAGGACTTCGCCGGCGTCGGCGGCGATGTCAGCTACATCAAGAGCGCGATCGACGCGAAGTACTACACCCCGCTGGTCTCTGATCTCGTCGGCCTGATCCACGCCCAGGGCGGCATCCTGAGCAAGCTCGGCAGCGACGAATTGCGCATGCTGGATCACTTCCAGATGGGCCCGAACCTGGTCCGCGGCTTCGCGCCGAACGGCATCGGTCCGCGTGACATCAATCCGTACGGCACCATGGACGCCATCGGCGGCACCAAGTACTGGGGCGTGTCGGCGGAACTGCAGATGCCGTTCTGGTTCCTGCCGAAGGAAGTCGGGCTTAAGGGCGCGGTCTATGCCGACGCCGGCGGCCTGTACGACTACAAAGGCCCGACGTCGTGGGCAGCGACAGGCGAAGTCAACGTGCCCGGCTGTATCAGGCCGACGAATAACCCGCCGACTCCGGGCACCTGCCTTGGCCTGAGCTATGACGACAGCAAGGTTGTCCGTACCTCGGTCGGTGTCGGCCTGATCTGGCAGTCACCGTTCGGCCCGCTGCGCTTCGATTACGCAGTGCCGCTGACCAAGGGTGCGTATGACCGCACGCAAGAATTCCGGTTTGGCGGCGGTACGACGTTCTAAGACCGATTGCCGACCGGACTGCGACGGATGGAATGGCGCAGCCGATCTTCTTCAAGAGTCCCCCTTCGTCAACGCTGGCTGAGATCGCCACGCTGACGAAGGCGCATCTGGTCGATCCCGCGAGGGGCGCGCATAAGATCAGAGGGCTGGCCTCGCTCGACGAGGCCGGTCCGATGCATCTCGCCTTCTTCGACAATCTCAAATATGCCGACCAGCTTGCCGCGACCAAGGCCGGCGCGTGCCTGGTCAGCCCGCGCTTCGAGGCGCAGGTGCCCAAGGGCACCGCCGTGCTGCGGGCCAACAAGCCGTTCCAGGTCTTCGTCGAGCTCGCCCGCGAATGGCACGCCGATGCGCTGCGGCCGCAATCCTGGTTCGATACCGAGGGCATTGCACCGTCGGCGATCATCGATCCCACCGCGCGTCTCGAGGACGGCGTCATCGTCGATCCCTTGGTGGTGATCGGCCCGCGGGTCGAGATCGGCGCGGGCACCATCATCGGCGCCGGCGCGGTGATCGGGGCCGACGTCAAGATCGGCCGCGACTGCAATGTCGGCGCCAAGACCACCATTCAGTTCGCGCTGATCGGCAACAACGTCCTGATCCACACCGGCTGCAATATCGGCCAGGACGGCTATGGCTTCATCTTTTTCGGGCCGGCGGGCCACGTGAAAGTGCCGCAGACCGGCCGCGTGGTGATCCAGAACAATGTCGAGGTCGGCGCCGCCTCGACCATCGACCGTGGTTCCCTGCGCGACACGGTGATCGGCGAGGGCACCAAAATCGACAACCAGGTCCAGATCGGCCACAATGTGACCATCGGCCGGCATTGCCTGCTCGCGGCCCAGATCGGGCTCGCGGGCAGCCTGACGATCGGCGACAACGTCGCACTCGGCGCCAAGGTGGGAATCAACAACCACCTCAAGATCGGCGATGGTGCCCAGGTGACGGCGATGAGCGCGGTCAAGGACGACATCCCGGCCAACGGCCGCTGGGGCGGGCATTTTGCCAAGCCAACCAAGCAGTGGTTCAGGGAAATCATCGCGGTGGAGCGCCTGGTGCGCGACAACGAAACCAAAGGCAAGGAACAGGAGTGATGGAGGAGGCACCGGTCAAATTCGAGCTCGTGGATATCAACGATATCCTGAAGACGCTCCCGCATCGCTTTCCGATGTTGCTGATCGACCGGGTGATCAAGATCCGCACCGACTACAGCGGTATCGGCATCAAGAACGTCACCTTCAACGAGCCGCCGTTTCAGGGGCATTTCCCGGACCGCCCGGTTTATCCCGGCGTGATGATGATCGAGGCGATGGCCCAGACCGCCGGCGTGATCGGCATCAAATCCGTCGAAGGCACCGAGAAGCCGCGCGCGGTGTATTTCCTCACCATCGACAAGTGCAAATTCCGCAAGCCGGTGATGCCCGGCGACACCATCGAGTACCACATGCGCTCGCTCGGCCGGCGCAAGACGATGTGGTGGTTTCACGGCGATGCCAAGGTCAACGGCCAGGTCGTCGCCGAAGCCGATGTCGGTGCGATGCTGACGGACTAACCCGGGTGGTCGCTACGACGTCGTGCAAGCGTATCGGCCGTCTGCACCGGCGATCCGCAACACGCGATTGAGGAAGATGCCCATCGACGGCGCGTTCATCAGTGCGTCGAAGGTCTCAGTGGGCACGCCGCAATAGTGCTGGTAGCTGCCCCTGACCGCGACCAGCAGGGTGCGCTCGCCTGCGCTGTAACAGACCCGCTGGACGATCGTGCTGCGATTGATGTCGCGGCATTCGAAGCTCGAGAGGTCGACGGTCGTGCTGTTGCCGAGATCGACCGTCTCCGGGCCGATCGGCGCAGAGAGCAGGCTGAGGATCAGCGCGGCGGCCCGGACCATGGTGAGGTTGCGACCTTCTCGTTTGCAACAGGCCGTCATGATACGTCACTGGACAGGGCAGGCAAAGTCGCGCTAACGACCGCCCAACTGACAGCATAGCGCTTTGGCGCCATTAACGAATTCCGGATTTGAACTGCATGAGCATGATCGACCCCACTGCGCGGATTGCGGATGGCGCTGTGATCGGGGCCGGCACCGAGATCGGTCCGTACTGCATCATCGGCCCCAATGTCGTGCTCGGCGAGAACTGCAAGCTGATCGCGCATGTCACGGTTAGCGGGCACACGAAGATCGGCGCCGGCTGCGTCATCTCGCCGTTTGCCGCGCTCGGCGGGCCGCCGCAGGATCTCAGCTATCGCGGCGAGCCGACCCGTCTCGAAGTCGGCGAAGCCTGCACTATCCGCGAAGGCGTGACGATGAATGTCGGCACGGTCAAGGGCGGCGGGCTCACCCGTGTCGGCGATCGCGGCTTCTTCATGAACAACAGCCATGTCGGCCATGATTGCATGGTCGGCAACGGCGTGATCTTCGCGACCTCGGCGACGCTCGGCGGCCACTGCGAGATCGGCGACTTCGTCTATATCGGCGGGCTCTCGGCGGTGCACCAGTTCACCCGCGTCGGCTCGCAGGTGATGATCGGCGGCGTCTGCGGCGTGCGCGGCGACATCATCCCGTTCGGGCTCGCCAACGGCCAATACGCGGTGCTCGAAGGCCTCAACATCATCGGCATGCGGCGCCGCCTGTTCACCAAGTCGCGGCTGGCGACGGTGCGCGCGTTCTATCAAAAGCTGTTCCACGGCCCCGGCATCTTTGCCGAGCGGCTGGCCTCGGTGCAGCCGCTGGCGGGAGAGGATCCCGCGATCGCCGAAATCCTCGCCTTCATCGAGGGCGGCAAGCTCCGGCCGCTCTGCCTTCCAGCCGACACCGATTGAGCATGGAATGGCCGCCAGCATGACGTCAGCGGCTCCCTCGCTTTCCTCGCCGGTCGGCGTCATTGCTGGTGGCGGCGCCATGCCGTTCGCGGTTGCTGACCAGCTTACGGCGCGCGGCATCACGCCGGTGCTGTTTGCGCTGCGCGGCGCCTGCGATCCCGCGCGCGCGCAGCGCTTTCGTCATCGCTGGATCTCGGTCGGCCAGCTCGGACGGGCGACCCGGCTATTCCGCGACGAAGGCTGCCGCGATCTGATCTTCATCGGCACGCTGGTGCGTCCGGCGCTGTCGGAGATCCGGCTCGACTGGGGCACGCTGCGCCTGCTCGGCCATGTCGTGCGCGCGTTTCGCGGCGGCGACGATCATCTGTTGTCGAGTGTCGGCCGCATCCTCGAGCAGCAGGGATTCCGCATGGTCGGAATCAAGGATGTCGCACCCGATCTCCTGATGCCCGAGGGCGCCGTGACGCGCGCGACGCCGGACGGTGCCGCGCTTGCCGATATCGCGCGCGGCCGCGGGGTGCTCGACGCGCTCGGCCCGTTCGACATCGGCCAGGCGGCGGTGGTGATCGACGGGCACGTGGTTGCGGTCGAGGACATCGAAGGCACCGATGGGCTGCTGGCGCGGGTGGCGCGGCTGCGCGCCGAGGGCCGCATTCGCGCCAAGGGCGGCCGCGGCGTGCTGGTGAAGGCGCCGAAGAGCAGCCAGGACCTGCGCTTCGATCTGCCGACCATCGGTCCGCGGACGGTCGAGGGCGCGGCCGCGGCCGGCATCGCCGGCATTGCCGTGATCGCCGGTAACACGCTGGCCGCCGAACCGCAGGCCCTGATCGAGGCCGCCGACGCCAGGGGGCTCTTTGTCATCGGACTGGCGGGCTGATGCAGGCGCGCCCTCCCAGCACGCCTCGCAAGATCTTCCTCATCGCGACCGAGGAATCCGGCGATCGGCTCGGCGCGGCGCTGATGAAGGTGCTGCGCCAGCGCCTCGGCGATGCCGTGCAGTTTTCCGGCGTCGGCGGCCGGGCGATGACAAGCGAGGGCATCACGCCGCTGTTCCCGATCGAGGAACTGTCGATCATGGGCTTTGCCGCCGTGGTGAAGCAACTGCCGAAAATCCTGCGATTGATCCGCCGCACCGCCGACGCGGTGCTCGCTGATGCGCCCGACATGCTCGTCATCATCGACAGCCCGGACTTCACCCACCGCGTCGCCCGCCGCGTCCGCGCCCGCAACCCTGATATCCCGATCGTCGATTACGTGTCGCCGTCGGTGTGGGCGTGGCGGCCGGGCAGGGCGCGCGCGATGCGGGGCTACGTCGATCACGTGCTCGCGCTGCTGCCCTTTGAGCCCGAGGAATATCGCAAGCTGCAGGGACCGCCGTGCAGCTATGTCGGCCATCCCCTGACCGAGCAATTCGCCTCGCTGCGGCCGAACGCGGAGGAGCAGAAGCGCCGCGACGCCGCGCCGCCGGTGCTGCTGGTGCTGCCGGGCAGCCGACGCAGCGAGATCAGGCATCATCTGGCGCTGTTCGGCGCGGCGCTCGGTCAGCTCGGCAAGCAGAAATCGTTCGAGCTCGTGCTCCCCACCATGCCGCATCTCGAGGCGATGGTGCGCGAAGGCATCGGGTCGTGGCCAGTGGTGCCACGGCTCGCGGTCGGCGAGACCGAGAAACGTGCCGCATTCCGCGTGGCGCGCGCCGCGCTCGCGAAGTCGGGCACCGTGACGCTCGAGCTCGCGCTGTCGGGCATTCCGATGGTGACGGCCTATCGCGTCGGCGCCGCCGAGGCGTTCATCCTGCGCCGTGCGATCCGGGTGTCGTCGGTGATCCTCGCCAATCTTGTGATCGGCAGCGAGGTCATCCCGGAATTCCTGCAGGAGGACTGCACGCCGGAGAGGCTCGCGGTGGCGCTGGGCGAGGTGCTCGCGGACACGCCCGAGCGTCTGCGTCAGCTCGTGGCGTTCGGGACGATGGATGCGAAGATGTCGACCGGCGACCAGCCGCCGAGCGTCCGTGCGGCGGACATCGTGCTGGCGACGATGAGCGGGCGGCCCGGCTAATCATCGACAACGAGCTTGCCTGCGGCGGCATCCCGCCGCGGCGGTTCCGCTTGCATTGTTCGTGCCGGCTGCCGCGCCTCGATGCGCTGGCGACCGAAGTTGCGCGGGGCAAACGAAAACGGCGCCATCGGGGATGATGGCGCCGTTCCGTATTCTCTTGAAAATGAAGCTTACTTGCGCTTGTCGATCGTCACATAGTCGCGGCGCGCCACGCCGGTGTAGAGCTGGCGCGGACGGCCGATCTTCTGCTGCGGATCCTCGATCATCTCGCTCCACTGGCTGATCCAGCCGACGGTACGGGCGACCGCGAACAGCACGGTGAACATCGAGGTCGGGAAGCCCATCGCCTTCAGCGTGATGCCCGAATAGAAGTCGACGTTCGGGTAGAGCTTGCGGTCGATGAAATAGGGATCGCTGAGTGCGATCTTCTCGAGCTCGAGCGCGACCTTCAGCATCGGGTCGTCGCCATGGCCGGTCTCGGCCAGCACCGCGTGACACATCTTCTGCATGATCTTGGCGCGCGGATCATAGTTCTTGTAGACACGGTGACCGAAGCCCATCAGGCGGACTTCGCTGTTCTTGTCCTTCACCTTGGCGATGAACTCGGGAATCTTGTCGACCGATCCGATCGAGGACAACATGGCGAGCGCCGCTTCGTTGGCGCCGCCATGGGCCGGGCCCCACAGGCAGGCGATGCCGGCCGCGATGCAGGCAAACGGGTTGGCGCCGGAAGAGCCGGCGATACGCACCGTCGAGGTCGACGCGTTCTGCTCGTGATCGGCATGCAGGATGAAGATCTTGTCGAGCGCGTCGGCGAGCACCGGGTTGATCTTGTATTCCTCGCAGGGCACGCCGAAGCACATCTGCAGGAAGTTCTCGGCGAAGGACAGCGAGTTCTTCGGATACATGAAGGGCTGGCCGATGGTGTACTTGTAGGCCATCGCCGCCAGCGTCGGCACCTTTGCGATCATCCGCATCGAGGCGATCATGCGCTGCCGCGGATCGTTGATGTCGGTGGAGTCGTGGTAGAACGCGGCGAGTGCGCCGACGGCGGCAACCATGATCGCCATCGGATGGGCGTCGCGGCGGAAGCCCTGGAAGAAGCGGGCCATCTGCTCATGCACCATCGTGTGATGGATCACGCGATGGTCGAAATCCTTCTTCTGCGCCGGGGTCGGAAGCTCCCCGTAGAGCAGCAAATAGCAGGTTTCGAGGAAGTCGCCGTTTTCGGCGAGCTGCTCGATCGGATAGCCACGGTATTCGAGGATACCGGCGTCGCCGTCGATATAGGTGATCTTCGACTGGCAGCTGCCGGTCGAGGTGAAGCCGGGGTCGTAGGTGAACACCCCGGCCTGGCCGTAGAGCTTGCCGATGTCGATGACATCAGGCCCAACCGTGCCGCTCAGGATCGGGAAATCGTAATTCTTGTTGCCGATGGTGAGTGTGGCTGTCTTGCTGGATTTTGCGTCCATCGCGATATCCCCGATGAATTCGTTGCGAAAACCGACCTTGCCCAGTCGCTAATTTGCGGCCCGTGGCGGGGCGGAACGGCTTGTGAAGAAGGCGTCCGGGGATGGGTAGCTCATTGCAATGTGCGCTGCAAGATGGACCCTGGAGGGGGTCCATGCAGGATCACGCCGCCTGATCGGCGAGACGGGCAAGGCACTCCTGGCGTCCCAGCACGGCCAGCACGTCGAATATGCCAGGCGAC
Organism: Bradyrhizobium septentrionale; assembly: GCF_011516645.4. NCBI lineage: Bacteria > Pseudomonadati > Pseudomonadota > Alphaproteobacteria > Hyphomicrobiales > Nitrobacteraceae > Bradyrhizobium > Bradyrhizobium septentrionale. The sequence goes on along the minus strand of NZ_CP088285.1, from coordinate 8,076,902 downwards.
GTTGTCCGCCCCGTCAGCGCCACCCGCAGCGGCTGGGCGACGGCGCCGAGTTTCAGGTTGTTCTGCTCGGCGAAATTCCGCATGGCGCTCTCGGTGGTTTCCGCCGTCCAGTCGTTCACGACTTCCAGCGCGATGCGCAGCCGGCCGATCAGCGTGCGCGTTTCCGGCGTCAGCAGCGCCGCCGCCTTCGGATCGAGCTCGAGCGGACGATCGGCGAAGATGAAGTAGGCGCCGGAGATCAGCTCGATCAGCGTCTTGGCGCGCTCCTTCAGGCTCGGCATCGCCCGCAGCAATTGCGCGCGGGTGGTGTCGTTGAGCTTGGCCTTCAGCGCGGCGCCGTCAGGAACATAATCCAGCACGCTCTCGAACCGGGTCACGAGGGATTGATCGTCGCTCTGACGGATATAGTGACCGTTGAGGTTTTCCAGCTTGGCGAAATCGAACCGCGCCGCCGAGCGGCCGATCCCCGAGAGATCGAACGCGTCGATCATCTCCTGGGTCGAGAAGATCTCCTGATCGCCATGGCTCCAGCCGAGCCGCACGAGGTAGTTGCGCAAGGCGGTCGGCAGATAGCCCAGCGCGCGATAGGCATCGACGCCGAGCGCGCCATGGCGCTTCGACAGTTTCGAGCCGTCGGGACCGTGGATCAGCGGGATGTGGGACATGCTCGGCAGCTCCCACTCCAGCGCGTCGTAGATCTGCTTCTGACGGGCGGCGTTGATCAAGTGGTCGTCGCCGCGGATGATGTGGGTGACGCCCATGTCGTGGTCGTCGACCACGACCGCGAGCATGTAGGTCGGGGTGCCGTCGCCGCGCAGCAGGACGAGGTCGTCGAGGTTCTCGTTCTGCCAGACCACGCGGCCCTGGACCTGGTCCTCGATCACGGTCTCGCCGGTCTGCGGCGCCTTGAGGCGGATGGTCGGCTTGATGCCAGCCAGGGCGGCCGCGGGATCGCGGTCGCGCCACATGCCGTCATAGAGGCGGGTGCGGCCCTCGGCGCGGGCCTTCTCGCGCATCGCGGTGAGCTCTTCCGGCGAGGCGTAGCAATAATAGGCGCGCCCGGCGGCGAGCAGGCTTTCGGCGACCTCGCGATGGCGGGCAGCGCGGCTGAACTGGTAGATGACGTCGCCGTCCCAATCGAGCTCCAGCCACTTCAGGCCGTCCAGGATGGCGTCGATCGCCTTCTTGGTGGAGCGTTCGCGGTCGGTGTCCTCGATCCGGAGCAGCATCTTGCCGCCGAGCTTTCTGGCATAAAGCCAGTTGAACAGCGCGGTGCGGGCGCCTCCTATGTGGAGGAAGCCGGTCGGTGAGGGGGCGAAGCGCGTGACGATAGGAGCCGAGGTCATAGAGGATGGGTAACCCAATAATAAAGCCGGGCGACCGTGTATCATAGCCGAGGGAGGCTTAGCCAATGCTAATCCAGGTCGTTCATAGCCATCCGCTTGAGGACAGCTATAACCATGCGCTGTTTCAGGCCATCGTCGAGACACTGCGGCGCCGGCATGAGGTGATCGCGACCGATCTCGATCGCGAGCAGTTTTCCCCGGCGATGACGGAGGCGGAACGGCGAAGCTACTATCGGGGGCCTTATGCAGAAGAGGCGGTGTCGCGACTGATCGGCGATCTCAAGCGGGCGGATGGCATCATCTTCTGCTTTCCACATTGGTGGTTCTCGATGCCTGCGATGCTCAAGGGCTATTTCGATCGTGTCTGGGCACCTGGAACCGCCTTCGCCCATGATCTGGCCGGTGCGCGGATCAAGCCGCTCCTGACCAACATCCGCCTGTTCGGGGTGGTGACGACCTATGGCTCGCCCTGGTGGCTGACCCGGATCGTGATGCAGGACCCAGGCCGCAAGGTGCTGTTCCGGGCCTTGAAGCCAATGTGTGGCGCGGGGGTCCAATCGTTCTATATGGCCCACTACGACATGGATCGCTCCACGCCGGTGTCCCGGGCGGCATTTGCCGAGCGGGTACGTGCGAGAATATCCGGGCTATGATCGGGCTAGCGCGGGGCTTGGCCTGACGGCCCGAATTTGGCAGAAGTCGCCTAAATCCAACAGGAACCCTTTGATGACGACTGATACGGCGACGGCAGAGGCAGGGCGCGACTTCATCCGCGACATCGTCCAGGCCGATCTCTCCTCCCACAAGCACAACCGGATCGTGACCCGTTTCCCGCCGGAGCCGAACGGCTACCTGCATATCGGCCACGCCAAGTCGATCGCCCTGAATTTCGGCATCGCCCAGGAGTTCGGCGGCCAGTGCAATCTGCGCTTCGACGACACCAATCCGACCAAGGAGGAGCAGGAGTACATCGACTCCATCCAGGCCGACGTCCATTGGCTCGGCTACGATTGGGGGACCAACCTCTTCTTTGCGTCTGATTATTTCGAGCGCCTGTATGATTGGGCCGAGGGCCTGATCAAGGCCGGCCACGCCTATGTCGACGATCAGTCGCAGGAGGAGATCCGGCTGTCCCGCGGCACGCTGACCGAGCCCGGCAAGAACTCGCCGTTCCGCGACCGTTCGGTCGAGGAGAACCTCGACCTGTTCCGCCGCATGAAGGCCGGCGAGTTCTCGAACGGCGCCCGTGTGCTCCGCGCCAAGATCGACATGGCGGCCGGCAACATCAACCTGCGCGATCCCGTGCTGTACCGCATCCTGCACGCCCACCATCCGCGCACCGGCGACAAATGGTCGATCTATCCGAGCTATGACTACGCACATGGCCAGTCGGACGCGATCGAGGGCATCACCCATTCGATCTGCACGCTGGAGTTCGAGGATCACCGCCCGCTCTATGAGTGGCTGCTCGACAAGCTGCCGGTGCCGTCGAAGCCGCGGCAGTATGAAATGGCGCGGCTGAACTTGACCTACACGCTGCTGTCCAAGCGCGTGCTGACCCAGCTGGTTCGCGACGGCCACGTCTCGGGCTGGGACGATCCGCGCATGCCGACCATCGCCGGCCTGAAGCGGCGCGGCGTGCCGCCGGCCGCGGTGCGCGAATTCATCAAGCGCATCGGGGTTGCCAAGGCCAACAGCGTGGTCGATGTCGGCATGCTCGAGTTCTGCATCCGCGAGGAGCTGAACCGCACCGCGCTGCGCCGCATGGCGGTGCTGCGGCCGCTCAAGGTCGTGATCGAGAACTATCCGGAAGGCCAGGTCGAGGAGATCGAGGCGATCAACCATCCCGACAATCCGGAGGCCGGCACCCGCAAGATCGCGTTCGGCCGCGAGCTCTATATCGAGCGCGACGACTTCATGGAGAACCCGCCGAAGAAGTTTTTCCGCCTCTCGCCCGGCAACGAGGTGCGGCTGCGCTATGCCTATTTCATCAAGTGCACCGGCGTGGTGAAGGACGCCGCCGGCGAGATCGTCGAACTCCGCGCGACCTACGACCCCGCGACCAAGGGCGGCAACGCACCCGACGGCCGCAAGGTCAAGGCGACGATGCACTGGCTGCCGGCGGCGCAGTCGAAGCCGGCGGAGATCCGCATCTATAATCAGCTGTTCGCCAACCCGAACCCGAACGCGACCAATTTCGCTGCCGACCTCAATCCGCAGTCGCTGGAAGTGCTGACGGATGCGCGGGTCGAGCCGGCGATCGCCGAGAGCAATTCACCCGACGTGATGCAGTTCGAGCGGCAGGGCTATTTCGTGCGCGATGCGGATTCGACGCCGGACAAGCTCGTGTTCAACCGCACCATCGGCCTGCGCGACACTTTTGCCAAGGAAGTCGGCGGCAAGAGTTAGGCAAGGCCTGGGACAGTCCGTCGTGGGCAAGTAGGGGAGGCGATCGATGCCTGATGAAGCCGACGATATCGCCTCCGCCATCATCGCAAGATGGTCCGCGGGCTTCAGCAGGCTCGATGCCAGTACGCTTGCTGCGCTCTATTCGCAGCACGCGTTCTTCTTCGGCTCGAACCCGACGCTCTATCGCGGCCGCGACGGCGTGAAGGCCTATTTCAACGGCCTGCCGCGCTGGGACGCACCGCGCGTCCAGTTCAGCGAGGTCAGGACCGAGCGGGTGAACGACGGCCTTGTCAACATGGCCGCTATCGCATCCTTCTTCCTTGACGGCGATGCGCCCTCGCTCGCCGTCAAGATCACCTGGGTGATCGCGCGCGAGGACGGCGACTGGAAGATCGCCTGCCACCACGTCTCGTCGCCGACGCCATTGATCTAGAGCGTTTTCGAGCGAAGTGGACACCGGTTCGCGTGAAGAAAACGCGTCAAAACAAGAAACGAGAGCTTCGGCTCTGATTCAATCAGAACCGAAGCTCTAGGCTTCACGCTGGAACGTGACACAAAGTCGAGGGCCGGCGGGCCCTCGTAGTGAGGGAGAGTGCGTACGCAGAGCGGTGCCGGGCGTCGTGCGCCTCGCGGCTGCCGCTCATCCAGGCAATCTTGCACCCAACTTGCAGGCCATCTGGATCGTGCTGCATCGCCAGGCGGGACCAAGGTCGTTGGCTGCGGAGAGCGGCTTCCGGGCGAACGGACGGCAGCATGGTCGTCTGCTTGCGGATCAGCAGCGGCAACACATCGCAGGTCGGATAGATGCTTTTTTGTCCCCGCCGCACCATGTCTTCGGAAGAAGGAGGTGAGGATTATGCGCATTCAACACTGGCAGGATGCTGCCAGCCTGTTGGTGGGCGTTTGGCTGGTCGCGTCGCCGTTTGCACTGGGCTTCTCCGGGGCAGCTCTCTGGATCTCCATCGCGCTCGGATTGGGCGTCGTGCTGTTTGCCGTGGAGGCATTCATCATTCCGTCGTATCTGGAGGAATGGGGCGAGATTCTGATGGGGTTGGCTCTGGTGTTGGCACCCTGGACATTCAGCTACGAACAGGGATCGGTCACGATGAGCAGCGTGCTCGCCGGCATCGTGGTGATCGTGCTCGCTTGCTGGGAGCTGACGATCGATCGTGATTTCGCCACCTGGTGGCACGATCGCTGGCATCACCGAGCTGGCTGAGTGGGAGCCGACTGAAACGTTGGTCTGACCGCCAACCACTGGCGGCCGGAGAGGTTGGAATTGCGTTGAGCAGCATCCCCCTCCAGGCCGCGTTGCCCTAACGCCGATGCAGGTTCTGCAGGGAAATTACGCCAGAGACGGCGAGTACGGGACGATTGAGAAGCGTCGTCCCGCACTTGCTGGAAGGCGGCCAAGGCTCTTGCTGCAGGGCAAGGCCCTTGCTGCAGGGGTAGTCGCCCCTCAGCAAGGTGAATTCGTCACGATGCGGCTTTCGCCTCGATCTGCTCCTCCCAAATTCTGGTCTTGCGTGTCTCCGGCATGATAAAGAGGGCGATCACCAAGCACACCGCGGGAACGACAATCGGGTAGATCAGCGCGTAGCCGATGCTGCCGGTCGCTGCGAAGGCAGCCGATGTGATGAACGGCACCAATCCGCCGCCCCAACCATTGCCGATATGATACGGCACCGAGACCGAGGTGTACCTGATCCTGGCCGGGAAGAACTCCGCCAGGAACGCGCCGACCGGCCCGTACACCATCCCGACGTAGCAGACGAGAATGAAGATGATGAAGACTGCGAGCGGATAGTTGATCTGTCCCGGCTGCGTGACCATACCGAGCCAGAGATACAGGGGATAGTAGGTGATCGCGGCAAGCAGCATTCCTCCGAGGATCACGGGTTTGCGGCCGATCTGATCCGACAGCCAGCCAAAGAAGATCAGGCTCGGCGTTGCGATCAGCAGTGCGGTTCCCACGATGTAGGCCGAGGTAACCGCATCAACCTTGGAGACCTGCTGCAGGAAGTACAGCGCCCAGAATTGACCGCTGTACCAGACCACGCCCTGCCCGATCAGGACGACGATGGCGATCAAGATGTACTTGATGTTGGCGCTGAGGAAAGCTTCCCGCCAGGGATTCCTGGTCATCTGTCCGCGGGCCTTGATCTCCTGGAAAATCGGCGTCTCCTGCAGTTGGAGGCGGATGTAGATGGCGATTGCCACCAGCAGGAACGAGACCAGGAACGGAACGCGCCACGCCCATTCGTCAAAGGCCTGATTGCCGGCCCAGGTCCGGGTCAGAACGATCACGGCCAGCGACGCCACGATCCCGAGCGTCGGCGAGGTCTGTAGCCAGCCCGTGTAGTAGCCGCGGCTGTCGTCCGGAACATGCTCGGCGACATAGGTGATGGCGCCGCCATATTCACCGCCCAGGCATAGACCCTGGATCATCCGCAAGCCGAACAGAAGGAATGCGGCCGTCAGGCCGATTGACTCATAAGTTGGGATCAGTCCGATCGCTCCCGTTCCCAGGCCCATTCCGGTCAACGTAATGAGGAATGTATATTTGCGGCCGACCCGATCGCCCATCCATCCGAACAGGAAGGCCCCCAGCGGACGGATCAGGAATCCCGCAGTGAACAGCGCGATCGTGCTCAGCAGGGCTGCGACGGGGTGGGATTGCTCAAAGAACTTGACCGACAGAACTGCGGCCAGGCTGCCAAAGATATAAAAATCGTACCATTCAATGATGTTTCCCACTGACGCAGCGACAATCACGCGACGAAAATCGCTAGGTACTTGAACTGCCATGTGCTGCTCCTATCAAATGCAAACGCTACGCCTCGCGTTTTTTCAGCGATCAATCCGCTCGCGGAGTGCGCGTGGTGCGCGGCGTTGCAGGCGAGATTTGCGAGTTCGTCCGCAACGCCTGGTCTCAGGGGAGTTGTGGGCCACCTGAGAAGAGCTCCAGCGGCCTTCAGGTGCCGCGAGCCGTCACTGCCTCATCCCTGTCTGTCCGGGAGTGGAGGCATCAGGGCAGTCTAATCCCAATGGGATCGGTACCTAATGAGACTTTCGGCTCGATCGGTTTGACGCAGGCGGCAGCTGTGGCCCGGCGCGGAATCCAGGCATCCGGCCTTGCCGGTCCGTATTCTGCATCCGTTCCGCTAGCGGTGAGGTCGCAGCATCCGGTAGCTTCGCGTCCCGGCAGGGATCGCAAGCGGAATGGCGGAGCAGGGCACGACGCCGGGCGGCAGACGCGGCTACGCGGGGACGTGGCCGCCGCGTGCGGCTGCGCCGGCCGGCGGCTATGTCCCGATGCGCGCCAGCATCTGGCGGCCCTTCGTCGAGACATTGCGGCAATGGGCGCGCGCGGAGGCGGGGGCCGGGCGGCTGTTGCCCTGGGTGCCGGTGGCGTTCGGCACCGGGATTGCGTTCTATTTCGCAGCCGAGCACGAGCCGGTGCTGTCGGTCGCGGCCGCCGTCGCAATTGCGCTCTGCCTGCTGGCGCTGCTGCTGCGGCGGCGGAGGGTGTTTCCCGCCGTCGTGATGCTGGCTGCGGTCGCGGCGGGCTTCACGACGGCGACATGGAAGACGGCGCGAATTGGCCACACGGTGCTGGCGCGGCCGATGTTCTCGGTGGCGCTGACCGGTTTCGTCGAGACGCGCGACATCCGCGAGAAGACCGATCGCTTCGTGCTGCGCGTCGTCTCGATGGAGAGCCCGCGCGACACGACGAAGCTCGAACGTGTCAGGCTCTCGGTGAAGAAAGGTACCGCGCCCGATGTCGGCAGCTTCGTCGAATTGAAGGCGCGGCTGATGCCGCCGCTCGGGCCGCAGCGTCCGGGCTCCTATGATTTCGGTCGCGACCTCTATTTCCAGGGCATCGGCGCCTCCGGCTTCGTGATGGGCGCGGTCAAGACCAGGGAACCGCCGGCGGCCGGCGGCTTGGCGCTGCGCTATGCGGCCTTCATGCAGGGCCTGCGCGACGCCATCGACGCGCGCATCCGCACCACGCTCGACGGCGACCAGCGCGCGATCGCGACCGCGCTGCTGACCGGCCGGCGCGATGCGATCTCGACGCCGGTCAACGATGCGATGTTCATCTCGGGGCTCGGCCATGTGCTGTCGATCTCCGGCTACCACATGGCCGTGGTCGCGGGCGTGGTATTCTTCGCGGTGCGCGCGCTGCTCGCGCTGTTTCCTGCGCTGACGGCGGGGCATCCGATCAAGAAATGGGCGGCGGCGGCCGCGCTCGTCGCCGCGGCGTTCTATCTCTTGCTGTCGGGAGCCGAGGTCGCAACGCAGCGATCGTTCTTCATGACGGCGGTGGTGCTGATCGCGGTGATGGTCGACCGCCGCGCGATCACCTTTCGCACGCTGGCGGTGGCGGCGTTGATCGTGCTCGCGATCGCGCCTGAGGCGCTGGTGCATCCGAGCTTCCAGATGTCGTTTGCCGCGACGCTCGGGCTGGTGGCGCTGGTGCAGATCGGGCTGCCGAACCTGTTGGCCTCGCCCGACCATTCGGCGACCGCACGAGTTGCGCTGTGGGGCGGGCGTGAGCTCACGATGCTGATGCTGGCCTCGCTGGTGGCGGGGCTGGCGACGACGCCCTACGCCGCGTTCCATTTCCATCGCGTGACGCCTTACGGGCTTCTCGCCAACCTCGCGGCGATGCCGGTGGTGTCGGCGATCGTGATGCCGGCGGGCCTGCTCGGCCTCCTCGCCATGCCGTTCGGCTTTGATGGCGTGTTCTGGGCGATCATGGGCTTTGGCATCGACTGGATGATTTTGGTGACGCAATGGGTCGCCGCGCTGCCTGGCGCGGTAGGGCGGATGGCGGCGTTCGGCATCGGGCCGCTGATCGTCGCAAGCGCGGGCATCATCCTGCTTGGGCTGTTGCGCACGCCGCTGCGCTGGTCCGGCGCTGTGCTCCTGGTGGTGGCCACAGTCTGGGCGGTGAGGGTGCCGCTGCCGGACGTGCTGATTTCCGCCGACGGCCGCAACGTCGCGGTGCGCGGCGGCGACGGGCGGCTGCATCTGATGCATAGCGCGAAGGATGCATTCCTGGTCAAGGAGTGGCTGGCGGCGGATGCCGATGCACGGACCGCCGCCGATGCGTCGCTCGGCGAGGGCGTCTCCTGCGATCCGAGCGGCTGCGTGACCCAGGGGGCCGGGCGGCGCCTTCGTCGCGCTGGCGACGCGGCCGGAGGCGCTGGCCGACGATTGCGAGCGGGCGGCGCTGATCGTCACCGCGCGGGTGGCGCCGCAGGGCTGCGCGGCCTCGGTGATCGATGCCGAGCGGCTGCGGCGCCACGGTGCGCTGGTGCTGCGACGGAACAGCGCCGGCTACGCCGTCGATGCGGTGAAGCCCGGCGGCATCGACCGGCCGTGGTCGCCGGCGGTTCCCGGTGACGGTGAGAGCGAGACGATCCTCCGCACACCCGCCGCCGCGCCGCGGCCTGCCGTCGATGCGACCCCGGCCGAGACCGACCTGCAGGGGGATGACTAGCCGTTGTTGGGCGAGGGGGTAGTCGGCAGCTCGAACAGGCCGAGATGGTACTCGTCGGAATCGGGGCCGGCGTCGGGCTTCCTGACGAGGGTGAAGACGGCCTCGGGAAACTGCTCCCAGACCTTGAGATCATCGGCCGTCACCGTCAGCCAGCCGAACCGGAACATGTAGCGGCCCGGCTCGGTGACGCGTCCAGCCTTTTGCCATGTGACCTTGTCGACCACTGCGCAGGTTTCCGTGAGTGCACGTCCTCCGTACGCGATGATGCGCCAAGGCGCTCGCCGACGCAAATCTCCTCATGCGCCCCGGAAGCGGAAATCCGGGGTCGCTCGAAATCGCTTAAGGTCATCCGCCGCCGAATGGCTCATTCCGCGGCGACGGTGCGCTCAACCCAAAAACAGCGACGCGAATGCGGAGGGGCGCCGCTCCACAGCCTTCGGCTTGTGCTCGACCTGCGGATGCAATGCCGGCAATTGCAGCACGCTGACGCGCTGTCCCTCGACCAGCTGGGTCACCAGAACATGGCTGCCGTCGGGGAATTCGACCGCGTCGTGATGGCGATCGGGCACGTCGGGCTCAACTTCGTTGAACACGCCGACGCGGAAATTCATCGTCTTGGTCCAGATCCAGCGGCTGTCGTAGCGAACGTTCTCGGCGAAAGCGAGCTCGGTGCCCGGCAGCATGCAGACCGCGACCGTGGGATCGTTCTCCGAAGCAAAGCCGCGGGTCGACGTGCCGCGGAAGGTCGTGGTGATCAGCGTCTCTCCGACAATGGCGGGGCGCGCTGCCACGGCGTGCAGACTATAGTCACACATCGGATGGCTCCTCTTTTCGAGGTAGCGACCCGTGCCTCTCCTTGAGGCGCAGGCCTCTACCAGAGTGGACGATAGCAAACGAGTGTCTGCTCGTTTCTGGGCGATTGTACGACTGGCCGTCGAACGCCTCAATCACAAACACGCTACACTGCGCGAGAGGTATCGGGGCGCATCCAAGCTGGTCCGCACGCTGCGCTATCTTCCAAGGAACGATCCGATCTGTTGCTCGTTCCTGGATCGGGACGACTTTTTCTTCGAATCGTCATCCCGCTCCATATGTCTGTTCGAGCATGATCTTTTCGGAAAACCGCTTCGCACTTTTCCGGATCATGCTCCGCGGTCGTCAGTATTTGCGATAAAGGCCGATCAGCTTGCCCTGGATGCGGACCCGGTTCGGCGGCAGGATGCGCACTTCATAGGCAGTGTTGGCCGGCTCGAGCGCGATCGATGCACCGCGGCGGCGGAAGCGCTTCAGGGTGGCTTCCTCCTCGTCGATCAGCGCCACCACGATGTCGCCGGTGTTGGCGACGTCGTTGCGCTGGATCAGCGCCATGTCGCCGTCGAGGATGCCGGCGTCGACCATGGAGTCGCCGCGCACCTCCAGCGCATAATGCTCGCCGGAGCCGAGCATGTCGGGCGGCACGCTGATGGTGTGGCTGCGGGTCTGCAGCGCCTCGATCGGCGTCCCGGCCGCGATCCGGCCCATCACGGGGACGGCGACCGGACGGTTGCCGTCGTCCTCGGCGATCGGCGGCGTGCTGCTGCGCTTGCCGAGGGTGCCCTCGATGACGCTGGGCGTGAAGCCGCGGCGACCGTTGCCGCCGCCGGCGGCCAGTTCGGGCAGCTTGATGACCTCGATGGCGCGGGCGCGGTTGGGCAGGCGGCGGATGAAGCCGCGCTCCTCCAGCGCAGTGATCAGGCGGTGGATACCGGACTTCGAGCGCAGGTCGAGCGCATCCTTCATCTCGTCGAAGGAGGGCGGCACGCCGGCCTCTTTCAGACGTTCATTGATGAAACGCAGAAGTTCGTACTGTTTGCGCGTGAGCATCTCGAGTATTCCCCCGGTTGATAGCGTCGTTCGATTCCGAGACTCTTCAGGTGGGGCCTTCAGACGGGGCCTGATCTCGGGAGCGCGATGCTCCCTGGCGGCTTCCCGATTGTAGACACCAGTACTCGAAACAAATCATGAACGGACACTATATGTTCGATATGTGTTCCGCAACCACTTAATTTCCGGTGAACGCATCAGGCGGCGCGCAATCGGCAGCCCGCGAAAACCTCACTCGGGCAGTGTGAGGATCTCGCATTCGCTGCCCTTGGCGGCGGCGGGCGCGAACGGCGGACGCACCAGAAGTGCCCGCGCCGCAGCGAGATTCCCGAGCAGCGAACTATCCTGCTGCATCACCGGCGTGGCGATCGGCGCGCCGTCCTGGCGCTCTTCGAGACGCGCGCGCAGGTAGTCCTCGCGCCGGTCGTTGGCGGCGAGGTCGCGGCCGAGCAGGGCGGTCGTGCGGACATGATGGATGGTGTTCCGGCCGCTCAAAGCCCGAATCAACGGCACCAGAAACAGGAAGGCGCAGACATAGGACGACACCGGATTGCCGGGCAGGCCGATCACCCGCATCGCGCCGAGCCGGCCATGCATCATCGGCTTGCCGGGCCGCATCGCGATCCGCCAGAACGCCATCGCGACGCCCTCGGCCTCCAGCGACTGCTTGACCAGATCGTGGTCGCCGACCGAGGCCCCGCCGGTGGTGATCAGGATGTCGGCGCCGGTCTCCCGCGCCCGGCGGATGCCGGCGGTGGTCGCGGCCACCGTGTCGGCGGCAACCCCGAGATCGACGGTCTCGGCGCCTTCGGCGCGCGCCAGCGCACGCAGCGCATAGCCGTTGGAATAGACGATCTGGCCGGGGCCGGGCCTTGAGCCCGGCATCACCAGCTCGTCGCCGGTGGCGAGCACCGCGACCTTGGGACGGCGGCGCACCGCGAGTTCCGGATAGTTCATGGCGGCCGCCAGCGAAAGCGCGCGGTCGGAGAGGCGGCTGCCGCCCTTCAGCAGCAGGTCACCCTCACGGAAGTCGACGCCGGCCGGGCGGATGTGCCGTCCTGGGCTCGCGGCCTCGGTGATCGAGATATGGTCGCCGTCGACCCGGGTGTCTTCCTGGATGATGACGGCGTCGGCGCCATGGGGGATGACGCCGCCGGTGAAGATCCGCACCGCCTCGCCGGCACTGAGCGTCCGCTCGAACGGCCGGCCGGCGGCGACTTCGCCGATCACCCTGAGCCGGGCCTTGAGGTCAGCCGCATCGGCGGCGCGCACGGCGTAGCCATCCATTGCGGACATCGGCTCCGGCGGCTGGGTGCGGCGCGCCGCGAGGTCGTGCGCCAGCGTGCGGTGGTAGGCCGCATCGAGCGCGACTATCTCCTCCGGCAGCGGTTCGGCGCCGGCAAGAATGGCGGACAGGGCATCGGCAACCGGCATCAAAGCCACGCGCAAAACTCCTTAGGTGCAAATGGTCAAATACCAAGTGCGGTCAGCGCCCTTGCCACGTCATCCGTCGATGTCACGTGGATGGCTTGAAGGCCGCGCGCCCGCGCACCTTCGATATTGGCAGCCAGATCGTCGAAGAACAGGATCCGCGACGCCGGCACGCCGATCGCTTCTACCACATGATCGTAGGCCGCGGCGTCGGGTTTCCGAAGGCCGATGCTCGAGGACAGGAACACGGTCCGGAAGTGGCTGAGCAGCTCGGCATAGGCGACCGAGAAGTGCGCGACATGTGCCGGATTGGTGTTGGAGAAGGCGTAGAGCGGCATTCGCCCTGCGGCGGCCGCGAGCAGGGGTGCGATGCCCGGCATCTCGCCGGTGAAGATCGAATTCCAGCCCTCGAGGAATTGCGCGTCGGTGAGCTCGACGCCGAGTGACCGGCGCAGGCTGGCAAAGAACGCCGCGTCGTCGATCCGGCCGATCTCGTGATGCCTGTAACTGTCGTCGACGACGAAACGGCCGGCGAGGTCGGCCGGCGCGCAACCGGCATGCTGTGCCCAGTGCGTCATCGCCTTGTCCAGGCTGATATCGAGCACGACGCGGCCGATATCGAACAGCAGCACGTCGGCTGAGTCGGGGGAGAGTTGCGAGGTCATTGCGTGAAACCATGTACGAAAATTGCGGGCAGGCGGCAATCTCCCCGATTTGTGCGGCAGGCATGCGACTTCCCTGTCGTCCCGGCGAAGGCCGGGACCCATACGCCGCAGCAATTGTAGTGAACGGGACTCGTCGTTCCAGCGACGCTCAACAGTATTCTTTTGTGGTTATGGGTCCCGGCCTTCGCCGGGACGACAAGGAGTGTGTGGCGCGGTCTGTGGGTCATACGCTCGCATTCTCGCGACATGATTTGTCCGAGCTTTGCTTCTCGTTCCGCCCTCTCCTTGAACAGAGGGCGCAGGGAAAGCCGGGTGCCGATCGCACCCATGGGCCCCGAGCAAAGGGTAGAAAGCTCGGGGGTAGGACCACAGGTGTAACCGGAGCAATCCGGCTTTCCCTGCGCGATGGTTTTACGGCTTACTTCGTGCTCTCCCCGGCGAGACTGGGCTTGTTTGTCACCGCCTTCGCAACACCGCTTTCGCGTGTTGCGACGAGACACCTGCCGCTAGGGCGTCAGGACCACACGACTTCACCGTCCGCTTCACGCGCATTCGTCGACTGCGTGCTCGGCGTCCACCGCATCTCACCGCAACACCCGTGACGATGCGCAGCGCCCCTCGATCGGGTGAGACGGGAGATTCATACACCGAGTTGGGTGTGCCGATAAACAGAAATATTTTTGCTGCGGGGGCTTGCGCCGTCGGGCAACTCAGTGGCAGGGCGGCAGCCCTAGTCCGATAAAAGCTCATTTCTGTGGCGCGATGCACGGATGCTTTCTCGGAGCATTCGTAGCGTTACCCCCTGAACTACGCGCGCTCGCTCACCATCTCCACTAATCATACCCGCAGGTCGACTATCTCTATTGGTGATATCGTCAGGTACGCCAGCCTCCTTAGCGGCAATGCGCCACTTGCGTCTAAACTCCGCTGCGCTCCACGGCATGGCGGTGATCTCGTTGATCACGAGAGGTCCGCTGGTTGTCCGGTGGATCACGTGCTGCAGTTCATCCATGACCATAGGGGCCGTCTGGAGATCGACTTGGGATCTGCCGCTGTTGTTTGCCAACGGAGTGCCGCAACACATTGTTTGAATCGATGTTCGACCAGCGCAGGCCCCGTAGCCACTTTTGCTCTCGCCATATAACATCGGATACACCTTCTTCGGTGAGGGGCACCCATTCTCCGATCACGTCTCTTTGATTAAGCAGAAGCTCAAACTGCAGTGCCTGTGCGAGTGCTATCGATGGCCAACCATAATCGTGTGCCGCCAAGCGGATTGCGTTGGCCTGATCTAAGGTCATGGTTTGATAGCGAGGACCGATCATTTCAAAGCGCGCGCCCGATAATGCATCGAACAGCCGGGCGCACTCTTTGTCTTCAAGTATGGTTGCGCCAAATCGAAACAGGACGCGAAGCCGCCCCACGAGCGAATGCGCCATTGCTACCTTGTCGTCGTCGCCAAGCCATTCGTTGTACCAGGAGATCAAGTTGCGCGTTCGAATACGCTCGAGCGAACTGCTCCCATGTTCGCGAGCAATCCGCGATAACAATCGCTCATGTTTGACTCGAACTTCGTATTTAAGCTTGCGAAAGTCGGAGTCTGGATCCGTGCGGTATTCCTCAATCAGCTTTCCGAGCTTCATTCGCGTCTCCGGCTTCAACTTCCGAAGTAAAAAGCCAACACAGTGGCGGCAATCGTAACTGCTCCGATGATGCCTGCAATGCCTTCGGCATGAATGTATGCTCCTACAAACTTGAATTCGATGCGCGGTGTTTCGCTCACGATCTGTCTCCCTCTGCAAGAATGTGGCGGCCCAAGCGGGCGCTGCCTAATGGGTGACATTCGATCCGCGCCTCAAGCAATCAGGCTTAACGAAAAAAGTGAGAACCGACGTAAAGTCAATAAGATGTCAAAGGAGGCGGCCCATCAGCGCTCATGAGAAAAGAGCGCTGATGCCCAGCGCGACGCAGAGGCATATCGGTAAGCGTCTGAGCAGACGAGGGAAATCCTGCGCGATTCACAAGTCAGGCCGACGCCCGGTTGCGTCGGTAGAGACCCGACTGAAAAAATTGATAGCTCGGTCAATTCGATAGCTCCCTATCCGCGCTCTTTTCGCTGAGCGCGGGAGGGTGGTCGAGCGGCCGGGAAAATCATTTCCACCCCAATGCTAGGACCGAAATTCAATCCGAGCGGATGAATTTCGATGCTTAACGACGCGGGCGGCTACGGTACGGGCGATGAGGGCGAGCGCGAGGCGCCGTCCGATGCCGACCAGACTTTCCAGAAGCTCCAGAAGTAGTGCAAGGCGGATTTCAACAGCAAGGGCCAAACCCGCTGGCGCCGCGAAGCCTGCGAGGACTTTGACTTTGGGGCCGGCGAACCGCTTGCGGAAGATGCTTGGCTCACCAATGCGACCTGAATGCTGCCGCGCAGCCTCTCACATCCTCGAAAGCGCCAGGCCGAAATAGGCGATGAGCGCGCCGGTGCTGAGAATGATGACGACGAGCGCTTGCTCAGAGCGTGCCTGCAAGGTCTTCCGGGTCACGGTGATGGCGCTCCATCTTCGAAAATCATTCTGTTCAACTAACGTGGGTCCGTGTCCGTTCCCGGCTCCTTCCGAGGAACTTGCGCCTTGTCCGGGGAACCGGCCATGCATGGGCAGTAGCCTCCCAAGCGCCGGCTAGCGATAACGTCGCACTGTTCCACACGTGAGGCTGCTCGTCGAACCAGAGCCGATCAATCGCTCTTGGGCCGGTGCATCAGCATCCCGATGGCCAGCATACCCATGCCGCCCAGCGTGGCGCCCGTAGCGGCCTGGAGGAAGAAGTTGTCGGCAGGTCGCAACTCGTTGAGAGCGCCATTGCCCATCACCACGGTCGCTGCATAGCTTTGCAGAAAGTAACCTCCCAGCGCACTAGCGATCAGGCCCGCCGCGCTGTGGCCCCAGAACCCGAATGCGTGGTCGCGCACCACCGCGGCGACGAGATGAGCACCAATGAATCCGGCAACGATTTGGATGTAGAGGTTGGTTGCGGTCCAAAGCATCGGTCGCTCCATTGGCCGCATCAGCACTTCATCGCGCCTCAACCACTTCGCCGTCTTCCTTCACGAACCGTCCAACCGGTGAGTCCAGAAGATCGACGACCGCCTCCGATGGCCTGCACAATCGCACACCTTTTGGCGTCACCACGATCGGCCGGTTGATGAGAACGGGATGCGCCAGCATGACATCGAGCAGTTCCTCGTCTGTCCATTTCGGATCGTCCAGACCGAGCTCCTTGTAGGGCGTCCCTTTTTCGCGCAGCAGGGCGTGCACGGGGATTCTCATCGCGGCAATCAGCTCCTTGAGCTTTTCGCGCGACGGCGGCGTCTTGAGATATTCAATGACGACGGGCTCGGTGCCACTCTGGCGGATCATCGCGAGCGTGTTGCGCGAGGTGCCGCAATCCGGGTTGTGATAAATCGTGACGGTCATGGTCGTGTCTCCGCAATGGCAACGCCGCCGCGCAGTTTGGGACGGCCGAGCAGCCAGTTCATCAGTAACATGCCGGCCATCGCGCCGCAGAGCTCGGCGAGAACGAACCCCGGAAGGTCGATGGGCCGAATACCGGCGAACGTGTTGGTGAGGCAGCGTGCGATCGCAACTGCCGGATTGGCGAACGACGTTGATGCCGTGAACCAGTAGGCGGCTGTGATGTAGAGCCCGACCAGCCAGGGAACGGCCGCGCGCTGAAAGCGGATGCCGGCCAGAATGGTGGCGACCAGGCCGAAGGCGGCCACGGCTTCCGCAAACCACTGCGGTCCGCCGGTCCGGACCTTCATCGACAGGTCGATCAAGGGATGAGCGAACATCAGATGCGCCGCCATCGTGCCGACGGCGCCGCCTGCGATCTGCGCTGCGATGTAGAGCACGGCCTCATTCACCGGCAGCTCGCGCCGGCCGGTAAAGACGAGCGTAACGGCCGGGTTGAAATGGGCACCGGAAATCGGACCGAGCACGGTGATCAGGACGACGAGGATCGCTCCGGTCGGCAACGTGTTGCAGAGAAGCGCAAGAGCGACATCCTTGGTCAGGGTTTCGGCCATGATGCCGGATCCGACCACGGTCGCAACGAGAATGCCGGTGCCGAGCGCTTCGGCGGCAAGGCGCCGGGGAAGGTCGAACGTGTCCATCAACTGGCCCTGGGCTCTGGATGAATTGCGCGGCCGGCGAAATCGATCGCGCCTTGCTCAGCCACGCGTTCGCTCCTTTCGCTGCGGTGGGCAACATGGCTGCAAGCTCTCGACAACCGGCGTGCAAATCTCCGGCCGTCCGTCGCAGCAATCGCGCAGCAGGAACACCGCGACGTTGCGAAACTCGTCGAGGTTGGCGCGATAGACGATCGATCGGCTTCGCCTTTCGGAGGTGACCAGGCGTGCGCGGGTGAGGATCGACAAATGCGCCGACAGGGTGTTTTGCGGCACCTCCAGCAGGCGGGCGAGGTCGCCGGCCGCGAGTCCCTCGGGCTCGTGTTTGACGAGCGCCCGAAACGCCTCCAGCCGGGTCGATTGCGAAAGGGCGGCGAGAGCCAGGACGGCTTCTTCTGTTTCCATATATCCGGATATATGGAAGTATTGCAGCGAGGTCAAGCGGGATCGCCTCAAACGGTTGCATCATATATATTTCGAATATTCTAGAAATATCGATTGACGGAGGTCGGGCGAGGACGCATGCTTTGCGGATGAAGATCGACGACGCAGCAGCACGCCTGGAAGCGCTGGGCAATCCGACCCGGCTCAAGATTTACCGAGCCCTTGTCCGCGCCGGACATGCCGGCATGCCGGTGGGGCGCCTGCAGGAGCGGCTGAAGATTCCGGCGTCGACGCTGTCGCATCACGTCAAGGCACTGGTCTCCGTTGGCCTGATCTCGCAGCTGCGCGAGGGGACCACGCTGGTCTGCCATGCCGAATACGCCACAATGCAAGCCTTGGTGGATTTCCTCGTGGCGGAGTGTTGCGTCGAGGAATCGCAATGCAACGCGGCGCAGACGGCGGCCTGATTTTTTTGTCGGGCATTCGATAATTCCAGAAAGATGGGATGAGCAGATGCCAGCAAAGACGGTCGCGATCATCGGAGCGGGTCCGGTCGGCCTTGCGGCTGCGGCGCATGTGATGGAGCGCGGCATGACGCCGGTGGTGCTGGAGGCCGGAGCCGAGCCCGGCCATGCGGTTCGGCAATGGCAGCATGTTCAGCTGTTCTCGCCCTGGGAATACAATGTGGATCAAGCCGCCGCGCGGCTGCTTGCTGACATCGGCTGGAATCGGCCCGATCCCAAGGTGTACCCGACCGGCGGCGAACTGCTCGATCAGTATCTCATTCCGCTCGCGACCCGGACGCCGCTCAAGGACGTGATCCGGACGTCGAGCCGTGTCACCGCGGTGTCGCGTGCCGGCTTTGACAGGGCCAAGACGAAGGACCGCGAAAAGGCGCCGTTCGAAATTCGCTATCAGAACGGCAGAGGTCCGGAGACGCTGCGCGCCGACGCCGTGATCGACAGCTCCGGCACCTGGTCGTCGCCGAACCCGGCTGGTGCAAACGGGCTTGCCGCGATCGGGGAGCGCGAGGCCCAAGGGAATATCAACTACGGAATGCCTGACGTGCTCGGCAAGGACCGGGGCCGATATGCGGGCAGGGCGGTTGCCGTGCTGGGGGCCGGGCATTCCGCGATCGGCACGCTGACCGATTTGACGAAGCTGGCGAAGCAGTCGCCGGGCACGCCCCCGATCTGGCTGCTTCGTGGCACCAACCCTGCGAAAGCCTTCGGTGGCGGCGCGAATGACAAATTGGCCGCCCGGGGCGAATTGGGCGCGCACTTTGCTTCGCTGGTTTCCTCGGGCCGTGTTCAGGTCGAGGCGGGCTTTCCGGTTGCCGCGATCGGCAGCTTGGATGGCCGGCTCCGGGTCGCGACATCCGCGGCCTGTTGCGGACGCAGCATCGTTGTCGACGAATTGATCGTCGCCACCGGCTTTCGTCCCGACCTGTCGTTCCTCGGCGAGGTCCGTCTGCGCCTCGATCCGGCAATCGAAGCGCCGATCGCGTTGGCTCCCCTGATCGATCCGAACGAGCACTCCTGCGGAACGGTGCGGCCGCATGGCGCGCGCGAACTGGTTCAGGACGATCCCGGCCTCTACCTCGCCGGCATCAAGAGTTACGGCCGTGCGCCGACCTTCCTGATGATCACGGGCTACGAACAGGTGCGCTCGATCGCCGCCGATATCGCGGGAGACCGCGAAGCGGCCGAACGCGTAGAGCTGGAACTGCCCGAGACAGGTGTCTGTACGCGCGGGGGTGTCGAAGGCGCTGGCGCTGCCGGCAGCTGCTGCGGCGGTCCGGCTCCTGTTCAAGCCGACGCTTGCTGCGCGGATGACGCATCCGCCAAGGCGGCCGGTCGCGCCGGTTGTGGCTGCTCCTGATGGACCGCAGCCGACTAACCATCATTGGCGCGCTTGGCACGGCCCAGACACTGGCCTGGGGGTCGAGCTACTATCTGCCCGCGATACTCGCCGATCCGATCGCGCACGACCTCGGGATTTCCAGCAACTGGTTCTTTGCGGCGTTCTCTGCGTCGCTTGTGATCTCCGGGTTGCTCGGCCCGCGGGTCGGCCGGCAGATCGATCGCGTCGGCGGGCGGCAGGTGCTCTGTGCGTCGAACGTCGTCCTCGCTGCCGGGCTAGCTCTGCTCGGCGCGTCCGGGTCGGTGTGGACGATGTCGGCGGCGTGGCTGCTGCTCGGCATCGGCATGGGGCTCGGGCTCTACGATGCGGCGTTCGGCACGCTCGGACGCATCTATGGCGCCGATGCGCGTGCCTCGATCACGGGCATCACGCTGATTGCGGGATTCGCCAGCACGGTTGGCTGGCCGCTGAGCTCGCTTGGCCTCGCCACGATCGGCTGGCGGGAGACCTGCTTCGCCTGGGCGATTGCGCACCTCGTCATCGGACTGCCGCTCAATCTGCTGCTGCCGCGCACGCTACGTGCGGTATCTTCGCAAGGCACGCCCGCAAAACCGCATATTCCGATCGACCGGACCATGGTGGTGCTTTCCTTCGCATTCGCCGCCGCCTGGACGGTGACGTCGGCGATGGCCGCGCATCTGCCGCGGATCGTGGAAACCTTCGGAGCGACGCCGGCGCAGGCCGTATTCGCCGGGATGATGATCGGTCCGGCGCAGGTTGGTGCGCGCATTCTCGAGGCGAGCCTGCTCAGCCGCTTCCATCCGCTGCTCTCGACGCGACTGGCCTGCATCACCCATCCGATCGGAGCCTGCGTGATCGGCATCTTCGGCGGCGGTGCCGCCGCCGCGTTCGCGCTCCTGCACGGCGCCGGCAACGGCATCCTGACGATTGCGCGGGGAACGCTACCGCTCGCGATCTTCGGATCGGAGAACTATGCCTACCGGCTCGGATTGATCGGGGCACCGTCCCGCATCTGCCAGGCGCTGGCTCCGCTGGCGTTTGGGCTCTTGATCGAGCCGATGGGACGGGCGGTGGTCGTGGTGTCGGCAGGGCTCAGCCTGTCGGCACTGATCGCCCTGGCGTTGCTGCCTCGCACATCTTCGGCACGTGCATCCGCACCCGCGGAATGATCGCCGCCGCAGGCTCAGCGTTCACCGAGATCGATCTGCGTCAGGATGCCTTGCCGCAGCGCGAGGCGGACCAGCTCGATATCGGTGCCGACGCCGAGCTTGTCCTTGATGAGGGAATGCAGGTTCGCGACCGTCTTGGGGCTGACGTGCAGCGCCGCGGCGATCTCGTCGGTGGTCTTCTCCGCGAGCAGCATGCGCATCACCTCGAACTCGCGCGCGGTCAGCAGATCGGCGGCTGCGGTCTCGCCGGCGAGGTGGCTGAGCGCGAGCTCGTGGTCGATATCCGGGCTGATCGCGATCTTGCCCGACAGCGCATCCATCACGGCGTGCACCAGCGTCTCCGGCGGGCTGGTCTTGGTGACATAGCCGCTGGCGCCGGCGCGGATCGCCTGCACGGCAAAGGCCGCGTTCTGGTGCATGGTGAACACCAGGATCTTTGCACGCTTGTCCCACTGCCTGAGGCGCCGGATCGCCTCGATGCCGCCGATGCCGGGCATCGACAGGTCCATGATCACGAGGTCGGGCTGGGTCTCTTTGTAGAGGCGGTAGGCCTCGACGCCGTCGGAGGCTTCGGCGACGACGGAGAGGCCTGGCTGCTTCTGCAGCATCGACCGGTAGCCCTCGCGAACGACGGCGTGGTCGTCAACCAGCATGATGGTTCGCGCCGGATTGCTCATGCCGCGCGCTCCACGGGTGCGGCCTCCCGGCTGGCAATGACGGGAACGATGACGCGGAGCGCAGAGCCGTTGGGCTGTCCGGCCTCGAAGCTCAGCCGCCCGCCGAGCGCGGCGACCCGCTCGCGCATGCCGAGCAGGCCCATGCCGGACTTGACCTGGGGATCGCCTTTGAGATCGACTTGGGGATTCCCTTGGGGATCGCCGGGCCGGCCATCATCGTCGATCGCGAGCGCGATTTCGTCGTCGCCGCCGCCCGCAGCCGCCTCGCGCATCTGAAGCCGCAGCATCACGCGCGTGGCGCCGGCGTGCTTGGCCGCGTTGGTGAGCGCCTCCTGCACGATGCGGTAGAGATTGGCGCTGACGGAGGAGGGAAGGCGCTCGAACGATCCCGAGATGGCGATCTCGAACCGCGGCGCTCCCCGGCTGCGGCCGTTCCAGCCGGCGATCAGGCCCTCGAGGCTCGCCGCAAGTCCGAGTTCGTCGACATCGGGCGGCCGCAACCTGAAGAGGGCGCCGCGCAACGTCTCCATCATGTCGGTCGCGGTCCGCGCGATACCGTCGCATTCGGCGAGCAGGGCTGGGCAATCCTGGGCCGCGGTCTGGCGCGCCGAGGCGGCAAGCGCGCGGATGGCGGCCAGCGACTGCCCGAACTCGTCATGCAGCTCGCGCGCGAGATGCCGGCGCTCCTCGTCCTGCACCAGGATCAGTTTTTGCGTCAGCGCGTTGCGATCGGAGAGCGCGGCGGCGAGGCGTTCGGCGAGCTGGTTGAAGACGTCGCCGATCGCCGACAGTTCGGCGAGATCGAACGGCGGCAGCCGCGCGGCGAGGTCGCCTGCGGCGATCCGCTCCAGCCCGTCGCGGATCAACAGCGTCGGACGCAGCGCGCGCGACAGCGCCGCATAGACCAGGGCGCAGAGCAGCGGCAGCGCGATCATGAACACCGCCATCAGCCGGCCGGCATCGTGCCAGGCCTCGGCGGTCGGCACCGCCGGATCGACCCAGGCCACAGCCTCGCCGATCGCGTTGCCGCGCGACACCACCGGGCGCGCGGCCTCGCGGCCGGGATCGAACAGGCGGCGGTAGAGCGCCGCAAAGGCCAGCGGCGGCGCCGCCGTGTCGGTCTGCGCGCCGCCGCAGAAGCGCTGGCTGATCTCGCCGCTGTTGCTGCGAAAGGCGAGGCAGAGCCCCGGCGTCATGACCGTGGCGGCAATGCTGTCGAGATCGGGGAATTCGGAACGCGGACTGTTGATCCACTGGATCTTGTTGTGCTGCAGCTCCAGCGTCCTGGCGGCGACATCGGCAACGGCAGCGATCCTGGCGCGCGCCGCGCGGTCGGAGTCGATCAGGAAGTAGCCTGAGATGGCGGCAAAGCACAGCGTCGACACGGCGGCCACGCGCAAGGTCAGCCGCAGCTTCAGATCGCTTCCGGACCAAATCCACATCGGCGCATCCTCGTGTCGCAGACGGCCCTCGGCGCCCGGTGGCGGGCAGGGCCGTCACGCACATTAAACGGCAGAACGGGAGCGTCGAGAAGCGCCGCCTTGGGCGTTCTTTGGCTGCGGACCATCGTCGTGAAATTTTCCCGGCACCGGCCGGGAGCCGCTCCGCTGCGGCGCGCCGGCCAGCCGGCCTAGGCTGCGACCGACCCGCCGCACCAGCACCCGAAAGGCCCGGATACATGCGCCAGTCCCGTCTCGCTTTGCACGCCCTTGCCCTGATCGGCCTGCTCGCCGGAAGCTGTCCTCTACGCGCCGAGACCGGCGCAGCGGCGGCGTCCGCGCTCAGCGTCAGCATCGACGATTTCAGCTATGTCGACACCTCGGGCGAGGTGATCGACCAGACCGCTGCGCACCAGCGGCGGCTGGATGGGCTGATGCGGAGGCTGCGCGCCGATGTCGCCGCGGAGCCGCGCTACCGCCTGGTTTTGCCCGCGGACGAGGCGCGGATCAAGGTTATCGGCGGCGTGCAGAAGACGAGCACGCTGGTGCAATGGGCCAAGGTCGCCGTCATCGATGCCGGCGCGACCCGTGTGCTCTACGAAAGGCTCTATACGTTTCGTGGCGACAATGATGAGGCATGGGACCACGCGGCGATGTTCTTGTCGCGCGAGGTGCGTGGCGCCCTTGCGGCCGCGCTGCCGCCGGAAGCGACGGCCACTGCTGCGCCGATCGGGCTTGCGGTGTTCGAGTTCGAGCTCGAGGACACCACTGCGGCACCGGCGTCCGGCCTTGCCGGCTCCGATGCAGCCTATCTGGCCGACGTCACCAGGGGCGTGCGTGACCGGTTGGCGCAGTCGGGCCGCTACCGCCTGGTCGATACCGGCGGCGTGACCGCGGAGCCCGTCAAGGCGCGTGCGCTGCGCGATTGCGACGGCTGTGAAGCCGCGATTGCGCAGAAGCTCGGCGCGGATCAAGCGCTGATCGGCGTGATCAGGCGGGTCAGCCGGACCGAATACACGGTCGGCTTCCAGCTGCGCGACGCCCGCAGCGGCGCGGTCATCTCACGCGGCGACAGCGGCCTGCGGATGGGCGCCGATTATTCCTGGACCCGTGGCGCGGTGCATCTGGTCGGCGACCGGCTGCTCGAGGGCGGGGCGCAGCGGTAGTCACAGCCGGTGCGGGTGTCTCGCGGCCGCGGCTGCAATCGCAAAGCGCGATAGCTGCTAGACACATCGTCATCTACCTCCGGGCCTGTGCGTGGGCTATCACCGCCATTGATCCCCGCACAGGAGCCGCCGATGCGTTTGCCCGCCGTCCTTTTCGCTCTCATGTTCGCCGCGAGCCCCGTGGCCGCCGAAGAGCTGTCGGGCACGCTGCAGAAGATCAAGGAGACCAGGAAGGTCACGCTCGGCTTTCAGGAAGCCTCAGTTCCCTTCAGCTATCTCGACGACAATCAGCGGCCGATCGGCTTTGCGCTCGATATCTGCCTCAAGATCGTCGATGCCGTGAAGAAGGAGCTCGGCATCTCGGACATCACGGTCGACTATCTCCCGGTGACCTCGTCGAACCGCATCCCGCTGATGGTCAACGGCACGATCGATCTGCACTGCTCGGCGACCACCAACAGCGCGGAGCGCCAGAAGCAGGTGACCTTCACCAACTCGCACTTCCTGAGCGCGACGCGCTTTGCCGCCAAGAAATCGGCGGGCATCACCACGATCGACGACCTCAAGGGCAAGTCGGTCACCGCCGTTGCAGGCTCGGTGAACCTCACCCAGCTCATCAGGGTCAATACGGATCGCAAGCTCGGCATCACCGTTCTCCCGGCCAAGGACCAGGCCGAAGCGTTTTTGATGCTGGAGACCGATCGCGCCCAGGCCTACGCGCTCGACGACGTCCAGCTCGCCGTGGCGATCGCGCGGTCGAAGCAGCCGGCGCTCTACATGATCAGCGAGGAGGCGTTCTCGAAGGCCGAGCCGTTCGGGATCATGCTGCGCCGGGAGGATGCGCCGTTCAAGGCGCTCGCCGACCGCGCGACGGCGGAGCTCTACGGGAGCCCGGAGATCGAGGTCATGTACAAGAGGTGGCTGGAGCAGCCGACCCCGCCGAACGGCATCAACTACAACGTCCCGATCTCGCCGGCGCTGCGCAATGCGTTCGCCCATCCGAGCTCGAGCTTCGATCCCGACGTGTATGAGGTTCCGAAGTAGCTCGGGCCTGCGGGGCGCGCGAGCGCGCGCGCGGATTGGAAAACTCCGCGTCGTTATTTCTTGCCTGGGTCGCCGAACGCCGTATCGAGCACATCGCCGATCGACTGCCAGCCGCGGCCATCGAACTGAAACAGCCGCAATTGCTTGACCGGCCGGAAGTCCGATTGACCGGTGTTGATCTTGATGCCGGGGAGCAACGCGGACGCCTGATAATCCCTGAGCGCGGCGGCCTGCTTCATGACGTTTTCCCGCGACAGGTCGTTGCCGCATTGCGTGAGCACCTGGACCAGCGTTTCGGCGGCGGCATAGCCATAGACGGCGGCAGCGTCATCCTTGCCGCCGGCTTTCGTGTACTTCTCGATGAAGCTGCGCCAGGCGCCGGTGCCGAGCTCGTCCTTCCAGGCCGGATCGCTCGCGTCCTTCAGGAAGGCGGCGGTGATGACGCCGGTCGCGTTCTCCATGCCGGCCGGCTTCAGCACCGTCTCAATCGATGCCGCCATCTGGTTGACGATGAACACTGGCCGCCAGCCGTGTTCGGCCGCGGCCCGGATCACCTTGGCGGCATTCTCCGGCACCCCGGCAAATACGAAGATCTCGGCCCCCGATCGCTTCAGGACCGATACGTGGCCGTCGAGATGCTGATCGTCGACATCATAGGCGATGTCGACCCTGATGTTATGGGCGACATCACCCAGTCCTTGCTCCAACCCCTTGAACAGATCCCGCCCGAACTGGTCGTTCTGCCAGAGCGCCACGATCTTCTTCCCCGGATAGAAAGCCTGGATGTAATTGGCGTAGATGCGACCCTCCTCGCGGTAGGAGGGCTGCCAGCCCATGGTCCACGGATAGACCGACGGATCGCTCAGCTGCTGGTCGCCGGAGGCAACGAAGAGTTGCGGGACCTGCCGTTCGTTGAGGTACTTCCGCACGGCCAGGTTCCCCGGCGTTCCGAACGAACCGAACATCAGGAGGACATTGTCGGTCTCGACGAGAATGCGCGTGAGGTCCATGGCATTGGAAGGATCGGACAGATCGTCGTAGGACATGAAGCGGATCTTGCGGCCGCCGATTCCGCCGCGCTCGTTGACGATGTCGAAATAGGCGGCTTCCGCCTTGCCGATCTGGCCGAAAATTTCCAGCGTGCCGCTATAGGGCATCACATTGCCGATCCGGATTTCGGTGTCGGAAACGCCCTGGTCGCGCAGTTGCTGCGTGATGGCGCCGAGCGACACCAGCGCGACGGCGCCGGCCAGCAGAGTTCGGATCAAGATACCCATGGGAAGAGCTCGCGCGAGGCAGCCACCGCTCCCTAGATTCGGTTCCTTCCGCACCTGCCCATTGACCTAGATCAACAAGATGGCACGGACAGGGCGGCGGCGGATATCGGTTTCGCCGATCCGGGCTACGTTTGCGTCGCCGAAGAGCGGTTTGCCGCGCAGGGACCGCAATCCTTGGAATGGTCTTTTGCAGTCGATGCGAAAAACGAAATAGCGTCTCATATACTTCGGCCGGTTTTCTCCTAAGCTTGCAACGTTGCAATTGCTGATCAGGAGCCCGCGCCGGTGACCACGCCATTTTCTCTCTCTCGACGTTCCGCGCTCGGCGTGCTGGCCGGAAGCCTGATTGCGAGCGGTGCTCGCGCGGAAAGCGGGGCGGGCGGGGGTCCCGATCTCGGCGGGGTGACGCTGCGGGTTGCCTATTACAAGGGCGGCTGGCGTCCGCTGCTGCAGGCAGCGGGCGAAGACAACACGCCGTACAAGATCGAGTGGAAGGAGCTCAACAACGGCGTGCTCCACATCGAGGCGCTGAACGGCGATGCGCTCGATATCGGATCGGGCAGCGAGATTCCCGCGATGTTCGCCGCCCGCCAGAACGCCAAGGTGCGCTTCATCGCCGTCACCCATGAGGATCTCAACATTCAGGTCACGGTCGCGGCAAAGGACGCGCCGATCCATTCCATTGCCGACCTCAAGGGAAAGCGCGTCGGCTACGTGCGCGCGACAACGGCGCATTACTTCCTCGCCAAGCAGCTCGAGGTGGCCGGGCTTTCCTTCGGCGATATCGAGGCCATCAACCTGACGCCGTCGGATGGTTATTCGGCGTTCGCCTCGGGCAAGCTCGATGCCTGGGCGATCTACGGCTATAACGGGCAGCTCGCGATCGCCAAGCAGGGCGCGCGCCTGCTCAAGACCGGCGTCGGCTATCTCTCCGGCAATTTCCCGATCTACGCCAATCCGAAGGCGGTCGACGATCCGCTGCGCCACGCCGCCGTGGCCGATTTCCTGCTGCGGATCCAGCGCGCCTATGCGTTCGCCAACAAGAATTTCCCCCTCTATGCGGCGGCGCAGGTGGCGGAGACCCATCTGCCGCTGCAGGACATTCTCGACCAGTTCGCCCGCCGCAGCGACGACTTCTCGCTCGCCGGCGTGACGCCTGACGTGCCGGAGACGCATCAGAAGGTCGCCGATACCTTCCTCAAGCTCGGCGTGCTCGACGCGCGCGCGGAGGTTGGACAATTCTGGGACACGAGCTTCAACGACGCGATCGCCGCCGGCGCGGCCAGGCTTGCGAGATCCTGACGGCCGCAACGACATTGCCCATATGGGTGAGGCGGCAAGCGGGCAGGCGCCGCGTCACCGGCGTGCGGGTTCCCGGAAGGCGCTATCTCCGCCGCCGGATTCCACTTCGCGTGGAACTCCGGTCATTTGCGACCCCAGCGTGAAGGCTGCAGCTGTTGAAGGTGGTGTTGCAGCACGGCCGCGGCCGGCGGTGCCGTGCTGCCATGCAGACTGAAAAGGTTGCGGGCCGTACCAAGACTGTATCATGATGACGTCGACCAAGCCGACTCGAGGTCGGGACTGGTCGACGACGCCGGCCTCCAACACCTCCCGATTTCGCATGCAACTAATTTTCTTAGCTATGCCGATTGTTCTGCGGAGCTGAAATTGAATCACGACGCATTGGCCAAGCTCACCGTCACCGTCATTGTCCTGGTCGCGCTGCTCGTGTGGCGGGTTGCCGACCAGAAGAAGCCGATTGAATGCGGGGCCAACTGCCCGACGGACGTGTCCGCGAACCGGAAAGCCGCTCAATAGGATCAGAACGGCTCTGATCACCGGCATTTTTCAAGCCGGCGCCGCTTCGGTTGACGGCCTGCTTTGCCGGTGTGGCTGCTCGCGGCTCACAGCCCGTGACGGCGGTTGCGCTCGGCGCGTAGCGAACTGCCGACGAAGCCGACGTCCTCGATCCCGCGGTAGATGTCCTTTGAGCAGAGCAGCAGCGTCAGCGTGACGGCGACGACTGCGACCAGCGCGGTCACGAGCAGGGGATTGCCGCAGAATGCATTGAGCAGATTCTCGAACGGCCCGGGCCCGCTTGATCGGCGCGCAACACAGGCCGACGTTGCTGCCAGCGCCCAGCCGCCGAGTGCCACGCAGGCCGCGTTGGCACCGGCGAGCGCGATGATGACGGCGGCGAGGCCTTTCCTGATCGACAGCGCGAGATCGACCAGCTTGACAACGGCGCAGATCGCGGCGGCGAAGCCTGCGGCAATCGCCCATCCCGGCAAGCCTGCCGCCGCGGTCTGCACCGGGACGGCCCACAACCCGAGTGCGGCCGCGCTGGCGAGCAGCGTGAGATTGACCTTCACGGCCTCCGGAAATCGGCAGCGCAGCACGTAGCCGTTGAGTTTCTCGACAAGGTCGAGCAGCGCACAGCTGATCAAGCCCGCCGCGAACCCGCCGAGATGCACGCCCCAGTCGATCCGCGAATTGCTGATCGCGAACGCGATGTTCAGCCCGATATTGATGGCGAAGAAGTCGAAGCGGACATCGAGCTTGCCGAGGATCCACAAACACAGCAGCGCGCCCAGAATGCCCGAGGTGGCGCCTGATGCGCCGACCGTCAGATAGGGCGTGGCGTGGATTGCATTGCCGACGATGGCGCCGAACACCATCGCGCAGAAATAGATGATGACGAAGTAGGCCGGCCCAACCCGCCGCTCGAGATGCCCGCCCCACAGCACGAGACACAGCATGTTGGTGGCGAGGTGGATGAAGTTGACGTGCAGGAAACCGTAGGCGAACAGCCGCCAGTATTCGTGCCGTGCCAGCGCAGCCGAGTACATCCCGCCATAGCGGAACATCAGCTCTGTCGGCGCGGATGCGCCGCCGGCTTGGATGAAGCAAAACCCCGACGCCAGAACGGTCACCGTCATCAGCGCGTAGACCGCCGCGTGAGGGATTTCGAAGAAGCCGGGATTTGCGCGGTAGGTGGCCATGGTGACAGCCAGCAGCGGTGGGTTCCACAGCGTAGCGAAGCGGCTTTCAAATTGCTACTCCCGCGTGCTTGGCGCGCGTCGCACCCCTATCGGCTATTGCGCGGTGCGTATATCGTCGGCGCCAAATACAAGATCGGCCAAAATATCGGCCCGGCGCGCCGGGTAACGACGCCAGATGAGGAAGCCATGTCGGACACGCTGCTGTTCTCGCCGATCACCATCCGCGGCGTCACGCTGAAGAACCGCATTGTGGTGCCGCCGATGCACCAATATTCCGCCGAGAAGGGCTTTCCGACCGACTGGCATCTGATGAATGCCGGCAAGTTCGCCGCCGGCGGCGCGGGCCTCGTGATCGTTGAATCGACCAAGGTCGAGCGGCGCGGCTGCGGCACGATCGGCGATCTCGGCATCTGGGACGACAAGTTCGTCGCGCCGCTCAGCCGCCTCGCAGGCTTCATCAAGCAGCAGAACGCGGTCGCCGGCATCCAGCTGGGCCATTCCGGCCGCAAGGCGCGTGCGAGCCGGCCCTGGGAAGGCGATCGCCCGCTGGAGCGCACCGCCGAGATCGAGGATTGGGACGCCTGGACGCCGGTGGCGCCGAGCGCGATTGCCCATAGCGAGCGCTGGCCGGTGCCGCGGGCGCTGGAAACGCATGAGGTGAAGGATCTCGTCGCGGCCTGGGGGCAGGCGGCGCGGCGCGCGCATGAGGCCGGCTTCGAGGTGCTGGAACTGCACGGCGCCCATGGCTATCTCGTGCATGAATTCCTCTCCGAGCGTTCCAACCAGCGCGGCGATCACTATGGCAACTCGGAATCCAACCGGATGCGGTTCCTGATCGAGGTGACGGAGGCCGTGCGCGCGCACTGGCCGGATCACAAGCCGTTGTTCGTGCGGCTGTCGGTCGAGGACAATGCCGGCTGGGGGCCGGAGCAGAGCGCGCGGCTGGCGACGATTCTCAAAGCCGGGGGCGTCGATGTGATCGACTGCTCGTCGGGCGGAATCAGCGAGATGGCGCCGATTCTCGGCAAGGAGATCAAATACAACTACCAGGTGCCGCTGTCGGAATATGTCCGCGGGCATGCCGATATCATGACCATGGCGGTCGGCCTGATCATTCATGGTGACCAGGCCGAGCAGATTCTGCGTGGCAAACAAGCAGATTTGATCGCGGTCGGCCGGGAAATCCTCAATAACCCCAACTGGCCGATGGATGCCGCGCTAAAACTCGGGGTTGAAGGGCCATTTCGCAATGTTCCTCCGCAGTTTGGCTATTGGTTGGGCACGCGAGCCAAGCGCGGATTCGGGACCCGGCCGTCGACCTGGCAGAACGGGTTGCGGGAGGCTGGGCCAGAGGCCGACCGGGAGCTGACTTGAGGCCGGCTTTGGGGTGACTAAATGCTGATTTGGAGCTGACCAAGGCAGCGTGACAGGACCGTAATGGTCCGATGACAAGGCGGCCTTGATCCGACCAAAAAGCCGTTGTGTGGTGCCCCCGTCGGGGTGGGGCAGGCGAACGTTGCGGAACGTTGCCGGCCGGTAGCGAAAAGGATCGCGGATAATGCGCAAACATGTTGGCTTCTTCCTCGGGACGGTTGCGGGTGCGTGTCTTACCCTGCTCGTGGCCTCGCCGCAGGGGGCGCATCTGTTCGCCGCCGCCAATGCCGCCGCGCATTCGGACAACACCAATACCTATTCGCAGCTCAACCTGTTCGGCGAGGTGTTCGAGAAGATCAAGAGCGACTACGTCGAGAAGCCCGAGGACTCCAAGCTCGTCGAAGGGGCGATCAACGGCATGATCTCCTCGCTCGATCCGCACTCCCGCTACATGAACGAGAAGGGCTGGTCGGAGATGCAGGAGACCACGCATGGCGAGTTCGGCGGGCTCGGCATCGAGGTCACGATGGAGGACGGCTTCGTCAAGGTGGTGGCGCCGATCGACGACACGCCGGCCTCGCGCGCCGGCATCATGTCGGGCGACGTCATCACCACGATCGACGATGACCAGATCCAGGGCATGACGCTCGACCAGGCCGTCAACAAGATGAAGGGCGCGCCCAACAGCTCGATCCGGCTGAAGATCATCCGCAAGGATGCCGACAAGCCGATCGAGGTCTCGATCACCCGCGAGATCATCCGCGTCCGCCCGGTGAAGTATCACGTCGAGGGCGGCGACATCGGTTACATCAGGATCACCTCGTTCAACGAGCAGACCACCGAGGGCCTGCGCAAGGCGATCGCGGACGTCCAGAAGCAGGTCCCACAGGACAAGCTCGCCGGCTATGTCGTCGACCTCCGCAACAATCCGGGCGGCCTGCTCGACCAGGCGGTGTCGGTGACCTCGACCTTGATGCAGCGGGGCGAGGTGGTCTCGACCCGCGGCCGCAATCCGGAAGAGACCCAGCGCTTCACCGCGCATGGCGGCGACATGACCAAGGGCAAGCCGCTGGTCGTGCTGATCAACGGCGGCTCGGCCTCGGCCTCGGAGATCGTCGCCGGTGCGCTCCACGACCACAAGCGCGCGACCCTGATCGGCACCCGCTCGTTCGGCAAGGGCTCGGTGCAGACGATCATTCCACTCGGCACCGGCAACGGTGCGCTGGCGCTGACCACGGCGCGCTACTTCACGCCGTCGGGCCATTCGATCCAGGCGCTCGGCATCAAGCCCGACATCGAGGTGCTGCAGGACGTGCCCGACGAGTTCAAGACCCGCTCCGAGATCATCAGCGAGGCCAAGATGCGCGGCCATCTTGCAGCCGAGGGCGCCGAGCAGACCGGCTCGCAATCCTACGTGCCGCCGGATGAGAAGAACGACAAGGCGCTGGCCGCGGCCTTCAACCAGCTCCGCGGCGTCACCGTGAACGCCGACGCCAAGAACGCCGACACCAAGGCCACGCAGAAGCGGCCGGTGCCGAACTAGGCTCAACATATCTGTAGTCATGGCCGGGCTCGACCCGGCCATCCACGTCTTCTTGATGTGATGGATGCCCGGGTCAAGCCCGGGCATGACGAGTCA
This sequence comes from Bradyrhizobium septentrionale, assembly GCF_011516645.4. NCBI lineage: Bacteria > Pseudomonadati > Pseudomonadota > Alphaproteobacteria > Hyphomicrobiales > Nitrobacteraceae > Bradyrhizobium > Bradyrhizobium septentrionale. The sequence continues at coordinate 8,044,435 of NZ_CP088285.1, read as the reverse complement.
TGGGTAGTCCAGTGCTTCCGAAACTCAGGCCGTGCGAACGATCGGCCGGCGCCTGCCTGTTTGGCCTTCGCCCGCGGCGGGGCCACGGTGGTGCCCGGCCAATAGCTCGCGGATTTGCGCCGCCGGCTTCGGCGGGCTGAACAGATAGCCCTGCATTTCCGAGCAGCCGAGTTCACGCAGCAATTGCTGCTGCTGCGCGGTCTCGACGCCTTCCGCGGTCGTGGTCATGCTGCGCTCGGCGGCGATGTTGACGACGGCCTCGACGATGCCGGCCGATCCCTGCGGATCGGCGATGTCGGTGACGAAGCAGCGGTCGATCTTGATCTTGTCGAACGGGAAGCGCTTCAGGTAGCTCAGCGACGAATAGCCGGTGCCGAAATCGTCGAGCGCGATCCGGATCCCGATGGCGCGCAGCTGATGCAGCGCGGCCAGCGCGGTCTCGTCGTCGCGGATCAGCACGGCCTCGGTGATCTCGAGCTCCAGCCGGCCAGCCGACAGCCCCGACGCCGCGAGCGCCGCGATCACCTTGAGCGCCAGCGTGCCGCTGCGGAACTGCACCGGCGAGACGTTGACCGCGAGCCTGACATGATCGGGCCAGTTCACGGCCTCCTTGCAGGCCGTCAACAAAACCCATTCGCCGAGCTGGTTGATCAGGCCGGTCTCTTCCGCGATCGGCACGAAGTCGGCCGGCGAGATCATGCCGCGCTGCGGATGGCGCCAGCGCACCAGCGCCTCGCAGCCGGTGATCTCGTTGCTGCGCAGGTCGACGCAGGGCTGGTAATGCACTTCGAGCCCGTGGCCCGCGGCGATGGTCTGGCGCAATTCCATCTCGAGCTCGCGGCGGGCGCGGGCGTCGGCATCCATCGCCGGCTCGAAGAAGCGCGAGATGCGGCGGCCGGCCGACTTCGCCGCATACATCGCGAGGTCGGCGTTCTTCAGGATCTGATCGACATCGGTGCCGTCCTTCGGCGCCAGCGCGATGCCGATGCTGGCGTCGGTGGTGACCTGGTGGCCGAGGCATTGATAGGGCAAGCGGATCGCCTCGTAGATGCGCGCGACAAGGTCTGTGACCTCGATCTCGTTCTTCACCCCGGTCTGCACGATCGCGAATTCGTCGCCGCCGAGCCGGGCGACGAAATCGCCGTCGCCGATCACGCCGCTCAGGGTCCGCGCAACGGACTTCAACAGTTCGTCGCCGACCATGTGGCCGAGCGAGTCGTTGACGCCCTTGAATTCGTCGATGTCGATATAGAGCACCGCGAGCTGGCTGTCGGGCGCGACATGCGGCAGCTCGCGCTTGATCTCCTCGTGGAACGGCGCGCGGTTCGGAAGGTCGGTGAGGGCATCGTAGTGGGCAAGATGCGTGATGCGCTCCTCGGCGCGGCGGCGCTCGGTGACGTCCTCATGGGTCGCAAGCCAGCCGCCGTCGGCCAGCGGCTCGTTGACGACCTGGATCGAGCGTCCGTCGGGCGTCGTGATCACCATGGTGTTGCGGACAGCGACGTCGCGCAGCACGATGTTGACGTAGCGTTCGACGTCGCCCTGGAACGAGCCGGTCTGGTGGCGGTGCACGATGACGTCCCGGAAGCTGCAGCCGGGCTTGATGATGTCGGCCGACAGGGCGTACATCTCGACATAGCGCTTGTTGCAGATCACGAGGCGTTGCGCGGCGTCGAACAGCAGCAGCCCCTGCGTCATGTTGTTGACGGCGGTGTCGAGCCGGAGCTTTTCCAGCGTCAGGCGTTGCTGCTGGGCGCGATGCTGGTGCACGAGCTTGCGCACCACCAGGGTCAGCAGGATCGCGATCGCCAGCACCGAAATGCTGGTCACCGCGATCAGGATGGCGATCTGCTCGCGCCAGTTGGCGAGCGCCGCTTCCGTCGTGGTGGTCGCGACGACGACGATCGGGAATTTGGTCAGCGCTCGCGACGACACCAGGCGGTCCTTGCCGTCGACCGGACTGGCCAGCCGCGTGGTGCTCCGCGGCAGCTCGAACACCTGCTGCTGGTTGACCGGCCCGGTGCGGAAATTCTTGCCGATTAGCTCTTCGGCATGGGGATAGCGCGCCAGCAGCGTGCCGTCGCGATGGTGCATCGAAATCGCGGCGCCTTCGCCGAGCGCAACCGTCGAGAAGAACTTCTCGAAGGTCGCCGGCTCGATGCCGCGGCCGACCACGCCGAGGAACTCGCCGTGCGGACCGGTGACCTTGCGGACGATGACGGTGGTCCAGAGCCCGCTGATGCGACTGACCACCGGCGCGACCTGCATGTCGGGCGAGTAGGGGCTCGACTTGAAGATCTGGAAGTAGCTGCGATCGGCGATAGAGGCCTGCGGCAGCGGCCAGGCGCCGGAGCTGTTGATCAGCACGCCGTCGGCATCGAACACGTTGAGGCTGCCGACATTGGACAGCGCGTCCATCTTGGACTTGAGCATCGCATGGATGTCGGCGGCCGACATCCGCCGCCGGTAGTTCTCCGGCGTCGCGATCCCGTTGTCGCGCATGAACGCGATCAGGTCGCGCTGGACCACCTCGAGGTCGTCGAGCTGCTGGTCGAAATGCCGCGCCAGCAGCAGCACGGTGTTCTCGAGCTCTCGCTCGCTGTTGTGCAAAGCGCGCTCGCGGAAATTCTCGGCCATCAGGGTCGCGCCGATCGCAATCGCGGCCATCAGCACCGCGCCGCCGAGGATCAGCCAGCGGATCGGACCGCGGCCGATCACCGAGGCGACGTTGAACGAGGCGCTGCCGTTTGATTTCATCTGACGCTATCGCTTCCAGGCGTTTCACCCGGAGGTAGGTCTGTGCACCTCCGGCCCGCGAAAGTCGTATCGAAACGAGATGGAGTTGCGGTTAGCGAGGCTGGTTAACGAATGGTTAATGGAGGCAGCGAGAAGCCACGGCTCTCCAGATGATCCGGAACCGATCTGGAAGAGGCCACCAACCGAGGCGATCTCAGACCCCGAAAGAATGCCTCATCTGAATCGTCATGCGCTGGACAGCATCGGTATATCGCCCCTGGGCAAATTTCTGATCCATTATGTAAAGAACAAAGACAATTCCTACGGCTATCAGCAATCCTTTCACCAAATCCTCCTCGTCGTCATCGCCCTGAGTGTTCCGATTTGGGATTGCCGCGCGCGGCAGGCCTGCAATCAGATCCTGCGATCGTACAAGGCGCGGAAATTGCCACCGATAACCGTCACGAGATCGATGCGTCGAGCTAATCGACAACGGGACAAAAAGTTCCCGAAGAGGAACTGCAGTTTTTGCCGCTCAGTGCGGCTACCCGGAATCCCTTGCCGAGTGTGAAGTCGACGTAATCGTCCGTTTACGATCTAAGTCCATGACGATGCTCAACGTCAGCGACGGCACGTAGTTTGCGTGTCATTCCGCGAAGTTCAGCACGTGAGAGTTGCCATCATGAAGAAGCTTGTTCGGAATTTTTGTGCCGATGAAACCGGAGCCACCGCGATCGAATACGGCTTGATCGCAACCGGCATCGCGATCGCCATCATTGCCGCGGTGAAGGGCGTCGGCACAAAACTGTCGGGCACCTTCAATTCGATCAGCGGCTCACTGAAGTAATCGAGCGCACCGGCAACTCAGTCGCCGGCGCGATAGTGCCCGGACTTGCCGCCGATCTTCTCGATCAGATGAATGCCTTCGATACGGATGCCACGGTCGACCGCCTTGACCATGTCGTAGATCGTCAGGCACGCGACCGAAACCGCGGTCAGCGCCTCCATTTCGACGCCGGTTGGCCCGGTCACCTTGACGCTGGCGCGGACGATGCAGCCGGGCAGCTTGGCATCGGTTGCGATATCGATCGTGACTTTGGTCAGCGCCAGCGGGTGGCAGAGCGGGATCAGCTCCGAGGTCCGCTTCGCCGCCATGATGCCTGATATCCGCGCGGTCGCCAGCACGTCGCCCTTCTTGGCGTGGCCTTGCTCGATCAGCGCGAGCGTGGCCTTGCTCATCAGCACGCGGCCCTCGGCGACGGCAGTCCGCTCAGTGGCGGGCTTGGCCGAGACATCGACCATGCGCGCATCGCCCTTGGCGTCGATATGGGTGAGGGCGGAGCCGGACCCGACCGGCTCGGCTTTTGTGGCTTTGCTCTTCCGCGCCATCGCGTCAGCGCGTGCCGGTGGCGCGTGATGCGGCCTGCCGCGTCAGCAATGCGCGGGTGGCCGCGGTGACGTCCTGCTGGCGCATCAGGCTCTCGCCGACCAGGAAGGTCGACATCCCGACGCGCTCGAGGCGGGCCAGATCCTCAGGCGTGAAGATGCCGCTCTCGCCGACCATCAGGCGGTCGCGCGGGATCAACGGCGCCAGCGCCTCGCTCGTCGCGAGCGTGGTCTCGAAGGTGCGCAGATTGCGGTTGTTGACGCCGATCATCGGCGAGCGGAGTTTCAGGGCCCGGTCGAGCTCGGCGCGGTCGTGGATCTCGACCAGCACGTCCATGCCGTAGCCGAGGGCGGCATCCTCGAGGTCCTTGGCCGCGGCATCGTCGAGCGCGGCCATGATGATCAGGATGCAGTCGGCGCCATGGGCGCGCGCTTCCGCCACCTGGTAGGTGTCGAACATGAAATCCTTGCGCAGCACCGGCAGATTGGTCGCCGCGCGGGCCGCGACCATGAAGTCGAGATGGCCCTGGAACGACGGCGCGTCCGTCAGCACCGACAGGCAGGCCGCGCCGCCGGCCTCATAGGCCTTCGCGAGCACCGGCGGATCGAAGTCGGCCCGGATCAGCCCCTTCGAGGGCGAGGCCTTCTTCACTTCCGCGATCAATGCGTAGTCGCCGTTTGCGTGCTTGTCCTTCAGCGCGCGGACGAAGCCGCGCGGGGCTGAGGCCGATTTCGCCTGCGCCTCGACCTCAGCGAGCGAATGCGCGCGCTTCGCGGCGGCGATCTCCTCGCGCTTGTAGGCCTCGATCTTGGTCAGGATGTCGGACATCGCTTACCGCCTTACTTGCGCATGATCTGATTCGAAAAACCGGTTCCCACTTTCTCGGATCATGCTCAGCCGTTGGAAACCGCGACCAGATGCTTGAGCCGCGCCGCGGCCGCGCCGCTGTCGAGCGACTGCGCGCCGATCGCGACGCCTTCCTTGAGGTCCTTGGCGCGGCCGGCCACGATCAGCGCGGCAGCGGCGTTGAGCAGGGCGACGTCGCGATAGGCGCTCGGCTTGCCCTGGAGCACGCTCGACAGCGCGATCGCATTGGCATCGGCATCGCCGCCCTTCAGCGCCTCGCCGCCGACGCGGCCGAGTCCGGCGTCTTCCGGAGTCACGTCGAACGTCCTGATCTCGCCGTTCTCCAGCGTTGCAACGAAGGTCGGGCCGGTGAGGGTGATCTCGTCGAGGCCGTCGGAGCCGTGCACCACCCAGACCTTGTCCGAGCCGAGGTTCTTCAGCACCTGCGCCAGCGGCTGCACCCATTGCCGCGAGAACACGCCGACCATCTGCCGCTTGACGCCGGCCGGGTTCGACAGCGGTCCGAGCAGGTTGAAGATGGTGCGGGTGGCGAGCTCGACCCGGGTCGGACCGACATTCTTCATCGCCGGATGATGTGCGGGCGCGAACATGAAGCCGATGCCGGCTTCAGAGACGCAGCGTCCGACGCGCTCCGGCGTCAGATCGATCTTGACCCCGAGCGAGGCCAGCACGTCGGCCGAGCCCGAGCGCGACGACAGCGCGCGGTTGCCGTGCTTGGCCACGGGCACACCGGCGCCGGCCACAATGAAGGCGGCGCAGGTCGAAACGTTGACCGAGCCGGAGCCGTCGCCGCCGGTGCCGACGATGTCGACGGCCTCCGCCGGCGCCTTGACCGGCAGCATCTTGCCGCGCATCGCGCTGACGGCGCCGGTGATCTCATCGACGGTCTCGCCGCGCACCCGCAGCGCCATCAACAGCCCGCCCATCTGCGAGGGCGTGGCTTCGCCCGACATCATGCTGTCGAACGCAGACGCCGCTTCTTCACGCGTCAGCGTGGCGCCGGTGGCGACTTTTCCGATGATCGATTTCAGGTCGTCCATTCGCTGGCTCAGGGTCTGTTGTTGGAGCTTGATCTCCGCGCGTCGCGTTGTCGCGCGGAGAACCGGCTGTCGCTGCGACAAACGTGGAAAGCGTCTGCGGCCTAGATCATGCTCAATTATTTGCGCCTGTCACCTGTGCGAAGGCTGCCTGGTTGATGGTTACGCCGATATCGGACTCGATCTTGGTGACGTATTGCGCGACCTGCTCGTCGCTCAGCGAGCGCCGCAGCGCCTCGGTGAGCTGCTTGGCCGCATCGGACGTGAAGTCGACCGGCGGCACGGTCACGTTGGTGACGCGGAACACGACCCACTGGCTGCCGCCGGCGGCCGAAGTCTGTCCGTCGCCGTCCTTGGCGGTGCGGAACGCCGCCGCAATCACGCCGGCCGGCACGGCTGGCAGCGAGGCCTCGCGGTTGAAGTTCGCAGCGGTCTCGAGCTTGACGCCGGCAGAAGCGGCCTCGTCGGCGAGCTTGGCGCCTCCGTCGAGCTTCTGGACGATCTCGGTCGCCTTGGCGCGCAGCTTGGCGGAGATCTGGTCCTCGCGCCACTTCGCCTCGACCTGGTCGCGGACCTCGTCGAGGCTGCGCTCGCGCGACGGCGTGATGCCCAACACGTCGTACCAGACATAGCCGTTGTTGAACTGGATCGGGTCGTTGTCGACGCCGACGTCGCTGTTGAAGGCCTGCGACACCACGTCGAGGCCGCGCGGAATGTTGGTCGCGACCTGGCCGTTCGGCAGACGCCCCGAGCGATCGATCGCGTCGATGGTGACGGGGGTCAATTTCAGCTTCTGCGCCGCTTCGATGACGCTGGCGCCGCCGCCGCGCTCGTCTTCCATCTTGTCGCGCAGCTCGGCGACCTTGCTGCGGGCGCGCTCGGAGGCGATCTCGTTCTTGACCTGTTGCGCGAGGCTCTCATAGCTCGGGGTCACGCCGGGCTCGATCTTGCCGACCTTGACCAGCGCCACGCCGAAGCGACCCTGGACCGGCTGGCTGACGTCGCCTGAGGGAAGCGCGAAGGCGGCATCGCCGACGGCCGGATCGAGGATCGCCGACTTCGCGACCAACCCGAGGTTGACGTCGGCCAGATTGAGGTTGCGCTCCTTGGCGATGTCGTCGAACGAGGTACCCGACGCGATCCGGCCGCGCGCGGCCTGCGCCTCGCCGGCGTCCGGAAACACGATCTGCGAGACTTCGCGCTTCTCCGGCGTGCTGAGCCGATCCTTGCGCTCGTCGAAGATCTTCTTGGCGTCCTCGTCCGACACCGTCTCCCATTTGCCGATTTCCTCGGGCGTGATCGCGACGAAGGAGATCTTGCGGTATTCGGGCGCGCGGAACTGGACCTTGTGGTCCTCGAAATAGGCGGCGAGCGCCTCGGGCGAGGGCGGGTCGATGGTGCCGGCCTGCGCGGCGCCGAGCGTGATGTAGTCGATCGAGCGCTGCTCGTTCTGGAAACGGGTCAGCGCCTCGACCAGCGATTTCGGCGGCTCGATCCCGGACGAGATAGTGCCGGCGATCTGCCGCCTGAGGCCGACGCGGCGCTGCTCGGCGATGTAGCGGCCCTCGGTATAGCCGTAGTTGCGGATCATGGCCTGGAAGCGCTGCGGGTCGAACTGGTTGTTGAGACCCTTGAAGTTCGGATCATTGTAGATCTGGCGCAGCACCTCGGCGTCGGACACATTGAGGCCCATGCGGCGCGCTTCCTCGTCCATCGCGGCCTCGGCGAGCGTCTGCTGCAGCACCTGGCGGTCAATGCCGAAGGCGCGCGCCTGGTCGGGCGTCAGCGGACGGCCGAACTGGCGGCCAAGCTGCTGCAACCGGTCGGTATAGATCTGGCGGAACTGCTCGGCCGAAATCTCCGTCCCGCCGACCTTGGCGAAGGTCGACTGGCCAAACCCCTTGAAAATGTCGGCAATGCCCCAAATTCCGAAACTGACGATCAAAACGCCCATCACAACGGCCATAATCGTCTTGCCGAGCCAGTTTGATGAGGCTTTCCGCATTCCTCGAAGCATGGGTCCAACTTGTTTTGCAGGTGGGGAACCGGGTCGTGCCCAAGTGGGAGCAAAAAGTCGGGACCTCTTGTCCGGCAGCAGGGCGTCACCGAATTGAAAATGCTTATAAAGTGGCTCGTGTCCCCCCGCAACCTCGCCCGCGCGGGCGGATTGAAGCGGGTAGAGTCCTGTTCTGACGCGTTTTCTTCACGCGAACCGGTGGCCACTTCGCTCGAAAACGCTCTGGACGCCGCGCGGGATGGGCGAGGGCGGTATCTGGAAGTCGCCGCCAAGCTCTGATAGCGCAGGGCGACGCTTGAACGATGGGACATCCGACATGACCGACGCCATCCGGCCGCTGATCGCCGGCAACTGGAAAATGAACGGCCTGAAATCCTCTTTTGCCGAGTTCGACGCGATGCTGGCCGGGGCCGGCGATGTCGCCGGGAAGGCCGATCTCCTGGTCTGTCCGCCGGCAACACTGGTCGGCGCCTTTGCCGACAAGGCGCGCGGCTCGAAGGTCGCCGTCGGCGCCCAGGATTGTCATCCGAAGGCGTCGGGCGCCCACACCGGCGACCTCTCGGCGGAAATGTTTGGGGATCTCGGCGCGGTCGCCATCATCGTCGGCCACTCCGAGCGGCGCGCCGACCATGGCGAGACCGACGCGTTGATTCGGCAGAAGGCGGAGGCGGTCTGGCGCGCCCACCTGACCGCGATCGTCTGCATCGGCGAGACGCGCGAGCAGCGCGACGCCGGCAAGACGCTGGATGTCTGCGGCACCCAGCTTGCGGGTTCGCTGCCCGACGGCTCGACCGCGGCCAATCTGGTGGTGGCCTATGAGCCGGTCTGGGCAATCGGCACCGGCCTGACCCCGACCGCCAAGGATGTCGAGGAAGTTCACAGGTTTATCCGAGGTCAGCTCACCGATCGCTTCAAGGACGAGGGAAACCGGATCAGGATCCTGTACGGCGGCTCGGTGAAGCCGTCGAACGCGGCCGAGCTGATGGCGGTCGCCAATGTCAACGGCGCCCTGGTCGGCGGCGCCAGCCTGAAGGCGTCCGATTTTCTGGCCATCGCGGCGGGGTGTTAAGGCGCCTGCCGACTCCATTCCGGGCTCTCGCACCGTCATCCTGAGGTGCGAGCGGAGCGAGCCTCGAAGGATCGACGGCCACCAGCCGGGCCGTCGATCCTTCGAGACGCCGCTGCGCGGCTCCTCAGGATGACGGGACGAAGGCAAAGAGCCCGCGGCATCTTACAGAATCACGCAGCCGCACCCACTCCGATCCGCTTCCAATAGATCATCGTGCCGGTGAGGCCGCCATGCGGCTTCAGCGCGTAGTCCGGGATAATGCCGCTGAGCTGAAATCCCTGCTTTTCGTAAAGCGGCGCGGCGCCGTCGTCGACGGCGGTGTCGAGCACCAGCAGCGTGCGTCCGCGGTCGATCGCAAGTTGCTCGGCGGCGCGCAGCAATGCGGTCGCCGCGCCGCGATGGCGATGCGCAACGCGCGTCATCATCTTGGCGATCTCGGCGCGGTGCGGCTGGTTCGGCGGCAGTTTCAGCAGCAGCGTCACGGTGCCGATCAGTTCGCTACCGTCGAACGCGCCGAGCACGATTCGCTCGCCGCGCGCCGCCGCTCCCAGCGAGTCCTGCCAGAATGCATCAGCATCACCCCGCGACAGCGGATGCATGAAGCTGACCGAGCCGCCGCTGGCGACGGTCTCAATCAACAGCGCGCAGAGTGCGCTGCGAATCTCCGGCGCATCCTCAAGCGGCTTGATGGCAAAGGGCGGCATGCATCAGCTCCGGGCGAGGGCGACCACATAGGTGCAGGAGGCGTTGGTTTCGTTGGCGAAGGTCGTCTCCGCCGGCGGGCCGAAGCCGAGGCAATCGCCGGCAGCGAGCACATGGCGCGCGCCGCCTTCGGTGATGACGAGGCTGCCGCTCAAGACCCAGACCAGCTGGCGGATATGGGCATAGGACGAGGCGGGCAGCGTCACCGCCTGCTTGGACGGTAGCTCGACCCGCACCAACTCGACCGGATGATCGGGGCGGCTGAACACCTGACGGCGCAGATAGCCGGTTTCCGGATCGCGCCAGACCGGCTGCGTGGCGCCGCGCGACAGCCGTTCGCCCTCGCCCTCGGCGCGCAGCATCAACCCGGCCAGCGTGAGGTCGAAGGCGGATGCAAGGCGCACCAGCACGACCGCGGTGGGGCTGACCTCGGCGCGCTCGATCTTGCTGATCGTGGCCTTCGAGACGCCGGAGCGTTCGGCGAGCTCCGCCAGCGACCAGCCCCGGCCGTCGCGTTCGAGCCGGATGCGCTGCGCCAGGCGCTGGCTCAGATCGTCTACCAAAGTATCCATTCGTCTATTATAATAGAATTATTTGGTTCCGATCAAGGCTCAACCGCGCGCAAACGACACCGCTTGTGATGTCAGCCGTTGCGACTATCTCGGGGGTGACAATGCCCGGTGCAATCGTGTAACAGGGCGCGACTTCACGAAAACCCGCAAAGCCGATAGCGCCGTTTGTCTGGCCGCTTGGCGGCTTATGACGGAAGGCTTGCGATGCAGACTGTCGTTATCATTATTCATCTCATGATCGTTGCCGTCATGATCGGCGCCGTGCTGTTGCAGAAATCCGAAGGCGGCGGCCTCGGCATGGGCGGCGGCGCCGGCTTCATGTCGAGCCGTGGCACCGCGAATCTGTTGTCGCGGACCACCGCGATCCTCGCGGCCGGCTTCTTCCTCACCAGCCTGTTCCTGTCCTGGTACGCGGGCTACGACCGCAAGCCGAGCTCGATCATCGGCACCGGCGCACCGGCGCAGACGCAGCCGGTCGGCGGCACGCCGATCACGGCGCCGACCTCCGGCGGTGTCCTCGATTCGCTGAAGAAGGCCGACGAGCAGCAGGGCCAGCCGGCCCCGAGTGGCCCGCAGGCGCCACGGTCGCAATAAAGCAGGGTGGCCATGCAGGATACAGCGCTGGTATCCTGCATCAGAAATCCCCATTAGTGCTCTGAAATCGCTTTCAATTTAACGCAACCCACAGCCCGGTGATTTGTTTGCCGGGAATGGCCGATTCGTTTTGCGAATCGCTGGAGTCGGATTAAAGGTAAGGTCCCATGGCGCGGTACATATTCATCACCGGCGGCGTGGTCTCCTCGCTCGGAAAGGGTCTGGCATCAGCGGCGCTCGGCGCTTTGCTGCAGGCCCGGGGCTACAAAGTCCGCCTTCGCAAGCTCGACCCCTATCTCAACCTCGATCCCGGAACGATGTCGCCGTATCAGCACGGCGAAGTGTTCGTGACCGACGACGGCGCCGAGACCGATCTCGATCTCGGCCATTACGAACGCTTCACCGGTCGTCCCGCCACCAAGGCGGACAACATCACGACCGGGCGCATCTATCAGGACATCATCACCAAGGAACGCCGCGGCGATTATCTCGGCGCCACCATCCAGGTGGTCCCGCACGTCACCAACGCGATCAAGGAATTCGTGCTGTCGGGCAATGACGAGTACGATTTCGTGCTGGTCGAGATCGGCGGCACCGTCGGCGACATCGAAGGCCTGCCGTTCTTCGAGGCGATCCGCCAGCTCAAGAACGAGCTGCCGCGGGATCACGCGGTTTATATTCACCTGACGCTTTTGCCGTACATTCCAAGTGCCGGTGAACTCAAGACAAAGCCGACGCAGCATTCGGTGAAGGAGCTGCGCTCGATCGGCATCCAGCCGGATATCCTGCTGTGCCGCACCGACCGCGAAATCCCCAAGGAAGAGCGGCGCAAGCTCGGCCTGTTCTGCAACGTGCGCGAAAGCGCCGTGATCGAGGCGCGCGACGTCGACAACATCTACGCGGTGCCGGAGGCCTATCACGCCGCCGGCCTCGACGACGAGGTGCTGGCCGCGTTCGGCATCACGGCGAAGATTCCGCCGGCGCTGCAGAGCTGGAACGTGATCAACGAGCGCGTCCGCAATCCGGAAGGCGCGGTGACGATCGCGATCGTCGGCAAGTACACCGGCATGAAGGACGCCTACAAATCGCTGATCGAGGCGCTCTCCCACGGCGGCATCGCCAACAAGGTGAAGGTCAATCTCGACTGGATCGAGAGCGAGGTGTTCGAGAACGAGGACCCGGCGCCGTTCCTCGAGCACGTCAACGGCATCCTGGTGCCCGGCGGCTTCGGCCAGCGCGGCGCCGAAGGCAAGATCCGCGCGGCGCAGTTCGCGCGCGAGCGTAACGTGCCGTATTTCGGCATCTGCTTCGGCATGCAGATGGCCGTGATCGAGGCGGCGCGCAATCTGGTCGGCATCGAGGAGGCCAACTCGACCGAGTTCGGCCCGACCAAGGAGCCGCTGGTCGGTCTGATGACCGAATGGCTGCGCGGCAATGAGCTCGAGAAGCGCTCGCAGAGCGGCGACCTCGGCGGCACGATGCGGCTTGGCGCCTATCCCGCGGCGCTGAACCGCGGCAGCCGCGTCTCGCAGGTCTATGGCGGCGCGACCGAGATTTCCGAGCGGCACCGCCATCGCTACGAGGTCAACACCGCCTACAAGGATCGCCTCGAGCAGCACGGTCTGCGGTTCTCCGGCATGTCGCCCGATGGCGTGCTGCCGGAGATCGTCGAGTACGAGGACCATCCCTGGTTCATCGGCGTCCAGTTCCATCCGGAGCTGAAGTCACGGCCGTTCGAGCCGCATCCGCTGTTCGCGTCGTTCATCGAGGCGGCGGCGAAGCAGAGCCGGCTGGTCTAGGCTGGCGCAGACCGTGACCGCGGCGCTCAGGCAGGGGCGGCCTCGTTCGCCCGGCGCTGCTTGGTGATCGGTGAAATGCCTGCATCGGCCGCCGGCGCGGCGTCGCGCGTGATCAGTCTGTATTGCGGACGCCGCGTCAGCCGGTACACCGCGGCGGGCGGCACGTTGAGGATGGCGCGGTCGACCAGCGTGGCGCGCAGGCCGAGCCGGTCGAGGATCGGCCGCCGCACCGGACAGCGCATCCCGTAGGTGAATTGATAGAACGCGCCGCCGGGACGCATGTAGCTGAACGCGCCGCCGACGATCGAGATCACCTTGCGCGGCGACATGTTGAGCAGCGGCAGTCCGCTGACCACGGCGCCGACCGGTGCGCCGTCATAGAGCCGTTCCGACGCCAGCCGCGCCGCGTCCATCCAGAGCACGCGCGCGCCGGGAAAACGCAGCTGCAACAGCCGCATGAAATCCGAGCCGTATTCGATCAGCGTGAGATCCTGCTGGCGCACGCCGCGCTTCAACAGCTGATAGGTGAAGGCGCCCGTGCCCGGACCGAGCTCCAGAATCGGACCGGTGTTGGCGCTGATGTCGCGCGTGATCAGTTCGGCGAGCGCAGCACCCGATGGCGCAATGGCGCCGACGCGGCCGGGGGCTGCCATCCACGCCGTTAAGAAAGAGATGAGATCATGTGACATTGGGATTCCCAGCGAGGTGTCGTCACGCTTCTAGTCAGTTGCGAAGCGTGTTGTCTTGTTTGCGGGATCTGCATTGCGACAACATTGCGCGATGTTGCCAAAGCGTTTTCGAGCGAAGTGGGCACCGGTTCGCGTGAAGAAAACGCGTCAAAACTAGAGTCTAGAGCCCGTTCCGATTCAATCGGAACGGGCTCTAGCGTCACGACACGAACGGCGCCGGCGGTAATGTCATGCGGAAGCATGCACCGCCCTTGGGACCATCGAGCACGGAGACGTGACCGCCATGCAGCCTTGCGATCTCGCGCACCATGTTGAGCCCGAGGCCGGCGCCGCGGTCGAGCGGCGCAAGCCGGTAGAACGGATCGAAGATCCGCGTGCGCTGATCCCGGGGGATGCCGTCGCCTTCGTCTGACACGTCGATGGTCGCGGCGCTGCCGACATGGATCGTGATGGTGCCGCGGCGGCCGCCATGCTGGATGGCGTTCTGCACCAGATTGGTCAGCGCGCGCTCCAGCGCGGCGCGGTCGCCAAGCGTTTCGACCCGATCGGTCGCGGAATCGAGCGAGAGCTCGTAACCGGCCGCAATCGCGAGCGGCGCGAGGTCCGCGGCAACGCTGCGCGCGGCGGCGACGAGGTCGACGCGGACGAACGGATTGCGGCACTGGTCGAAGCGCTGGATGTCGAGCAGTTGCTCGGCGAGCGTCGCAAGGCGGGCGGAGTCCTCGAGCAGGCGGGTTTTCTCGGGGCCTGGCGGCAGCGATTCCAGCCGCGTGTTGAGGATCGCGATCGGCGTGCGTAATTCATGTGCCGCGTCGGCGACGAAGCGCTGGTGGCGTGAATAGCCGTCGTCGAGCCGCTTCAACGCATCGTTGACGGCAGTCACGAGCGGCGCGACCTCAAGCGGCAAATGGTCCGCCGACAGCCGGCTGCCGCGCTGGCGGAAATCGATCCGGCGTGCCTCGTCGGCGGCGGTGTCGAGGCCCGAGAGGGCGCGCTTGATCACCATCGGCGTGGCCACGAAGGTCGCGGCGGCCATCAGCAGCAAGCCGGGCACGGTGACGACCAGGAAGGTGAGGGAGGCCGCGAACAGCGCCTTGGCGCCGGTCATCCGTCCCTGCGTCGCGGTGATGATCTGCACATTGCCGGCATCGGTGTTGACGCGCTTCATGCGCGCCGGCGGCTTGCGCGGATCGTCCTCGAACATCTGCCAGCCGAGCCGCGCCTGGCTGATATGGTCGAGCGCCCCGCCGATCTTGCTGAACTCGTCCGGCACCTTACCGTCGGAGAGCGTTTCGCCCTGGCGGTCGCGCACCAAGAACCAGAGGTCGGGCGCTTCCTCGCGCAGCTGCTTCAGCTCCGCGGTCGGACGCAGCTCCAGCCTGCCGTTACCGTCGCGCCCGAGTGCCCATTGCACGACGTCCACCGCGCGGTCCTCGTCGCGCTCGATGACGGGCAGGCCGCAGGCCCACAGCGCGCCGACCACGAGTGCGATGATGGCAATCAACAACGTGGCTTGCAGCGTCACCAGCCGCCAGCTCAACTTCGAACGCAGGCAATAGTGATCCGCCGCTTCGCTCATGACACCTGCTTCAGCAGATAGCCGACGCCGCGGATGCTGTGGATCTCGACACCGGCGCCGCTGTCGGCGAGCTTGCGCCTGAGCCGCGAGACATGGGCATCGAGCGCGTTCGAGGCGATCTCGTCCTCGAAATTGTAGACCGCTTCCTCGAGCGTCGCGCGCAGCACGGTGCGGCCAACGCGGCGCAGCAGCGTCTCCAGCACCAGCAGCTCGCGCCGCGGCAGCTCGAGCGGGTGGCTGTCGACGCTGGCCTCGCGATGGGCGCAGTCGAACGCCACGCGGCCGGCCTTGATGATCTCGAGCTGCAGCCCGGCGGGACGGCGCAGCACGGCGCGCAGCCGCGCCAGCAGCTCCTCGACGGCAAAGGGCTTTGCCAGATAGTCGTCGGCGCCGCTGTCGAGGCCGGTGATGCGGTCGGCGAGGTCGCCGCGCGCGGTCAGCACGATGATCGGGACGCCGTCGGCCTTGGCGCGCAGTTTCGGAATCAGCGTCAGCCCGTCGCCATCCGGGAGCTGGCGGTCGAGCAGCACTGCGGCATGCACCTCGGCGCAAATCGCCTCCTCGGCCTCGGCAAGGTTCGGCACATGGTCGACCACCATGTCATAGCCCTTCAGCGCCTGCGATAGCGCCGCCGCCATTTCGGCCTCGTCTTCCACCAGCAGTATCCGCATGTCCTCTCAGTCCTGCACCGGAACGCCGGTGCCAAAGCACGATGAGGTCATCGCGCGTTAGTCTCTTGTTGAGCATGATCTCCGCGCAAGCGCCTCGCGTTTGTCGCGAGGGAAAGCCGCTTCGCACTTTTCCGGATCATGCTTTGGGCAAGTAACATTGCAACAACATTGCGGAAATGCTTCACCTGCCGCGAGCAGGGGCGGCATATCGTCAGCAAATACGCAAAAAGCAGCCGGAAATTTGAGTTTCTACGGCGCGAGACGTATCAAACAGCTTATCCGGCCGAATTGGAACTGGTCATTTCCGCTATGCGTCCGCTTTGAAGGCGATTTCAGCAATGGGGCCACAACCGGACTCATGCACCGCAATCGGCGACCTCTTTCGATTACTTCGCAGGCGTGGCCAACGTTGATGGCTCGCAAGACTGGTCCTCATCGCCCCTTAGCGCAAGTCGCGTCGCGTTCGCGTGACGTCACGCATGAGGAGCGCAGTCAGGATCACGTGTAGAACAACCACTGGCCACAGAAGGACACCGGTCAAACTACCTGCGAAACCCAGGTAGGCCAGATACAGCGTGCACAACACGCTGTAGCTCAGCATGCCGATAAGCGGCGGACCCGGCCAGCAGGCGATCCCCAAGGCAATCAGAGCGATGCCAGCCACGCGTGCTACGGGCACTGCGACGCCGGTAATTTGCTCGCCCAGCAACAACTGCCCGACGAATGAGGGAACGATCAGCAACGACAACCCCGTAGCGGCCTCGCCGATGGCCGCGAAGGTCAACGCGCTTTTCATCGCTTTCCGCCACTGGCTCCTTGCATGGTGCCCTTCGGTGCTTCAATCGGATCCGGTTCCGGCGCTGCCATTGGCGCCAATTCTGCCCTCGGCTCAGTTACGGCCTTGGTTTCCGGTTCGAGCTTGAACGTTAGCTTGTTGATCTTACCGGTGAACTTGAACGGTGGATCGTAGCGATACTCGATCATCGCCACCCCGGTGCGGGTGTCCTGGCCGATGTCGAATGTCTCGTCCTCCGGAAACGTGATCGGCGTGCCGTGTTCGATGGATTTCCGGTCTACTTCCTTGCCGTCCACCGAGAGTACGCCTGTGCCCCCCTTGCCAAGGCCCGGACCTTCAGAGTTGAAGTCGAAGACGATGGTGTGCTTGCCCGCGCCCAATTCGGACCCGGACCAGATCGTGCGCTTGAGGTTGAGCAGGTTGTAGATGAAGACCGGTTTGCCCCCGCGGATGCCCGCAATACCCTTGCTCAGGAAAAGCCCGTAGCCGCCGAAGCGTCCGCCTTCGGTAACGATCATGCCTTCCGCGCCGCCCTTCGGAATCTCGACTTCGGCAGTGATCGTGTAGGACTTGTTGAGGATGCTCGGCGCCGCGCTGGCCGGCACGCCGGTCAACTCACCCGAATAATTGAAGGTCGTTTGCCCTGCCGTAAGGCTCGGTCGCGGTGTATTCCATCGCAGGAGGGTCGTATTGTCGAGCGGCAGCACGTTGTACTTCTTCGCCTCGACATCGAAGAGGACCTGCATTTCCTTGACCTTTTCCGGCATCTGCGCGGCAAGGTCATTGAATTGAGTCGGGTCTTCCTGGACGTTATAGAGTTCCCACTTGTATCCCGTGATCACATCCGGCGGGGGTGCGCTGCTCAGTTCCCAGGGAAGCGTGATCGGCGTCGTGCACGCAATCCAGCCGTCGCTATAGATCGAGCGATTGCCGAGCATCTCGAAATATTGGGTCGTGTGCGTCGACTTGGCATTGGCATTCGCCTTGTCCCATGTGTACGCCATACTCACCCCTTCCATGGGGCTCTGCTTGACGCCGTCGATTGTATCGGGCTGCGAAATGCCGGTTGCCTCAAGGATGGTCGGGGCGATGTCGATGACGTGATGGAACTGACGGCGGATGCCCCCCACGTCGTTGATATGGCCAGGCCAGGACATCACGACGCCCTGGGCGGTCCCGCCGAAATGTGACGGCACTTGCTTGACCCATTTGAACGGGGTGTCCATCGCCCACGCCCACGGAGCGGCAAAATGCGGGAAGGTCTTGTCCGAGCCCCAAAACGGGTACCAGAGGTACTGAGCCTTCACCGGCACCGGGACGCCATTGAAGGTCGTGAACTCGTTGGGAGTACCGTTGATCATGCCTTCGGCGCTCGCGCCGTTGTCACCGCCGATGTAAATGATCAAGGTGTTGTCAAGCTCTCCGAGGTCTTCTACCGCCTGGATGACCCGGCCGATCTCATTGTCGGCGTAAGCGAGGTAAGCGCCGTAGACATCGGCTTGCCTGATGAAGAGCTTCTTCTCCAGCAAACCGAGTGAGTCCCACTGCGGCAATTCTTTCGGCCACGGCGTCAGCTTGGCGTTTTCGGGCATGATGCCCAGGCGCTTCTGGTTAGCGAAGATCTTCTCGCGCACCTTGATCCATCCATCATCGAACAAGTGCATATCGCTGATCTTCTTGATCCACTCCGGCGTGGGATGATGTGGGGCATGGGTGGCGCCAGGAACGTAATAGACAAAGAACGGCTTGCCGGGCGCAATCTGCTTGAGTTGCTTCATGTGTTGGATGGCCTCGTCGGCCATGGCGGTTTCCAGGTTCCAGCCAGGATTGCCCTGGAAGGGATAGATGGCCGTCGTGTTGCGAAACAGGTTCGGCTGCCACTGGCTGGCGTCGCCGCCGACAAAACCGTAAAAATACTCGAACCCCATGCCGTTGGGCCATTGATTGAAAGGCCCTGCCTGACTCGACTGGAACGAAGGTGTGTTGTGGTCCTTGCCGAACCACGAGGTGGCGTACCCGTTCGCCTTCAGGATGGTGCCGATGGTGCCCTTCTCGATCGGGATGATGGAATCGTAACCCGGGAATCCAGTCGATATTTCGCCGACCACGCCGAAGCCGACAGAATGGTGATTGCGGCCGGTGATGATCGCCGCCCGCGTCGGTGAGCAGAGCGACGTGGAATGAAAATTGGTGTAGCGCAGCCCCTGCGCGGCGATGCGGTCCATGGCAGGCGTAGGAATGACGCCGCCGAAGGTGCTCGGTGCACCGAAGCCCTGGTCGTCCGTCATGATGAGCAGGACATTGGGCGCCCCCTTGGGTGGCACGACGCGCGGTGCCCACCACGCCGTAGATTCCGAGGCCTTTTCCTTGATCACGCCACCGAATTTTGGGTCGGGCGGCGGAAGTTGTTGTCCAGTGATTGTGGTGGTGGCGCCAGGCGAACCTGGGACACCAGTGATCTGTTGAGCCAATGCCGAGGTACAACTGAGGGCGAGAAGACTAGCGCTCGCAAAGATGCGATGACTGATTTTCATGGCGGAAACCTCCGGTTGGAAGCTGGCCTTTGCAAAACAACAGGTCGCGTGTTCGATAGAATAATCGCATTGAGCGGACCGACTTTGAGCTAGGTCAAACCAGTGGCTTGGACAAAAGGGGCCACGGCCGATGTTCGTTGGGGGGCAAAAGGCGGTCATCGATTGGGGTCGGCAACGCTGCCATGTTGTCACCCCCTCAAGACAGCCCGGAACCGGCTGGCTATAACCGCCCGCACACAAATCTGGGAGGACCGCCAATGATCTACGAGACCCGCGTCTATCGCTGCCTGCCGGGCCGGCTGCCGGCGCTGCTCAAGCGCTTCGAGACCATCACGCTGAAGCTGTGGGAGAAGCATGGCATCAAGCAGGCCGGCTTCTTCACGACGCTGGTCGGGGAATCCAACCAAGAACTGACCTATCTGCTCGCCTGGGAATCGCTTGCCGAGCGCGAGAAGAAGTGGACCGCGTTCCAAAGCGATCCGGAATGGATCACCGCGCGCGCCAAGACCGAGGAGGACGGCCAGATCGTTCTCAACATCGTCAACCAGCTGCTGGTGCCGACGTCGTTCTCGTCGGTGAAGTGACGCCAGTGCGGGGGTGAGGGGCGGCGCGATGACGACATCGCGTCGCGCCCGACCGCGGGACGCCTAGTCGGGGCAGCCCGACGTCTGATCGCCTTCGCGGACCATCGGCTTGCCGTTGATGAAGACGCCATGGCTGCCTGACGTCGTCTTGCCGCCGCAATGGGTGCGGTCGCCGATCACGACCGCGGGCTTGCCGTTGATCAGGACATTGGGCACGCCCTCGACCAGCGGGCCGCCATTGCTGGTGGTGTCGCCGCTGCGCGCGGCCGGCTTGCCGTTGATGGTGACGCTGGCGGCGCCGCCGGTGACGACCCCGGGCGGGCTGCTGGCCTGACCGTGTGCAAGGCCCGACATCGCCGACAAGGCGGCCACGGCTCCGATCGCTAGCAAGATGCGCATGTCATGCCTCTCGTCGTCCCGTTGGGAATCTGTTCCCGCGCCAGTCTATAGGCGGTTGGGGCAGGATTGTGATAGCACGGCCCACCCACGGCGTCAGCGCAACCCCCTCATCGTACGGGATGGCTTGATCCATCCGGCGCGGGATTGCATGGTCGCCGGCGAAAGGATGCAGCATTTTGACCAATCAGGTTTCCGCGCCCGCCGCCGCGCCGATCGTTGCCGTCGGATCGGCCAAGTTCGGCAATGCCTTGCCTATCTCGATCATCGCAGGCCCCTGCCAGCTCGAGAGCCGCGCACACGCGCTCGAGGTGGCGTCGGCGCTGAAGGAGATCGCTATCAGGCTCAGGATCGGTCTGGTGTACAAGACCTCGTTCGACAAGGCGAACCGCACCAGCGCGTCGGCCCAGCGCGGCATCGGGCTGAAGCAGGCGCTGCCGATCTTCGCCGAGATTCGCTCTTCGCTCGGGTTGTCGGTGCTGACCGACGTGCATGAACCTGACCAGTGTGCCGACGTGGCGCAGGCGGTCGATGTGCTGCAGATCCCGGCCTTCCTGTGCCGGCAGACCGATCTCTTGCTGGCCGCGGCCGCGACCGGCAAGGTCGTCAACGTCAAGAAGGGCCAGTTCCTGGCGCCTTGGGACATGACGAATGTGGTCAGCAAGATCACCGGTGCCGGCAACGCCAATGTGCTGGTCACCGAGCGCGGCGCGTCGTTCGGCTACAACACGCTGGTGTCAGACATGCGCGCGCTGCCGATCCTGGCGCGCACCACGGGCGCGCCAGTCATCTTCGACGCCACCCATTCGGTGCAGCAGCCGGGCGGCAAGGGCGCCTCGTCGGGCGGCGAGCGCGAATTCGTGCCGGTGCTGGCACGTGCCGCGGTCGCGGTCGGCATCGCCGGCGTGTTCATCGAAACCCATCCCGATCCGGATCACGCGCCGTCCGATGGCCCCAACATGGTGCCGCTCCGCGAATTCGAATCCCTCGTCAAGCGGCTGATGCAGTTCGACGCGCTCGCCAAGACGGCTGCCTGACCGGCGGACAACGACATGACCGCAACCAGCGGCATGCCGCCCGCCCTCAATGTCATCACGCTGGCGACGTTTGCTGCGAGCCTGTCGGTGCGTGCGCTCGATCCGGTGCTGCCGCATGTCGCGGAAGATTTCGGCGTCAGCATCGCGACCGCGGCGAGCTTTGCCGCGGTGTTCGCCTTCACCTTTGCCGCGGTCCAGCCGGCGATCGGCGCCGCCGCCGATCTGTTCGGCAAGGCGCGGCTGATGACGATCTGTCTGGTACTGCTTGGCGTCGCCAACATCCTCGGCGCGTTCTCGACCTCATTCCCGATGCTGTTCGTGACGCGCATCCTCGCCGGCATCGGCTCAGGCGGCGTGTTTCCGGTGGCGCTGTCCTTGACCAGCGATCTCGTCGGCCCGGACAAGCGGCAACTCGCGATCGGGCGAACGCTGGCGGGCTCGATGACCGGCAATCTGCTCGGCGCCACGGCCTCCGGCCTGATCGGCGATCTGCTCGGCTGGCGCGGCGTGCTCGCGGTGCTCGGCGGTCTCGTGATCATCGTCGCGCTCGCGGTCGCGGCCGGCTTCCGCGGTGCTGAGCTTAACCGTCCGCCGCGCACCAGCCTGAAGGCGCTTCGCCACGGCTATCGCACCATCTTCACCAACCCGAACGCGCGCATCTGCTATTCGGCTGTTTTCATCGAAGGCTGCTGCGTGCTCGGGCTGTTTCCCTTCGTCGCCTCGTTCCTGTTCGAGCTCGGCGAGACCTCGCTGTCGATCGCCGGCATCGTGATCGCGGGCTTCGCCATCGGCGGATTGCTCTACACGCTGACGGTGTCGCGCATGCTGCCGTGGCTCGGCGTGAGGGGCATGATGATAGCAGGCGCGACGCTGGTGGGCATGCAACTGGCCGGCGCGGCCTTCGGGCTGCACTGGAAGCTGCAGATGGCAAGTCTCCTGGTGATGGGCCTCGGCTTCTACATGATCCACGGCTGTCTGCAGGTGTTCGCCAGCGAATTGTCGGTCGAGGCGCGCGCCACTGCGCTGTCGCTGCATTCGTTCTTCTTTTTCATGGGGCAGACCGTCGGTCCGATCGCCTATGGCTTCGGCCTGCAACACGCCGGCAAGACCGCGACGCTGGTCTCGGCCGCCGCGGTGATGGTCGTGCTCGGCTTCATCTGCGCAAGATTCCTGAAGCAGCGGCGACCGGCAGATGCCGATGCTCGGCTTGACGTCGAGCCCTAAGCGATCCCTTCGGCCATGTACTCATCTGTGGACGCCCCGCCAGATGCAAGCGGTTTTTGAAGAAGATTGGCACGTAGTCGGATGCTGCCATCTGTCCGGCCTCTGATGCAGCGATGGAGCTGCGGGCCCGTATGGGAGTTCGCGGACCGGAACCAAATCATAAATGCGTGCTCCAGGCACGATGAGTACATCTGGTTCTTCCGGCCCCGTCTCGCCGACTGTTGCGCCATACCCTCCTTCGACCGACTACACCTCTGACGACCTCTGGCCCGCCAAGATCACGCCTTGGCGGCAACCGGAGCTCTGTAGTTTTCGCACTTGACGAGTAGCGCCCAGACGATCCGCGCCATCTTGTTAGCGAGCGCGACGGTTACCAGCATCCGCGGTTTACGAGCCAGCATCTGTTCGAGCCACGAACCCCTTGGCGCACCGCGTTTGCTCGCCTGTTGCACGACCGCGCTGCTGCCGATGATGAGGAGGCGCCTGAGCGTGCGTTCGCCCATCTTGGATGTCGCACCGAGCTTCTGCTTGCCGCCTGTCGATCTTTGAAGAGGCGTGAGACCCAACCAAGCGGCGAAGTCACGGCCTTTAGCAAAGGTCTCGGCCGGCGGTGCTAGAGCGGCGATCGCGGTGGCGGAGATTGGGCCAATGCCGGGAACGGTCATTAGCCGGCGCGATACTTCGTCCTCGCGAGCACGTCGCGCGATTTCCTGGTCGAGGTCCGCGACCTTGCCATTGAGGTCGGTCAGCAGGTCCAACATCAATCGGAACATGGCGTGGGCCGCTTTGGGAAGCGAGCTGGCCATCTCTTCTTCCTCGATCAGGTCGGTAAGCATCGCCACGTGCGACGGCCCCTTAGGTGCGACCCAACCATATTCAGTGAGGTGTCCCCGGATCGCGTTGATGAGCTGCGTTCGCTGCCGCACTAACAGGTCACGGGTCCGAAACACCAGACCCGCCGCCTGTTGCTGTTCGCTCTTCACGGCTACGAACCGCATGCTCGGCCGCTGCGCTGCTTCGCAGATCGCCTCGGCATCGATCGCGTCATTCTTTTGCCGCTTCACAAACGGCTTTACGTAGGCGGGAGGGATCAGCCGAACTTCATGGCCAAGCTGGGCGAGTTGACGGGCCCAGTGATGGGCTCCGCCACATGCCTCCAGAGCTACCGTGCAACTCGGCTGGGCTGCGAAGAAATCCAGCAGCTTTCCTCGGCTGATCCGTTTGCTGAATATAGCTCGCCCTTTCCCGTCTGCTCCATGAGCGTGGAAAACATGCTTGGCGATATCCAGACCGATTATGATAACCTCTGACACGGACGCCTCCCTTAAGTGGTGCTCAACACCTCCACTTTGGCACATCGATGCCGTCGGGCGGGGCGTCCACCCCATCATAAACGTCAGTTTTTGGGACAACGCGGCGTAACTCGACGTCGGCGCGATGGCTGAACAGGCTTACCTCGGAGAATGCACAACAGGTTGCTAGCGGCCGCGCGTTGCGTTGGAGCAACACTTTCTTGGAAAGCGCAGGGCCAACCGCTTCCGCCATTGCGCGGCTTCATTTTGATCCGAATGATCGATGCCGTCGCGTGCTTGGCTGTGCAGCAGGGCTCGGATCGAGCCTTTTGGAGGCTACGGGATGATGAACCCGCGGCGAATTGTGACGGTGACGCCGGAGTTGTGCGGGATGGTCATTCTCGCAGGTTGGCTCTTTGCCTGGCTTGCTGGCTCTGTCGGCATCGAGAACACCGCGGCAATGTCGATCGAGGGCAGCCGCGCACCATCTCTCACCGCCGACGCCGAACTGGCTGATGCGCCACAGGCAACCGCAATCGGCAAGGTCGCCGACTTGAACGCCGACGTGGGGATGGCTGCCGAACCGGTGACGGGATCGGCCTCCGACACGACCGACACGCCGCAGACCGCCGTCATGGGCAAAGCTGTCGCTGTCGCCAGCGCCGATGGCGCAATGGCGGTCGAATCGATGCCGGCGACGGCCCCCGATGCGGCGGCGATCTCGAGCGAGCCAAAATCAATTGTCGTGGCTGCGTTGCCGGATTCGTCGCAGATGCTGCCGGTCGAAACATCGCCGGTGCAAGCGGCGACAGCGAGCACGCCTCCAGCGTCGAGCGAGACCAAGGAAACCACGAGCCGCCTCGAAATTTTCGATGAGTGCCTCGTCGTTGATGTCTGCATCGACCGGTACCTGTGGGCGCTCTACGAACGGACGCCCAAGGAAGACACCATCAGTGTGCAAGAGCGGAGGAAGGTGACAGTCAAGAGGAAGCGCAGGACGGTGACTGTCACCAGGACCTTCACCAGGCGCGTCGATAACGATTTCACGTGGAAGGATCCGAAGGCTGCGGAAAGAATGGGCATGCCGATGATCGACTATGTGATAGGAGGGATGGATCGGACCTTCAAGCTCAAGCTCTTTCATGCACTCTACGCGGCGGAGCAGGCGGGGCTGTCTCCCGGCATAACCAGCGCGTTCCGCGATGACTACCGCCAATCGATCGCGAGCGGCCTGAAGGCGGCGAGCGACAAGTCATACCATGGAGGGAGCTCCCGTGGTGGCTATGGCCACGGGCTTGCCGCCGATGTCGTCAGCGTCAACGGCGCGACACGGGCGCAGCGTTGGGTTTCCACCGAGGCCCTTTGGAAATGGATCGATGCGCGCGGATCGGATTTTGGCATCGGGCGACCGTATCTCAATCGAGATCCGCCGCATGTCGCACCGATAGACGGCAAGGAATACACCTCTCGTCGCGGCGGGACGAAAGCTCAACAAGCGGAAGCGGATGTCAAGAAGCGCAACCGGGTCGCTCTGCGGGTCGTAGCGAAACAACGAAAAACCGCCAAAGTGTCGAAGGGGAGAACGATCTGATCCGGTTCAGCTGCGCCTCTCAACTCGATGCGGGCAAGAATGCGTAGCGATCCCATCATCGTGCAAAAATACGGCGGCGCCTGTCTCGAAACACCGGCAAAAATCCGCGCAGTCGCAAGCAGTGTCGCCGATTTGCACGGCCGTGGTCATCGTGTCGTGGCGATCGTTTCAGCGATGGGCAAGACCACCGACGAACTCGTCCGGATGGCCTATCAGGTCAGCCCGCATCCCAATCGCCGCGAACTCGATATGTTATTGACCACCGGCGAGCGCATCAGCATGTCCCTGATGAGCATGGCGCTGTCTGATCTCGGCGTGCCGGCGATCAGTTTTACCGGCAGTCAAGCCGGAGTGATGACCGACGAATCCCATTCCTCCGCACGCATTCTGGATGTGCGGCCGATTCGCGTGCGCGAAGAGCTCGATCGCGGACGCGTCGTGGTGTTGGCAGGCTTTCAGGGCGTGAATCCGGCGACCAAAGAAATCACGACGCTGGGCCGGGGCGGCAGCGATACCACTGCGGTCGCCATGGCTGCGGCGCTCAAAGCGGAGTGCTGTGAAATTATCAAGGAGGTCGACGGAGTTTGCTCGGCCGATCCGCGCATCGTCGCGGATGCAAAACCCTTGCGTCAGCTGGATTTCGCATCGCTATCCGAAATGTGTTTCTGGGGCGCCAAGGTCTTGCATTTTCGCAGCGTGGAGCTGGCCCACAGACAAAATGTCCCTCTGGTCCTGAGAAAGTGGGGCGGCGCTCGGCACAGCACGCAAGTGATGAAGGAGGTTGCGGACATGGAGAACGGAAGAGTCTTGGCCGTCAACTCGATGGCTCGCATTGAGCATGTAGAGATCGATTCGGCGGACCTCAATCAAGGCTTTGAGAAGTTCGCGCGGCATCTCAAGCAAAATGGCTTGCCTTGGCCGCAACTCCTCGCCTCGGCCTTCACCGCCGGAAAAACCCGCATCATGATGACTTGCGATTCGGAGACAATCGACACGTTGCTACGTACGCTGGAAAGGAGCAAAGACTTGCGCAAGCAGCGCGAGACTCTGAGCTCGGTGAGCCTCACTTGCTTCGGCGGCATTTCTTCAGACTTGCCATACAAGGCGATTCAGATTCTGCAACGTCACGGGATTATCGCCGACAAGTATGTTTTGTCATCGCATTCCGTAAGTTTCTTTGTTCCGGTGGAGAGCCGTGAGGCTGCGGTCAAGGCTTTGCATTCGCTGACCTAGTCGAAATCTGGTGAGAGGCGTTGACGCTGGACGAAGCGAGGACGTCGAGCCCTGGCGATCTCCAGGACGTGTACTCAATAGCGTCAGCTGGCGAGCGACGGCGTTTGATCCGAAGCCGACATCCACGGCGTCATCATTGCGATTGCGGGCTGCGCTTGGGAACGCGAGTCTCGTGACGGCCCGGCGTGCAACGTCCGAAGCCACCTGGTCGATCGTGTGTGCGATAGCTGCGCTGGAGTGTCGCAGTCGGCCTCTCACAAATGTATCGATTTCAACAGTAATGTCCCGTGCTCGAGCTTACTGCGGAGCCGGTCATGGCTTCAAAGCTGTCTTTGGGCACTGTCGCGTTGATACTGGTCGGGGCAACGGTGCTTTTGATCGCAAGTCGGCCACCTGCGTGGATCGTGCTGCTGCTCGGTTCCTTCGCACTGGCGGTGCTGTATATCGTCGCGAGAATGAGGTCGCGTTACGATCCGCTCGATCCGCGCTTCGGTAGCTGCATCCCTCCGATTTCCAGGCCGAAGACCAGCGGTAGCGATGTGTCCGACCACCACAGCGACGCCTGACCTCGATCAGATGCGGATCATCATGCGGAGGTCCGCTTCAGGCCCAAGACCCAGATGCATTCTCGTCGCCTTTCCGAGGGCAGGCCGGGGGTGCCGAAATTAACGTGTGCCCGACCTAGCCGCGCCCGCGATAGGGCGCGACGCCCTGATCGGGAACCCAGATGCCCTTCGGCAGCCGACCGGTCTGGAAGAACACGTCGATCGGGATGCCGCCGCGCGGATACCAGTAGCCGCCGATGCGCAGCCATTTCGGCTCGATCTCGTCTGAGATCCGCCGGCCGATCATGACAGTGCAGTCCTCATGGAAGGCGCCATGGTTGCGGAAACTCGCGGCGAACAGTTTCAGCGATTTGGATTCCAGCAGCCAGCGGCCCGGCACATAATCGATCACCAGATGCGCGAAATCCGGCTGTCCCGTCACCGGGCAGATCGAGGTGAATTCCGGCACCGTGAAGCGCACCAGATAATCGGTACCAGCCTGCGGATTGGGCACGCGGTCGAGCTGCGCCTTTTCCGGCGCGTCGGGCCATTCCACCGCTCGCCCGAGTTGCAGGCCGGGGGAGGTCGTTGATTTGCTGGATTTCTTCGCCATTCGGGTCTCCGTGGCGTCCTCTTAGCCAATGATGGCGCCCCCGTCACCCGGCCTTTTCCCCCTCGATGCATTGCGCTAGAAGCAGCGCCATCCGACCCCCTCACTGCCATAAGAGGTTCTCATGACTGCCATTATCGACATCATCGGCCGCGAAATCCTGGATAGCCGCGGCAATCCCACGGTCGAGGTCGATGTGGTGCTGGAGGACGGGTCAATCGGTCGCGCGGCGGTGCCGTCGGGCGCGTCCACCGGCGCGCATGAGGCGGTGGAACTGCGCGACGGCGACAAGGCGCGCTATCTCGGCAAGGGCGTCCAGAAGGCGGTCGCCGCCGTCAATGGCGAGATCTTCGAGGCGCTCAGCGATCACTCGGTCGAGGAGCAAGTCGCGATCGACCAGATCATGATCGATCTCGACGGCACGCCGAACAAGAGCCGGCTGGGGGCCAACGCCATCCTCGGCGTCTCGCTCGCCTGCGCCAAGGCGGCCGCCGAATCCTTCGACATGCCGCTGTATCGTTACGTCGGCGGCACATCGGCGCGGACGCTGCCGGTGCCGATGATGAACATCATCAATGGCGGCGTGCATGCCGACAATCCGATCGACTTCCAGGAATTCATGATCTTGCCGGTCGGCGCCGCGTCGTTTGCCGAAGCGCTGCGTTGCGGTTCGGAAATCTTCCACACGCTGCGCGGCGAACTGAAGAAGGCCGGCCACAACACCAATGTCGGCGACGAGGGCGGTTTTGCGCCGAACCTGCCGTCGGCCGACGCCGCGCTCGAGTTCATCATGAACGCGATCGGCAAGGCCGGCTACAAGGCGGGCGGCGATGTCCTGCTCGGCCTCGACTGCGCCTCCACCGAATTCTTCAAGGAAGGGTCCTACGTCTATGGCGGCGAGAACAAGACCCGCTCGCGTTCGGAGCAGGTGAAATATCTCGCCGATCTGGTCGGCCGCTATCCGATCGTCACCATCGAGGACGGCATGTCGGAAGACGACATGGACGGCTGGAAGGAGCTGACCGATGCGATCGGCAACAAGTGCCAGCTGGTCGGCGACGATTTGTTCGTCACCAACGTGACGCGGCTTGCCGACGGCATCAAGAACGGCCGCGGCAATTCGATCCTGGTCAAGGTCAACCAGATCGGCACCCTGACCGAGACGCTCGCCGCGATCGAGATGGCCTACAAGGCCGGCTACACCGCCGTGATGTCGCACCGCTCCGGCGAGACCGAGGACTCCACGATCGCTGATCTGGCGGTCGCCACCAATTGCGGTCAGATCAAGACCGGCTCGCTGGCGCGCTCCGACCGTACCGCCAAGTACAACCAGCTGCTGCGCATCGAGCAGCAGCTCGGTACCCAGGCGAAATACGCGGGCAGGGCGGCCTTGAAGGCGCTGGCGTAACGCCCCAACTTGATCGGAGCCTAACAAACGCAAAAAAGGGAGGTCGGGATGAGTGACGGCAAGAGCGGTCTGCAGCTGCGTTCGCTGCTCAAGAAGAATGGCGAACTGGAGATATCGCTGGTCAATGTCCCGACCCCCGAGCCCGGCCCCGATGAGGTCGTGGTCCGGGTCGAGGCGACCCCGATCAATCCGTCCGACCTCGGGCTCCTGATCGGCCCGGCCGACATGGCGGCCGCCAAGGCCTCCGGCAGCACGGAATTGCCTGTCGTGACCGCGCGCGTGCCGGAAGCGGCGCTGCCTGGCCTCGCCGCTCGGTTCGACGAGTCGATGCCGGTCGGCAATGAAGGCGCCGGCGTCGTGATCAGGACCGGCTCGTCGGACGCGGCGAAAGCGCTGATGGGCCGCACGGTCGCGATGATCGGCGGCGCGATGTATGCGCAATACCGCACGCTGCGCGTCAACGAATGCCTGCCGCTGCCCGACGGCATCACCCCGGCGGAAGGGGCGTCCTGCTTCGTCAATCCGCTGACCGCGCTCGGCATGACCGAGACGATGCGGCGCGAGGGGCACAAGGCGCTGGTGCACACGGCCGCCGCATCCAATCTCGGCCAGATGCTCAACAAGATCTGCCTCAAGGACGGCATCGGCCTCGTCAACATCGTGCGCAACAAGGAGCAGGCCGACATCCTGCACAAGATCGGCGCCAAGCATGTGGTCGATTCCAGCGCGCCCGATTTCATGGACAAGCTCACCAACGCGCTGGTCGAGACCGGCGCGACCATCGCCTTCGATGCGATCGGCGGCGGCAAGCTCGCAGGCGATATCCTGATCGCGATGGAGATCGCGATCAACAAGACCGCCAAGGCCTACAGCCGCTACGGCTCGAATGTGCACAAGCAGGTCTATGTCTATGGCGGTCTCGACACCCGCCCGATCGAGCTGCCGCGCGGCTTCGGCATGGCCTGGGGCGTCGGCGGCTGGCTGCTGTTCCCGTTCCTGATGAAGATCGGCCCGGAGGCCGGCAACAAGCTGCGCCAGCGCGTGGTGGCCGAGCTGAAGACCACTTTCGCCAGCCACTACACCAAGGTGGTCTCGCTGCAGGAGACCCTGCAGCTCGACAACATCGCCGTCTACGGCAAGCGCGCGACCGGCGAGAAATTCCTGATCAACCCGAACAAGGGCGCATAACGGATCGGCGCTACTCGCGCTCGAATGCCAGCTTCCTGGAGCGCTTGTGGCGCTCCAGGGCGTGGCCGATCAGGACATCCATCAGCTCGGATTGCGGCAGGCCGCTGGCCTCCCAGAGCCGCGGATACATGCTGATGTTGGTGAAACCGGGCAGGGTGTTCGCCTCGTTCACGAATGCCTGCTCGCCGTGGAGGAAGAAGTCGATCCGCGCCATGCCTTCGCAGCCGAGCACGCCGAACGTCTTGATCGCGAGCTCCCTGATGGTTTCGGCGATGGCAGCCGGCACTTTGGCCGGCACTTGAAGCAGCGCGCCTTCCGCATCGAGATACTTCGCGTCGTAGGAGTAGAAGCCGTGCTTGTCGGAGGGGACGATCTCGCCGAGCTGGGAGGCACGGATGCGGCCCTCGGCATCCTCGAGCACGGAGCACTCGACCTCCCGGATCGGCGCGACACAGCGCTCGATCAAGATCTTCGTGTCGAAACGGAATGCCAATCTGCAGCCGGCCTCGAACTCCTCCGCGGTGCGCGCCTTCGACACGCCGACCGATGATCCCATGTTGGCGGGTTTGACGAAGACCTCCTGCGACCCCAGCGCGCGGACCGCATCGTCGTAGCTGATGGGAGCCCCGCTCGACATCGCGACAAAGGGGACGATCGGCAATCCCGCCTCGCGCATCAGGCGCTTGGCGACGTCCTTGTCCATTCCGGCCGCCGAGCCCATCACGCGCGAGCCGACATAGGCGACATCGGACAATTCCAGCGCGCCCTGCACCGTGCCATCCTCGCCGTTCGGGCCATGCAGAACCGGGAAGACGACGTCGAAGGACGGCAATTCCGCAGGCCCCGCCGCCTGTCCCTGAAGCACCACGACGCGGCCCTGTCCGCCCGGCAGCAGCGCGAGTTGCGGTCCATGGTCCGGAATGGTCAGCGCGCCGCCACCTGCGCCGGCGCCGTTTCCCGCATCGGCGACAATCCAGCGGCCGTCGCCGGTGATGCCGATCGCGGTTGCGTCATAGCGATCCGGGTCGAGCGAGCGAAGCACGTTCGCTGCCGACGCCCGCGAGACGTCGTGCTCGGCGGAACGGCCACCGAACAGGATTGCGACCCGTGTCTTGCGCTCTGGCATTGTTCAGCCTCTCGGCGGTAGGCAGGTGATGCAGGAATCCGCGGCAGTATGCTCGGACGAAGATGTCGACAATTTGCTACACATGCTCCAGACCGGCGTTTCAGGGCCACCTGGATGGGCGAGGCCCCGGTGTTCAGGTCAGTTTTGCAAACGCTGGGTTTCCAGAATTGGGCGATTCATGCACTTGCATCTTTTTCGCCGCACCGGTAGGTGAGGACCACCAATCCGGTTTCACGTGCACCCCAGGGGACTAGCTATGGCCTATAACATCGTCACCATCGTCGGCAGCATCCGCAAGCAGAGCTTCTCGCTCAAGATCGCCAATGCGCTGGCCAAGCTCGCGCCGGCCTCGCTGAATCTCGACGTGACGACCCTCGAGGGCATTTCATTCTTCAACCAAGATCTCGAGGCGGCGCCGCCGGCGGACTGGCTGGCCTTCCGCGAGAAGCTGCAGAAGTCGAGCGGCGTGCTGTTCGTGACCCCCGAATACAACCGCTCGGTCCCGGGTGTGCTGAAGAACGCGATCGACGTCGCCTCGCGGCCCTACGGCAAGAGCTTGTTCATGGGCAAGCCGGTCGGCATCATCTCCAACTCGCCGGGCCCGCTCGGCGGCGTCAGCGCCGCGAAGCACCTGCAGAACATCCTGCCGGGCATTTCCGGCCCGATCCTCGGTCAGCCGGAAACCTATCTCAACGGCGTCGGCGATGCCTTCGACGACAACGGCGAACTGACCAAGGAGTCGCTCAAGACGGTGTTGCAGCAGTACCTCGTCGCCTTTGCCGCCTTCGTCGAGAAGCAGAACGGCTGATCACGCGAACCGGCACCCATCCCGGATCAAGTCCGGGACAGGCTTCGCTCGAAAACGCTCTGGTTTAGCATTCCATTAACCGCCATGGCCGCATCTTCGCGGCCATGGTTTCCCGCACGCGCCTCAAATCGATTCTGTCCGGCCTTGCCCTCTACACGCTGGCAGCGCTGATGGTCGGCTATTTCGGCGTCAACGCCTACACCGGCAAATACGGCCTGAACGCGCGGCAGGAGCTCGACCAGGAAATCATCGCGCTGACCTCGGAGCTGGCGCGACTGAAGAAGGAGCGGGCCGAGGGCGAGCAGCGGGTGTCGCTGTTGCGGTCTGACCGGGTCGATCCCGACATGCTGGACGAGCGTGCGCGCTTCCAGCTCGACTACGCAAATCCGCGTGATCTGGTTCGGATCAACAAGTCGAACTGACGCGTTCTCAAATTTCAAAAACACGCGCGTGCTATCACAAAAATGTCGCGCTGCGTTGCAGTGCGGCATAGCAAAATTCCATCCGGCGAACGCAATCCTTCCAAGGCGATTTGAGTTGGGTTAGAGAGGGTTTTCCAACTTCTCTCACCTGGAATTGCCATGGCCGCACCCAAGAAAAGCGTCGCAAAAGAATCAGGGCAGGAGAAGGCTGGCTCGCCGCCCGAATTCACCAGGGAACAGGAGCTTAAGGCGCTGCGGGACATGCTCCTGATCCGGCGCTTCGAGGAGAAGGCCGGTCAGCTTTACGGCATGGGTGCGATCGGCGGCTTCTGCCATCTCTATATTGGTCAAGAAGCCGTTGTGGTCGGCATGCAGATGGCGCTGAAGCCGGGCGACGAGGTCATCACCGGCTACCGCGACCACGGCCACATGCTGGCTTGCGATATGGAAGCCAGGGGCGTGATGGCCGAATTGACCGGACGCCGCGGCGGCTATTCTCGCGGCAAGGGCGGCTCCATGCACATGTTCAGCAAGGAGAAGCACTTCTACGGCGGTCACGGAATCGTCGGCGCCCAGGTGTCGCTCGGCACCGGCCTGGCGTTCGCCAACCGCTATCGCGGCAACGATGCCGTCAGCGTGACTTATTTCGGCGACGGCGCGGCCAACCAGGGCCAGGTCTATGAAAGCTTCAACATGGCGGAGCTGTGGAAGCTGCCGGTGATCTACGTCATCGAGAACAATCGCTATGCGATGGGCACCGCGGTGTCGCGCGCCTCGGCGCAGCAGGACTTCTCCAAGCGCGGCGCCTCCTTCAACATTCCCGGCAAGCAGGTCGACGGCATGGACGTGCGCGCGGTGAAGGCCGCCGCCGATGAGGCCACGGCCTGGTGTCGCGGCGGCAATGGTCCGATGATTCTGGAGATGCAGACCTACCGCTACCGCGGCCACTCGATGTCCGATCCGGCGAAGTACCGCACCCGCGAGGAGGTCGAGAAGGTCCGTCACGACCAGGACCCGATCGAGCAGGTGCGCAACCGTTTGCTTGGCGCCGGCGTCAGCGAGCAGGATCTTAAGGCAATCGACGCTGGGGTGCGCGAGATTGTCAACGAAGCCGCCGACTTCGCGCAGCACGATCCGGAGCCCGATGCGTCGGAGCTCTACACCGACATCTACCGCTGACTCACCCGCGCAGAAGAATTTCAAGACCGATTTCGGGAGCCGATATGCCCATTCAAGTGCTGATGCCTGCGCTGTCGCCCACCATGGAGAAGGGCAACCTCGCCAAATGGCTGAAAAAGGAAGGCGAGACCATCAAGTCCGGTGACGTCATCGCCGAGATCGAGACCGACAAGGCGACGATGGAGGTCGAGGCGACCGACGAGGGCACGCTCGGCAAAATCCTGATTCCGGAAGGCACCGCCGACGTCGCGGTGAACACGCCGATCGCCACCATCCTGGCCGACGGCGAAAGCGCCGCCGACCTCGCCAAGGTGCCCGCCGCTCCCGCGCCGCAGCCGAAGGCCGCGGAGGCCGCGCCTGCTGCCGAAGCCAAGGCGGAAGCGCCGCAGCCCGCGGCGAAGGCGCCGGCCGCGCCGGTCAGCGAGGCGCTGCCCGATCCGGAAATTCCCGCAGGCACCGAGATGGTCACGCAGACCATCCGCGAGGCGCTGCGCGATGCGATGGCCGAGGAGATGCGACGCGACGGCGACGTCTTCATCATGGGCGAGGAGGTCGCGGAGTATCAGGGCGCCTACAAGGTGACGCAGGGCCTGCTGCAGGAGTTCGGCGCCCGGCGCGTCATCGACACCCCGATCACCGAGCACGGCTTTGCCGGCATCGGCGTCGGCGCGGCGATGGCGGGCTTGAAGCCGATCGTCGAGTTCATGACCTGGAATTTCGCGATGCAGGCGATCGACCAGATCATCAACTCCGCCGCCAAGACGCTCTATATGTCCGGCGGCCAGATGGGCTGCTCGATCGTGTTCCGCGGTCCGAACGGCGCCGCCGCGCGCGTCGCCGCCCAGCACAGCCAGGACTACGCCGCCTGGTACTCGCAGATCCCGGGCCTGAAGGTGATCGCGCCATATTCGGCCGCCGACTACAAGGGCCTGCTCAAGGCCGCGATCCGCGATCCCAATCCGGTGATCTTCCTCGAGAACGAGATGCTGTACGGCCACACCGGCGAAGTGCCGAAGCTTGCCGATTACGTGGTGCCGATCGGCAAGGCGCGGATTGCGCGCGCCGGCAAAGACGTCACGATCGTCTCCTGGGCGATGGGCATGTCCTATGCGCTGAAGGCCGCCGATGAACTCGCCAAGGAAGGCATCGAGGCCGAGGTCGTCGATCTGCGCACCATCCGTCCGATGGACACCGAGACGATCATCAATTCGGTGAAGAAGACCGGTCGCGCGGTCACGGTGGAGGAGGGCTGGCAGCAGAGCGGCGTCGGCTCCGAGGTCGCGGCGCGCATCATGGAGCACGCTTTCGACTATCTCGATGCGCCGGTGGCGCGCGTCTCCGGCAAGGACGTGCCGATGCCCTATGCCGCCAACTTGGAAAAGCTCGCTCTGCCGTCCGTCGCCGAGGTGGTCGCGGCCGCCAAGGCCGTGTCCTATCGGTAACGCCGATGGCCGGTCCCAAGGAGCAGCCGCTGCCGCCTGACGTGATGGGCCGCGAGGCGCCATCGAGGTGCTGCGCGCCTTCGTCGTCGACGGCGGCCTGTCGATCGCGTTCCAGCGCGCCTTCGAGGAGCCGGACATGTGGGGGCTGATGCTCGTCGACATCGCCCGCCACGCTGCGCGCGCCTATGCACGCGAGAGCGAATACACCGAGGACGAGGCGCTCGCGCGCATCGTCGAGATGTTCGAAGCCGAAATCGCCCGGCCGACCGACATGGGCCAAACCAAACCGCGGTCGCAACAAGGTCACTGACAATGCCGATCAATATTCTCATGCCCGCGCTGTCGCCGACGATGGAAAAGGGCAATCTCGCCAAGTGGCTCAAGAAAGAGGGCGACAAGGTCAAGTCCGGCGACGTGATCGCGGAGATCGAGACCGACAAGGCGACGATGGAAGTCGAGGCGGTCGACGAAGGCACGATCGCCAGGATCCTGGTGCCCGAGGGCACGCAGGACGTGCCGGTCAACGACGTCATCGCTGTGTTGGCCGGTGACGGCGAGGACGTGAAGGCGGTCGCCAGCGCCGGCGGTGGCGCTGCACCAGCGGCCAAGCCCGCCGAGGCAC
Organism: Bradyrhizobium septentrionale; assembly: GCF_011516645.4. Lineage (NCBI taxonomy): Bacteria > Pseudomonadati > Pseudomonadota > Alphaproteobacteria > Hyphomicrobiales > Nitrobacteraceae > Bradyrhizobium > Bradyrhizobium septentrionale. The sequence goes on along the minus strand of NZ_CP088285.1, from coordinate 8,008,679 downwards.
CGAAGCCCGCCGCGCAGGCCGCGCCTGCTGCGGCTCCCGCACCGGCGGCTGCGCCCGCACCGACCCCGACCGCAGCTCCCGCAGCGGCGCCTCAGGCCGCTGCACCGGCCGCGCAGGCCAATGGCCACGCCCGTGTGTTCTCATCGCCGCTGGCACGCCGCCTGGCGAAAGAAGCCGGCATCGATCTCGGGCGCATCACCGGCACCGGTCCGCACGGCCGCGTCATCGCGCGCGACGTCGACGAGGCCAAGTCCGGCAAGGGCCTGAAGGCGCCGGCGGCCGCGCCTGCTGCGGCAGGGCCGAGCATCGCGCCGTCGATGTCGGACAAGCAGATCCTCGCGCTGTTCGAGCCGGGCTCCTACGAAATCGTGCCGCATGACGGCATGCGCCGCACCATCGCGCAGCGTCTGACCGCCTCGGTGCAGAACGTCCCGCACTTCTACCTCACCATCGACTGCGACATCGGCAAGCTGCTCGCCGCGCGCGAGGAGATCAACGCGTCAGCACCGAAGGACAAGGAGAAGAAGCCGCTCTACAAGATCTCGGTCAACGACTTCGTCATCAAGGCGATGGCGGTCGCGCTGCAGAAGATTCCGAACTGCAACGTCAGCTGGACCGAAGGCGGCATGGTCAAGCACAAGCATTCCGACGTCGGCGTCGCGGTGGCGATGCCGGGCGGCCTGATCACGCCGATCATCCGCAAGGCCGAGACCAAGACGCTCTCGACCATCTCCAACGAGATGAAGGATTTTGCCGCGCGCGCCCGCGCCCGCAAGCTGAAGCCGGAAGAATATCAGGGCGGCACCACCGCGGTGTCCAACCTCGGCATGTACGGCATCAACCACTTCACCGCGGTGATCAACCCGCCGCACGCCTCGATCCTCGCGGTTGGCACCTCGGAGGAGCGTCCGGTGGTGCGCGGCGGCAAGATCGAGATCGCGCACATCATGAGCGTGACCCTGTCGTGCGATCACCGCGCGATCGACGGCGCGCTCGGCGCCGAGCTGATCGGCGCCTTCAAGCAGCTGATCGAGAATCCCGTGATGATGATGGTGTGACGGGCATCAGCCATGTACGCGATCTACGGACCGTACGTCCTGCTCGCCGCCATCGCCGTTGCGTTGCTCGTCGCGGTCAACCGCGACCTGATATCGACGATCCAGTTTCGGATCATGATGATCGGCGCCGCTGTGCTGGCGCTGGCGTGGTTCGTGTTCCTCGGTGCGGTATGGCGGGAGTACGGGTAGATGGCCGGCACGGCTCGCACGCGCTGGCCCTGGATCTCGCTGCTGCTGTCGGCCGCGCTGGTGCTCAATCCGGTCGGGCTGGATTTTCTGCACTCCGCGTTCTTCGCCGGCGAACAGCTGGCGCGGAACATCGCCCAGCCGATCGTGCTGACGGCCCTGGCCATCATGGCCGTGGTGACCGGGCTCGAATGGCTGGTCAGGACATTGATCGCAAGAAGCCGCGCCCGCGGCGCCACAGGTTGAGTTGAACGGGAGCCGCCATGGCCGACACATCTTTCGACGTCATCATCATCGGCTCCGGCCCCGGCGGCTACGTGACCGCGATCCGCGCCGCGCAACTCGGCTTCAAGACCGCGATCGTGGAGAAATCGTATCTCGGTGGCATCTGCCTGAACTGGGGCTGCATCCCGACCAAGGCGCTGCTGCGCTCGGCCGAGATCTACCACTATATGCAGCACGCCAAGGATTACGGGCTGTCGGCGGACAACGTCTCGTTCGATCCGAAGGCGGTGGTGCAGCGCTCGCGCGGCGTCTCGAAGCGCCTCAACGACGGCGTCGGCTTCCTGATGAAGAAGAACAAGGTCACGGTGATCTGGGGCGACGCGACGATCGATGCGCCCGGCAGGATCACGGTGAAGAAGTCGGCGGTCGAGGCGCCGAAGGGCGCGAGCGGCGAGGGCGCCTATCAGGCCAAGCACATCATCATCGCGACCGGTGCGCGGCCGCGCGTGCTGCCGGGCCTCGAGCCCGACAAGAAGTTGGTCTGGACCTATTTCGAGGCGATGGTGCCGGAGCGGATGCCGAAGTCGCTCTTGGTGGTCGGCTCGGGCGCGATCGGCATCGAGTTCGCCTCGTTCTTCCACACCATGGGCGCCGACGTCACCGTGGTCGAGGTGCTGCCGCAGATTCTTCCCGTTGAGGACGCCGAGATCGCCGGCCTGGCGCGCAAGCGGTTCGAGAAGATGGGCATCAAGATCCTCACCTCGACCAAGGTGACAAAGCTCGACAAGAAGGCCGACAGCGTGGTCGCGACCATCGACGACGGCAAGGAGAAGCCGCAAGCGGTGGAGTTCGAGCGCGTGATCTCGGCGGTCGGCGTGGTCGGCAATATCGAGAATCTCGGGCTGGAGAAACTCGGCGTCAAAACCGACCGCGGCTGCATTGTGATCGACGGTCTCGGCAAGACCAACATCCCCGGCATCTACGCGATCGGTGACGTCGCGGGACCGCCGATGCTCGCGCACAAGGCCGAGCATGAGGGCGTGATCTGCATCGAGGCGATCAAGGGCCTGCATCCGCATCCGATGGACAAGAACCTGATCCCGGGCTGCACCTATTGCAACCCGCAGGTCGCCTCCGTCGGCCTGACCGAAGCCAAGGCCAAGGAAGGCGGCCGCGAGATCCGCGTCGGCCGCTTTCCGTTCGTCGGCAATGGCAAGGCGATCGCGCTCGGCGAGGACCAGGGTCTCGTCAAGGTGGTGTTCGACAAGAAGACCGGCCAGTTGCTCGGCGCGCACATGATCGGCGCCGAAGTCACCGAGCTGATCCAGGGTTATGTGGTGGCGATGAATCTGGAGACCACGGAAGAGGAATTGATGCACACCGTGTTCCCGCATCCGACGCTGTCGGAAATGATGAAGGAAGCGGTGCTCGACGCCTACGGGCGTGTGCTGAATATCTGATTGGCGGGGAAGCACCGCCGTTAGAAGTCCCGTCATCCCCGCGCAAAGGCGAAGCCTTTGTCGCTGGAGGTGCGAGTGCAGCGAGCCTCGAAGGATGCACGGCCCGGATCGAGCAGCGGGGCTCGTCGCCCTTCGAGACGGCCGCTTCGCGGCCTCCTCAGGGTGACGGGTCCGCAGTGAAGAATTCACAAAGAACAAGAAAGAGCAGATCCAGTGAAAGACAACGACAACCTCACCATCGAACGCCCGACCTTCGTCACCCACCTCGAATGCGCGATGGAGGGTGATCACTATCCGGCCGACCAGGTGCACAACTTGTCCAAGGCCGGCAAGCCGCTCTTGGTGCGCTACGATCTGGCTGGCGTGAAGAAGGCGCTGACGAAGGACGCGCTGGCCGAGCGTCCCGCCGATTTGTGGCGCTACCGCGAGCTGCTGCCGGTGCGCAAATGCAAGGACATCGTCAGCCTCGGCGAAGTCACGACGCCGCTGATCCGGTTGCCGAGGCTCTCTGCCAAGCTTGGCGGCGGCGAGATCATCGTCAAGGATGAGGGGCGGTTGCCGACCGCCTCGTTCAAGGCGCGCGGCCTCGTGATGGCGGTGTCGATGGGCAAGGCGCTCGGCATCAAGCACATGGCGATGCCGACCAACGGCAATGCCGGCGCGGCGCTGGCCGCCTACGCCACCTCCTGCGGCATCAAGACCACGATCTTCTGCCCGGCGGATACGCCGGAGGTCAATGTCAGCGAGATCGAGCTGCAGGGCGCCACTGTCTATCGCGTCAACGGCTATATCGACGACTGCGGCAAGATCGTCGGCGAGGGCAAGGCAAAGGTCGGCTGGTTCGATACCTCGACCCTGAAGGAGCCGTACCGGATCGAGGGCAAGAAGACGATGGGCCTCGAGCTCGCCGAGCAGCTCGGCTGGGACGTGCCCGACGTGATCTTCTATCCGACCGGTGGCGGCACCGGCCTGATCGGGATGTGGAAGGCGTTCGACGAGCTCGAGAAGATCGGCTTCATCGGATCAAAGCGCCCGCGCATGGTGGCGGTGCAGGCCTCCGGCTGCGCGCCGATGGTGCGGGCCTATGAGGCCGGTACCGAACACGCGGCGCGCTGGGAGGACGCCCACACCATCGCCTCGGGCATCCGTGTGCCGCAGGCGATCGGCGACTTTCTCATCCTGCGCGCGGTGCGCGACAGCAAGGGGTTCGCGATCGCCGTCGATGACGACAAGATCACCGCTGCGCTGAACGAGGTCGCGCGCGAGGAGGGGCTGTTGCTGTGCCCCGAGGGCGCCGCGACCTATGCCGCCTACAAGCAGAGCCTCGCCGACGGCCGCGTCTCGAAGGGCGATCGCGTGATGCTGTTCAATTGCGCCAGCGGCTTGAAATATCCGCTGCCGCCGGTCACGCGCACGCTGGACCGGCACAAGCCGATCGACTTCGCGCAGTTCTGACGCCTCATCCGAAGGGCCATCTTGTCGAAAGGTGGCCCTTCAAAAATGATACAACAAAGAAGATTGAGGGAGAGCGTGATGCGGAAGCTGGTTCTGGCCCTGTTGGCGATGTTGGCGTTCACGGGAGCCAGTTCCGCGGAAACCTATCCCGCGCATCCGATCACCATCGTGGTGCCGTTCGCCGCCGGCGGTCCGTCGGATGCGATGGCGCGCATCCTCGGCGAGCGCATGAAGCAGTCGCTCGGCGAGGTGCTGCTGATCGAGAACGTGACCGGAGCGGGCGGCTCGATCGGCGTCGGCCGCGCGGTGCGCGCGGCGCCCGACGGCTACACCGTCTCGTTCGGCCATCTCGGCACCCATGTCGCGAACGGCGCGATCTACAAGCTCGGCTACGACCTCGTCGCTGACCTCGAGCCCGTGGTGCTGCTGCCGAGCAATCCGATGATCATCGTCAGCAAGAACGCCGTGCCGGCGAAGTCGCTGAAGGAGCTTTTGGAGTGGCTGAAGTCGCGGCCGGCACCGCCGACCGCGGGCACCGCCGGCGCCGGCAGCGGCAGCCATATCGCCGGGCTCTATTTCGAGAGCGTCTCCGGCATCAAGCTGCAATACGTGCCGTATCGCGGCACCGGGCCGGCGCTGAACGACCTCGTCGCCGGCCAGATCGACATCATCGTCGACCAGACCTCGAACTCGATCAATCAGGTCCGTGCCGGCAACATCCGCGCCTATGCGGTCACCGATTCCAAGCGGGTCGCCAATGCGCCCGACGTCCCGACCGTCGATGAGGCTGGCCTGCCGGGCTTCCACATGACGCTGTGGTCCGGCCTCTGGGTGCCGAAGGGCACGCCGAAGGAGATCGTGGCCAAACTCAATGCCGCCGCGGTCGAGGCATTGGCCGACCCCGCCGTGCAGAAGCAGCTCGAGAACCTCGGCCTGCAGATGCCGCCGAAGGATCAGCTCACGCCGGAGGCGCTCGGCACCTGGCAGAAGGCCGAAATCGCAAAATGGTGGCCGATGATCAAGGCCGCCAATGTGAAGGTTGATTGAGGGCGATTCAGGAACGCAAACGATAAGGACCGCTCATGGAGAAATACGGCGCAGGGGCGATCGTTGTCTCCGCCTATGATCCCAACTGGCCGGCGCTGTTCGATGAGGAGCGCGCGAGGATTCAGGCTGCGCTTGGAAGTCTTGCGCTCGCGGTCGAGCATATCGGCAGCACGGCGGTGCCGGGGTTGCCTTCCAAACCCATCATCGATCTGCTGGTTGGCGTGCCGGATCTCGATGGGGCGCAACATCGCTATGTCGAGCCGATGGCCACGCTCGGCTATATCTATATGCCGCAGTACGAGTCATGGCTGCCGGGCGAGCTGTTCTTCCGCAAGGGACCGCCCGGGCCCTGGACCCACCATGTCCACGTGATGCCGCTGTCCCACCCCCGTTGGCAGCAACTGATTTTGTTTCGCGATTATCTCCGCGCCCATCCCGAGGCCGCGCGCGCCTACGCGGACGTCAAGCGCGAACTCGCCTGCACGTCCAGGGACGACATCGCCGCCTATCGCAACGGCAAGAGCGCGTTCGTTGAGGCGACCACCGCCCCGGGCGCTGGCCTGGGGCGCCGAGCGAGGCCGGTGATCCTTCGGTCTCACGTAGTCGCGCGACCACTGAAATGACGGCGACGCTTACTGTGCCGACGCTGCATTTGTCCCCTGGGTCACGACCCGCTCGCCACTGCTCGCGGGCGCGGACGGGCTGAACTGCGCCAGCGTGCTGACGAGCCACGCCACGCCCGCATCCATCATCGCAACTTTTGGCACGACCAAGGTGATGTCAAAGCGGGGCAGGGCGATCGGCGCATCGACGTAGGTCACGCCGAAGCGGGAGCCGTGCATGGCTGCGAACCGGCGTGGAATCGCGGTGACCAGGTCGGTCTCGGCGATGACGGCGAGGGCGAACATGAAGTTCGGAACGGTCAGCGAGATCCGGCGCGACAGGCCGCGCTCCGCCAGCGCAACGTCGACGAAGCCGTGCGGATCGCCGGAGTGCGAAACCACGAGATGCCGCGACGCGTAGTAGTTTGCCGGAGTGGGATTGGCTGCGAGCGGATGGCCGGCCCGCATCGCGATGACGAAGTCTTCCTCATAAAGCGTGCGCGTCGTGAAGCGTGCGGGGACGTCTCCGAGGGGGATGACCGCGATGTCGATGGCACGGCTGTCGAGGTCGGCGAGCGCGTCGCTCCAGGCGAAGCTCGGTACAGGCTGGCCTTGCCGCGGCAGCAATTGGCGAATGCAGATATCGACGCGCGGCGCCAGCGTGGGCAAGTCGTGGAGCAGCTGCCACAGGAAGACCGATGACGCGCCGTCAGGGGCACCAATCGTGAAGCGGCGTGACGAGCGCGCGGGGTCGAAAGGTTCGACACTACTGATCACAGCTTTCACGCGGGCGAGTATCTCCGAAATCGGCGCGGCGAGTTCGGTCGCCCGGTCGGTCGGAACGACGCCCGTCGGCGTCCTGAGAAACAAGGGATCGCCAAGCAGCGTCCGCAGACGCCCGAGCCCGTGGCTGACGGCCGACGGCGACAGGTTCAACCGCTCGGCCGATCGGCCGACATGGCGCTCCTCCATGACGATCTCGAAGAGGACCAGCAGATTGAGATCGGTACGCGAAAGATCAATTTCATTCAGCATATCGCTGAAATCATATCACTGGATTCAGGTCAGACGAAGTGAGAAGTCTTGTCACGCGCAGAATATCCAAAGCGCGCTGAAATCAATGAGGAATTCTTCGATGTTCCATCCGGTGGACGGCGGGGCGGACCGAAACCACGAATGCCCTCAAGGGAGCAGGTCGGATCGGATTTGCAGGCGGCTAGCAATGGCGGCGGCACTCGCGCTGCCGCTGGCGGTTCGCGCTGCGGCGGACGAGCGCACACCAAGCCGGGCGGCGGACGCCGCTGACCACGCCCTCGCTGAACTCATCCGGCGCACCGAGCAAGCGATGTCAGCGTTCATGCGTGGCGACATGACCACCTATCTTGGCCTGATCAAGCACGGTGACGACTTTACCTTGATGCAGCCATTCGGCGGTTTCCCCTCGGAAGGATTCGATCCCAGCCCCGAGCACATCGCGAGGCTTGCCGGATACTTCAAGGGAGGAGAAGCGAAACTGGAATTGGTGAAGTCCTACGCCTCGCACGATATCATTGTGCTTTCGATGATCGAGCGACAGCATGGCGAGGTCGGTGGCCTGCCCGACCAGGACTGGTCGCTGCGCGTGACGTTGGTTTACCGTCGGAGTGACGCCGACTGGCACCTTGTGCATCGACACGCCGATCCGCTTGTGCATCGCATCAGCTTGGCGCAAGCGGCTGCGCTGGCCCGCGGCTGAAGCCCGCCCCATTGCCAGCGAAGCGGCATGTCCGCTGAAGCTTGCCGCTTGTGGAGGCAGGGATTGCTTCGCCTTTAGCGCTCCTCGCAATGACGATTGTGCGAGGCCGTCCGTTAATCTCACTGCGGCGGCGTTGTAGCCGCCGGCTCCGCATTGGTCTCCTGCGTCACGACACGCGCTTCGTTCTTCGCCATCGCCGTGCCGGCTTCATCGAAGCGCACACGATAGACCGCGAAATTCTCCATCACGCGCTGCACGTAATTGCGCGTCTCCGAGATCGGAATCCGCTCGACCCAGTCGACCGGATCGACGTTGGGATCGCGCGGGTCGCCATAGGCCTTGACCCAGTCGCGGACGCGGCCGCGGCCGGCGTTGTAGCCGGCAAAGGTCATGATGTGGCAGTTGCGATATTCCGACAGCAACGCGCTCAATTCGGCCGCACCCATCTGGGTGTTGTAGACCGGATCGGAAACCATCCTGCTCCAGTCATAGCTGACGCCGAAACGCTTTGCGGTGTCGCGGCCGGCCTCCGGCGTCACCTGCATCAGGCCGACCGCATTGGCCGGCGACTTGTCGCGCTGGTCGAATGCGCTTTCGGTGCGCGCGATCGAGTAGGTCATGCTGCGCCCGATATCGGGGGCGATCGGGGTGTGCTTGGGAATGCCGATGACCGGGAAGGCGTAATGGTCGAACGCAAAGCCGCGGCCGAGTGCGATCTTGCCGATCTGCAGCATGGCGCGGGCATCGTTGCGGCGGCCGGTGAGCTCGCCGAGCGCCTCGAGCATGCCGACATCTGTGGTTTCCTCGGCGAGGTCGGCGGCGAAATAGAGCACGATGTCGGGCTCGCCGATCGCATAGAGCATGTCGGCGGCGCGGACCCGCTCGTCGGTGGCGGTGCTGCCGGCACTCGCTGCCGGCGAGGGCGCGCGCAACTCGACGCCGTCACGCCCGAGCTTGGCCAGTGCGAGCTGACCGTAATAGGCGGTATGCGGGCCCGCATTGCCGCGCTGTTGCCGAGTGCCTCGGCAGCGCGGCCGCGCCAATAGGCGGCGCGCGCCAGCACGGTCGGATTGGTCTGGGCCTCGTCGATCCGCGCGAAATGCGCCGCGGCGGTCTTGGCGTCGTTGAGATAACGCAGCGCGATCCAGCCGCGCATGAAGTGCATGTCGGAGCGGTAATAGGGATTGTCCGGCGCCGCCGCCGGGCGGATCACGTCATAGGCCGTCTGGTACTGGCCTTGGTCGAGCAGCTTGCGGGAGAGGATGCGGCGCTCGCGCCACCATTGGTCTGTGTCCTGCTGCGCCATCGTGTCGGGGGCGGCTGCGATCGTCACGCGCGCTGCATCGTCGACCCTGTTCTTCGCGAGCAGCCACTGGATCCGGCACAGCGTGTAGCCGAGGTCGCTGCGGGCATCGGCCGGCACGTCATTGAGTGCGTCCTCTGCCTTGCTGGATTGTCCGCGAACCGCGCCGCACGCCTTCACGATCGCCAGCTCATCGCTGCCGAGCCGCTGCGCCGCGCGCCTGGCGGCGGCGAGGTCCTTGGCACCGATCCGCTTGTCCATGCGCGCGCGATGATCGTCGCGCGTCAGCAGGTCCTTGAATGCGTCATAGGCGTCGCTCTCGGTGCGGTCGGACAGGTCCTCCGAGCGCCAGGCCTCGCGCACCAGCTTTGTGGCGCCGTCGCGGTCGCCTTCGGCGAGCAGCGTGCGGGCGAGCGCGAACTTGCCCTTGGCGCTAACAGGCTGATCGAGGGTGAAGCCGTGCACCGTGGCCGGATCGCTGCGCTCCTGCCAGATCCGTGCCTCGGCCCGCCGGCGCAGCAGCGTGACGCTTGGCCAGTCCGGGTTGGTGGTGACGAACGCCGCATAGCGGCTGTAAGGCGCGTTCGACTCGGAATGGCGCAGCAGATACCACTCGACGAGCTTCCGCCCGACCGGGTCGGTGATCTTCGCCTGGATATCGCTCGCCTCGTTGGTCTTGCCCCTACGCGCGGCGACGATCGCGTCCCTGATTGTGGCGAGATCGCCGGACAATTGCGGCCCGGCGGGTTTCTCGGGCTCTGACACCTTCGAGGTCTCAGTTTTGGTGCTCGATTTTGTTTTGGCCGATTTGCGTTTGTCGGCGCCGTGCCTGGCATGCCGGCGCTTGCCGGAGGTGCTCTCGCGTGCGGATTTGGCACCGTGCGCCTTCTTGTCGGCGTGGCCGCTCTTGGCCTGGTGCTGGTGATGCGGCTTGGCGGTCGTCTGGACCGGAAGCAGCGCAAGCGCGGCGGCGGTGGCGAAGCACGCCAGCGGACGTAGGCAACGGTTCATTCCCTGGCCCCCCTGAAACCATCAGGCACAAACGGAACGCGTCGTACGCGGCACATCCGCCGCAGATTACCACTACCCTCGATTCTCGAGTGTTAACGCTGCTGCAACTCAACAGGGAAAACACGGCGAAATATGGAACACGGCGTGTGGAACCCGGTGGGAACCGGGGTTCTCTCGGGCAGTGAGGCGCGGCCGCCACACGCTTTGACCTATCCCTCCTGGGTTGTATCCTCGCGACAGAACGCGCCGCGGGGGACCGATGTCACTGATAGAACAGCTATTGCCGGCCGGTCGGTCATGACGGCTCGCCTCACCACCATCCATGACGGCGGTCGCTATTTCGAGGGCCCGCGCTGGCATCGCGGACGGCTCTGGTTCGTCGACTGCATGGCGCGGACGCTGCTTAGCATCAGCCCGTCGGGCGAGCTGCAGCAGCACGCGGCCGTGACCGACGACACGCCGTGTGGTCTCGGCGTGCTGCCTGATGGCGACATCGTGGTGTTGACGATGTTCAAAAAGCGGCTGCTGCGGTTTAGCGATGGGGCACTGTCGCTCTATGCCGATCTCTTCGAGGTCGCGACCGGCACGATCGACGACATGATCATCGACGGGCAGGGGCGCGCCTATGTCGGTGATCTCGGCTTCAACCTGCCGCCGCCGGAGGGCCGCGGCGCCGTCGGCCGGATCATCCTTGTGACGCCTGATGGCCGCGCCCGCGTCGTCGCGGACGGCTTGCGCTTTCCCAACGGCATTGCGGTCTCCTCCGACCACCGCCGGCTCGTCGTCGCCGAAATGGATGGCGCCTGCCTCGCCGACTACGACATCGCGCCGGACGGCAGCCTGCATTTGCGCGGGCGGCTCGGCCGCATCAACGATCCCGACGGCATCTGCCTCGATCGCGACGGCGCGGTCTGGGTCGCATCGTTCACGGAAGATGCCTTTGTCCGGATCGATCGCGATGGTGTGGAGCGCGAGCGTATCGGCGTCGTCGGGCGCCGTGCGCTTGCCTGTGCGCTCGGCGGTGTCGACCGCCGGACGCTGTTCTGCCTGAGCGCGGAGACGTCCTACGAGGAGCTGCGCAAGGGCAAATCGGTGTCGCGCATCGATGTGGTCGAGGTCGACACGCCAGGGGACGGCTATCCCTGAGCTGCTCCCGTTCGGCAAGACGGTTCGCTTTGGTCTTGAATTTCGTTCTCGTTTCGTTCAGATTGGTGCGCTCCGGGAGGAGCCACCATGGACGCCGAGAGAGACCGCGACATCATCAGGCTATGGAACGAGCTCCGCCGGTTGCAGCGGGAGGGGCGTCCGACGGCGCTAATGATCCGCCGGATCGAGCAGGCGCTGGCGGCAAGGGAAACGGCAAGCGAGCAGGCGGCGGCCTGAGACACTTGTCTTGACGCGTTTGCCCCACGCGAGCCGGCATCCGCTTCGCTCGACGACGTTCTAGCGCCCGCCGTCCGGCCCCATCACCAGATTTGGCAGCCAGGTCGAGATCTCCGGGAAGAAGCAGAGCAGCAGCACTGCGAACATCATCAGCAGCACGAACGGCAGCGTGCCCCAGATCACCTCGCTCAAGGGGATGTCTGGCGCGACGTTGCGGATGACGAAGATGTTGAGGCCGACCGGCGGGTGGATCAGGCCCATCTCCATCACGATCGTCATGACGACGCCGAACCAGATGATGTCGAAATTGGCCGCACGAAGCGGCGGCAGGATGATCGGCGCGGTCATCAGGATGATCGAGACCGGCGGCAGGAAGAAGCCAAGCACGATCACCATCACGAGGATCGCAAACAGCAGCTCCCAGCGCGGCAGGTGCATCGCGACGATCGCCTCCGCCGCCGACTGCGAGATGTGCAGATAGCTCATCACATAGGAATAGAGCAGCGACATGCCGATGATCAGCATCAGCATGGTGGATTCGCGGATGGTCGATTTCAGGATCGGCGACAGGTCGCTCGGCTTCCACACGCTGTAGATCACGGCGATCAGCCCGAGTGCCAAGAGGCCGCCGAGACCGGCCGTTTCCGACGGCGTGGCGTAGCCGCCATAGAGCGCGATCATGACGCCGGTCAACAGCAGCACGAACGGGATCACGCGCGGCAGCGCGCTGAAGCGCTCGGCCATGGTGAATTCGTCGTGCTGCAGGATCGCGGCGTCCTTGCCGGTCGCGTCATAGACGGCGCGCGCCATCGCGTATTCCTTGCGGAAGCGGAACACGGCATAGGCGCCGAACAGCGTCACCAGCAGCAGTCCGGGGCCGATGCCGGCGAGGAACAGCCGGCCCAGCGATTTCTCGGCGGCGACGGCGAACAGGATCATCGTGATCGACGGCGGCAGCAGGATGCCGAGCGTGCCGCCGGCGGCGATGATTCCGGCGGCAAAGCCGCCGGAATAGCCGCGCTTGCGCATCTCCGGGATGCCGGCCGAGCCGATCGCCGAGCAGGTCGCAGGCGAGGAGCCGGCCATTGCCGCGAACAGCGCGCAGGCGAACACGTTGGCGACGCCGAGGCCGCCGGGCACGCGGTGCAGCCAGGCATGCAGCGCCGAATAGAGATCCTGGCCGGCTCGCGACTTGCCGATCGCCGCACCCTTCAGGATGAACAGCGGGATCGACAGCAGCGTGATCGAGGCCATCTCCTCGTAGACGTTCTGCGTCACCGTATCGAGCGAGGCCGCCGGCATGAAGATCGCCATGAACACGACCGCGACCGCGCCGAGCGCGAATGCGATCGGCATGCCGGAGAACATCGCAAACAAAGTGGCAAGTCCGTAGGAGATGCCAATACCAAACACGGTCATCGGCGCGCGCCACCGGTCAACGGAAGGATGATTTGCAAAAGGATCTGCACGCAGAGCAGCGTCATGCCCAGTGCCATCAGCACATAGGGGATGGCGAGCGGCGGCGACCACATCGAGTTGGACACCTGGCCGTCGACATAGGCCTCATGCGCCAGGGTCCAGGACTTCCAGGCGAAGAAGGCGCAGAACGCGAAGCTCGCGACGTCGACGAGCCACAGCCTGATGCTGTTGGCCCGCGGCGAGAGCAGGCCGACGAACGCCTCGATGCTGACATGACCGCGCTGGCTCTGCACATAGGCCGAGGTCATGAAGGTGGCGCCGACCAGCAGGAACACGGCAGCCTCGTCCTGCCAGTAGTTTGCCATGTGAAACACGGCGCGGCCGAGTACGCTGTAACTCAGGATCGCGCAGGCCGCGATCAGAGCGAGCGCGGCGAACACCACGATGATGTTGTTGCAGACCGACAGCGCGCGCTCAAGCACGGCTACGGGCGTGTTGCCCGCGGCCAGGCTTGTGCTTTCGTCCTGATCCGCGACCGGACCATGGATCATGCGGCGACGTCGCTTGCGAGCTTCAGCAGATTGGCTGACGTCGCCGTCTTGGCGCCATAGTCCTTCCACGCGGTATCGCGCGCGATGTCGCGCCACTTGCCGACAATGGCGGCATCGAGGACGCTGACCTTGGCGCCGGCTTTCTCGTAGACCTTGGTGACCTCGACGTCGTCGTCCTGCGCGCCCTTGCGGCCGAACGCCTCGAGCTCGGTGCCAACAGCGAGGATGATGTCCTGCTGGTTCTTCGGCAGCTTGTCGAAGATCGCCTTCGACATCATCAGCGGCTCCAGCATGAACCAGTAGGAGGCGCCGGCGCCGGAGGTCAGCGACTTCGCGACCTCCTCGAGGCGGAACGAGATCAGACTGGTGGAGGAGGTGATGCCGGCATCGCAGGCGCCGGTCTGCATCGCGGCGTAGAGCTCGTTGGACGGCACCGACAGCACGGCGGCACCGGCGGTCTGCAGCACCATGTCCATCTCGCGCGAGCCGCCGCGCACCTTCAGGCCCTTGGCGTCTTCGGGGGCAACGATCGCCTTGGAGCGGCTGGCGACGCCGCCGGCCTGCCAGACCCAGGAGATCAAAAGAATGCCCTTGTCGGCGAGGAAGTCGCTCAATGCCTTGCCGACCGGCTCCTTCTTCCAGCGCAGGCCCTGGTCGTAGGTCGTGACCAGGCCCGGCATCAGGCCGATATTGGTCTCCGGCAATTCGCCGCCGGCATACGGCATCGGATAGAGGCTGAGATCGAGCGCACCCTTGCGCATCGCCGAGAACTGCGCGTTGGTCTTGATCAGCGACGAGTTCGGATAGACCTCGGCGGCGAGCTCGCCGCCGGAACGCTTGGCAATCTCGGCTGCGAACATCCGGCACAGCCGGTCGCGGAAGTCGCCCTTGTCGATCGTGCCGCCGGGGAACTGATGCGAGATCTTCAGGGTGGTGGCGGCATGCGCGGTCCCGATGCCCATCCTCAGGATGGCGGGTGCGGCAAGGGCGGAAGCGATGACGTGGCGGCGTGTGAGCATGGTTTCTTCCCCTGAGAGCTTCTTGAGTGGCTGTTAGGCCGGCGCGGCGCTTCAGCTTAGCCGGTCTTCACCTGAATATTCTCTAGTCTGATAGTTCGAGGCGCCCTGATAGTGCGAGCCGACATGTGGCCGCAAGTCCTGGTCGCAAGTCCTGATTCGCAAGTCCTGGCATTGTTGCGGCGCACACTGCGCCAGCATCGCGTCGCCACTCCAACCCTCACGCGACGAACCGTCGGGCGTCCGCGCCGCGATGCTTCAAGAATTTGTTATTGGAGGTAACAACGGCCGGCGCAAGTGCGTCGAGTAGACAGCGGCAAGTCGTCGCGCTCACATTCGACCACACAAGGATCATCAACATGACCACCAAGACCCGCCTCGGCCTTTCCGCCGCGCTGCTCTCGTTCAGCCTGGCGCTGGCGCCGGCCGCCTTCGCTCAGGACAAGATGGGCAAGGACGACGCGATGAAGAAGGAAGACACGATGTCCAAGGATGCCATGAAGAAGGATGGTGGCATGATGAAGAAGGACGACGCCATGAAGAAGGACGGCGGCGCGATGATGAAGAAAGACGACGGCATGAAGAAGAACTGACCGCCGCCACTGCTCATCATTCGCAGGCCCGCCATAGTGGCGGGCCTCGTTACGCCTTAGCGCTTCTTCTTGCCGCGCTCCTTGCGCGCTGCGTAGCGGGCGTCGCGCTTGGCCTTCTGATCGGCCTCGAGCGCGGCCAGTTTTGCGGTTTCCTCTTCCCTTTCCCGTGCGATCCGCGCGGCCTCGGCTGCAGCGGCCTCTTCCTCGCGGCGCTTCTGCTCAGCCTTCTCGATTTCACGGGCTTCCTTGGCCTTGGCGCGGCGGTCGGCGATCGCCGCGCGCTCTTCGGCACGCGCCTTCACGGCCGGATCGTCAGCACCCGGCTGGGAGCGAAACTTGTTGAGGAGGTTTTGCCGCGCCTGCAGGGCCGCTTTCTGGCGGTCGAAAAAACCTGGTTCCTTGAAGCCACTCATAGAGGAAGCCTTGCTGCTTTCTGTTCGGGTGATGGATGGGGTTGGTTCGGCGTTTCAATAAGTGAACGGCGGCGAAAAGGCCAGTGGTGAACGGAGGGCTGTGGAGCAAAGGAGATATGAGCGGGCAGCAAATGACCAATCGCCGTGTTCGCACGCGCCCGGTGCCGGCGTGGTGAGTGGTTGGTCACCGAAGCTGCCGAAAAGCCTAGAGTTTCGGTTCTGATTGAATCAGAACCAAATTGAATCAGAACCAAAGCTCTAGTTTCTTGTTTTGACGCGTCTTCTTCACGCGAACCGGCATCCACTTCGCTCGAAAACGCTCTAGCCGCGCTGAAACGGCTCGCGCCGCCCGTTGCCCAGAACCCTGGCGACCGTCTCGGCGGTCATCGCGTTGCGGTCCGAGGCGCGCTGGGCTTCCAGCCTGTCGCGGGCCCTTTCCGTGATCAGGAGGGTGATCAGCCGTAGCCGGCTGGTCTCGTCGACAGCTTCCGAGAGCAGCTGCCTGTAACGCTGATAGTCGTAGGTCGCTTGTTGTTCGCTCACCGGCACGCTCCGCACACGCGCTCCACTTCAGCGAGCAGTTTTTCGCGAGTCGCGGAAGCCCGCAACGGAATTGCAGCGCCGCGAGCTGCGACCGCGCATTTCAATGTGCGACTGTTGCAGAATTGATCGCACGCCACCGTGCAAACGGTCATGATGTGGGACGAGTGCAATCTGGAACCCAAGTGAGCATGAGCGAATCCGAAGACGGTGGCAGCCGCCGTGGCGCGTTGATCGGACTGCTGGTCGCAGTGGTCATGCTCGGGGCCGGTCTGTGGCTCGCGCATGAGCTCACGGCGGCCAGCAAGCTGCAGGACTGCCTGATGTCGGGCCGGACCAACTGTAATGTGATCGAGCCCGCACGCTGACCCTGTCTTGCGGCAGTGCAATATCAACCCCACATCCAGCCTAAAGACTCAGCCTGAACTGTTTGGTCCTGATTGTGATTCCAGTCACAGGCGGACAGGTGGGCAGTCTCATCTATCCCCAGAGATCGGCGGGAACCAAGGCCATGATGTCGAAGCTGTGGTCCGGAAAGGGCGCGGCGCTGGCTGCCGCAGGCGCGGCGGGGGCCGTTTTGGTGGCGTATCTATTGCTGACGCTGGCGTCGCCCGAGCCGGTGTCCAGCGCGGGGCTCGGGCCGGAATGGCAGTGCACCCGGGTGGCCTTCGTACTGACCACGTGCACCCGTGCGACCGAGGCTGATGCTGAGGTGAAGGCGATCCCGGTGCGGGAGGCGATCCCGGTGCGTGTGAAGGACGATTGTCCGGAACCGTAATCGGCCGGACCATCCCGGCGGCGGCTGGTCAGTTACTTCTTGGTGGTGCTGCGCGGCTTGATCGACAGGCCGAGGCGCATCGCCATCTTCTTGATTCGCTCCGGCGAACGGCCGGTCGCCTTCACGACCTCTTCCAACGACTTCGAGGAGCGCGCCAGTTCCATCAGTCGCCGGTCCTCCTTGAACGACCAGCGCGGCTTTCGGGCCATCTTGCTGCTATCCTTGTGCATTGCTTGGCAACAAAGCCGCCAGGCGGGGTCGCCTGGCGGCCTTGCCGGTGTGGGCCCGGACCTTGGGGAAATGTCCGGTGGATAAGCAATACTGCTTCCGAATAAGGTCGCAATTGAAACCCGAATTTAACCTAACCCATCAAGGTTACTGGGGTTTAGGCGTGGCGGGAGGCCTTATGCGCAAGGTCGCCATTTTCAGTGCCGCAGCACTTTTACTGTCCGGTTGCTGGTCCGACCCCGAGGTCACGGGATCGACCAATAGCTGCGCGGCCAATCTTTATAGTCAGTACAATCCCAAGGTCATGGATCAGTGCGTTAACGTCTGCATCAAATGTGACCGCGGCAATGTAACGACCTGCACGACCTCCTGTACGCTGAAGGGCGCGCGGTAATTGATCCGCGTCTTCACTGATGCGAACGGGGGCTGACGGGCGTGCTTGCGCGCGCCGCGACGTCGATCGCGTCGGCGGCCCGGCCGATCACGGTCTGCGCCACTTGCAGGCGGGCGGCGCACCTTGCGCGGCGGGATGAACGCCGTTATCGGGTCCGGGCAGCGGCGTTGTCGCGCCGGAACCTGAAAGCGTGGAACAGAGCTCGATGAGCGGGCCTTGCTATGTCGCGGTCGATTGGGGCACCAGCAGCTTCCGCCTCTGGCTGATCAATGCGGCAGGCCAGGTGCTCGGCGAGCGCCGCAGCGACGAGGGCATGATCGCGGCCTTCAGGACCGGCTTTGCGTCCGTTCTGCAATCCCATCTCGATGCGCTCGGTATCGCGGCCGATTTGCCGGTTGTGATCTGCGGCATGGCGGGCGCGCGGCAGGGCTGGGTCGAGGCCGGCTATATCGACACGCCGGCGCATCTCTCCGAGGTTCTCACACATGCGGTCGTGGTCGGCGGTCAGGCGCGCGACATCCGCATATTGCCAGGGATCGCGCAGCGCGATGCAAAAATCCCCGACGTGATGCGCGGCGAAGAGACCCAGCTGCTCGGTGCGCTCGGTCTCGACGCGCCGGGCGAGGCCTTGGTTTGCATGCCGGGAACCCATTCCAAATGGGTGCGCCTGCGTGGCGGGACGGTCGAACACTTTGCGACCTTCATGACCGGCGAGTTGTTCAGTGCGATCGCACGCGACACCATCCTGTCACACGCCGTCGCCGGCGCCGTGGAGGGGGTTGATGGCGATGCGTTCCACTCGGCCGTCGCGGAGGCGTTCGCGGCGCCGGCGCACTCGGCCAATCTGCTGTTTCGCGTGCGATCCCGGCAGCTGCTGTTTGGTGGCAGCGCGCAGGCGGCGCGTGAGACGATCTCGGGCACGTTGATCGGGGTTGAGCTCGCGGCGGGGCTTGCGGAACGGGAAATAGCAACGTCGGTCACGCTGATTGCATCGGGCCGCCTGCAGCAGCTCTATCAAATCGCGCTCGAACGTCTTTCGATTCCGGTCGATATCGTGGACGCGGAGGAGGCGGTTCGCCGCGGGCTCACTGGGGCAGCGGCGGCGATCTGGAAGAAGTGAAGGGGATCAGCGCATGAGCATTCCGTTTCCGCCGATGAAGCGTCCGCTGGTTGCGATCCTGCGCGGCGTCAAGCCGGACGAGGTCCTGGGCATTGTGAGCGCGCTGCTCGAAGCTGGCATGACCGCGATCGAGATTCCGCTGAACTCGCCAGAGCCGTTCCGTTCGATCGAGATCGCGGTGAAGCGGGCGCCGGCCGATGTCCTGATCGGTGCCGGCACGGTGCTCACCACCGCGGACGTCGATCGCCTGCACGACGCCGGCGGCCGCCTCATGGTGTCGCCGAATGTCGATGTCGATGTGCTGCGGCGGGCCCGGGACCACGCGATGGTCACGATGGCCGGCGTGTTCTCGCCGACCGAGGCGCTGCTTGCGGCACGCGCGGGCGCGTCGAGCCTAAAATTCTTCCCGGCCAGCGTGCTCGGCGCCTCCGGCATTACCGCGATCCGCGCCGTGCTGCCGCCGGATCTGATGATCGCGGCGGTCGGCGGCGTCTCGGATCAGAATTTCGCTGAGTATGTGAAGGCGGGGGTCCGCGCCTTCGGCCTCGGCAGCAGCCTTTACAAGCCGGGCATGACGGCCGCGGATGTCGCCGTCAGGGCAAAGGTGACGATCGAGTCGTATGACGCGGCCGTGCACGCCGCGGGCTAGGCGTGTGCTAATCGTCGCGCTTGCCGCCGTCGATCACCCGGAACAGCGGCGCTGCCTCGCGGGGATTTTCGAGCAGTTCCTCGACCATCGCGATCGCTGCGGCGACGTATTTCTCGGTCGCCGCGTCCAGCGGCCGTTCGGCCTCGTCCGATAGTGCAAGCCTGGCGCCTTCGAGCAGTTTGCGGGTGCGGACGGCGGACTCGTCGCCGGCGGTGAGGGCGGCGCGGGCGATCGATCGCAGCACGAACAACTCGCCTTCGAGCCGCAGCAGGCGGTCGTTGAGCTTGCTCAGGACAGTGTTCAGGTTCCGCATGGCGTCCTCTCCGGGCGTTGGATCGCCTTCCTTACACGGTCATTCCTGACGAAATTCTTGTACCGGCCGCACACCATTTGGTTCGTTGAATGGCGTGCCCGGTCTCCTCATGTTCCCGGCGGCGCGCAGGTGCGACGATCTGGTCCTGAGGCCGCCTTTGTGGATCGCAGCGAGCGGCCCTAATAGACTGTCCGCGGTCCGGCGCCGCCGCCGGACGCGAGGGGCGCATCCGCTCTACGTGACACGGACGAAGGAACGCACATGAAGATTGCCGTCGAAACCATCGTTGCCGCACCGATTGCGGATGTCTGGCGCGCCTACACCACGCCCGATGACATCAAGCAGTGGAACGCGGCCTCCGACGATTGGCACACCACCGCCGCGACCGTCGACCTGCGCGCCGGCGGGGCCTTCTCGTCGCGGATGGAAGCCAAGGACGGCAGCATGGGGTTCGATTTCGCCGGCACCTACACCAGGGTCGAGGCACTCCGGCTGCTCGAATATTCGTTCGGCGATCGTACCGCCCAGGTCGAGTTCACGCCCGAGGCCGGCGGCGTCAAGGTGCAGGTCTCCTTCGACAGCGAGGACACCCATTCGGTCGAGCAGCAGCGCGGCGGCTGGCAGGCCATCCTCGACAATTTCAAGCGCTACGTCGAAGCCAAGCGACGGTCCTGATCCAGCGGTTGGAGAACGGCATGATCGACGCGCTAAAGGTCTGGCAGCTCGGATCTGCGAGTGAGATCGAGGGGCGGATCAGTGGATCCGACAGCTCGGTGATCGTCGTCGACATGCCGCCCGGACCGGGGCCGGCGTTGCATCGGCGCCCGTATGCTGAAACCTTCGTCGTGCCCGAGGGACGCGCGCGGTTCACGATCGAGGGCAGGGACGTCGAGGCCTCCGCCGGCTCGGTTGTGGTGGCGCCGCCGAATGCGGCCCACGCGTTCGAAAATCCCGGACCGGGCCGTCTCCTGCAGGTCGACATCCACGCCTCCGACCGTTTCATCACCGAATGGCTGGCGCCGGAGGCCGAACGCCCGCCAGGCGCGGTCGCCGCGCCGCGCGAGCGGAAGACGTGATCTTGAGGCGACCCCGCGCGACGATGCCGGCGAGCATCCGGCGCGAACTTGATGCCAGCGGCCTGATGCAGGCGTTCAACGAACGTCCGCCATATCAGCGCAACGACTATCTGCATTGGATCGCGCGCAGCGTGCGGGCCGCCACCAAGCGCAAGCGGATCGACCAGATGCTGGAAGAATTGAAAGCCGGCGGGGTTTATATGCGAATGGAGCACCGGCCGAGAAAACGGACGAGGTGATCGTACTCTCGGCGTGGTCGTGATGATCGTCAGGAGCAAATGCGATGCGCATTGTTTTGGCACTTGGCCTGTTGATCATCCTGTGTGAGTCTGCAAGCGCCGCGACGCCACGCCGCTCCCACCCACGCCAACCCGCAATCGCTCGTTCGCCGCGAACGTGACGCCGCCGGCGCGCTTCGCCGTTCCTGGTTGGAGTGATGAGTCGACGCGCCGATGGCTCGACAATGCGTCGTCCGGTGTCGGCCTGGGCGGTTAGTCGAACTGCCACCAGCGACAGGCTCAATCGCCGTCCTCTTCGTCGGTGCCCCGTGCGTTCGATGCCGAGCGGCCGCCATATTGCCGCCGAGCGGCTGCAGCCTTTCTCGGATTCACGGCTTCGCTTTCACGCAGTTCTTTTCGTGCGCGCCGCGCCAATCGCATCGCTCGCTTGATGTTCGAATCGGCCGAGTCCTCGTCAAAGAACAGCACGATCTCGCAGCTCGGGCACTGGCGCGTGTAACCGTTCTGCAGCCGCCTCGCGCGATCGCGAAAAAAGTTCTTGCAGCGTGTGCAACGGACCTGGACGGAATCTTCCATGACAATTCCAATATCGATGAACAGCGCGGGCGCTCGCAATCTCCCAGAGGAAGCAATTGCCGATTAAGAAATCGCGAAGCGCCGCGGGCGATCACAGTGAGAATTGGAACCGGCGGCTCGCCGGTAGCATGCCTCTCGAGCGCGATCGGAACTTTGTTCACGCACGGAG
Source organism: Bradyrhizobium septentrionale (assembly GCF_011516645.4). Lineage (NCBI taxonomy): Bacteria > Pseudomonadati > Pseudomonadota > Alphaproteobacteria > Hyphomicrobiales > Nitrobacteraceae > Bradyrhizobium > Bradyrhizobium septentrionale. The sequence continues at coordinate 7,987,140 of NZ_CP088285.1, read as the reverse complement.
AACTACGGAAAAATTTCGTGCGCTGAATGATAGCGAGCCGAGTGCGGTTTCAGACGGGCCGTGACCATCAAAAAAGAAAGGCCCCAGCGCGTTGGCCACGCTGAGGCCAAGTTGACACTTTGGTCGTGAGGCACCGTCACCGGCACCCCGCAGTTAACCTACCTTCGTTTCTGTTTCTTCAAATAGCCCATTTGGGCCATGCTCATTGGCGGCCGACATGCAGACATGGAGCGTCAGGATGTTGCACCACCTTCCTGGGGCTAGGGGCAACGCCGTCCGCATATATTTCAAGCGGGCGGCGTTGTGCTTTTTGCGCGCGGAATTTCGCCGCGGCTCAAGCGCGATCTGCGTTCTCCAGGCTGCGGTACGACGCACTTCATTGCGTTACGCACGAGGTCCGCTCGTTCGCGGTGCCGATTTCGCCACAACTCGATCTCGTAGAAGGCCCATCCGAGACAAGAGCCCAGGCAGCTACAGAGCAGCGTGCGATACAATGCCTGTTCGGCATGGCCCATGACATCACGGAATGAGAATAGCCGGCATAGGCTTCGTCGGTAGTGGAACAAATGTGTTGGGCTGGCCTCGCACCATCGCCAGAACAGCGAGCGCAATGGCCGCAACCGTCAAAAGTCTCGCCATGAAATCGATCAGCAGAAAATGACTGCAAGAATCCTTGCAGTGTAGCACCCGGTCTGCGATGCCGTTGTGAAGCCTGTCACATGAGCGGACGGGTCGAAACCGTGGCGCCCCGCGCGAGGACCGCATACGGGCGCAATTGCCGCATTCCCGGGCAACGAGTTCCAATTCCGGCGTCCCGTGATAGCCAATTTGGGACATGCGCCTTTGGCACAAATTGTACATACTTGGCGCCGTCAGGATTTTGCATCACCTTCCTGGGGCTAGGGCCAGCGCCGTCCGCATATATTTCAAGCGGGCGGCGTTGTGCATTCTGGGGTCGCGCGCTCGGTGATCAGCGACCCATCGGCCGTATCTCCAGGCTCTCGATCTTCACCTGCTGGGCCGCCCCATTCTGCTCGTTCGACGGAGTCAGCGTCAGAAGGGAATTGGTGCCGCCGGCCAGCACGTTGACGCCGGCCCCGCTGGGGTGGGTGTAGCCACCGGCGAAATCGTCGCTGCCGAGCCACGGCACTGGTCCCGTCACTTTCCAGGTCAATGCGACGTCCTGATCGCCGATGAAAACGCCGAGATTCCGGATGGCCGCAACGAAGCGACTGTCCGGTGCGCTATCGACGTGCAATACGCAATCGAGATTGGTGATCGGGCCGACGATGAACCCGGTGTCGGGGCCACCCCGGCACACAAGCGTTCCGACCTGCACCTCTTGTGCAGCAGTGGTTCGGATCGGCGCAGTGAGGACGGCTGCGCCACAGGCGGCGAAGGCGATCAGATGACCCGTTCTACGCATGGTGCCGTACAACACGCACGGGTGCGCAATCGCGCCATCGCCCCGCGCGGGTCATGCGCTTGTGGTTAAGAGAGCCTTAGAACGCGTCGCTAGCGGTTCGGCTGCCAACTGACCTTTGTTGCGCATCCCGATCTGACGCGGCATGCGCACGACGGTGCTGACCACGATCTCCTTGTTCGTGCCGGTGGTGTGGCGTCAAGATGATCCGGATGAATGCGCGAGCGAGTCAGCACTCGGCAGCCGAAAGAGCAAAAAGCGAAGGCGAGGGATCGGCCGTGGCATGCGGCGACGCCGTTCGGATCACCGACAATGCGCGTGTCCCGAGAAAATACGCCGCCGGGCTCGAAATGCCTTGTCCCGGCGGCGCCCTGTTTCAATCTGGGCCCGCAATCCCATTGGGGTTATGTCTGCAAGGCCGGGGCCAAGGTTCGAGCGATCCGTAGTCATACGGGCTCTAGCGTCCGGCGATTGCCCGGTATTCGTGACTGACCTTCTCGCGCACTGGCGGAGATCCAAGGGTTGCCCACACGACCGCGGCAATCACCATCGCCGTCAGAATGGCGCCGGCCAGCGGCTGATCGTTGTCCATACCCCGCCCGTTCAGCCGTGCTGCTCGAGCTTCCGCATCTCCTGCAGGCGCGCCAGGCAAAAATCCCGATACAATTCGTTGATGAAATCCCACATGACCGAATCCCCTCTGGTCCAATGATGGGAGGCTAGGCCGCCTTTGTTTCCGGCCGGCTTCGCGGCTTCTGGAAAATGGTTTCATTCAGGGCGGGGAGGGGTGGCGATCCTGGCAGGAGTCGAACCTGGCAACCCGCGAACAGAAACATTTCTGATATTCAGCAAAATCAAATACCGGATCGCCCATGCACTATGGGGCGTCTCGTTCATGCGCCGACAGCCTGGCCTGCACCGGGACTGCATCATGCTCGTCTGCAATCTTCATGGTTCTAGCGCACTGACCATGGAAATGCCGATGGTTGCGGTTTGTTGGTTCGCGGCCGCGCCGGGGGTGGCGCCGGCTTGTGCGCCTGGGCAACATTGGTCGACCGCCGCGGACGCGGCAGCGGTACTTCGGAGATTGCCCTTGGCTGTTCGGGGCTCACCTTTGCCCCTTCGGTCATCACCCCTGGCTCTTCAGGCATCACCCTTGGTTCTTCAGGCACCACCCTTGGCTCTGAAGCGTTGGCGAGAACACGGGCCAGTTGCTCCTGGCTTGCGTTGAGCCGCTCGGTGACTGTCGCGCTTTCGCGCGCCACCTGAATCTGGGTCGCCTTTATCTGGTCGATGATATTGTTGTTGCGTGCCGTTTCTGCCTGGCTCGCCTTGAGTTGGCTCGCTACGTTTTCATTGTCGCGGACCAATTGTTCTTGCCTCACCTGAAGCTGTTCGACCACTTGCCTTAGGGCAGCAAGATCGCGCGCCATCGGTTGGAGTTGCTGCGCCAAGTCGGAAGAAGGTGCGACGGCAGTCGGCGCAACGTCTTTCGGCCCGGCTTGTGTCAGGGGTGTGGATTTTGAGGGGGGCATTATCGCCGGATCTGCGGAGGACATCCACCACCAAGCAGCGCCACCGATGGACGCTGCCAACACAGCGCCGACAAAAGCCAGGAGTCGCCAATCCGCCAATTGATGAATCGTTGCCAGCGGCGGGCGAAGCGGCTTCAAGCCGATCGGTGGGCCAGAAGGACTGACTCCCGCTTCGCGTGCGAGGTTCAAAAGCTGCTGCTCCAAGCTCGTGAGCCGCCCTTCCGCGACCTTGTCGTTCAGCGTGGAATCCATTTGGTGCTCCGTATCAAATGCAATGGCACCCGCCTTGAGAGCGGATCCGCCCTTCGGCGAGCTAACATTCAACGGGACGCAGGTGGGTATTGCAGCCTAAGCTTCCCAAGGATGAGCATGCAGCCTGCGCATCACATCATCTTTCCCTTATACGCTCGCCCCTCCTGAGCTGTCCCCGCGATTTTAAGCGCAGCCCCGAGGTGGAACTGTGTTCATGTCCGGAGGAAAATGTCTCGACCGCCGATGAGAGTGCTACGAGTACACGCCCGGCGGCGTTCTTACGGATCTGGGACGCTGAAATTTCCAGCACAGCCCAAATTGCAGGGTCGATGCCATGAGCGGATCGCATTGAAATGGCTGGCGATCCCGGCAGGATTCGAACCTGCAACCCGCGGAGTAGAAATCCGCTACTCTATCCAGTTGAGCTACGGGACCGTGGCCGCCTTGTAACACCCGCAATATGAAAAATCCGCTTTCCCGCCAAGTCCGTCCGAACCGATTTCTGGGGGCGGACGACAAAGCGGAGCAGGGGTCCCCGCCCTGCGTTGGCCTGTCCAGTCCGCCGAGCCGGCATCAGCTGCCGCCGGGGCTGGTCAAAGGATGTCGGCAATGCGACCTGCGACGTTTTCGTCCGTTCATATCGGCGCCTTCACTCCGTCACCTTTTCGCGCATTTTTGGCCCCAACGCGGCGTTCGACCGCGGGGCGTTCAGGAGCTCCATCATGATCGGATTGGTTCGTGCCGCCGCAGTCTGCGCCGCGCTGGTGCTTGGCCTGGTGAGCGCCCAAATGAGCGCCCAGGCCGCGGACAAGGCCTTCAAGCGCGACGATCTCGCCGATTCCGCGATCAAGCTGGAGGCCCAGATCAAGAGCGAGGCCGGCGCCGTCAACAAATCGGCCGCGACCCTGCGCACCGATGCGGACTCAGCCTTCAAGCGCAATGATTTCCGCGGTGGGCTGCAGATCCTCGGCCAGATCGCCGCCGCCACGCCGGAGGACGGCGCCAATTGGCTGCGGCTCGCCAGGACCGTGTTCCAGATCCGCTCCGCCAGCTCCAGCGAACAGACCTTCCTGATGGAGCGCGCCTCCACGGCCGCCTACATCGCCTATCAGCGGGCCGGCAATGCCGGCGAGGAGGCCGACGCGTTGGCCGTGCTCGGCAAGGCACTTGCCGAGCGCAAGCTGTGGCGCCCGGCGCTGGATGCGTTGCGGATGTCGCTCGACCTGCGCGAGGTGGCCGATGTCCGCGGCCAGTACGAGAAGATGCGCGACGAGCACGGCTTCCGGCTGCTCGATTATACCGTCGATTCCGACGCGGCCTCGCCGCGGGCCTGCTTCCAGTTCTCCGAGGAACTGGCCAAGCGCGTCGACTTCGCGCCTTACCTCGCACTGGCCGGCACCGACAAGCCGGCGCTGTCAGCGGAAGGCCAGCAGCTCTGCGTCGACGGGCTGAAGCACGGCGAGCGCTACAACATCAATCTGCGCGCCGGCCTGCCGTCGACGGTCAAGGAGACCCTGCCGAAATCGGCCGAGTTCAACATCTATGTCCGCGACCGCAAGCCGTTCGTGCGGTTCACGGGGCGGGCCTATGTGCTGCCGCGGACCGGGCAGCGCGGTATCCCGGTGGTCAGCGTCAACACGCCGGCGGTCACGGTCGACGTCTTCCGGATCGGCGACCGCAACCTGATCAACACGGTGATCGACAGCGACTTCCAGGGCACGCTGAGCCGCTACCAGCTCTCCGATCTCGGCGACCAGCGCGGCGTCAAGGTGTGGTCCGGCGAGCTTGCGACCGCCACCACGCTGAACCAGGACGTCGTCACGGCGTTTCCGGTCGACCAGGCGCTCGGCGACCTGCAGCCGGGCGTCTATGTCATGACAGCCGCGGCCAAGGGGCCGGGCACCGACGACGACGGCACGCTGGCGACGCAATGGTTCATCGTCTCCGACATGGGCCTGTCGGCGTTCTCCGGCAATGACGGTATCCACGTCTTCGTCAACTCGCTGGCCTCGACGGAGCCGGTCGCTGGCGCCGAGGTAAAGCTGGTCGCCCGCAACAACGAGATCCTGGCCAGCCGCAAGACCGATGCGGCCGGCCATGTGCTGTTCGAGCAGGGGCTGGCCCGCGGCGAGGGCGGGCTGTCGCCGGCGCTGCTCACGGTGACGGGCGAGAAGGCCGACTACGCCTTCCTGAGCCTGAAGACCAACGCCTTCGACCTCACCGACCGCGGCGTCGCGGGCCGGGCGATCCCGGCCGGCGCGGACGCCTTCGTCTATGCCGAGCGCGGCGTCTACCGCTCCAACGAGACCGTCTACCTGACCGCGCTGCTGCGCGACGGCCAGGGCAACGCCCTGACCGGGACGCCGCTGACCATGGTGATCGAGCGCCCCGACGGCGTCGAATTCCGCCGCACCGTGCTGCCCGACCAGGGCGCCGGCGGCCGCATGCTGGCCGTCGCCTTGAACTCGGCGGTGCCGACCGGCACCTGGCGAGCCCGCGTCTTCACCGATCCCAAGGGCTCCTCGGTCGGCGAGACCACCTTCATGGTCGAGGATTACATCCCCGAGCGGGTCGAATTCGATCTGACCAGCAAGGAGAAGATGATCAAAGCTGAAGTTCCAGTGGAACTTCAGGTCTCGGGCCATTTCCTCTATGGCGCACCGGCCTCGGGCCTGCAGCTCGAAGGCGACATGCTGGTGGCGCCGGCGGCGGCCGGCCGGCCCGGCTATGCCGGCTACCAGTTCGGCGTCGACGACGAGCAGACCGCGAGCAACGAGCGGACCCCGATCGAGGACCTGCCGGAGGCCGACGCCAATGGCGCGGCCACCTTCCCGGTCAAGCTCGAGAAGGTGCCGACCTCGACCCGGCCGCAGGAGGCCCAGATCTTCATTCGGATGGCGGAGACCGGCGGCCGCTCGGTCGAGCGCAAGATCGTGCTGCCGGTGGCCCCGGTGGCCTCGCTGATCGGCGTCAAGCCGCTGTTCGGCGACAAGAGCGTGGCCGAGGGCGACAAGGCCGAGTTCGACGTCGTGTTCGTCGCGCCCGACGGCAAGCAGCTGCCGCGCAACGGGCTGCGCCACGAGCTGCTGAAGCTGGAGTCGCGCTACCAGTGGTACCGGCAGAATTCGTCCTGGAACTATGAGCCGGTCAAGTCGACCCGCCGCGTTGCCGATGGCGACGTCAACCTTGCGGCCGACAAGCCGATGCGCCTGAGCTTCCAGCCGCAGCCCGGCCGTTACCGGCTCGACGTGAAATCGACCGACGCCGACGGTCCCGTGACCTCGGTGCAGTTCGATGTCGGCTGGTATTCCGACGGCAGCGCCGACACGCCCGACCTGCTCGAAACCTCGATCGACAAGCCGGAATATCAATCCGGCGACACCCTGACCGTGTCGGTCAATGCGCGCACCTCAGGCAAGCTCACCGTCTATGTGCTCGGCGACCGCCTGCTGACGACCCAGAGCGTCGACGTCAAGGAAGGCACCCAGCAGGTCAAGCTCCCGGTCGGCAAGGACTGGGGCACCGGCGCCTATGTGATGACGACGCTGCGCCGTCCGCTCGATGCCGCCGCCGGGCGCATGCCCGGTCGCGCGATCGGGCTGAAATGGTTCGGCATCGACAAGAAGACCCGCACGCTTGCCGTCGAGCTGTCGCCGCCCGCATTGGTGCGGCCCGGTTCGACGCTGAAGATTCCGGTCAAGCTCGGCGGGCTCAATCCCGGCGAGGATGCCAAGGTGGTGCTGGCCGCGGTCGACGTCGGTATTCTCAATTTGACCAATTACAAGCCGCCGGCGCCGGACGACTACTATCTCGGCCAGCGCCGTCTGACCGCCGAGATCCGCGACCTCTATGGCCAGCTGATCGACGGCATGCAGGGCACCCGCGGCCAGATCCGCAGCGGCGGCGACGCCGCCGGTGCCGAGCTGCAGGGTTCGCCGCCGACGCAGAAGCCGCTCGCGCTCTATTCCGGCATCGTCACGGTCGGCCCTGATGGCACTGCCGAAGTGAGCTTCGACATCCCCGAATTCGCCGGCACGGCGCGGGTGATGGCGGTGGCGTGGAGCGCCACCAAACTCGGCCGCGCCAATGTTGATGTGATCGTGCGCGATCCCGTGGTGCTGACCGCGACGCTGCCGCGCTTCCTGCTGACCGGTGACAAGGGCACCATCAGCATGGATATCGACAATGTCGAAGGCGCCGCCGGCGACTACGCGATCAGCGTCAAGGCGAGCGGACCGATCAAGGCCTCGGGCAATCCGACCACGAAGGTGAAGCTGGCCGCCAAGCAGCGCTCATCGCTGTCGCTCGGCCTCGAGGCCGGCGGCGCGGGACGCGCCGATTTCGACGTCGACATTTCGGGGCCGAACGGGCTGACGCTGGTGCGTCACTATGCGCTCGACGTCAAGCCCGCGACCCAGGTGCTGGCGCGTCGCTCGATCCGCACGCTGGCGAAGGGCGAGAGCCTGACGCTGACCTCGGACATGTTCTCCGATCTCGTCCCGGGCACCGGCAGCGTCTCGATCTCGGCGAGTCTCTCGACCGCGCTCGATGCTGCCAGCATCCTGAAGGCGCTCGACCGCTACCCCTATGGCTGCTCCGAGCAGATCACGAGCCGCGCGCTGCCGCTGCTCTATGTCAACGATCTCGCCGCCGGCGCCCATCTCGCGATGGATACCGCGGTCGACCAGCGCATCCGCGATGCGATCGAGCGTCTCCTGGCGCGACAGGGCTCCAACGGCTCGTTCGGCCTGTGGTCGGCGGGCGGCGACGACGCCTGGCTCGACGCCTACGTCACCGACTTCCTGACCCGCGCCCGCGAAAAGGGCTTTGCGGTGCCTGACGTGCTGTTCAAGAACGCGCTCGACCGCGTCAGGAACTCGGTGGTCAATGCCAACGAGCCGGAGAAGGACGGCGGCCGCGATCTGGCCTACGGCCTCTACGTGCTCGCGCGCAACGGCGCGGCGCCGATCGGTGATCTGCGCTATCTCGCGGACACCAAGCTGAACAATCTGGCGACGCCGATCTCCAAGGCGCAGCTGGCGGCGGCGCTGGCGCTGGTCGGCGACAAGGCGAGGGCCGAGCGGGTCTATGGCGCGGCGCTCGATGCGCTGAACCCCAAACCCGTGATCGAGTTCGGCCGGGTCGATTACGGCTCGGCGCTGCGCGATGCGGCTGCGCTGGTCTCGCTTGCGGGCGAGGGCAATGCGCCGCGCACCACGCTGACCCAGGCCGTGCTGCGGGTCGAAGCTGCGCGCGGGCTCTCGCCCTACACCTCGACGCAGGAGAATGCGTGGATGGTGCTGGCGGCGCGCGCGCTCGCCAAGGAAACGCTGGCGCTCGACATCAATGGCCAGCCGGTCAAGACGGCGGTCTATCGCAGCTACAAGGCCGAGGAGATGACGGGCCAGCCGCTCCGGATCACCAACACCGGAGACGCACCCGTGCAGGCGGTGGTCTCGGTGTCGGGCTCGCCGGTCACGCCGGAGCCGGCGGCTTCCAACGGCTTCAAGATCGAACGTGCCTACTACACGCTCGACGGCAAGCCGGCCGACGTCACCAAGGCAAAGCAGAACGACCGCTTCGCAGTTGTCCTGAAGGTGACGGAAGCCAAGCCGGAGTTCGGCCACATCATGGTGGCCGACTATCTCCCGGCCGGGCTCGAAATCGACAACCCGAACCTGGTGTCATCGGGCGATTCCGGCACGCTCGAGTGGATCGAGGACGGCGTCGAGCCGAAGAACACCGAGTTTCGCGATGACCGCTTCACCGCGGCGATCGACCGGGGCGCCAACGACAAGTCGGTGTTCACGGTCGCCTATGTGGTGCGCGCGGTGTCGCCGGGCAAATATGTGCTGCCACAGGCCTATGTCGAGGACATGTACAACCCCTCGCGCTACGGCCGTAGCGGCACCGGTGCGGTTGAGGTCAAGCCGGCGAAATGAGTGATCGCGGAATGAGCGAAGACGCGCGTCCAGCACTCTCCTCGTCATCCCCGGGCTTGACCCGGGGATCCACAGGCTCGCCAAGCGGGACGAAAGTCGTGGATGGCCGGGTCAAGCCCGGCCATGACGGCGGTGGCCGGAGACGGGCGCTTCGCGTCGTCGCCGCAATCGCGGTCGTGCTCATCGCGATCACCGGCGCCTTCGCCGCCTGGGTTGTTTCGCTCGGGCCGCTGCCGCTCACGCAGGCGCAGCAGGTCTCGACCACGGTTATCGACCGCAATGGAAAGCTGCTCCGTGCCTATGCGATGGCGGACGGGCGCTGGCGGCTGCCGGTCGACGCGAAGACGTCGGTCGATCCGACTTATCTGAAGCTGTTGTTCGCCTATGAGGACAAGCGCTTCTATGAGCATCACGGCGTCGATCCGCTGGCGCTGTCGCGCGCCGGATTCCAGCTTCTCACCCGCGGTCATATCGTCTCCGGCGGCTCGACCATCACCATGCAGCTGGCGCGGCTGATCGAGCCGCGGCACCAGCGCTCGGTCTACGCAAAACTGCGGCAGATGGTGCGCGCGGTTGAACTGGAGCGGCAGCTCTCGAAGGACCAGATCCTCGATCTCTATCTCGCGCTGGCGCCGTTCGGCGGCAATCTCGAGGGCGTGCGCGCCGCCTCGATCGCCTATTTCGGCAAGGAGCCGAAGCGGCTCTCGCTTGCCGAAGCCGCGCTGCTGGTGGCGCTGCCGCAATCGCCGGAGCGCCGTCGGCTCGACCGTTTCCCCGAAGCTGCGCACGCCGCGCGCGACCGCGTGCTCGGCCGCATGGTCGAGGATGGCGCGGTGTCGAAGGAGGACGCTGCGCAGGCCAGGGCGACGGCGGTACCGAAGATGCGCAAGCAGATCCCGATCCTGGCGCCGCATTCGTCTGATCAGGCGATCGCGACGATGAAGGATGCGCCCGTCATCAAGCTGACGCTGGACGCCACGCTGCAGCGGAACCTGGAGGCGCTGGCGCGCGACCGCGCCGTCGCGCAGGGGCCTGACGTCTCGGTCGCGATCATCGTGGTCGACAATGAAACGGGCGACGTGCTCGCGCGCGTCGGCTCGGCGGATTATTTCGATGAGCGGCGGGCCGGGCAGGTCGACATGACGCGCGCGGTGCGCTCGCCGGGCTCGACCTTGAAGCCCTTCATTTATGGCCTCGCCTTCGAGGATGGTTTTGTCCACCCCGACAGCCTGATCGAGGATCGGCCGATCCGCTTCGGCTCCTACGCGCCGGAGAATTTCGACATGACTTTCCAGGGCACGGTGCCGATCCGCAAGGCGCTGCAATTGTCGCTGAACGTGCCGGCGATCGCGCTGCTCGACCGGGTCGGCGCGAGCCGGCTGTCGTCACGGCTGAAGCAGGCCGGCACCAGTCTGGTGCTGCCGAAGGACGAGGCGCCGGGCCTGGCGATGGGACTCGGCGGCGTCGGCATCACGCTGCAGGATCTTGCCCAGCTGTACTCTGGCCTGGCGCGGCTCGGCGCGACGAAACCGCTGCGCGAGATCATGCAGGCGAGCGATAGCCGTGACACGATGCGGCTGATGGACCAGGCTGCGGCCTGGCAGGTCGGCAATGTCCTGCTCGGCACGCCGCCGCCGGAGAATGGCGTGCACAACCGGATCGCGTTCAAGACCGGCACCAGCTACGGCTATCGTGACGCCTGGTCGGTCGGCTTCGACGGCCGCATCACGATCGGTGTCTGGGTCGGCCGTCCGGACGGCGCGCCGGTGCCGGGCCTGGTCGGCCGCACCGCGGCCGCGCCGATCCTGTTCGATGCCTTTGCGCGCACCGGCAAGATCCCGGCCGCATTGCCCAAGCCGCCGCGTGGCGTGCTGGTCGCTTCCAACGCAAAATTACCGCCGCCGCTGCGCCGGTTCCGGCCGCTCGGCGAACTGATCCGCAGCGGCAATGACCAGGCGCCGCACATCCAGTTTCCGCTGAACGGCTCGCGCATCGACGTAGATCGTTCCGAAAGCGGCGGTAATGCGCCGATGCCGGTCAAGGTCGCCGGCGGTGTGTTGCCTCTGACCGTGCTCGTCAATGGTGTCTCAGCCGGGGACATCGACAGCCGCCGCCAGCGCCTGATTGACCCGCCCGGACCAGGCTTCGCGCGGCTGACCGTGATCGACGCCACGGGGGCAGCGGATACCGTTGTGATCCGCGTGCAATGATCGCGCAGGAAAGCGGAACTGCACGGTTGTTTGCGCTGCGGTTTCATCGTATGCGAAACCCATGGTGGATAGCCTCCAACCCCGGCGCTTCGGAGCAGGGCAACAGTCTGTAAAACCTGCGCATTCGAGCCGCAGGCTGTTCATGGCGTTCGAGTTCGCAACGGCCAGCCAATGGCGTTCGATCCTGTTCCTGACGCTGACCTGCCTGGTGTTGTTCCTGCCGGGCCTCTTCACCATCCCGCCGATCGACCGCGACGAGGTGCGCTTTGCCCAGGCGACCAAGCAGATGGTCGAGAGCGGCGATTTCGTCGATATCCGTTTCCAGGACGACGTCCGCTACAAGAAACCGGTCGGCATCTACTGGATGCAGGCGGCGGCGCTGAAGACGATCTCCGCGCTCGGGGTGCCGCGCGCCCAAGCCCGCATCTGGGTCTACCGCCTGCCGTCGCTGATCGGCGCGATCGGCGCGGTGTTGCTGACCTATTGGACGGCACTCGCCTTCGTGACGCGACAGGGGGCGGTGCTGGCCGCCTTGATGATGGCAAGTTGCGTGCTGCTCGGGGTCGAGGCGCGGCTCGCCAAGACCGACGCGATGCTGCTCTTGACGGTCACCGCCGCGATGGGCGCGATGGCGCGGGTCTATCTGTCCTGGCAGCGCGGCGAGGATCCGGCGCGTCCGTCATGGGGGCCGCCCGCGATCTTCTGGACGGCGCTGGCGGTCGGCATCCTGCTCAAGGGGCCGCTGATCCTGATGTTCGTCGGTCTCGCGATGGCCGCGCTCGCTATACTCGATCGATCGGCGGCATGGTTCTGGCGCATGCGCCCGGTCTGGGGCCTGATGTGGACCCTGGTGCTGGTGCTGCCGTGGTTCGTTTTGATCTTCCTGCGCGCCGGTGAGACCTTCTTTGCCGACTCGGTCGGCGGCGACATGCTGAGCAAGCTGGGCGCGCAGGAATCCCACGGCGCGCCGCCCGGGGTCTATCTGCTGCTGTTCTGGATCACGTTCTGGCCCGGTGCGCCGCTCGCCGGCATGGCGGCGCCGGCGATCTGGCGCGCGCGGCGCGAGCCCGGCGCGCAATTCCTGCTGGCTTGGCTGATCCCGTCCTGGATCGTGTTCGAGGCCGTGCTGACCAAACTGCCGCATTACGTGCTGCCGCTTTATCCGGCGATCGCGATCCTGACCGTGGGCGCGCTGGAGCGGCGCGTGCTGTCGCGCTCCTCCTGGCTGTTGCGTGGCGCCGCCTGGTGGTTCGCGATCCCCGCCTGTGCCTCGGTGCTGGTGATCGTCGGCGCCATCAAGGCTATCCATCAGCCAGTGTTTCCGGCCTGGCCTCTGTTCGCCGTCGCAATGGTGTTCGGTCTGATCGCCTGGTGGATGTTCGAGGACAGCCGTGCCGAGCGCTCGCTGCTCAATGCGGTGATCGCCGCGGCGCTGATGGCGGCCGGCACCTATGGTGTGGTGCTGCCGCGACTCACCACCGTGTTTCCGAGCCAGGAGGTCGCACGCGCCTTGCGCAACGTGACCTGCGTCGGCCCGAAAGCTGCGGCCGCAGGCTTCCACGAGCCGAGTCTGGTGTTCATGACCGATACCTCGACGCTGCTCACCGACGGATCGGGCGCCGCCGATTTCCTGGGGCAGGGCTCCTGCCGCTTCGCGCTGGTCGAGCAGCGCTCGGAGCGGTCCTTCGTGCAGCGCGCCGAGGCGATCGGCCTGCGCTACAACGCGCCGGTGCGCGTCGAGGGCTACAACATCTCGCAGGGCAAGGCGGTCTCGATCGCGATCTTCCGTTCCGAAGGAACGGAGTGACATGCCTCGGCCGCCAGCCACCCTGGAATCCGCCAACTATTTCGGACGATTGCTGACGCTGGTCTGGCTGTCGCTTGCTCAGCTCGTGCGTGCACCGTCGCATTCGCGCCGGGCCGACGCGGCGCGGCGCTCGGCACGCCACGTGCTCCTGCTCGTCGTCATCCTTGGCGCTGCCATCATCACACTGATGTACGCGTTGGACGTCGCGGAAATCAGCTTGATGCCGCCGCGCGGCACGCCGGGCCTCTGGTGGGCGCGAATCCTGACTGATTTTGGCAAGGACGAATATGTGCTGTGCGCGCTCGGCCTGTTGCTGGTCGCTGTCGCATTGGCAGCGCCGGCGCTGCGCGGCGTGCCGCGCGCGACCCTGCTCGGCCTCGGAACGAGGTTGCAATATTTGTTCCTGTCCGTCGTGCTGTCGGTGGCGCTCGGGGAAGTGATCAAGTGGATCGTCGGCCGCGGGCGGCCATTTGTCGGCGGCAAGGCCAATGCCTTCAACTTCCAGCACTTCGCCGGCACCGAGGCCTATGCGAGCTTTCCGTCGGGACATTCGATCACGGCATTCGCGCTGGCCTTTGCCGTGTCGGCGGTGTGGCCGGGCGCGAGGGTTGCGATGCTGGTCTATGCGCTGATCATCGCCGCGACCCGGCTGGTGTTGTTGGCCCATCATCCGAGCGACGTGGTGGCCGGCGCGCTGGTCGGCGTGATCGGCGCGATGGCCGTGCGCTACTGGTTCGCTGCCCGCCGCCTTGGTTTCGCCATTCATCACGATGGCACCGTCGTGGCCCTGTCCGGGCCCTCGGAAGGGCGCCTCAAAAGGGTTGCGAGGAGCGCCTTCGCCCCATAAAAGCGGTCGCCCGACGGCCGGATCGGGCTGGTTCCATCGCCGATAACACCAACCACGAGTGCCGATTTGCCTGCTCCCGACCAGATGCCGGTCGCCGTTTCCATCGTCGTGCCTGTGCGCAACGAGGCGGACAATATCGCGCCGCTGATCGCCGAGATCGCGGCCGCCCTCGACGGGCGCTGGGCCTACGAGATCGTCTACGTCAATGACGGCTCGACCGATGCCACCGGCGAACGGCTGAGCGCGATCATGGCGCAGCGGCCCAATCTGCGGCAGCTCCGCCACGCCGTCTCGTCGGGCCAGTCGGCCGCCGTGCGCAGCGGCGTTCGTGCCGCGCGCGGTGCGATCGTGGCGACGCTCGATGGCGACGGCCAGAACAATCCCGCTTTCCTGCCGGACCTGATCGCGGCGATCGCGAGCGGCAATGGCCGCGTCGGGCTTGCCGCAGGCCAGCGCGTCGGGCGCAAGGACACCGGCTTCAAGAAACTGCAATCGCGCATCGCCAATAACGTGCGCAGCGTCATCCTGCGTGACGGCACCCGCGACACCGGCTGCGGACTGAAGGCGTTTCCACGCGAGGTGTTCCTGGCGATGCCCTATTTCGACGGGCTGCATCGTTTCCTGCCGGCGCTGGTCCGCCGCGAGGGGCTCACGATTGCCTATGTCGACGTCGTCGACCGCCCGCGGCATTCCGGCGTGTCGAATTACGGATTCTTCGACCGGCTCTGGATCGGGATCATGGATCTCGCCGGCGTATGGTGGCTGATCCGCCGCAAGAAGCCGACGCCGGTCGTCACCGAAGTGCCTGATGTCACTGAAGTGCCTGATGTCGCAGAAGTGCCGGTCGTGACCAAGGTGAAGTGATGCTGATTCAGTACGGCCAGGCGCTGAGCGCCTATTTCTACGACGTGTTCGTCGCCAAGTTCGACTTCTGGCTGGCGTTCGGCCTCGTCGCGCAATTGCTGTTCACCGCGCGCTTCCTGGTGCAGTGGATTTCCAGCGAGCGCGCCGGCCAGAGCGTGGTGCCGATGGCGTTCTGGTTCTTCTCGATGGGCGGCGGTCTGATGACCCTGATCTACGGCCTTGCCAAGCGCGAGCCCGTCATCATCATCGGGCAGGGCCTCGCCACGCTGATCTACATCCGCAACATCATGCTGATCGTGAAAAGCCGGGGCTCCGCGTCGAGGACGCTTGAGCGCTGATCTCTGCGGTTGTCAGCGCGGCGAGCGGTATGCTGAGCCTCCTCCCGAGTCTCGACAGATGCAGCATCGGCCCGGCTCGGTATTAATTGGACCGCACCTCAACGAAGGTCAAACAATCGCCCCAAGGCGTATGGCATCTACGGCTTGCCGTGGGCGTGGCGGCATCTCGAGACCGTGCGCCAAGGGGATGAGGGGCGTTGATGACCGGCCGTGGCGAAGCGACCAAAGCGGGTCATCTATCGAGCGTCCGCAATGCCCCTTTGCTTGAGGAGCCGCCGCTGACCGGCGAGGGCGAGCCGCCGGACCGGCGCGCGGTCAGTCTCCGCTGGATGGCGGGGACGGTTCTGATTGGCGCCGCTGCTGTCGCGCTCCTTGTTGGCGCGCTTCGCGGAGCATTCGGCGATCACATGCGATTCGCAGTACCGCCGGTCGTGTCACTTCCGCGCTTCACAGGGCAGGTGGTTGACGAGGCGCGGCGCGGCGACCGTCTGGATCGGAGGCCCGACGCGCAAGGCAATCCCTCTGCGCTCAGGATCGAGCAGCTGAGCGATGCCGGTTCGGTCCGTCGATTTACCCGCGTGTCAGCGCGACTCGCGGAGATCGATCCCGAACCACAACAGGACCATCGTCGCGAAGCACCGGGAGACAGTAAGGACGATCAGCGAGTGAGCTCGCAACGCGCGCTGCTGCCAGAGTTGCCATCGATCATGCGAGCAGTTCCATCACGCGGTGGGCTGCCGGGCGGCACCAGCGCCTATGCAGACGATGAAGACGCGCCGCGTCCGCCTTCGCCGACAGGTGAGGTGATCAACGTAACCAGCCTTCCCAAATCTCCTTCGCCGTCTCGTCACCACCGACACGTCATTATCGCCAGAAGCGGTGATACGCTGTCGGCCATTCTGCGGGCGTTAACTGCGGCTGCTGCGGACGCGCCGGCGATCCTTGCCGCTTTCCCGTCGGCCGGCGGCCAGGAGACGCTGTCGGGTGGCGAGAAAATCACGATCGTCGAACAAGACGGAGAGGCCGGTTCGGCACTTGGCCATGTCGCGAAAGTGTCGATCGAACGGGCGGATGCCAGTGTGTCCGCCGTCGGTCGCGCCGATAGCGGCCAATACCAGGCGATCGTGCCGGAACAGCCGGATGTCACGTTGCGGAGCGAGAGCTTGCTGCGTGAGTCGATCGACACGCATTCCGTCCCCGGTGAAACGCTACGTGATGGTCTCAACGCGCTTGCACGCTCCAATCACGTCGATGAGGGCATCGTTGCCGAACTGATGCGCCTGTGTGGCCGCGATTTCGACCTCGATGAGCCACTCGGCGACGCCGATGTGGCTGAGATCATGTATGCCCCCAACGAAATTGGCCAACCGGAGCTGGTCTTCATTGACCTGACCGCGGGCGGGCAGACGCGCCGCTACTACCGATTCACGGCGCCGGACGACGGCAGCTCCGATTTCTACGATGAGGCTGGCCAGTCCATTACCAGATTCCTGTTGCGCAAGCCGGTTGTGAGCGGGCGCCTCGGTGACGGTTTTGGCTGGCGTACTCATCCGATCCTGGGCGACCGCCGATTCCATGAGGGCGTCGATTATGCCGCGTCCTATGGTTCGCCGATTGCGGCTGCGGGCGCCGGCGTCGTCGAGACCGAAGGGTACGAACGCGGGTACGGGAAATATATCCGTGTGCTTCACGATCGCGGCTATGAGACGACCTATGCCCACGTCGCGAGCTTCCCGCCCGGGCTGAAGATCGGCGACCGGGTTCGCCAGGGCGAGACGATTGCCTATGTCGGATCGACCGGGCTCTCGACCGGACCGCATCTCTATTACGAGGTGCGGATCAACGGCCGCAACGTCGATCCGCTCCGGATGAAATTGTCAGGCGGCCGGCTGCTGCAGGGCGATCTCCTTGGCGCGTTCGATCGCCAGCGCGACAGCATCGACCAGCTCGCCGCCGCCTCCGCGTTTCCACAGCGGCATCCCGGCTCCGAACACCGGCCGCCGACGTAGCGGAGATCGCAGGGCGCGGTGTTGCTTCGGCGCGCCTTCGCTTGATCAGAGCCGCCCGGGCGCCGGAAGTTCGGCCGCATCCACCGCGTTCTCGCGATCGGCGGCGGTCTCGCCGGCGGCGTCGAGCACGGGGTAGGCGACCGAGCAGATATGCGAATGGATGCGGCGAAGGTCGCGCAGCACGTCGAGATGCAGCGACGTGGTCTCGATGGTCTCGGGCCGGCCTTCGCGCAGGCGCACCAGATGCCGCTCGACGGCGGTCAGTTCGGCCGCGCGCAGCGCCGCCTTCTCGGTGAGCAGCTTGCGCGCCTCGTTGGCGTCGCCCGACATGAACACGCCGAACGCCATCCGCAGCGAGTCGATCGTGCGCTTGTGGAACGCCGACAATTCCTCGGCGCCCTCGGCGGAGAATTGCAGGCGGTGCTTGATCTTCTTGGTCGCGAGCTCGCTCAGATTCTTGTCGATGATGTCGCCGATATGCTCGAGATTGATCGCGAAGGACACGATCTCCATGGCGCGCTGGCCCTCGCGCTCGTCCAGGCTGCCGCGGGTGAGTTTCGTGACGTAAAGCTTGATCGCCTCATTCAGCCGGTCGACGGTGTTGTCCATCTTGGACACCTGGTCGACCAGGGCGCGATCGTTGGTCATCATCGCCGCCATCACCTTACGCAACATGGCCTCGGTATGGTCGCCCATATGCAGCACCTCGCGTGCGGCATCGGCCAGCGCGAGCGACGGCGTCTCCAGCGCGCTCTCGTCGAGATAGCGCGGCCGTGACGGATCGGTCTCCTGCGCCCGCTTCGGCAACAGACGTTCGAGCAGCCGCGCCATGTGGTCGAGCACGCCGATGAACAGCAGCGCGGTCGCAACATTGAAGGCAATGTGGAACAGCGCGGTCGCCTTGGCGAGATCGGGCTGCCAGGCATGAATATACTCGGTGATCGGGCGCAGGAACGGTGCCGCCAGCAGGATGCCGACAATGCGATTGACGAGGTTGCCGACCGGCAGGCGGTAGCTCGCCGGATTGTCGCGCCGGGCGCCCTCCATCAACGGATTGATGGCGCTGCCGAGATTGGCGCCGAGCACGAGCGCAAACGCCGCGTAGGGCGAGATGAACTGGGAATAGGCCAGCGACATCACCAGCAGCACGCTGGCGACGCTGGAATGGACCAGCCAGGTGACGACCGCGCCGATGAAGATACAGAGCACGGGATCGCCGGTGATCGCGCCCAGGAACACGCGCACGCTGGGCGCATTCTCGGCCGGCGCCATCGTGTCGAGCAGGATGTGCAGCGCCAGCAGCATCAGGCCGAGGCCGATCGAGACGCGGCCGAGATCCTTGATCCGGGAGCGTGGCCCGCTGCGGAACGCGACGAGGCCGGTGATGAACAGCACCGGCGCAACAGCGGCAACATTGAACGACAGCACCTGCACGATCAGCGTGGTGCCGATATTGGCGCCGAGCATGATCGCGAGCGCCGGCACCAGGCTGACGATTTCCTCGGCGGCGAAGGAACTGGTGATCAGGGCCGTGGCGGTCGAGCTCTGGAGCAGGGCGGTCAGGCCGAGGCCGGCGCCAAGGGCGCTGAACCGGTTGTTCAGCGCTCTCGCCAGCAACAGCCGCAAATCCGGCCCGAAAGCCCGCAGAATCCCGCTGTGGACCATGTGCAGGCCCCACAGCAGGAGCGCGACGCCCCCCATCAGATCGAGCAGAACTAGGCTTCCCATGCTTCCTGATATCCCGGCAAATTCGAGTCGAAGGGGCGCACGCTGTAGTCAAATGACCTGATATCAACCCCTTTTTGTTCCCGTTGGAACCTGATGACGGGGAGGGGCCGTCATGAAAGAGGCCGCCAACCGAGGCGGCCTCGATCGATCTATGGGTGCCGACGGGCTACTTCAGGCCCAGATTGGTGCAGTACCAGGCGAGGGCGTTGTTATCCCAACCGAGGCTGAGCAGCTTCGAATGGCAATCGTTGACGTTGGCGAAGTTGTAGTAGTTCCTGCACGGCACCGCCGTGCCGCCCCACCCGGTCGTGCCGTTGCATCCGATGCGGGTGTCCGCAGTGATCGTCATGTTGTTGGCGCGTTGCGGTGGCCCGGCATACGCCGGAGCCGCTGACAGGACGGCTGCGACGAGCAGTGACGAGGCTTTCATGTCTGTTTGCCTCCCAATTGTCGGGAACAGCAAATGCTATCCCAGGGTGCATCATAGCACGCCCCAGCAATGCGATTAGGAAATTGTTAATATTGGGAGGGTGCCACGGTCAAAGCATGCCGGCGGCACACCGGGGCGAGCGCGCGCCCCCCGGTAAATGATTCTCGAACACGACCGATCAATTGCGATTGGTTCCGCTAGGCCGTTCCCAATCTTTCCCCGTTATGACGGTAGGAACGAGAAACTATCCAGCCGAGGGTTTGGGGATCAGTATGTTCATGAATCGCCGCAAGAGCGAACGCCGCGCGTGCCGGAGCGTCGCCAAAATTCAGTTGGGCACGGGGTCGCTGCCACGCGACTGTATGATCACGGATATCTCCGCCGGAGGTGTCAAGGTGATCGCCGAATATCTCGAGATCCCGCCGGAATTCACCATCATCCTCTCGACCGGCAGTCCGCGTCAGTGTCGCCTGGCCTGGCAGATCGGACACGAATTCGGCGCCCAGTTCGTCGACTGATCGGCCACCACGCCGACGACCCGCGAAGCGGCCCGTGCCGCCTCGCGGGCAGGCATGACGGCGACATGATGGCATCCTTAACCGGAACTTAGGGTTAAGCTGTGAGCATCCCGGAACCTTCGCTGTTCCGAGTCTCATTTGATGTCTGAGAAACTATCCCGACCGAAAGGCCGCGCGCGCCGCCTCGCCGGCTCAGTATCCGCCGTGGTCCTGCTGGTCCTGCTGGTCGGGCTGTCCGCCTGTCAGACCTCGGGTCCGTCCGACATCACCGGGTCATTGGGCGACACTGCGGAGGCCACGCCGGCTCCAGCCGATCCCCGGCGCGACATCGCGACCTTCCACGAGCGTGTCCGCGCCAACCCGAAAGACACCGACGCCGCCCTGAAATACGCCCGGGCGCTGCGCGCCACCGGCCAGCGGGCGCAGGCGGTCGCGGTCATGGAGCAGGCGGTCCTGGCGCAGCCGAGCAACAAGGCGCTGCTCGCAGGCTACGGCCGGGCGCTCGCCGACAACGGCAATTTCCAGCAGGCATTCGACGTGCTCGGGCGCGCGCACACCCCGGAAGATCCGGACTGGCGCATCCTGTCGGCGCAAGGCGCCGTGCTCGATCAGCTCGATCGCCACGACGAGGCCCGCCAGTACTACGCGAGTGCGCTCAAGATCGTGCCCGACGATCCGTCGGTGCTCTCCAATCTCGGTCTGTCCTATCTGCTGTCGAAGGACCTGCCGAAGGCCGAGGAGACGCTGCGCCGCGCCCGGGAGCGCGCGCCCGGCGACATGCGCGTGCGCACCAATCTCGCTGTCGTGGTCGGCCTGCAAGGCCGCCAGGCCGACGCCGAAAATATCATGAAGGCGGATTTGCCGCCGGAAGAGGGCTCAGCCAATGTCGCCGCGTTGAAGCGGCTGTTGGCGCGCAGGGATGCGAGCCGGGCCGACGCGGACAAGATTCCAGTTGCCGCCAGCCGTCGCGATTAGATCCTCACGCGCTGAAAGTCCGGGAGGCTAGCTAGCTAGAGCGTTTTCTCGCGAAGTGGCTGCCGGCTCGTGTGAAAAAACGCGTCAAAACAAGAATCCAGAGCTCCGTTCCGATTCCATCGCAACGGAAATAGCGCTGGTGCGGGCGAGGAGGATATGCGATTTCGGAATATTAGAAGAATATCCCTGAGTTGCCCGACGCGTCAAGTTGCCTTGTCGAACGCCGGCAGGGGGCAGCTACTTTGCATGGGGTTGTTTTCGATATTTTGGCAGCCCGCGCCTGCGGCGGGGGGCCACCACCGTCAGCCCGTCGCGCGTCGCCCATCGTTGCGGCGTGACTGCAGCTTCCTGAGGATCGGCGACAGGAACGACTCGCGAGCTTCCGCAAGGTCGGCGCGGCCGGTCAGGCGATGGGCGATCTGCAGAAAGGTCCGTGTGGTGCGGTGGCGCGCGGAGACTTCCGCGATCATCTGACCATTGTTGGCGGCCTCTCCGAACAGCCTGCAGTCGAACGGGATTGCCGCGATCGGCTGGCTGTCGATCGTCTTGGCGAAGTCCTTGACCTCGATCTCGGGACGTTTCGACATGCCGACCTGGTTCAGGCAGTAGAGTGGCGGCCGGTCGTTGGGCCGCGCGGTCTTCAGCAGGTTCATCATGTTCTTGGTGTTGCGCATGTTGGCGAGGTCGGGCTCGGCCACGATCAGGATATCATCCGCGCCGACCAGGACGCGTTTGGTCCAGGCGGTCCATTGATGCGGAACGTCGAGCACGATGCAGGATGTGGTCATCCGCATCGTATCGAAGATGGCATCGAACGCTTCGGCACCGAAATCGTAGACCTGATCGAGGGTGGCAGGCGCCGCCAGCAGGCTGAGATGATCGCCGCACTTCGAAAGCAGGCGCTCCATGAAGGCGCTGTCCGGACGCTCGGGTGCGTACACTGCGTTGGCGATGCCTTGCACCGGATCCTGGTTGTAGTCGAGGCCGGCGGTACCGAAGGCGAGGTCGAGATCGATGACGACCGAATCCAGCCCGAGGTCGCGCGCGATGGTCCAGGCGACATTGTGGGCGATGGTCGAGGCGCCGACGCCGCCCTTGGCGCCCGCGACCGCGATCAGGCGGCCGACGGAAACCGCCTCGGAGGACGAGAACAGGCTGCAGATCGAGCGCACGATGTCGAGCACCTTGACCGGCCCGATGACGTAATCGTTGACGCCGCGCCGCACCAGTTCGCGATACGGCGCAGCCTCACCCGGCGTGCCGAGCACGACGACGCGGGTGCCGGGATCGCAGACAGTGGAAAGCTCGTCGAGACCGGCGAGGAAATCGCTGTCCGGCTCGGTTTCCAGCATGATGACGTTGGGCGTCGGCGCCTTGTGATAGGTGTCGATCGCCGCGGCGATGCCGCCCATATGGACGGAGAGGTGGGCCTTGGCGAGCCGCCGGTCGTCGGCAGCGGCGCGCGCGGTGGTGGCGGTCGCGACGCTGGCGCAGAAGGCCTGCACGGAAATCCGCGGTGCCGGCGCGATGTAGTCGTTGCCGTGCTGCGGCTCGTCTTGTTGTTCGGCGGTCATTTCGCGGCGTCGCTCAGCTTGGCTTTCTCGGCTTCGGGATAGGTGGTCGCGGTCGTTTCGCCCTTGCGGTATTTCTCGAACGCGATCGAACGGCGCGGCGTGTAGGCTGCGGTCTCGGTCCTGGGCTGTTCGAGGTCGGACGGATTGGCGACCATCGCGGCGAGGTTGCGCTGCGTGGCGCAGCCGAAATTGTCGTACTGCTTGTTCTCGTTGTAGGCGGGATTGTAGATCGAGGGACCGAGGTCGGCCGGCCACAACCCGCAGGGGCCGGCGACTGCGGCCATCTTCGGATAGCTGAGGCGGATGGTGGCGAGCGCGCGCGGATCGTCCAGGCGATAGGCACGCCGGGTGATGGCGTGGGCGGGCACGCCCATCGACGCGAGCAATCCGCGGATCTCCTGGTACACCGCCTGCGCCGAGCGCGAGTTCGGGGTGTCGGCCGGCACGTCGATCGCAATCGCGCCGGTACCTTCGCGGCGCCAGGTGCGGGCCAGTCCCATGACGTCGTCGCGCTGGGTTTCGGTGAGATTGCCGCGGGCCCGGCCGACGAAGACCACGATCGACTGCTCGCCCTCGGTGACGGCGATCGGGTGCCGTTGCCGGTAGTCATCGGGCACCGTGCCGGTGGTGATATTATCGCCGGTCAGATTGCAGCCGCCAAGCGCGATCGCGCTGACGAGAAGGGCGCCGAACAGCGGCAGCGTTCTGGCCCGACCGTTCCGTGTGTTGCGTGTCATCGTTCGATCCCCCAACCCCATTAGGTTCCCGCCTCAGTCGATGATGAAGCCGAAATTGACCGGCGTGGCGCCGATCGGTTCGGCACGTGCGGCAACGCCGTAGATGCGATTGACCCGTGCCAGCAGCGCCGACTGCGCGTCGGACGCCGGGGCAAAGCCGTCATCCGGACGGGACAATTCCTTCTGCGCGACGGCACGCACCACATAGGGCGTCACGATGACCATGAGTTCGGTCTCGTTGTTGACGAAGTCCTGGCTCCTGAACAGCTGGCCGAGGACCGGGATCTGATCGACCCCGGGCATTCCGTTGACGGCCTGCTTGGTCTGTTCCTGGATCAATCCGGCCATCGCGATCGAGCCGCCGGAGGGCACTTCCAGCGTGGTGTCGGCGCGGCGCGTCTTGATCGAGGGAATGGTCGTGCCGCCCTGGCCGCCGGTCAGCGCGTTCTCCATCGAGACTTCGGAGACCTCGGTCATCACCTTCAGGCTGATGCGTCCCTCCGACAGCACCACCGGAGTGAAGTTGAGCGAGATACCGAACTTCTTGAAGCTGACGGTCTGGACGCAGTTGCCGATCGTGCCCGACGTCGTGGTCTGGCAGGTGACGCCGGTCGGGATCGGAAACTCGCCGCCTGAAATAAAGGTCGCCGAC
Organism: Bradyrhizobium septentrionale; assembly: GCF_011516645.4. NCBI lineage: Bacteria > Pseudomonadati > Pseudomonadota > Alphaproteobacteria > Hyphomicrobiales > Nitrobacteraceae > Bradyrhizobium > Bradyrhizobium septentrionale. Next base: position 7,963,299 of record NZ_CP088285.1, on the reverse strand, counting down.
TCGCCCGAGATCGCGGTGAGGTTGGGCTCGGCCAGCGTCTTGACCACGCCCGCGCTCTCCATCGCGCGCAGCGTCGCGGTGACGGTCGGTACGCCGAGCTTGTTCAGGGCCGCTCCGGTCAGAACGTTGCCGGGGGCGAGCGGTCCGTTGTTGGCGGTGAAGGCGTTGGCGTTGTTGAAGACCACCGCGGCGGTGCCGTAGTTCATGTTGGCGCTGAGATCGACACCGAGCTGCTTGACGACATCGCGGCGCACTTCGGCGACGGTCACCTTGAGCATCACCTGGTCACGACCGCGCACCACGATGGAGTTGACGACCTTGTCGGCGCTGCCGACCAGCTTCGCGGCGATCTCGCCTGCCTGCTGCGCTTCGACCGGGCTCGCAACCGTGCCGCTCAGCACCACGCTCTCGCCGACGCCCTCGATCTGGACGCCCGGCAGCATCTGCTTCAGCGCGGCGCGCATGCCGTTGAGATCGCGCTTGATCGCGATGTCGTAGGAGGCGACCTGGTTGCCGTCGGCGTCGAAGAACACCACGTTGGTCTGGCCGACCGCCGCGCCGATGATGTAGGCGCGCTGCGCCGAGCGGATCACGGCGTTGGCGATCTTGGGATCGGCGACCAGGACGTCCTTGGCCTCGCGCGGCAGGTCGACCACGACAGACTTGCCGACGCCGAGCGAGACGAAGCGCGTCTTGGCGGCAATGCTGCTCGTCACCGCGACATCCGCGTTCTTGTCGGGATCGGCCGCGATGGCGAGGGCAGGGATCAGCATCAGCGCGGTCACCGCCGAGAATGACAGCGAACGGACCAGCGTGGTCCGTGTCGCCAGTTGTCTTGCACCCGATGTCATGTCGAAGCCCCCATCACTTCTGTGTCGTCTGAGAGCTCGGGATGCCGAAGCGAACCACCTTGATGCTCTCGCCCCGCTTCGGGGCATGGTCGTTGGTCTGATCGATCGTCTCGTTGACGTCGGCGATGCTGCGCAGCGCGAGCGCCAGCGTGCCGGTCTGCCGGGCGCGCGCGAGCGTCTCGGCCTGTTCGGGCTTGAGCTCGAGGGTCACGGTCTTGCCGACGAGGGAGTTGTTGCCGTCCTTCTCCTTCGGCGCCTGGTCGATCGCCAGCACGCGGACGTTGGACAGCAGGATTTCGGTGGTGACGATGTCGCGAGTGCCTTGCTGCTGATCGGGATTCTTGTCGCGTCGCGACAGGATCACATCGACGCGGTCGTTCGGCAGGATGAAGCCGCCGGCGCCGGTCTCCGGCGAGATCTCCGTGGAGATTGCCCGCATGCCCGACGGCAGGATCGCGGCCATGAAGCCGCTGCCATTGGCCTTGACCAGCTTTTGCTCGCGGATCGGTTCGCCGACGATGAACGGAGCGCGCGCGATCGAGCCGATCACTTCGTTCATGGCGTCGGCATTGGTGTCGTGGCGCAGGAACGCGCTGCTCGCGGTTTCAGCCGGCCAGCGCTGCCACTGCACGTCTTCGGCCTTGAGCGACTGACCGAGGCCGATGTCGGACTTCGCCACCAGCACCTCGACGGTCGGCAACTGCGCCACCGGCGGTGGCGGCGGTGCCGGTTTGCGATCGCCAATGCTTGCGAGATACATGGCCGCGAGGCCTGCGACGCCGGCGATGCCGAGGACCACGATGCGTGCCGTCTTCATGCGATTGTCTGAATGCCCTTAACGCCGGGCAGTCACGTCCTTGCGGCACCGACAGCCCTTCCCGTGAGCATCACTACGGCCGCAAAAGTATAAGGGAACTTGATTGAAGGTCCGGACAATTAAGGGATTGGTGGGGATGGTGAACGGCGAGTTATCGGCGCCGTCACTTCTCCGCAGAATCCCGGAGATCGAGCGTGCTCAACGCGCGCGTCGTCGGTCGCAGCGTAGCGTCACGGCCGGTCGGTCGTGGTTAAATATCGTCTAACGCGAAGGCGCGCGTCAGGATCAGAGCGCGGCCTTCAACGCCGCAAATCCCCGATCGAGATCGGACTTGAGGTCGTCGAGATTTTCCAGCCCGATATGTAGCCGCAGTGCAGGCCCGCCCGGCGACCATTTGGTCGCGGTGCGATAGTCGCTGCAGTCGAACGGGATCGCGAGGCTCTCGAAGCCGCCCCAGGAGAAGCCCATGCCGAACAGCGTCAGCGAATTGAGCATCGCATCGACCGCGCTCTGCGGCACAGGCTTGAGCACGATGCTGAACAGGCCGGAAGCGCCGGTGAAGTCGCGTTTCCAGATCGCGTGACCCGGATCGGTCTCGAGGGCCGGGTGCAGCACGCGCTCGACCTCGGGCCGCGCCGCAAGCCAGCGCGCCATATCGAGCCCGGAGCGGTGGTGCTGCGCAAGCCGCACCGAGAGCGTGCGCACCCCGCGCAGCGCGAGATAGACGTCGTCGGGTCCGGCGCAGACGCCGAGCAGTCGGATCGCCTCTTGCACCAGCGGCCAGGCCTTCGCATTGGCCGCGATGGTGCCGAACATGATGTCGGAGTGGCCGCCCACATATTTGGTGCCGGCCTGCATGCTGATGTCGACGCCCTGTTCGAGCGAGCGGTGATAGAGCGCCGTCGCCCAGGTGTTGTCGTCGATCACGAGCGCGCCGCGGGCGTGCGCGACGGCCGCTATCGCCCGCACATCGGGCATCTCGAAGGTCTGCGAGCCGGGCGCCTCGATCAGCACGGCGCGGGTGTTCGGCTTGAACAGCGTCTCGATGCCGGCGCCGATCAGCGGATCGAAATAGCTGGTCCCGATGCCATAGCGCTTGAGCATATTGTCGCAGAAATTGCGGGTCGGCCGATAGGCGTTGTCGCACACCAGCAGATGATCGCCGGCCTTGAGCACGGCGAGCAGCGTGGTGCTGATGGCGGACAGTCCCGACGGGGCGAGGCCGACGCCGGCGCATTGCGGGCCTTCCAGTGCGATCAGCACATCCTGCAGCGCCCGCGTGGTCGGGCTGCCGTGGCGGCCATAGGTAAATTCGGCGCGATGGGCGTGGAGGTCCTCAGCAGTCGGATAGAGCACGGTCGAGCCGTGAAAGACCGGCGGGTTGACGAAGCCCTTCTGGGCCTTGCTGTCGCGGCCGGCCGTGACCAGGCGTGTTGCGGCATGTTGCGGATGGGAGGGCTTGGAGCCGTCGGAGGAGGTCATGGATCGCTGCCATTAGACTTTTTGCCGAGGTCGCAACGCGTCGGGAGGACAGGGCTACGCCGGGAGGTGTTACTAACAGGACGCAGAAGACATGCGTCAACCCCTTGACCCGGCTCGTCAGTCGCTATGTGATGCGGCGCAACTACCAGTCGCCGCACGTTGAGGGGCCTGCCGCGACCTGAGATCCTTGCCTGACCGGTTTGCGCGCCAAAACTGCCGGTCAGATCAGCATCTTTTTGCTGCAAGGGATCATTGGGATGGCCCGTGAACGCGAGGCGATCACAAAGCAAACGTCCAACGGACGACCCTGAAAGGCCCTGCCCATGAAACGCGTATCCCTGGCTGTCATACTAGCCGCTGCCGCCGCCTTGTCGGTCCAGGCGGCCTCGGCGCAAACCCTCAAGACGGTCAAGGACCGCGGTCAATTGTCCTGCGGCGTCAGCCAGGGTCTGCCTGGTTTTTCATCGCCTGATGACAAGGGCAACTGGACCGGGATCGATGTCGACGTCTGCCGGGCCATTGCGGCCGAGATTTTCGACGACCCGACCAAGGTCAAGTTCGTGCCGCTGTCGGCCAAGGACCGCTTCACGGCGCTGCAATCCGGTGAGATCGACGTGCTGTCGCGCAACACCACCTGGACGGTGTCGCGCGATACCTCGCTCGGCGCCAATTTCACCGGCGTGACCTATTATGACGGGCAGGGCTTCATGGTGAAGAAGTCGCTCAAGGTCAATTCGGCTCTCGAGCTGAACAGCGCCTCGGTCTGCGTGCAGACCGGCACCACGACGGAGCAGAATCTCGCCGACTTCTTCAAGGGCAACAACATGAAGTACGAGGTGATCGCTTTCGGCACCATCGACGAGGCCGTCAAGGCATATGAATCCGGACGCTGCGACGTCTTCACCGACGACGCCTCCGGGCTCTATGCCAGCCGCCTGAAGCTCGCGAATGCCGCCGATCACATCGTGCTTCCGGAGATCATTTCCAAGGAACCGTTGGGGCCGATGGTGCGTCACGGCGACGACCAGTGGTTCGACATCGTGAAGTGGACGCTGTTTGCGATGATCAATGCCGAGGAACTCGGCATCACCCAGAAGAACGTCGACGCGATGTTGAAATCGGACAAGCCGGAAATGAAGCGGGTGCTCGGCACCGACGGCAATCTGGGCGAACAGCTCGGCCTCACCAAGGACTGGGTCGTGCGCATCGTCAAGGCGGTCGGCAATTACGGCGAAACCTTCGAGCGTAACGTCGGCACCGGCTCGCCCCTCGGCATCGCCCGCGGCGTCAACAATCTCTGGAACAAGGGCGGGATCCAGTACGCACCGCCGATCCGCTGATCGGCCCAGCCAACGGCTGCCGCGATGAGCATCGCGCCCCGAAAACCACCGCTGCAATTTGCCCTCAGGCTGAAGCGTATGCTTGGCGGCAAGGCCGGCTGGAACGGGTTGGCCGCCCAGATCGGCTTCGCCGCGATCCTGGCCTGGATCGCCTATGAGATCGTGGCGAATGCACGCTTGAACCTGGAGACCCAGCACATTGCGTCGGGCTTCGGCTTCCTCAACTACAATGCGGGCTTTGACGTCAGTCAGAGCCTGATCGCCTACACAAATGCCGACACCTACTGGCGCGTGTTCTTCGTCGGCTTGTTGAACACGATCCTGGTCTCGGTGATCGGCATTGTCTTCGCGACCGTGATCGGCTTCATCGTGGCGCTCTGCCGGTTGTCGCCGAACTGGCTGCTGTCGCGGATCGGCGGCATCTATGTCGAGATCATCCGAAACCTGCCGCTCCTGTTCCAGATCCTGTTCTGGTATCTCGCGGTGCTAGCTGCGCTGCCGGCGCCGCGGCAGAGCATCTCGGTCTTCAGTGCGTTCTTTCTCAACAACCGCGGCCTGATCGTGCCGCGACCGGTCAGCGAGCCGGGGCTGGATCCGTTCCTGGCTGCACTCGCGATCGGCATCGTTGCGGCGCTGGGCTTGCGGCACTATGCGAAGCGCGCTCTGTTCCAGCGCGGGCAGGTGATCCGGATCGGGCCTTATGTCGCTTGTTGCCTCGTCGGCCTGCCGCTGGTCGCGATGCTGATCTTCGGCTGGCCGGTCACCTTCGAGCTGCCGCAGCTGAAAGGCTTCAACTTCGCCGGCGGGGCGCGCATCATCCCGGAATTCGTCGCGCTTACGGTGGCGTTGTCGACCTACACGGCGGCTTTCATCGCCGAGATCGTTCGCGCCGGCATTCTGTCGGTGCACAAGGGACAGATGGAGGCGGGCTCCTCGCTCGGCCTGAGCCGCAGTACGACGTTGCGGCTGATCGTGGTGCCGCAGGCGATGCGCGTCATCGTGCCGCCGCTCACCAGCCAGTACCTCAACCTCACCAAGAACTCGTCGCTGGCGGTCGCCATCGGCTATCCGGATCTGGTGTCGGTGTTCGCCGGCACGGCGGTCAGTCAGACCGGGCAGGCGATCGAGATCATCGCCATGACGATGGGCGTCTACCTGCTGCTCTCGCTGACAACGAGCGCCATCATGAGCATCTACGGCTGGCGCATCAACCGGAGCCTGGCGACATGACGGATATGGCCGCGTCGTCCTTTGTCCGACAGGATCTGGTCCCCGAGCGCCCCGCGCCGGCAAAGACCACCGGCTTCATCGGCCTGGTGCGTTCGCGGCTGCTGAGCTCGCCGGGCAACATCCTGCTCACGATCCTCGGGCTGCTGCTGGTCTGGTTCACGATTATCCCGGCGGCCAAGTTCCTGCTGGTCGACGCGGTCTGGACTGGCAAGGACCGCACCGCGTGCCTCACTGAGAACGCCGGACACGCGGTCGGCGCCTGCTGGCCCTATATCCAGGCCAAGCTGGCGCAGCTGATCTATGGCTTCTATCCGGAAGCCCAGCGCTGGCGCGTCAATCTGACCTTCCTGCTCGCCACACTATTGCTGCTGCCGCTGCTCGTTCCGCGACTGCCGGCCAAGGGGGTGAACTCCGGCCTGTTCTTCTTCGCCTTCCCGGCGGTGGCGTTGTTCCTGCTGCACGGCGGCGGCATCGCCGGATTCGGCGTGAGCTGGACGGCCGGCGTGTTGCAGCTGTTCGACGAGAGCATTGGCGGCGCCGGGCAGATCCTGGTCAATCTCAGCAAGACCTCGGCGATCGCTCCGTTGTTCTGGGTGCTCGGCAAGCTGATCGTCCTGATCGGCTTGCTGATCCACTGGTTGATCTATCCGCTGAGCTGGCTGCGCGACCAGATGCAGGCCTCGTCGCAACCGGTCTGGGTCGACTTTCTCGTCACCGCCGTGATCGTCTCCGCCGTTCTGTTCGTTCTCGGAGGTGGCGTGCGCACCGGCCGCCGGGCGCTGATTGGCAGCCTCGTGACGTTTGCCGGGATCGCTATCGTGATCAAGCTGATGGGGCTCGACCGCGGCGGCCTTCCGATCGTCGATACGCGGCTGTGGGGCGGCCTTCTGGTGACGCTGGTGATCGCCATCACCGGCATCGTCGCCTCGATGCCGATCGGGATCGCCCTGGCGCTCGGCCGTCGGTCGAGCATTCCGCTGATCCGGATATTCTCGATCACCTTCATCGAATTCTGGCGCGGCGTGCCGCTGATCACGGTGCTGTTCTTCGCGACCTACATGCTGCCGCTGTTCGTGCCGGGCAATTTCGCCGTCGACGGCCTGATGCGCGCGCTGATCGGAGTCGCGCTGTTCACCGGTGCCTACTTGGCCGAGGTGATCAGGGGCGGCCTGGCGGCCGTGCCGCGCGGGCAGCCGGAAGCCGCGTCCGCGCTTGGCCTGTCATGGTGGAAGACGACGTCGCTGATCGTGTTGCCGCAGGCGCTGCGCTACGTCATTCCCGGCATCGTCAACACCTTCATCGGGCTGTTCAAGGATACCTCGCTGGTATCGATCGTCGCGCTGTTCGATCTGTTGGGCTCATTGCGGGCGTCGTTCGCCGATCCGGTCTGGACCACGCCGACGACCGCCTTCACCGGCTTCGCCTTCGCCGGCCTCATCTATTTCGTGTTCTGCTTTGGAATGTCGCGCTACTCGCTGTTCGTCGAAAATCGGCTCAACGCCCACCGCCGCCACTGAACAAGGGTCACCATGTCCACAACCCCGATCGTCAATATTTCCGCGCTCAACAAATGGTACGGCGACTTCCACGTGTTGCGCGACATCAACCTCGAGGTCGGCAAGGGCGAGCGCATCGTGATCTGCGGCCCGTCCGGCTCGGGCAAGTCGACGCTGATCCGCTGCATCAACGCGCTGGAGGAATTCCAGGAGGGCGAGATCGTGGTCGACGGCATCGAGCTCGGTCCGAACCTGCGCCGCGTCGACGAGGTCCGCCGCGAAGTCGGCATGGTGTTCCAGAGCTTCAACCTGTTTCCGCATCTCACCGTGCTCGACAATTGCACGCTGGCGCCGATCTGGGTGCGCAACATCCCGAAGAAGGATGCCGAGGCGGCCGCGATGAAGTTCCTCGAGCGCGTCAAGATTCCGCATCAGGCCAACAAGTTTCCCGGCCAGATGTCGGGCGGTCAGCAGCAGCGCGTCGCGATCGCCCGCGCGCTGACCATGAACCCGAAGGTGATGCTGTTCGACGAGCCGACCTCGGCGCTCGACCCGGAGATGGTCAAGGAGGTGCTCGACACCATGGTCGATCTCGCCAGGGAGGGCATGACCATGCTGGTCGTGACCCACGAGATGGGCTTTGCCCGCGAGGTGGCCAACCGCGTCGTGTTCATGGACGCCGGCCAGATCATCGAGTCGAACACGCCGCAGGAGTTCTTCGCCAACCCGCAGCACGCGCGGTCGAAGCTGTTCTTGAGCCAGATTTTGCGGTGAACGCGTGCAGAACGCGAATTGCGAGTAGCGCTGTATTCGCCACTCACCATTCGCTATTCGCGCCTCACACCAGCGGCAGCTCGATCTTGCTGCGCTTTTCCAACCATTCCGGGACCGGCAGATTCTTCGAACGCATGAAGGCCGGGTTGAACAGCTTGGACTGATAGCGGTTGCCGGAGTCGCAGAGAATGGTGACGATGGTCTTGCCGGGGCCGAGCTGCTTGGCGAGCTGGATCGCGCCGGCGATGTTGATGCCGGTCGAGCCGCCGAGGCACAGGCCTTCGTGCTCCAGCAACTCGTAGATGATGGTCACGGCTTCCTCGTCGGAGATCAGGAACGCGGTGTCGACGTTCGCCGCCTCGACCACAGGCGTGACGCGTCCGAGCCCGATGCCTTCCGTGATCGAGTCGCCCGGCGTCGATTTGACCTGTCCATTCTTGAACAGTTCGTACATCCCGAATCCGTGCGGATCGGCACAGGCGGTGACGATGGCCGGGTTCTTTTCCTTCAGGTAGCGGCTGATGCCGGCGAGCGTGCCGCCGGTGCCGACCGAGCAGACGAAGCCATCCACCTTGCCGTCGGTCTGCTGCCAGATTTCCGGTCCGGTCGAGTCGTAATGCGCCTTGGGATTGTCGAGGTTGTTCCACTGGTCGGCGAACAGCACGCCGTTCGGTTCGGTCTTGCGAAGCTGTTCGGCGAGACGCCTGCCCAGATGCTGGTAGTTGTTCGGGTTGGAGAACGGCAGCGCCGGCGCCTCGACGAGCTCGGCGCCGCACAGCCGCAGCATGTCCTTCTTTTCCTGGCTCTGCGTCTCCGGAATGACGATCAGCGTGCGATAGCCGCGCGCACTCGCCACGACCGCAAGGCCGATGCCGGTATTGCCCGCGGTCGACTCGACCACCAGGCCGCCCGGTTTCAGCGTGCCGCGCTTCTCGGCTTCCAGGATCATCCATTTGCCGGCGCGGTCCTTCACCGACTGGCCGGGGTTCATGAACTCGGCCTTGCCCAGAATGGTGCAGCCGGTCAGTTCGGATGCGCGCTTCAGCTTGATGAGCGGCGTGTTGCCGATCGCTTCGATGACGTCTTTGTTGAATACCATGTCGGGGAATTTCTTTGCCGGTCTGTGTCTTGCTTGCCGCGAACCTAGTGTGCTGATCGAAAAAGGGAAGGGCTTTTGCACTGCGGCAAATGGCGGGCCCAAAACGCTTTGCCGCGCGGGCGCGGATATCACGGGCATCGGGAGAACGGCGTTTTGCGGCGGTCGGGACGCCCAGCAGAATCGTCCTGCGATCCGCGGTTTTGCGTCAGTTGCGCACGGCAGACCCGATCAAAACCCGACGGCGCGGGGCGCGATACTGCGAGATCGGCGTTGCTCCGGCACATCCTTGCGGATTCGGCGCAACAGGGCTGAGAAATCCCCATGAAATCTTTGTAAGAATCGTGACTTCCGGCACGGCTCCGAAATGTGCGGAAATGCCATAAAAATAGAGGAAAGTCGGCATTCGGGGTGGCCCCGAATCGCTTGCGATGCGACGTCGCGCGATCGTGACGGGGCTGTGCGCCCCATCGTCCCAAGGGTAGGATGGGACAGTCAGGTACCATTGGAAGCATGACCCGTGAACGTCACCCAGATCATCGCTGAACGCGCCATTCGTGCGCCGCGGGCGAAGGCTGGCTGCGGCGGAGAACGGGTGTGACCCAGTCCATGTCCGTCACGGTGCCTGGAGGCCGGTTTGGCCTCGCCGTCCGCGCGCGACGGCTCGCGACCCGGTCGCTCCTCGCGCTTGGCCTGGTTGCGGGCTCGGCCGGCTGCATCCTGACCCAGGACATCCCCGATCCGGCGCTCGACGTCCCGCAGGGCTACAAGGCCGCGCGCCTCGGCCGGCCGGGGGACGCGCTGCCGACGCTCGACTGGTGGCGCGGCTTCCGCTCCAAGGAGCTGACACAGCTGATGGAGGAGGCGCAGACCGTCAATCTCGACATCGCCGCGGCAGTCGCGCGATTCCGCCAGGCCGACGCGCTGGCGCGGCAGGCCGGCGCGGCGCTTTTGCCGACCCTCAATCTCAACGGATCGGAAACCTACTCCCGCACCTCCGGCTCCAGCGCCAGTGGCCTCACCAATGGCGGGCGCGAGGTGGTGAATTACAGCGCCTCACTGAGCGCCAGCTACCAGCTCGACTTCTGGGGCCAGAACCGCGACGCCGCGCAAGCGGCGGAGGAGACCGCCGTCGCCAACCGGTTCGACCGCGAGGTGGTGGCGCTGACCACGCTGGCGAGCGTCGCCAACGCCTATTTCACGGTGCTCGCCAGCCAGGACCGGCTGCGCACGGCACAGCGCAACATCGCCAGCGCCGAGCGCATCCTCAACGCGATCAAGGAGCGCTTCAAGGCCGGCACCGGTTCCGACCTCGACGTCGCGCAGCAGGAAACTGTGCTCGCCAACCAGCGCGCGCTGGTGCCGCCACTGCGGCAGACGCTCGACCAGAGCATCAACGCGCTCGCGGTGCTGGTGTCGCGGCCGCCGGAAAGCGTGCGCGTGATCGGCGGCTCGCTCAACGCAGTCGGGATTCCGCGCGTCACGCCGGGATTGCCGTCGGAATTGCTGACCCAGCGTCCCGACATCCGCAGGCAGGAGGCGCAACTCGCATCCGCCACCGCCAATGTCGGCAGCGCGCGGGCGCAGTTCTTTCCAAGCATCCAGCTGACCGGGCAGGGTGGCTATCAGAGCCAGGCGCTGGTCTCGCTATTCCAACCGCATGCGGCGTTCTTCAACCTGGTCGGCGGCATGACCCAGCCGATCTTCGATGGCGGCCGGATCCTCGGCAATTTCGAGTACACCCAGGCCAAGCAGGACGAACTGCTGCAAACCTATCGCAAGACGGTGGTTCAGTCGTTCACCGACGTCGACAATGCGCTGGTTGCCATACGCGAGACCACGCGGCGGTTGCAGCTGCAGCGCGACGTGCTGTCGTCTTCGCGGCGCGCCTTCGACCTCGCCGAGCAGCAGCTCAAGGCCGGCACTGCCGACATCGTAACTGTGCTAAACACGCAGCTGACTCTGTTTCAGGCGGAAGATGCTTATTCCCAGGCCCAGCTGGCCCGGCTATTGGCGATCGTGAGTCTGTACCAGGCATTGGGGGGCGGCTGGGAACCGAAGATGGAAAGACCGGTCGATGCTCTTTAAGCCCGACTCGACGGACGACGAGAAAAGGACGGCGCCGCGCAAGCGGAGCCTGATCTCGCGCGTGCTCGGGCGCATGGTGTCGCTGCTCATCACGCTCGTGATCCTGGGCGGGCTCGGCTATCTCGGCTGGCTCGCCTTCCAGCCCAAGCAAAACGGTGGCGGCGGGCGGGGCGCCAACGGGCGGCCCGATTTGCCGGTGCCGGTGCTTGCGGCGACGCCGCATGTGCAGGACGTGCCGGTCTATCTCGACGGCGTCGGCTCGGTGAAGGCGCTGAACACGGTCACGGTGCGCTCGCAGGTCGACGGCAAGCTGCTCAAGGTGAATTTCGTCGAGGGCCAGGACGTCAAGAAGGACGACGTGCTGGGCGAGATCGATCCCGCGATCTATCAGGCGCAATACGACCAGGCCGTCGCCAAGAAGGCACAGGACGTAGCCCTGCATGCCAACCAGAAGCTCGACCTCGCGCGCTATGAACAGCTCGCCGCCAGCAATGCCGGCTCCAAGCAGCAGGCCGACACGCAGCGCGCGCTGGTGGCGCAGCAGGACGCGCTGATCAAGGCCGACCAGGCCGCGATCGACAATGCGGGGGCGACGCTGAGTTACACCAAGATCATTGCGCCGATCTCCGGCCGCGCCGGCCTGCGCCAGGTCGACCAGGGCAACATCATCCACGCCTCCGACACCATCGGGCTCGTGATCCTGACCCAGCTGCAGCCGATCGCGGTGTGGTTCAGCCTGCCGCAGCAGCAGATCATGCGGGTGAACGCCGCCGCCGCGAAGGGCCAGCTTGCGGTCGACGTGTTCGGCAATGACGGCGTCACCGTGATCGACACCGGCAAGCTGACCGGCATCGACAACCAGGTCGATCCGACCACCGGCACGCTGAAGCTGAAGGCCGAATTCCCGAACGCCAGCTACCAGCTCTGGCCCGGCCAGTTCGTCAATGTGCGTCTCAAGGTCGAGACGCTGCCGCAGGCCATCGTGGTGCCGACCTCGGCGGTGCAGCGCGGTCCTGCCGGCACGTTCAGTTACGTGATCGGCGAGGGCGACATTGTCACCGCCAAGCCGGTCACGGTCACCCAGCAGAACGAGCATGAAGCCGTCATCGCGAGCGGCCTGACCACGTCGGACCGCGTCGTGACGACGGGGTTTGCCAATCTTGCCGACGGCGCGAAGGTCGTGGTCGGCAAGGATGACGGGCCGCCGGCCGCCGATCTCGCGCCGCGCAAGCGCAGCCGCAATCCCGACGGCAAGCGCGGCGGCCAAGGTGGAGCGCAAGGCGGCACGCAGGGAGGCGGAGCGCAGGGCGAAGCTCCGGGCAAGGACCAGGGCAAGGACGGCAAGCGGGACTGGCAGGGCAAGAACGGCGAGCATCGCGGCCGGCACGAGCATAGTGAAGGCGATCAGAAGGGGCAGGCCGCACCGGCGCCTGCGCCGGCGGCAGGGGGCGAACAGTCGGGCGGCGCACCGAAGGCGCAGCCATGACCGGCATCCTGACTTCGTAATGTCCGATCATACAGCGAGTACGCAGCCATGAGCGTCTCCGAACCGTTCATCCGCCGGCCGATCGCCACCTCGCTGCTCGGCATCGCCCTGATGATCGGCGGCGCGCTCGGCTACTGGGCACTGCCGGTCTCCGCGCTGCCGCAGGTCGACTTCCCGACCGTGCAGGTGTCGACGCAATTGCCCGGCGCGAGCCCCGACGTGGTGGCCTCGCTGATCACGGCACCGCTGGAGCGGCAGCTCGGCCAGATTCCGTCGCTGTCGTCGATGAACTCGACGAGCTCGTTCGGCGTCAGCCAGATCTCGCTGCAATTCGATCTCAACCGCGACATCGACGGCGCCACGCAGGATGTGCAGGCCGCGATCAATGCCGCCGCCGGCATCCTGCCGAAGACGCTGCCGTATCCGCCTGTTTACGCCAAGGTGAACCCGGCGGATGCGCCGGTCATGACCCTGGCGCTGACCTCGGAGACGACCTCGCTGCGGGCGATGAGCGATCTCGCCGATACCATCCTGGGGCAGCGGCTCAGCCAGATTTCCGGCGTCGGCCGGGTCTCGATCCTCGGCGGCCTGAAGCCGGCGGTGCGCGTGCAGGCCGATCTGGCCCGGCTGGCGGCCTATGGCATCGCGATGGAGGATCTGCGCAACGCGATCGCCGGCGCCAACGTGTCGGGGCCGAAGGGATCGCTCGACGGCGCCCAGCAATCCTACACCATCGCCGCCAACGACCAGATCGCGGCCGCCGATGCTTACCGGCCGATCATCATCGCCTATCGCAACGGCTCGCCGGTCACCATCGGCGACGTCGCCCAGATCGTCGACGGGCTTGAGAACGACCGCACCGGCGGCTGGTACCAGGGCACGCCGGCCGTCATCATCGACATCCAGCGCCAGCCGGGCGCTAACGTCATCGACGTCGTCAAGCAGATCCGCGCCGAGATCCCGCGGCTGCAGCGGGCGGTTCCGGCCGGCGTCAAGCTGACGATCGTCTCCGACCGCACCGTGACGATCCGCGCCTCGGTCCGCGACGTGCAATTCACGCTGATCCTGAGCGTCGTGCTGGTGACGCTGGTGGTGCTGTTGTTCCTGCGGTCGCTGCGCGCGACCCTGATCGCCGGCGTCGCGCTGCCGCTGTCGCTGATCACGAGCTTCGGCGTCATGTATTTCGCAGGCTTCAGCCTCGACAATCTGTCGCTGATGGCGCTGACCATCGGAACCGGCTTCGTGGTCGACGACGCCATCGTGATGATCGAGAACATCGTCCGCCACATGGAAGGTGGCGAGACCGTGATGGAGGCCTCGCTGAGGGGCGCCAGCGAAATCGGCTTCACCGTGATCTCGCTGACGGTGTCGCTGATCGCAGTGTTCATCCCGCTGCTGTTCATGTCCGGCCTGGTCGGCCGCATGTTCCGCGAATTCGCGCTGACCTTGACGATCGCGGTGGTGACCTCGGCGATCGTCTCGCTGACGCTGACGCCGATGATGTGCTCGCGGCTGCTCAAGAACATCCATGAGGAGATGGCGGTTCCGGGACTTGCCGCGGTCAGCCGCTTCATCGACCGGATGGTGGAGTTCTACCGTCGCACGCTGCTCTGGGTGCTGCAGCGCCAGCGCGCGACGCTCTTGGTGACTTTCGCGACGATCGCACTGACGCTGATCATGTATGTGCTGGCGCCGAAGGGTTTCCTGCCGCTGCAGGACACTTCCTCGATCACGGCGGTGACCGAGGCGGGCCCCGACGTCTCGTTTGCCGAGATGCAGCGGCGGCAGACCGCGGTCTCCGACCTCATCAAGGCCGACCCGGACGTGGTGGGCGTGGTCTCGGTGATCGGCTCGGGCTCGGTCAATCCGACCACCAATGTCGGCCGGCTGGTGATGACGCTGAAGCCGCTCGACGAGCGGCGCGACGGCGTCGTCAAGGTGATCGAGCGCCTCAAGCAGAGGGTCGCGACGGTGCCCGGCATGACAGTCTACTTCCAGCCGGTGCAGGACGTGCAGATCTCGACGCAATCGAGCCGCTCGCAATACCAGTACACGCTGACTGCGACCGATGCCGCCGAAGTCTCGCAATGGGCGCAGAAACTGGTGGCCGAGATGCGGCGCGACCCGATCTTCCGCGACGTCTCGTCTGAGGCGCAGGAGGGCGGCTTGCGCGCGGCGCTCGACGTCAATCGCCAGCGCGCCGGCCAGCTCGGCGTCAATCTGCAGGGCGTCACCGACACGCTGAACGACGCCTTCGCGCAGCGGCAGATTTCGACGATCTACGGCCAGGCCAACCAGTACCGCGTGGTGCTCGAGGCGCTGCCGATGTATCAGCGCGACCCGTCGATCCTCGACAAGCTCTATCTGCCCGGCGCCGCCGGCGCGCAGGTGCCGCTGTCGGCGGTGGCAACCCTGATCAGGACCACGGCGCCGCTCGCGATCTCGCACCAGGCGCAATTCCCGTCGGTCTCGCTCAGCTTCAACCTGGCGCCCGGCGAGGCGCTCGGCGACGCGGTCGAGGCGGTGAAGGCGATCGAGAGCAGGATCGGGATGCCAAGCAGCATCGTCGGCATCTATTCCGGCGACGCCGCCGAATTCGCCCGCTCGCTCGCCGGACAGCCGTGGCTGATCCTGGCCGCGATCATCACGATCTACATCGTGCTCGGGGTGCTCTACGAAAGCTACATCCACCCGATCACCATCCTGTCGACGCTGCCCTCGGCCGGCGTCGGCGCCATCCTCGCCCTGATGCTGTGCGGGCAGGACCTCTCGGTGATCGGCCTGATCGGCATCATCCTGTTGATGGGCATCGTCAAGAAGAACGCGATCATGATGATCGACTTCGCGCTCGAAGCCGAGCGTCACAAGGGCATGTCGTCCTATGACGCGATCGTGCAGGCCTGCCTGCTGCGGTTCCGGCCGATCATGATGACGACGCTGGCGGCGCTGTTCGGCGCGCTGCCGCTCGCGATCGAAAGCGGCACCGGCGCCGAGCTGCGCTTTCCGCTCGGCATCTCGATCATCGGCGGCCTGCTGCTGAGCCAGCTGCTGACGCTGTACACCACGCCGGTGATCTATCTGGCGCTCGACCGGCTCAATCGCCGGATCGAGCGCGCCGTGCCGGAGGCAGGTCCCAGTGGCCCGCCGATCGCGGGCGCCACCGAGGGCATGCAGTGATCTCGATCTCGGAGCCCTTCATTCGCAGGCCGGTGGGCACCACACTGCTTGCGATCGGGCTGTTTTTGGTCGGGATCGTCGCCTATCAGTTCCTGCCGGTGTCGTCGGTTCCGAATGTCGACTTCCCGACCATCCGGGTGTCGGCGTCTCGGCCCGGCGCCGATCCCTCGGTGATGGCCGCGACCGTCGCCGCGCCGCTGGAGCGCAAGCTCGGCACCATTTCGGGGGTCGACCAGATCACCTCGACGAGCTCGCTCGGCACGACCAGTATCCAGGTGCAGTTCTCGATCGGCCGCAATATCGACCGCGCCGCGCGCGACGTGCAGGCCGCGATCAACGCCTCGCTCGCCGATCTGCCGAGCGACCTGCCGTCGCTGCCGAAATTCCGCAAGGCCAATCCGGCCGCGGCGCCGGTGTTCGTGCTGGCGCTGACCTCGAAGACGATCTCGACCAGCGCGATGTACGACGTCGCCGACACCGTGCTGGCGCAGCGCATTTCCCAGGTGCCGGGGGTCGGGGAGGTGACGGTCAGCGGCGCCGACCAGCCGGCGGTGCGCATCGCGCTCAATCCGGTGTCGCTGGCCAATGCCGGGATCGCGACCGACGACGTCCGGCTTGCGATCATCAATGCCAATCCGCTCGGTCCCGTCGGCATCTTCAATGGCGACCGGCTGAGCGAGACGCTGTCGATCAACAAGCAGATGCGCACCGCGGCCGAATTCCGCGACATCGTCATCAAGAGCTCGAACGGCAATTTCGTCCGCCTCTCTGATGTCGCCGAGGTCGAGGACTCCGTCCGCAACTCGCGCTCGATCGCCTGGTTCAACAAGCAGCCCGCGGTGCTGATCCAGATCACCAAGCAGGGCGACGCCAACGTCATCGACACCGTCGACAATGTTCGCAAGCTGCTGCCGGAACTGAAGCAGTGGATCCCGGCCGGGGTCGAGATCTCGACCCTGGTCGATCGCACCGGAACCATCCGCGCCAGCGTCGAGGACATGCAGTTCACGCTGCTGGCGACCGTCGTGCTAGTGATGGTCGTGGTGTTCGTGTTTTTACGCCGGATGGTGCCGACGATCGCCGCCGGCGTTTCGGTACCGCTGGCGCTGGCCGGCACCTGCGCCGGGATGTGGCTCGCCGGCTTCTCGATCGACAATCTGTCGCTGATGGCGCTCGCGATCTCGGTCGGCTTCGTGGTCGACGACGCGATCGTCATGATCGAGAACATGTATCGGAATCTCGAGCAGGGCATGGCGCCATATCCGGCCGCGGTCGAGGGCGCCAAGCAGATCGGCTTCACGGTGCTGTCGATCTCGCTGTCGCTGGTCGCGGCCTTCACGCCGCTGATCTTCATGGACGGGATCGTCGGCCGGCTGCTGCGGGAATTCTCGCTGACGCTGGTGTTTGCGATCGCGGTCTCGACCGTGGTGTCGCTGACGGTCACGCCGATGATCTGCGCGCACTACATCAAGGAGGCGACCTCGGATCACGCCACCTGGTACGACCGCGCCATCGAAGGCACGCTGTCCCGGGTCGTGGCGTTCTATGCCCGGACGCTGCGGAGTGTGCTCGGATACCCCTGGCTGACGATGGTGGTGTTCACCGCCACCGTGGCACTGACGGTGGTGCTCTACGTCAAGACGCCGAAGGCCTATTTCCCGACCGACGACAGCGGCTTTGTCATCGGCTCGACGCGGGCCTCAGCCGATATCTCGTTTCAGGCAATGCTCTTGCTGCAACAGCGGCTCGCCGACATCGTGATGGCCGATCCGGCGGTCGCCGGCATCGGTTCGTCGGTCGGCTCCGGCGGCGGGCCGGGCGGCGCCACCTCCAACCGCGGCACCATGTTCATCAGCCTGAAGCCACCGGAGGAGCGCGGCGGGCTTTCGACCACGCAGGTGATCGACCGGCTGCGCCGCAATCTGTTCATGGTGCCGGGCATCCGCCTGTTCATGTTCGCCGCGCAGGATATCCGCACCGGCGGCCGGCAGAGCGATTCCGACTACCAGTACACGCTCGCCTCGACGGATCTCGATCTGTTGCAGAAATGGGCGCCGATCGTCGCCAAGCGGATGGAGACGGTGGAGGGCATCACCGACGTCTCCTCCGACCGCGATCCCGGCGGCCTGCAGCTCAACCTCGTGATCGACCGCAAGACCGCTTCCAGCCTCGGCGTCCGCGTCCAGGACATCGACAACGCGCTCAACAACGCCTTCTCGCAGCGGCAGATCTCGTACATCTACACCCAGCGCAACCAGTACATGGTGGTGCTCGAGATCGATCCGAGATTCCAGAGCGACCCGTCGAACCTCGACCGCATCTATGTCGCCGGCGCCAATGACGTTCAGGTGCCGCTGTCGGCGCTGGTGCACTACCAGCGCGGGCTGTCGGCACTCGCGGTGTTTCACTCCGGCGGCTTCCCCTCGACCACGGTGTCGTTCAACCTGCTGCCGGACGTGCCGCTGGAGGTCGCGACCACCAACATCCAGCAGGCGGTCAACGAGCTGCACATGCCGGAAGGCATCCGCGGCAGCTTTGACGGCAATGCCGGCGACTTCAACAAGACCAGCGGGCGCCAGCCGCTGCTGATTCTGGGCGCGCTGGTCGCGATGTATATCGTGCTCGGCGTGCTCTATGAGAGCCTGGCCCATCCGATCACGATCATCTCGACCTTGCCGTCGGCCGGCCTCGGTGCCTTGCTGGCGCTGCAGGTGACCAACACGCCGCTGACGGTGATCGCCTTCGTCGGCATCATCCTGTTGATCGGCATCGTCAAGAAGAACGGCATCATGATGGTCGACTTCGCGCTCGAGGCCGAGCGGCATCAGGGCCTGTCGTCTCGGGATGCGATCTTCGAGGCCTGCCGGGCGCGGTTCCGTCCCATCCTGATGACGACGATGGCGGCGCTGTTCGCCGGCATTCCGCTTGTCATTGCGACCGGCCCGGGCACAGAGCTGCGCCGGCCGCTCGGCATCACCATCATCGGCGGCCTGTTCGTATCGCAGATCCTGACCCTCTACACCACGCCGGTGATCTATCTCCTGATCGACCGCCTACGCCGGCGCCCGGCGCCGTCAGGCGTGCACGCGCCCGCGGAATAGGTTGAATTGAACGGCTCCGCGCGCGTATAGCGAAGCGATGTCCGAACCAACCGAAGCAAAGACCGAGATTGCCGCCGAGATCGAGGATTGCCCGCATTGCGGCAAGCCGCTGCCGCTCTGCATCTGCGACAGCGTCACCCCGATCGAAAGCCGCACCCAGCTCCTGATCCTGCAGCATCCGCAGGAGCAGGACAGGGCGCTCGGCACCGCGCGGCTGACGGCGCAACACTTCAAGAACGCCGTGGTCCGGATCGGGCTGTCCTGGCCGAGCCTGTCAAAGGCGCTCGGTCGGCCGGTGGCCGATCCGTCACGCTGGGCCGTGTTGTATCTCGGGTCGGCCAAGGTCGAGGATCTCGATACCGATGCCGAGATCGTCGCGATCAACCGCAAGGGCGAGCTTGAGCCGCATCAGCGCGCCATCCTGTCCGACATCGAGGGCATCGTGCTGCTTGACGGCACCTGGAGCCAGGCCAAGGCGCTGTGGTGGCGCAATGCCTGGATGCTGAAGTGCCAGCGGGTGATTCTCGGGCCGAAACGGCCCTCGCGCTACGGCCAGCTGCGCAAGGAACCGCGGCGCGACGGCCTTGCGACCATCGAGGCGGCCGCGCTTCTGCTGGCGGGGCTGGAGAAGCGGCCGGATATTGCCGCAACGTTGTCAGGTAGTTTCGACCGGATGCTGGCAAAATTCCGCGAAGTACAGGCGGAAATGCCGGAATTGGCGCCCAAACCGAAGAAACGGGATTTCCGCAAGCGCCGGCGCTAGCTTCCAGCTTGGTTGCCTATCTGAGAGAGGGCGTATATGAAGCGCCGCGTGGGGCCACGTGGCGGAGTGGTGACGCAACGGTCTGCAAAGCAGATGGGTTTGCAAGCAATTTCAACGCCAAGTTCTGAAAACGGGCGGTTTTTGCCTCATTGATCTTGCTGGATTATTTTCGAGTTTCAGAACTCAAGAACGGTCGCGGCTCAAGAACGGTTATAAGCCGACTACCTTTTTCGCAAAGTCGACCGGCTTGAAATTCAGCGGGTCGCATCCTGCGCCGACCGCCATCGCGGGAAAGGCGAACGTCCCATTGGTTATGTACGACCGACGACCGGAGCGAGATTAGATCGAGTTCAGCTTGGATGGCCGCGTGATGTTCGATTCCCTGCCAAATATGCATGTTGGGAATCAACCGGCCCTCCAAACGAACCTATGTTCCGAACCGCGTGGGTCCAGTCATTTCAGCGATCAGATCGCGGCGTGGAACTTGTGCTACATTGTCAGAGATCGGCTTCTCCTCGGCGCAACCGCCATACGGGGCGCACATGATGGCGGTCTGGCATTCG
The DNA here is from genome assembly GCF_011516645.4 of Bradyrhizobium septentrionale. Classification (NCBI taxonomy): domain Bacteria; kingdom Pseudomonadati; phylum Pseudomonadota; class Alphaproteobacteria; order Hyphomicrobiales; family Nitrobacteraceae; genus Bradyrhizobium; species Bradyrhizobium septentrionale. The sequence goes on along the minus strand of NZ_CP088285.1, from coordinate 7,943,035 downwards.
CTCATCGTTCGGCGGCAAATCATCTAACTAACCCTCCTAGACGCCGAAGGATCTTGCGCTCCCGGCGCGCACGGCGCTCCGGGGTGATGTGGATCACCTGGGCGGGGCCGAGCACGACCGTGCGGATAGTAAGGGTGACGTTTGGCCTCGTCAGTTCATCGCAAACCGACGCCACGAATTGCAAAGGCGCGAACGCTAAATCAATGAAAAATAACATTTTTGATCTCCTCGGCATTAAAACTATAAAAACTAGGTTGCGTTCCTCGGTCATGACCGCTTGCGCGATGCCGGCGCCTCGATCGCCGGCGTCGACTCCGCCCCAGCGTCCATTGACGCCCGGTGCGCATAGCGCTTCCGCGTCGCCGCCAGGGCCCGTTTCTCGGTCCGTTTCGCATAGCCCTCATAAGCCTTCGACTTGTGCCCTGACAGCGCGCGGCCCTGGCCATCGGTCAGCTCGGCTTCCTCGAGCTCGGTCATGCCGCCGTGCCGGCAGGCGTCCAGCGTGAAGGTGTCGGGCAGCCCGAGCGCCTCGCGCAGCTTGCGCACGTGGCGGGCCATGGTATGGATGTCCCAGGTGGTCGCAACGTGCTTCGGCGTGCGGCCGGGCTTCATGATCAGGCCGGTGGCGAGCTTCGGCAGCTTCGCCAGCACCTGCTCGGCCTCTTCGTAGAACAGCACCTGCTCGCCCTCAACGGCCTCCTCGAGCGGGTGCAACACCATCTCGCCGGTCTTGTGGTGCTCGATCCGGATCTGGTTGGGGTGTGACTGCCCGCGGTACCCGGTCCATGTGACATAGCCCGCCAGCACGTTCTCAGGCCGCTGCAGCCATTCGAAGCAGATCACGGCTGCAGCGGCGGGCTGAACCTGACCGAGCCCTATGGCACCCCAGGCGAAGGCGTAGACGTCCTCTCGGGACACGGCCGGCTTGGTGGCGTGCTTCCGCTTCTCCATCGCGACGCCGTCCCACGGATTCCATGCGGGGCCGTCGATGAACATCGCCGGATGCAACCGCTGCACGGCGCGCCAGGCGTGCCGGCATAGGACCACGACCTTCTCGGCCGAGCGCGGCCGCTCCGACTTGCCCTTGCGCACCGGCGTGGTGCGGATCTTCTCGTAAAGCTTGTCGGCGACCACCGGCGTGATCGACGTGACCATACGGTCGCCGACCCGGATTCCGGACGCGCCGACGAGATCGGCGAGCAGATCCATCGTGATCTCGTAGTCCGGCGCGGTGCGCTTGGAGACACGGTTCTTCCAGTCGGTCGAGGTCTTGTAGGTCCTGAACAGCCAGTCGACGGTGCCGGCGCGGATCTCGACCTTTGGCTTCGGCGGCTCGCCAAGCCGTATCCGGTCCCAGTCGTCGAACAGGCCATTCAGGACGGCCGCACGGCCGCCGGCGCCGTCCTTGCCGCAGGCAGCCTCGTAATCGTCGCCGAGTGCCGTCTCGTGCTCCCCGTGCAGGGTGCAGCCCTGGCGGCGGTAATGGGTCGGCAGCGTCCAGTAGTAGCGGGTGCGGCCTTTGACCTGCTTGGTCAGCACGAAACGGGGCAGGGGGCGGCTCACGGTCAGAAATCCGCCGCGACGTCCGCCGCGGTTTCGTTTGCGCAAGGCTGGCCTGCTTGGGCCATTGCCCTGTCCAGCTCCGCTGTCAGCCATATCTGACGCCGTCCTCTCTTGATCGCGGGCTGCGGGTAGGTTCCCGCTTTCACCTCACGCAAGAAAGACTCAACCGAGATCTCGCCGCAATAGCCGGCGGCCATGGCGGCCGGCTGGCGCGGGGGATAAACGCCGGGGAGGAGGGCCGCGGGGCGATGGGTCATGCGAAATACTCGATGCCGTCTGGCGTCTGCCAGTGCTCCCGAAAGCGCCGCATGCCCGCCTCAACGGCGATGCCGGCGCGGTAATGAATCGTGGAAGGGGCTCCGTTTCGCGCGATGCGTGCGCGGGGCGGAATTGCAACAGGTTGAGGAGCCGCGCCGCTTGAATCTTCTGGTTGCATAGGGGCGGCTGTGACCTTGTCACTCAATCCACACCCGTAAATTTGCGGTGTAGGCATCCGGTTGATTGTCCCACTAGAAACATTCGCGTTCCCGGCTCGAATGCCGGGAGCCATGGATAATCACAAAACGTGAATATTTGCAACGCCAGCATTAACGGCGTGTGAATGCCAGTGGAAAAACAACAATGAAAACACTTATGTCGAGCCGCCCGCGGTCATCGGAGGCAAACCGTCACCTTGCTTTGCAGCTCGCGATCCAGCTGCCTTCTGATTCTGCCGAGGATGCGCGGCAGGTCGTCGACGAGCTCGCCGTCCTGCTCGAGGGTTACATGACGGCGCCGGGGCCTCGGCCGCTATGGGAGCGGCAGGTCATGGCGCTGGATCCGCCATACCGCGCCGGGCTGGCGCTGTTCTGGACCGTGGCGCTGTTCCTGCTGGTGATGCCGGTCGCTATGGCGCTCGTTTCGCTGGTGGGTATCCAGGCGGTTGAGATCCCACTGATGGCGCCGCTGGCGGCCGGCTGTTCGATGGTGTTCGGCCGGCGCTATGGCGTCCTGGTCGGCGTCCTGGCCGGCGTCGCGCATAATCTGCTGATCGTGCCGCCGGCGCTCGAGCTATCTATTCCGACAGCGCGCGAGCTCGTCTTTGGTGGTTGCTATGCCGTCGCGGCGATCGTGGTGCCGACCATTGCCAGGCACTCGGCGGCATTGCGCGCGGCGGCTATGAGCGCTTGCGTGCGGCTCGCTCCAGCGCCTGGATCGCCGTCGCCAGGTTGACCGGGACGTCGTTTGCCATGCCGCGATAGATCCAATTGAGGCCGACGCCGGTCGCCTTGCAGACCTTGAGGGCGGCGTCGATCGTGATGCGCCGCCCGCCGACCTCATAGTTATTCCACTGCGGCCCATCGATCCCAACCAGGCGGCACCAAGCCGCCTGGTTTAGCTTCATGGCTTCACGCGTCCGCTTGAGGCGATGCGCAACTGCCTCGGTGTTCTCGGGATTTTGGTCTGCTGCTTTGGCCGCCATAACGAGCGGCAATGTCGCTGATGCTGCCAACATTTACCATTTACCGAATGTGAACCGTTTGGATCTTCACAATATGTGAAGTACGTTCCGGGCGGCATGAATGATTCGCGGTTCAAAAAATTGAGCAGTGCAAGGGAAGTCGTCGACGCGGTCGGCGGCACCTTCAGGGCTGCTGCTCTCGCAGGTTGCAAACCGCCGGCGATTTCCAACGCGATCGCCCGCGGCTGCCTGCCTTCCACGACATTTCTGATTTTCGGGGCCGAGCTCGCGGAGCGCGGCCTGACGGCGCCGCCGGAGCTCTGGGGCATCCGGCCGGCGCCGCGTCGCAAGCGTCACTAACGGTTTTTCGCGCAGGGGCAACATGGGGCGAGAGGCTACACAAGTTCCGGCCGGGAACGCAAAAAAGCGGACCGGCCAACAGGCCGGGACAAACCGGCCAGCTGGCCGGACGATCGCGCCGGCGATGCAGGTTTTCCGCAGGCTTTTCCCGCATCAGACCGCGGCCGAGCTCGCGATCCGAACCGGCGCCGAGATCCGTCATTGCGAGCGCTGCCTCGCCGGCGATCGGGATCTCGGCAGCGCCTTCCAAGCCAAGCTGCTGCAGTCCGACGTCGGCGACAAGATCCTCGACGCGATCATGGGCGAGGCGCGGCCGGCCTGGTGGGTCGGATTCAAAAAACAGCTCGAGCTCTCGAAACTGGTCAAGGCGCAGGCCGAGCTCGGCCGGCAGATCGAATCCATGCAGCGCGGCATGGCGGATTAGTGGGGCAATCCATGGAGCAAAACACCCTCGCTGGCGTCGACGTCAACGATCTGCGTTTTCTCGTCATGATGGGGTGCGTCCTGCTCGCCGCCGCGTTCGCCGCGGTCGGCGCCGCGATGCAGCCTTTCCTGGATCGCCGCCGCAACGCCGGCGCCGGTTTCCGCAGGGTGCGTCGATGAGCGGAAAGTCAGCCGTCCGCGCCGTTCGCGCCGTGCTGTTCGGTCTCGAGCGCAATCGCATCATGGGCGCGATCCGTCTGCCGATCGTCGCCGACGACGACGTCCCGCAGCTCGTCATGCTCGACGGCGAGCCGTTCCTGCGCATGCCGACGCCGCCGGCGTGGGAGCGAAAAGACGTCGTCTGTTACGCGCAGACGCGGCCGTTCCGCGTCGACGGCGGCCTGCTCGAGGCGATCGCATGACCAAGAAACCAGCCGCAGAAACTCGCGCGACGACGATCGCAAAAGACCAGCTGAAATCGATCGTTGAGCGCGTCGAGCGGCTGATCGAGGAGAAAAAGACGATCTCCGACGACATCAGCGACGTCTATGCCGAGGCCAAGGGCAACGGTTTCGACGTCAAGGCGCTCCGCGCAATCGTCAAGCTGCGCAAGCTCGATCCGATCGAGCGCGAGGCCGAGGAGGCGATCCTCGAGACCTACATGCAGGCGCTGGGAATGCTTTGATGCACGGCTGTTTCGCAAAGACGCGCGAGGAGCTCGAGGCATCGGCGGACCTGGTCGACCTGACAGGCACGCCATGGCGGCGGATCTGGCTATCGGCGCGCGAGCCGATCTGGACGCTGGTCGACGCCGTCGATTACGCTTGGCTGTCGGAAAAGATCTGGAACGTCTGGCACGCCGGCCGCGGCGACTGGATGCGCTACGCGAAGCGCAACGTTGACGTCTCGCGGGCGACCGTCCGCATGCATCGCGAGATCATGGTCCTCGCCGAGCCGCGAGACGAGGCTTACCTGCGCTCGCATTTCGTCGACCATATCAACGGTCAGACGCTCGACAACCGCCGCGCAAATCTGCGCTGGGCAACCAAGCAAGAAAACGCAGCCAACCGCCGCAGGCGCGGCTCGGCGCCGTCGCTCGAGGACATCGTCCGCGAGCTCGTCGCCGGCCTGCCGCCGCAGCCTCAACTCGAGGAGATCCCGTTTTGACCGAACTCGTTCGCTATGAGGCCGCGCGCAAGGCGCTGGCCGAGGCCGTCGCGGTCGACGAGGTCCAGGAGATCCGCAGCCAGGCCGAGGCAATGCGCCACTACGCGCGCCAGGCGAAGGATCGCGACCTCGAGATCCAGGCGGCGCAGCTGCGTTTCCGCGCCGAGCGGCGCCTCGGCGAGATGATCGTCGCGCAAAAGGAAACGGTCGGGCTCAATACCGGATCGCGCGGTCAGCTGCGGGGCCGGAACGTTTCTGGCGGTTCGGTTTCGGAACAGCCAGAAGATGACCGGCCGACGCTTGCCGAGGCCGGGATCGACCGCAAACTGTCATCGAAGGCGCAGCGCCTGGCCGCGATGCCGCCGGCCGAATTCGAGGCCGCGCTCGACCGTCACCAGGAGGAAATGCGCGCCGGCGCCGGCCGCGTCGCGATGGACCTGGCCAAGGTCGGCGCCGAGGAAAAGGGCAGGGAGCATCGCCGCGGTCTGGCGCAGGCGCTGTCTGACGCCTCGGCGCTGCAGCCGACCGGCCGCAAGTATCCGATCATCTACGCCGATCCGCCCTGGCATCGAAACCAGGGCGTGACCAGCCGCTCCTATGAAAACCATTATCCGACCATGCCATGGGCGGACATCTGCGCGCTGCCGGTCAGGGACATGGTCCTGCCGGACGCCTGGCTGTTTCTCTGGATTCCGCGCGCCCATATGCTCGCCTGGCATGAGGCCGAGATCGAGGCGACGGATCTCCGGACCGGCGAGGTCATCATGGTCCGCGTCCAGATGCCGCTCGCCTCGGCCGTCGCGTTGTCGTGGGGCTTTGAGGCGTATTCGACCGCGTTCGTCTGGACCAAAAACGACGATGAGCATCCGGACGAGGCCGGCGGCGCCGTCCTGGTGCGCGACCAGGACGAGATCCTGCTGCTGTTCAAGCGCGGCAAGGGCCTGCCGAAACCGGCGAGCGGCGAAAAGTTCGGCTCCAACCATCGCGAGCGATCGCGTCCGCTCGGCCACTCGCGCAAGCCGGAGCATTACCGGCGCATGATCGAGGCGATGGGCGGCGGCGTGCCGGTGCTCGAGCTGTTCGCCCGCGTCGACGCAGAGAATCCATTGCCGGCCGGCTGGGATGCGTGGGGTAACCAGGCGGAGGCGGCAGAAATCAATTCCCAAGCGATCGCGGGCGAGAGCTCGGCGCCTGACGGGGGGCCGGCGGGTATAAAACCGCCGCGCGATCGGACTGCCGATGGTCAGTCATCGGACGAGGCCGCAACGGGTAGCCATAGCGCTGCGGCCTCACATTTAGCGGACGCCGGAGCTCACGCCGGCGATCCAGCCCTTTCGGCCGATGTTGCCTCGTTGCCGATCGGGGAAGTCGTTTCGAGCGTCGCCGTTACCGGCCGCGCTGATGCAGCCGAGCCGCCGGCGAACCGACCTGGACGCGACCTTTCCGATGACGGGCTCGATATCCCGGCATTCCTGCGCCGGACGCCGAAACCGGCTCCGGCGCTCGTCGTCGCGCAAACTGAAATGGATCTCGCGCGCCGCGATCGTGCTGCGGCGGAGGTCGTCGACGGCAAGCTGCAAACGCGATTGCCGCTGACCGAGGACGAGCTCGACATGCAGGCAGCGCTGCTCGCGATCGACGCCGGCGAGACGGTTTCCGACGACATGGTCCGGCACCTGGTCGGCGCCGGTTTTGCGCATTGCTCGACGTCGAGCGTCAAGGTGACCGGCGCCGGTCGCGAATTCCTCGCGCAGCTGGTCGCATCGCCTGCGCAGCTCGAGCTCGAGGCGCGCGCGTGACCGACAAGATCGCACTGTTCCGGCAGATCGCTGCGGTCGAGACCGAGATCAAAGATCGACGCAGCGGCGCGCGCGCCAAGCTGAGCTCGGCCGCGGCGGTTTATCAACGCGACGGCCTCGAGGCCGCCGCGAATACGCTGCGCTGGCTGCAGCAAAACGAGGCAAGCATCAAAGGGGCATTGCGGCAATGAGGCAAACGAAACTGGCATCGCTCGCGGAGAGCACGATCAACGTCGTTGTTGGCTTTGGCATCAGCCTCGCCGCCCAGATCTATTTCCTGCCGCTGCTCGGCGTCAGAGTCTCGATCGCGCAAAACGTCACGTTTGCCTTAATCATGACGGCGATCTCCATCTGCCGATCGTATCTGCTGCGCCGGCTTTTCGAGGCGCTGCATATCCGCAGGCCGCTGTCGCCGTTCATGCAAGCCGTTATTGCCGAGCGCTTTCGCCAGATCGAGCGCGAGGGTTGGTCGACCGAGCACGATGACGGTTACGATCGCGGCACGCTGGCGAAGGCCGGCGCCAGCTACGTTCTGCATGCCGGCACGGAATCGCCGGCAGTGCCGCACGAATGGCCCTGGACGCGCGAATGGTGGAAGCCGGCCGGCTATCGGCGCGACCTGGTGCGCGGCGTCGCCTTGGCGATCGCCGAGGGCGAGCGGTTCGATCGCAATCGCAATCCGACCAGTGTCCCGGCTCGATTGAGGCGACCGCTTGCCGCGCAGGAGCTCCGGCAATGACGCAACTTGAGATCGCCGCGATCGCGGTCGGCGCGTTTGCGCTGTTCATGTTCGGTTATTCCCTTGGCTGGGTACAGCGCGGCTGGTCTGCCCGGCGTGACGAAGCGTTCCGTACGGCTTGGCTGCCTGGCGAGCGTCTTGAACGCGTCGCCGGCGATGTTGGCGGCGAGGATCTCGAGGCGCGCGTCCGGAGGGTGGCGTGATGAAAGTCTCAGCCGATCCGCGCGACCCGAATTATTGGCGCGAGCATTTCTCTGACTTGCCAGTAACCGTCACGCTCGACGATTGCGAGGTTCACAACGTCGTCTATGCAGACGATCAGGCCGGCATCGTCGAGGCATTTCCAATTGACTATTTGGTCTGCGAGTGCGGCGAGCAAGTGATCTCGCGGCTGCTGTTCGGCAAGGTGGCGATCGTCGGAGCTCGGCGCGCATGAGCTCGACGCGGCACAAGTGGGGCGAGAAGGTCCGATTTCCGCTCAAGACCGAACAGCAGTGCATCCGATGCGACATGGTCAAGGTCGGCCGCCGTGAACGCGGTCCTGCCGGCTATTGGGATGAGTTCTGGCGCGACGAGGAGCGCATCCATTGCACGGCGACGCCGGCCTGCGACGCGCGGCGCGAGGCAGTCGCAGCATGACCGAGAAACGCAAGCGCAATCCGGTCTGGACGGATATCGAGGACGCAAAGCTGCTGCATGCGCGCGACGTGCTGGGCGTGCCTTGGAGCAAGATCGAGCAGCATATGCCGGGCCGATCGCGGGGCGGCTGCGAGCGCCGCTATTACACGGATTTGCAGACCGACAACCTCGCGACGCGGCGGAATTGGAAGGCACGGGGGCTGCGGCCGCCGAGGCCGCGGAAACCGTCGACGCCTCCGAGGCCTGTCGTTCCGGCGATCGTGAGGACGCTCGTCGAGGTACTGTCGCCGTCGATCGCGCCGGCCGCGCCTAAGCCCGTCATCGTCCAGGACAAGCAGGGGACCGCGGCGCTGGCCGGCCTGCGCGAGCGTGCCGAGCTGCTCGCCAGGATCGCCGAGCGCGGCCTGACGGGCGGCGTGCTCGGAGATCCTCCGCCAGGCCGCAGCGCGCTCGACCAGCGCAGGGCGGAGCGCAGGGGCGGCAATGCCTCGAGCTAACGCGATCGTGCGCTGCCTGGCCGCCGGAGGGCCGCCGGCGATGGCTCTCGCCGACGTGATCTGCCAACTAGTCGTCAAGGGTGCCGAGCTCGGCGAGCTCGAGGAATACGAGATCCCGGATCTCGACGCGGTCGCGGCCGGCGTCGTCGATCCGCCGCGGCTCAAACGGCGCCGTTTCCGCCGTGACTGGCTCGAGCGGATCTTCGACGCGATCGAGCTCGACGCGTTCTCGCGGCTGCCGGCGCGCGACATCGTCGACCGTCTGCTGCAGCCGCGGCCGTGAATTTTCAGTGTTTGTTGCGTCAGCGTCTCCCGAAAAATTTGCTTAGGACGTGAAACCATGACGACCGCGAAACGGCGCCGCCGCATCGCTGCCGACGAGGCGCATAGTTGGGCGCGCAATCTGCGCCTGCGAAATATTCAGGCCAAGATCCTGTTGAGCATGTTGACGCTCTACGTCGACGCCGAGGGGACCTGTTTCGTCAGCATTCCCTCGTTAGCGGAGGATTGCGAGATCTCGCCGCAAACCGTTCGCCGGCGCCTGGCCTGGCTGCAGGAGATCGGCGCAATTTCTCGTCAGGACCAATGGATCGACGACCAGGGCAACAGAAACGGCAACGGTCGCGGCAAGCGGACAACCGACAAGATCCGGCTGCTCTATGACGTCGATCCGGAGCTGATCGAGGCGCGCGCCGCCGGCCGTGCGGTTGCCGAGGATCTCGACGAAACGATCGCCGGCGAGGGCGAATTTAGCCCTACCAGCCAGATAGGGCTAAATTCGGAGGTTAGCCCTGCGCCAGGACTCCGCCAGCCCTACCACTCGGGTAAGGGCCTAATCTCTGAACCTGAACCGGAAGATCCCCCTAAGTCCCCCTCCGGGGGATTTCCGGACGATCACAAAACGATCGAGGAAGGCGAGCCCGTCGAGTTCGCAGCGGCATTCGAGAGCTATGTCGGCCATGAGGTCATGCGGCGCGACCTGGCGCTCGAGGAGTTCCGCCTCCTGACGCAGGAGGATCGGGCCTGGTGCGGCCATGCCGTGCCGCTCTACATGGCGAAACTGCGCGAGCTCAAACAGCGCCGGCCGATGAATTTTCATCTGTGGGTGCGGACGCGAGGTTTTCGTGAATTCCCTGCGCCTGGTGCTGCGCCGGCAAAGGCGGCGCCTCCGCAACGGCGGTTCGTGCAAGGGGGCGAGCTCAAGGGCTTGGCGGTGGCGATGCAGATCGCCGAACGGCGCGAGTTGCGCATCTTCAGCGAAAAGGATCTCGGCGAGGGCGTCTGGGTGCAGCGCGGGCCGCAGGCTGACCTGGCTGCAATGGCCGAATTTGCGGGCACTGATCGCGACGCGTGGCAGGTCGTCGACCAGGGAACGCCGCAGTTTGCCGCCTGGCGCGATCGCCTGGCGCTCTGGATCGGCGCCGAGCCGCACGCCGAGCGGATCTTTCTCGAGCCGTTTGATCCGAGCGTTCACGGCGTCTCGGCGTCGCATCCAAATTTCCGGTTGAGGAAGGCAAAGCAGGGATTTCGCGTGCCGGCGCCGTGGCCGCCGCGACGCGATGGAACGTGGCAGGGCGCAGGGGAGAGCGAATGAACATGCAATACCGCAAGGGGCAGATCGTTGGATATGTCGAGACCAACGATCGATTGGCGGTGCCGGCGACGCCGGCGAGCTGGCGCGTGCTGCAGGTCATGCCTGGCCGCGACGCGAAGGTCATCAAGGCTTTCGGCGAGCGCTGCATCAGCGGCTGGTCGCCGACCGTCGTTCATTTCGTCGAGCGCGGTAGCGGTCAGGTGGCCCGGCGTCCGCATCTCGGCCGGCGGATCGAAAAGCCGTTTCTGCCTGGCCTGATCTTCCTGCCTGATTTCGAGCTAGGTCGTCTCGCCGAGATCCGCAGCATTCCTGACGTCGACAATCTGCTCGAGTTCGGAGAGCTGCGATCGTGGCTCAACGCGACCGAGATGCAGCTGCTGCGCGACATCGTCAAAATCGAGAACATGCTGCCGTCACGGCGCCGATGGGCACTTGCGCAGCTGTTCCTGCGGTATGGCTTCATCACGGTCGCCGAGGTCAAAGACGAAACGGAAATGAGAGTAGGGCGCGAGATCCGCGTCGCCGATGGCCTGTTCTCCGGCTTTCGAGCGCTGATCGAGCGAGTTGACTCAAAAGGCCGACTCAGCGTCTTAGTCAGCGACGGAAAGCACGGCGTCAAGGTAAGTGGTTTGACCGAGGCGCAGATCGAGCTGATCGACTAATTCGCGGTGCGGTGCATGCGCGGCAGCTCGGCTAAAAGTGCAGAGCCTGATTCCAGGCGGACGCGCGGAGCGCGCCTCAATCTTCGCCAGATCCAACGCCGATCGCAGCTGGTGCGGTCGGCGTTTTCATTAGCATAGGTTGCGCGGTAGCGCCTCGCGCTATCGCTGCCCTCCTTGGGCGTTTCCTCCCTAGACTTGAGGCCGATCATCGCAAGGTGGTCGGCCTTTCCTTTTGTGGATGACGCAGCCGCCCTGGAAAGCCTGGTACAAGCTCGCGCGCTGGCGAGCGCTCCGCCTGCGCATCTTCCTGCGCGATCTCTACACGTGCCAGCGCAAGGGCTGCGGCAGGGTCGAGCCGAATACGTCGCTCTTGGTTTGCGACCATGTCATCCCGCATCGTGGTGATGAGCGCCTGTTCTGGGATGACGGCAACCTGCAGACACTTTGCAAGGCATGCCACGACAGCGCCAAGCAGGCCGAGGAGCAGGCGAGCCTGCACACGCGCGGCGTCTGGGATTGAGAGGGGTAGGGGGTGGGCATTTCCTCCGAGGGTGCCTCTCCGCGGACCGGCCCATCTCACACTGACGGTTTTTTTTCATCATGGCCGATGTTTTCGACCTGTTCGGCGATCCGGTGCCGTCCAACTGGGGGCAGCGCGGCCGGCCGGAGCATGTGCCGAGCCAGCAAAACCGGAATCGTGTCAGCCTGTTAGTCGCGCTCGGCTGGAACAACGCACGGATTGCGTCGGCGCTCTTCATCACGCAGCCGACGCTGCGGAAGCATTACTTTTCAGAGCTCAAATTCCGGGACGTCGCGCGCGATCGCTTGGTCGCACAGGTCGGCGTCAAACTGATGGACGGCGTCAACGCCGGCAACGTCTCGGCGATCCGGGAATTCCAGAAGTATCTCGAGCGCAACGATCTCATGCTGTACGGCCAGACGCAGAAGCCAGCCAAGGCGGCGCCAGCTGAAAAGGCGCCGGCCGAGAAGATCGGCAAGAAAGCCGCCGCGCTCGCCGCCGCGCACCAGCCCGACGCCGGCACGCCGCTCGGCGAGCTCATGATGCGCCGTCAGCAGGCAGGGACCTCGCACTGATGCTGCCCTCAATTGAGCCCGCGGCGCCGGCCGCTGCAACGTGGGATCTGTCCCGAGTCGATTGGGCCGAGCGCATCCGCGACGGCCGCTCGCTCATGCCGGATATGCCGCTGTTCGCCGGCGAGGCGGACATGGCGCAGGCGTTCTATGACGAGATCCAGCTGCCTGACGTGCCGGGCAAGCCGAAGATGCGGACCGCGTCCGGTCCGTGGTTTCGCGAGCTGGTGCGCGCCGCGTTCGGCAGCTGGGATGCGGCCAACCAGGTCCGGCATATCCGCGACATTCTCGCGTTGGTGCCGAAAGGATCGTCAAAAACGACCAACTCGGCGGCGCTGCTGATCGTCGCGATGCTGATGAACTATCGGCCGCGCGGCAAAGCGCTGTTTGTCGGTCCGACGCAGGCGATCTCGACGCGCGCCTATGACCAGGCGGTTGGCATGATCGAGGAGTCGCCGGATCTGAAACGGCGCTTTCGCACTCACGATCATGAGATGATGATCGAGGACCTGGTCACCAAGGCCGAGGCGCAGGTCAAAACTTTCGACGTCAACATCCTGACCGGCGCGATGGGCCTGTTTTTCGTGCTGCTCGACGAGATCCATCTGCTCGGATTCAACGCAAAGGGCGCCAAGGTACTGCGCCAGATCCGCGGCGGCCTCGACAAGACGCCGGAAGGCCTGCTCGTCATGACGACGACGCAGAGCGATGACATTCCAGCCGGGATCTTCAAGTCGGAGCTGAAATTCGCGCGCAACGTTCGTGACGGGAAGTATCGCGGCAAGGTCATTCGGCCGATGCTACCGCTGCTGTACGAATTTCCGCCGGATATCGCGACGCTGACGCGCGAGGAGCGGAAAAACGGAGTCGAGCCGCGCTGGATGAACCCGGTCAACTGGCCGATGGTGATGCCGAACCTCGGCCGTTCTGGTCCGGCCCTGGCGGAGCTCGTCGCAGATTGGGAAGGCGAGCGCGACAAGGGCGAGGAAGCGATCCGGATCTGGGCGTCGCAGCATCTCAATATCGAGATCGGCCAGGGCATCAATAACGAGGGTTGGGGCGGCGCGGATCTCTGGGATGCGCAGGTCATCAGGGGGCTCGACCTCGACGCGATCCTGGCGCGCTGCGAGGTCGTCACGATCGGAATCGACTCCGGCGGCCGCGACGACCTCCTCGGCCTGGCGGTGATTGGCCGCGAGCGCGGTACGCGGCATTGGCTGTCCTGGTCCTACGCCTGGGCAGATCCGATCGTCCTCGAGCGGCGGAAAGACATCGCGAACCAGCTGCAGGATTTCGTCGAGGAAGGGTCGATGACGATCGTCGACATGGCGGACGCGATCGCAGATCTCGGCGTCCTGGTCGCTCGCATCGTCGCGAGCGGCCTGCTGCCGCAGAAAAACGGCGTCGGCATCGATCCGAATCAGGCGGCGGCGATTATCGAGGCTTTGACCGCTGTCGGCGTGACCGACGACATGCTGCGGCGTCTGCTGCAAGGCCCGGCGCTCGCGCCGGCGGTCTATGGCCTCGATTTCAAGCTCGCCGATGCAACCTTCTGGCATGCCGGGCAGGGTCTTATGTCCTGGGTTGTCGGCAACGCCAAAACCGAGCGCCGCGGCAATGCCGACATGGTGACCAAGCAGGTCGCCGGCTCGGCCAAGATCGACCCATTTATCGCATTGCTCGAGGCCGCGATCCTCATGAGCTGGAATCCAACGGCCGGCTTGCTCGTGACCGGCGCCGACATCCTGACGGTGGTCTGATGGGAATTTTAAGGAGCGGGCTGGGCTCGGCGTTCCGCGCCGTCGCCAATGCGTTTGATCCTGGCGCGCCGCGCGGCATGTCAGATCCGCAATATTGGGCGGATTTCGGCGGTCGCATGTCGCTCGCCGGCGTCGACGTCAGGGACAGCAACGTCAGCCAGCTCGGCGCCGTCCAGGCGGTGCGTCACGGCCTTAGCTCGGCGATGAAATCGCTGCCGGCGTCGGTTTATCGCCGCGGCGCGAATGGCGCGCGCGAGGCGCTGCCGGATCATCCGGTGACCAGGCTATTTGCAGCCAGGCCGAACGGCCGCCAGACGCCGGCGGAGCTCGTCGGCGAGCTCGCCTGGAACGTTTCTTATTATCGGAATGCCTATTGCGCGATCGTGCCGCCAGGCGATCCGCGCGCCTCGAATTATTACGCAGTCGGAGGCCTCGAATGGCTGCATCCGCGACGCCTCGCGCTGGTCGAGCGCGGGATCGACGGCCATCTGTATTACACGTTCAATCCGCCGGCGACGATCGTCCAGGGCGCGCAGCTCAAAGCGACGACCTATCGCGACGACGAGCTATGGCATATCCGGTCGAATCCGCTGCGCGAGGACGGATTGCTCGGCGAGCCGATTTTCCATAGCGCGCGCCACGTATTTGCGCGCGCGATCGCCGTGCACGACTACGGGGATATCTGGTTCAAGAACAACGGCCAGTCCGGCGGCACGCTCGAGCATCCCGGCGTGTTCAAGGACAAGGCCGATCGAAACGAGTTTCTCGAAAACTGGCGCGCTGCCGGGACCGGGATGAACCGACACAAGGATCGGCTGCTGACGCATGGCGTCAAATATAGTCCGATCAAGGTGACGAATTCCGAGGCGCAGCTGCTCGAGACCGAGGACGCGGCCGACACTGCAGTTTTCGGCCTTTGGAGCTATCCGCTGCATCGCGCCTCGCGCCTCAAGCGCGCGACAAACAATAACGTCGAGCAGCAGTCGCTCGATTTTGTCGTCGGCTGCGTCGCGCCGCTCGCGATCGAGATCGAGCAGGGCGTCGAGCGGGATCTGCTGCTCGACAACGAAAACGGAAATCTGTTTTTCGAGTTCAATTTCTTCGGCCTGCTGCGCGGCGATCTGCTGAATCGTTATCGGGCCTATCTGATCGGCCGCCAGGGCGAATGGTTGTCTGCGAATGACATCCTGCGGTTTGAGAACATGTCGCCGCGGACCGATCCCGGCGGCAATGAGTACAAAAACCCGCTGACAAAGGACTCCGCCGGTGGCGCGCAGGGCGGCGACGATAAGGGCGGCGCCGGCGGCGGCTCGAGCTCTCCAAACGAGGACGGCAACAATGATTAAGATTGAAACCGCGGCGCCGGATCTGCGCCAAGTCCTGACGCAGATATCGTCAATCGACGCCCTGGTCGCGCTCGAGGTGTCGGCGCTCGCCGATTGCCTGGCTCGCGCCGAGCAGCGCCAGGCGCTCGTCGCAGCCGCGGCGGCGCAGGCCTCGAGCTCGGCGAGCAAGATCGCGCTGGTCTCGGTCGCCGGCGGACTGACGCCGCGCGGCAGTTGGTTCGGCTCGAGCCTGTCCGGCATTGCCGCGCAGGTCACGCGCGCGGCCGATGACCAGGACGTCGCCGGCATCGTCCTCGACGTCGATAGTCCTGGCGGAACGGTTTCGGGGACGGTCGAGGCGGCGACTGCAGTCGCTGCAGCAGCCGCGAAAAAGCCGGTCGTCGCGATCGCAAACACGCTGGCGGCCTCGGCGGCCTATTGGATCGCCTCACAGGCCGGCGAGCTGGTGATGACGCCGTCCGCGGACGTCGGTTCGATCGGTGCGATGATCATGCACCAGGATATTTCTGGCTGGCTCGACCAGGTCGGGATCAAGATGACGATCGTTCGCTCAGAGCAATCGCCGAATAAGAACGAGGCGCATCCGTTTGCGCCGCTGTCGGACGAGGCGAGGGCCTATCTGCAGGGCCGCGCAAACGAGGCTGGCGCGGATTTCGTCAAGGCGGTCGCGAGCGGCCGGCGCGTGTCGCAGACCAAGGTCCGCGAGGAATTCGGTCAGGGCCGCATGGTCGGCGCGCGCGAGGCCGTCGCGCGCGGTATGGCCGACCGGATCGCAACGCTCGACCAGGTGATCGGCGGCATGCTGCAGCAGCGCTCGCCGCGGCCGAACTCGCGCCGGCGATCGGCGCTGGTATTTGATTAGCCGGGTCGTGCGCATATAGGCGTAGAGCGGACATGGCTCGACCGACTCAGAAACGCCTGCAAATGACCCCAAAGCGGACTACTGAGGTAGCTTGGCGAATGTCCTTTGGAAGCAGGAGGATGCTGATGCGCCCGCAGTCCCTTCTCGCAATAGCCGTTCTGGTCGCCATGATCGGACTTGGGGCTCTCGTCGTTTACGAGTATGTGCCCCATTAGCTTTAAGCCTGCGGAAACTGAGGCCTAACCCATATTGTGCTATAGTTGCTCACCGATTCTGGTCGGCGAAAATGGAAATGGCGAAGTCCTCAAAACTCATAGCCGTAAAGCGCGGTAAGGTTCTTTTGGTGCGGCGCAAGAGTGACCGGCTTTGGATGTTTCCTGGCGGTCGCAAGCGGCCACGCGAGACTGACAAAGACTGCCTGCGAAGAGAAATCAAAGAGGAGCTACCCAAGCTCAAGCTCGGGCGCGTCCGGCTCTGGAAGGAAGTAAAATCAAAGAACCGCCGCTCAGGCAGAAAGATGAGCGACGCGATCTTTGTCGCCAGAAAAACATCCGGTCCCCTGACCATTGGCGACAAGAAAGAGATCGACAAAGCCATCTGGCGTAAGCCGCGCGGCATTCGACTTACGCCCACGTCCCGGTATGTCAGGGACAAGCTCTTTCCGAAAAAGTAAGGCCGCCTCAGTTGGCGGCTCTCTCATCTTCGGTTCATGTCGCCTGCAGTTCATTGGTGAAGAGCGGACGCGCGTGTCCGGTTAGCGCGCCCTAAGGCGGCCGCTCACCCATTGCAGGCCAGCCGCCGAGGCCTTTTCATTTCAATTCCTGAGTTGCTCGACCCGCGCCGTCGCCTGGACAGCGGGAACGCGGGCTCTTTCTCCGTCCAGGCAAACCACACAACCAACCAGGAGTCACAGATCCATGCGAGTGGACATCAAGCAGCTGCGCCAGGCCCGCGCCAACAAGGCAAAGGACGGCAAAACCGCGCTCGAGCAGCTCAACGCGCTGCAGGGCAAGGCCAATCCTACCGAGGCCGAGACCGCGCAGGTCGGCGAGCTCGAGACCAAGGTCGACACGCTCGAGGCCGAGGTCGCCGAGCTCGACAAGCAGATCTCGGCCGAGGAAAAGAAGCTGCGCCGGACGGCACTGTTCGGCTCCTCGACCGCGCTCGGCGGTCCGGCGCTGGCGACCGTCGTCAACGACATCAATCCGGAGCGGACCGGCGGCTTCCGCAGCGTCGCGGAATTCGCCGTTTCGGTTCGCAATGCCATGACCGGCGGCGGCCTCGATCCGCGTCTCGGCGCGGCGCCGAGCAATTTCCAGCAGAACCAGGGCGGCAGCGGCGAGGGCTTCCTGGTGCCGACCGAGTATCGCGAGCAGATCTGGGCGCTCGTTTTCGACGACCAGAACCTGCTCGGTTTCTGCAATCCGGAGCCGACGCAGGGTAACTCGATCGCGATCGCAAAGGACGAGACCACGCCCTGGGGCGCGTCCGGCGTCCAGGCGGCCTGGCGCTCCGAGGGCACTCAGCTGATCGCGACAAAGGCCGCGATGACCGGCGAGATCATCCAGCTGCATGAGCTCTATGCCTTCGTGCTGGCGTCGCAGGAGGTCCTCGACGATGCGCCGCGGTTGCAGAACCGCATCTTTAACCAGGCCGCAAACGCGATCCGCTGGAAAGCGTTTGAGGCGGTCATGACCGGCGACGGCAAGGGCAAGCCGCTCGGTTTCATGAACGCCGCCGCGCTGGTGACCGTCTCGAAGGAAGCGGGCCAGGCGGCCGACACGATCAACGTCGCGAACGTCCTTAAGATGTATTCGCGGCTGCTGCGGATGGGCGGCCGGCCGATGTGGCTCGGCAATTCCGACATCCTGCCGCAGATCGGTCAGCTGACGATCGGCAACGTGCCGGCCTGGCTGCCGCTGAATCAGCCGCTTGCCGGCGCGCCGGATGGCGGCGTTTTCCTCGGCCGTCCGCTGATCTTCAACGAGCACAGTGCCACGCTCGGCGACCTAGGCGATCTGACCTGCGTCGACCTCTCGGGCTATGCGCTCGCGACCAAGGCCGGCGGCGGCATCGATTTCGCCGCCTCGATCCATCTGTTCTTTGACTACAACCTGGCGGCCTTCCGCTGGATCTTCCGGATGGGCGGTCAGCCTTACCTGTCGGCGCCGGTCGCGCCGGCCAAGGGCGCTAACACCAAGTCGCATTTCGTCGCGCTCGAGGCGCGCTGATCGAGCTCGGCGAGCTCGTCGGACAATGACGGCGCGCCGGCTGGCCGGCGCGAGTAACAGCCGCGTTTCGTTTCCCAACCATGAGGAGTGCAAATGCACACCAATCTCAAACCGTCGCAGCGCGTCAGCGTCGTCGACTCGATCAACCCGCAATCGTCCGCTGCCGCGCTGACCACGGGCTGGATCGATGCCGGCAAGTTCCACAACTACATGGCCGTGATCTCGCTCGGCGCGCTCGGCGCTGCAGCGACAGTCGACGCCAAGATCCAGCAGGCGACCTCGGCCGCCGGCGCCGGCGCAAAGGACATCGCCGGCAAGGCGATCACACAGCGCACGAAAGCCGGCGCGGACGATAACAAACAGGTCCTGATTAACCTCAAGCAGGAAGATCTGGACATCAATAACGGCTTTGGCTTTTTCCAGGTGCAGGTGACGCCTGCCGTCGCCGCGAGCCTGGTCGGCTGCTCCGTGCTCGGTTTCGATCCGCGGTACGGGTTCGCAACCGACAACGATGCGGCGTCAGTCGCCGAGTTCGTCGGCTGATCCAGCTGGCGCCTCGGCCGCACCAGGCCGAGGCGCCTCTTTTCCTTTTCCGGCAGGGCTTCCCGACATGCTCCGCATCTCTCAGCGTCCGGCGGGCTATCCCGTCACACTCGACGAGGCCAAGGCGCAGCTGCGCGTCTCGAGCACGAAAAACGACGCTTTGATCTCCGGCCTGATCGGCGCGGCAACGGGGCACTGTGAGGCCCTGGTCCAGCGCGCTTTTGTGCCGCGGACGTTCCAATGGGTGCTGCCGTGCTGGCGGCCTGTGATCGAGATCCCGATCGCGCCGGTCGTCTATGATGCGATCCATTCGATCAAGTTTGTCGATTGGGCGACCGAGACGCAGCAGACGCTCGATCCGGCGAGCTATGTCGTGCAAACCGCAGGCGACAGCGTCCGCATCTTCCCGAAATTCGGCGTGTCCTGGCCGCTCGCGTTCTCGCATGCGCCGGAGCCGATCGTCATCGAATTCGATGCCGGTTACGAGGATCTCGACGACCTGCCGGCGATCGTCAAAACCTGCATCCTGTTGCAGATCCGGCATCTCTACAGCATCGGCGAGACAAATCCCGCGCTGGTGCGCGATCTCGTCATCGGCGTCAGCGACAAGGCCTGGCAATTGTCGCCAGACGTCAAAACGCTGATCCCTGACGCGGTCTCGCTCCTCATGCTGTCGGAGGTCTGGTGATGGCCGATCGCATCCTCAAGGCGCCGCGCAACGTGCGGACGCTGCTGTTCTGGCCGGCCAAGGCGCCGGAGGAAGTCGTCGAGCGGGGTTTCGATTGGTCCGACGTTCTGCTCTCGCCGGCCGAGCGCGCGCGCCTGGCGGCCGGCGAGACCGTGACGCCGGCGGACGGCATCAAGGCCTCGAGCTATGTGCTGCCGCAGGGCATCGTCGCCAGCGCCTCGAGCAACACGGCGACCGTCGCGCTGGTGACGCTGACCGGCGGTGAGCTCGGCCGCGTCTACAGCGTCGCAAACCGGATCGAGACTGCAAAAGGTCAGCAGCTCGAGCGCGTCGTCAAGCTGCGCATCCGCGCGAAATGAGCTCGCGATGGACCGCGTCACGGCGCTGGTCGCGATCGCGCATCTGAAATTGCGGCTCGAGCTGCTCGAGCGGCATCCGGAGATCCTGGAGGGAATCGACATGATCGACATCAAACGGCCGATCGAGCTCGCCGGCATGCGCTCGCGCCTGGCGCGGGCAAAGAAGCTCGAGACGGATATCGGCGTCACGGGCCAGCGCTATGATCGCGTCCTCGACAAGATCGACGAGCAGCATAAGGCGCTGCAGGGGCACGCCGGCGAGCTCGAGAACAACTCGGCGCAGCTCGAGCAGCTGCTCGGCTCCATGATCGCGGGGGACAATGGCGGCCCAAACGATGGCGAGGCCGGCTCGAGCGGCTCCGAGGTCGGCCAGGTCATTACCAGCAAGGTTGACGGCCAGTGACGCCGGACGAGTCCCTCGACCAGCATATCCGCGCGCTCGAGGAGAACGGCGAGACCGTCCTGGTCCGACGTTACGCCGGCGTCGGGCCGGCGCGGGCCGTCGCGAAAGAGGCGGCCGTCCTGGCGAAGGTCAAGGGCTATCAGCCGGCGGAGATCGTCGGCGAGATCCGCCAGGGCGACAGACATGTCATCCTGCTGAATGATCCCTCGGCGGCGGTGCCGGACGGCAAGGTTGCCTTGTCGACCATGCTGCCTCTGACGGATCGAGATTTCCTGGTGATCGCCGGCGCCGAGGTCAGCATCAAGGGCGTCGACGACGCGACCAGGTGCGTCCAGGGCCAGATCATCGCTTTCGAGATTCAGGTCCGCGGCTGATGGGCAAGGTATTCGACGAGGCCGATTACCAGCGCAGGCTCGACGCGGCGCGCAATGGGATCTCGACCAGTGAGGAGCTCCGTTTCGTCATCACGGGCGACCTGGCCGGCCTCAACGCGCGCAAGGCGTTCCAGGAGGCGAAAGAGCGCGCGCTGCAAAAGGCGCGGGCCAAGATGCTGCAGCGTATCGACCAGGAGATGACCGATCGCGACCGCGACGGCGTTTTGCCGACAGAGGTCGAGGAGATCGTCACAGGTCCGCATGATGAGCTCGTTTCGGTCGATGGTTGATGCGCATCGTTTTCCGCTACCTGGCGATGCAGGACATCGTCGATTTCGCGATCGAGACGCTGCGACAGCGATCGCCGGTCGGATCTGTCGACGATCCGCATCCCGGTCTCTACCGGGATAGTCACACGGTTTTCCTAAGTGGTCATGTCGTCAGCGACGTTTCGGCTTTTCGGCGCGGCGACCAGATCAATATCTCCAACCCGGTCCCTTACGCGCGCAAGATCGAGATCGGCCGGATGAAAATGAAGGTCGAGCCGAAGGTCTATCAGGAAACCGCGCTGCTGGTCGCGGCGCGGTTCGGCAATCGCGCCGCAGTGAAATTTACGTTCATGCCGGTCCGGTTCGGCGACGTCGCGGCCTATGCCGCGTTCTCGCAGCAGATCAAGGCCGGCCGGCGCCGCATGTCGGACAAGGCGCGCCAGGACTGGCTCGTCCGGCAGCCGGCCCTCGAGATCCGGGCACGCTAGAGGTTATTCCCATGGCTGATTATGCCGGCGCCGTCGCAGCGATGCGCGCGCGCTATGTAGACGGGTTCATGGCGGCGCCGAGCTCGTTCCAGAATGAAGATCCGCCGCAGACGCCCTGGCCGCCGCAGGGCGCGCCCTGGTGCTATTTCGAGGTCGTCGAGACCTTGCGGCGCAAGCGCGGCGTCGGCACGCCTGGCAATCAAACCTGGCTCGTTACTGGCAACATCTTCGTGCATGTGTTCGTGCCGAAGGGCTACGGGTTCGCCGCGCATCTCGCGCTCGCCGGCCAGGCCGGCGACCTGTTCAAAGACGCGACGTTCTACAACGCCGAGCCTGGCGCTTGCGTGCGCTGCTGGGGCGAGAACGGCGAGGGGCCGACCGTCCAGGGCGGCGACGGCGCCTCCGACGACGGCAACTGGTTCGGCCTGGTTGTCGTGATTCCTTTCCAGTTCTTTTTCATCGGCTGATCCAAACAGGAGACTGATCGCATGGTCTATCAAAGCAATTCTGCCGGCCGCATCGCCTATAAGGCGCAGGCTGGCCTCGGCCAGATCGCCGCGGGCGGCGCCGGCGCTACTGTGCTGCCGATCTCCGGCGGTGCAGGTGCCAAGCTGTCGAAAGCTGCGACGGAATCGCAGACGATCCGTAACGACGGCATGTCGATCCGCGGCCGGCACGGCACGCAGAAAACCTCGTCGAGCTACAACGCCGAAATGTGGCTCGGCTCGCATGACGCGATCCTCGAGGCGATCATGCGCGGCACGTGGGATGCGACGGCGCTCAGCAAGACGCAGGCCGATTTCACGTCATTGACGACGGTCGCGGACGGCATTGTTTTCGCCAGCGGCTCGCCGATCGATATGGGCTTCAAGGTCGGCGATATCATCCGCGCGACCAATCTACCGGACGCAGGCAACAATGGCCGCAATCTGCGGATCTCGGCGCTGTCCTCGACCAAGATCACGGTGCCGGAGACGCTGGTCGTCAATGCGGCGCCGGATACGAATTGCACGATCGCGCGGCCAGGCAAGCGCCTGGTCAACCCGGCCGCACTGGTCCGCCGCTATTTCGGGATCGAGGAATTCGAGAGCGACATCGGCAAGTCGACGGTCCTCGACGATTTCGTCTGGGGCACGGGCAAATTCTCGATGGCGCCGAACGGAATCATCACGTTCGATCCCGGCGGCATCGGGACCGGCAAGATCCGGCCGTTGAATGCCGGCGTCCCGTATTTCACTGATCCGCAAGGCACCAACGGCACGCCGTTCGCCGTCGTCGACGCAACCATCCGCCTCGGCGGCGTCGACCTGGTCGAGCTGACGTCGTTCGATCTGTCGCTCGATATCCAGCCGAGCGCGCCGGATGCGTTCGGCTCTGGCAACATCAAGTATGCGCCGGACGTGTTCACTGGCCCGCTGCGGGTGTCGCTCAACCTGACCATGCTGCGCAAGGATCTGCAGCTGTTGACCGATTTCGTCAGCGAAACGCAGTATTCCCTCAACATCCTGGCCGTCGACAACATGAGCGAGCCGAGAGACTTCATGTCGATCACGGTGCCGAATTTCACGCTCGGCGGCGTCGATCCCTCGGCACTCTCCAAGCAGGGCGGCGGTCGCACGCAGACGATCACGATCCCGCCCGCGCTGGTCGGCATCGATACCTCGGCGACCGGCAATAACAGCATGATCTCGTTTCAGACCACTGCTGCAGCGTAGCGTTTTGAGTGATCGGCGCCGACAGAGGCCGATGGAATGTTCTCGCGAGAACCGGCCGCAGGGTTGTCGGACCCTGCGGCCAACCTTTCCGACAAAAGGCACCCGACATGACTGAATCAACTGCAATCCTCGATCTCTCCGCGCATTTGCCGGTCGACACGTTCCGGCTGCAGATCCGCAAGCCTGGCACGGATACGCCGCTCGGTTGGGCGATCGATCTCGCCGGGCCTGCGCATCCGCAGACGATCGCGCTCAACAATGAATCGACCCGCGACGCGATCGAAAAGGAGAAGGCGATCGAGTTCGCGCAGGTCAATGGCCGCAAGTGGAAAACCGAGGATGAGACGGTCGCCGATCGGCGCCGGCAGAACGTGACAAAGGTTTGCCGGCGCATCGTGGGATGGTCGCCAAATCCGACCTTCAGGACGGTTTCGCCAGATCCGATCCCGTTCTCGATCGAGAGTGCCGTCGACCTGTTCCTGCGGCCGGAGCTCGGCAGCTTCTTTGTCCAGGTGACTGACTACCTGACGAGCGAGCGGGCTTTTACGAGGCCCTCAAGTCAGACTTGAGGGCATTCGCCGAGCGCAGCTTTCTGCTGTCCTCGAGAGCCGGCGACGCCGGCGAGACCTATCGGCAGGTCCTCGAGGGCCTCGTCCTGCGAACGCGAGATCCAAAGCGGAGGGCCGAGCGGGAAGCGATCCTGACGGTCCCGCCGATTCCGCGAGCGCTGAGCTACCTCTGGCGCATCTATGACCGGCTGCGCCGGCGCAAGGGCGGCAATGGCTTCGCGCTGTCGCCGATCGAATGGCAGGACATCGACGCTTTCCTGCGTCGGACACAAACCGACCTGGCTCCGTGGGAGCTCGAGATCCTCGAAATGCTCGATGATCTCTATCTGGTCGATTACTCAAAACTGCAGACGGAGGAGTGATGGCCGACCAGGTCGTGACCGAGCTCGTCATCGATGCGAACACGCAGGGCGCATCCGATTACCAGCGGGCGATGGACAGCGCCGCCGGCGCCGCGCAGCGCGGCACGGACGCGGCTACCGGCTTTAACGTCGGCCTGGTCGCGCTCGGCGCCGGCGCTATCGCGGCGGCGGCCACGGTCAACAAGGCGCTGGACTATATCGTCAGCTTCAACAAGTCGCTGGCCGACCTGTCCTCGCTCGCCGATCGCGTCGGGCTTTCGCTCAAGGATCTGCAGGGTATCCAGTTCGGCGGCCAGATCGCCGGGCTGACCGAAAGCCAGATCAATGCGGGGCTGGAAAAGTCGGCGCAGCTGCTCAACGACGCGCAGCGCAACGCTAATTCGCTGTCGAAAGAGTTCGATGCCAACGGCATCAGCCTGCGCAATGCTAACGGGCAGCTGATTAGCCAGAACCAGCTGCTGCAGATCGCCGCCGACCTGGTCAGCCGTGCGCGCAGTCCGCAGGACGCGATCGCGATCGCGCAGATGCTTGGCTTTACCAAGGAATGGGTGCCGCTGCTGCAGCAGGGTGCAGGCGCGATGGCGGATATCGGCAACCAGGCGCAGGCTGCCGGCGCCGTCATCGACGACGAGACGGTCAAGCGCGCCTCCGATTTCGATGCGGAGTGGCGCAAGAGCTCGATCCAGTGGTCGCTCTACATGAAAGAGGCTGCCGCAGGCCTGCTGCCGGTCATGGATGACCTGATCGAACGGGCCGCCAAGTTCTTTAAGTCGCTCGACCGTGACTCGATCGAGAAGGCCGCAAGCGAGCAGCTCAGCGCTTTGTCCAACAGTGTCGGCGGTCCTAACGCAGATCAAACGGTCGGGCTTAGGATCGATATCACGCCGGAGGCAAAACAGGCGGTCGACGAGCTCTCGAATGCCGGCTCGCTGTGGGACGGCTGGGTTAAGCTGCTCGGCATCGTTTCCGCCAACCAGCCGTTAGCCAACATCAGGACGCTCTCGCCTGATGAGATCAAGTGGTACGCCGGGACCGGCTCCTCGATCTCCGACACAAGCAACGCGCAGAGCGATTGGGCCTGGCAGAACCAGGCTGCATCGCTCAAGTCGATGCAGGCAGGCCTGAACGGCCTGCAGTTCGGTTCGCGGTCTAACGTCGCATCGAAGGACACGGCGGATGATCCGGTCGATCGCGCGATCAATACGCTGCGTCGTCATACCGAGACGCAGGAGGCCGATACCAGGGCAGTCGGCCTCGGCGATGCCGCGCTCGCGGCCTTCCGCGCGACGGCCGCCGAGACCTCGGCAGTGCAGGCCAACGGCGGTAAGGAAACCGCCGACCAGGCGGCGCGGTTCGCAGATCTGCGCGATCGCGCCGCGGAGGCTGCCGACGCCCTGGCGCGCGCCAAGGTGAGCTCGCAGATCGATTTCAGCAGTAAGACGGCGTTCCTGTCCTCCGACGACGTCGCGATCGCGACGCAGCTCAAGGGGATCTATGGAAACGACGTTCCGGCGGCGCTGGATAGCACCTATGCCGCTGCGATCCGGACCAACAGTGCCTTTAAGGGGATCTCGGGGGCGATCGAGAGCGACCTGGTCAACGGCCTGGCCGATATCACGACGGGCGCCAAGTCGGCCGGCCAGGGCTTTGCCGACATGTCGAACCAGATCATCCGCGCGATCGAGCAGATGATTATCAAGATCACGATCGTCGAGCCGCTGATGCGATCGCTACAGTCGGCGGCCGGCGGCCTCGGCGGGTTTTCGATCGGCGGCGCGTCCGCCGGCGGCGCATCGTCGACCGGCTTTACTGGCGGCCTCGGCGGCCTCTACCACACGGGCGGCATCATTGGTTCGGAGCCGACGTCGATGCGCTACATTCATTCGGCGTATTTCGAGGACGCGAAGCGTTTCCATAGCGGCGGCATCGCCGGCAACGAGGTCCCGATCATCGCGCAGCGCGGCGAGGGCGTCTTTACGCCTGGCCAGATGGCTGCGCTCGGAGCTGCCGCCGGCGCCGGCGGCGGCCGTTCGCCGCAAGTCACTATCAACAATTACACGGATGCCGCGCCGAGCGTCGAGCAGGCGCCGAACGGCGACATCACGGTAACACTGCGCAAGATGGTCGACGGCGCTGTCGGCGACTCGCTGTCGACCGGCACTGGCCGGCGCGTGCTCGGCGACCAGTACGGCGTCAAACCGTTCACGGGGCAATAAGCGATGGCCTTGCCGGCATTTCCGATCGCAAACGCCGTCATCCTCAAAGACGGCTTCAATCTGCAGCGCTCGCGAGATCCCATCGCGACCGATATGGAGCAGGGCAACACGCGGCAGCGTGCGCGGCCTGGCGACAATGTCGGCACGGTGACGCAGACGGTGCGTTTCTATGCGGCCGATTATGACGCTTTCGTCGAGTGGGTTAAGACGACGCTCAATCTCGGAACGGCGCGTTTCACCATTGATGTTTGGCTCGGAACGTCCCTGGCGAACAAGGTCTGCCAGTTTATCAAGCCGGGCACGACGCTCGTCGCCAGCTGGCCTAATCCGGGCCAGGTCGACGTCCGCATGACGCTCCGGGTTTACGACGTCTAGCCATGCCGACGCACAATGAAGCGCTGCTCGAGGCCTATGCCTCATGTCCACCTAGCGCGCGGATCTACTACACGCTCGAGCTCTGGCAGTCGTCATTCGATCAGCCGGCGCGGGTCGTCGCCAATGTCGGCGATGATATGGCCTTTGGGCTCGAGGCTGGTGCGCCGCGCAACGCCGGCGAGGCCGCGACATTCATCGCTTGCCCTTTCGAGGCCGGCTATCCGGAGCAAAAGGAAGGCCAGCCGCCGTCGACGACGATCAAGATCGACAACGTCAACCGCGAGCTGGTGCCAAAGATCCGCGCGGCGCAGGGGACGCGGGAATATATCCAGGTGCTCTATCGCGAGTATCTCGGCAGCGACCTGACCGAGCCGGCCTATGGGCCGATCGAATTCGAGCTGCGCAGTGTGCAGATGGTCGGGGCGTCGCTGACCGGAACGGTCATGGTGAAAAACCTGCAGAACAAGCGGTTTCCGCGCATCACCAAGAATTATGATTATGTGCAGTTTCCATCCTTACTGGCTTAAGGTGCCGAAGTCCGCTTTAGCTTCACAAAGCGACCTTGCACAAGGTATCGTCGAATGTCAGCCTTGGGCCACTTCCGGACTCATGCACCTTAAACAAGGACTCACTCGATCGGCAGGCCTTGGTGGCTATCGAACGGTCCCAGTCAGTAATTGCACCCTTTGGAGCGGTTCAACGCAACCGGGGAAGCGGCTTTCCACCCTAAGCTCCCCTGCCATCCTGTTTGCCGATCACGCAGCGCCATGCCGCAAGGCGTTCGGCCGGGTGCTCCTTCATCCACGCAGCGAGTTGCGGCGCACCCATCAGACAGGACTGCATCGAGACGTCGGCGAAGTCTGAGGTGGTAACGGTCTGCTCGTGGCAATTTGCCGGAGAGGAGAGCTTGCAGAGCACGGCGATGATCTTGATTACGGCTGGAGAGCCCCATCGCTGCGATGAGCATTTGCCCGGATGATCTTGATGGCCTTGGCCACCGTGCGCGGATTCAGGCCTAGCGCGCGGATCACTTCCTTCTTCTTGCAGCCGAGGTTGCATTCGAGGTAGCCGCGCACACGCTCGACGTTGAATGCCTCCAGCTCCTTGGAGCCGGGGCGCAGGTTCAGCGCTTCAATGGTACAGAATTCGGGGGACATGTTTGAAGCGGCCCACCCGGTCATGCACGCCATTCGACGTTCAGCGCTAGCAGCCGATCGGGCGAATGCTTTGGCCGCATCAACATGCGAAGCAGCCTTCTCAGCTCGCCGCTCGTAGTCGTCGGCAAGGGCCTTGAGCTGACCCGCACTCGCTGAGTCGGTCATGGTTTGGGCTGCGCGGAGCAAAGTCCATGCTGTCTCTAAATATGCCTTGCCTCGCTGTGAGACCTCGACCATCACAAAGTCCTCGCGCGGTGCTCTAGCAGCTGGTTGAAGGTGATCCGGAGCCAACCCACCCAATTGCGGTCACTTTCCCTGCGAGCTCTGAAGCGATCGGCGCACTTCTTGGAACAAAGAGGTGTTCGCCACGAGTAGTGCCGGACGAGACCGAACTTGCCATCACAAACTGCGCATCGTGCGGCACTGCCAGATTTAATGCTTTCGGAGCAGTTGAGCATTGTAGTCTCCTCTTGGCCTTATCGCAGCTGTTCGTCGATCATCCTTTTTCACTGTCGCACTTGATGAGCCTGTGCGCCGTTCCAAACGCATGCAGCCTAAGACGATCACGATCAACAGCTCAACTGAACGTAGGTAATCGTCCGGCATCTAGAGGGGTGAACGGAACGATACGAAGGTTTAGGGCGCCCCCCGTTTCCGCAATGGTCCAAAAGCCGCCCATGGCGGTCAAGCTGACCGACGTCCGCTCTTTCTCAATGAGCTGACCTACGTCGAGTTATCCGCCCAGTCGTTTGGAAGGAAACGGGCTCTTGTCTATTGATCGTTCGTCATTCCTGTCGCCGCTGATCGGCGAGCTATGGGCCTGGCAGTCCCGCAACTGCTGGGATTTCGCCTGCCATGTGCAGCGCGAGCTGTTCGGCCGCGAGCTGCCACAAATCGCGGTGCCGGCGGATTTCAGCAGGCGTTGGGTGCTCGAGGAGTTCGCCGGCCATCCGGAGCGCGCGCGCTGGCGCCCGGTGCCGGACGGTCCTGGCGGCCTGGTGATGGCCGCTGACGGCGCCCTGGTCCTGATGGCCCATGCGCGGTTTCCCGCGCATATCGGCGTCTGGCTGCGCCAGGAGGGCCGGGTGATCCATTGCGATAGCCAGGCCGGCGTCGCCTGCGAAACCGTCCTGGCGCTGCGCCAGGTCGGTTGGAAAAACCTTATGTTCTTCGAGCCGGTGACATGCACGGATCTGTGAAGCGATTGCCCAAGCCGCCGGCGAGCTCGCCGGAGCGTCCGCGAGCTCGTCGCGAGCGCCGCAGCGACGCCGCGCGTCAGCCGGTGCTGGCTCGAGGTCGGTCGCGCCGAGCCGCGGCCGAGGGAGACCGTCGCGGCCTTCCTGCGGCGTACAGGCTGGGCAACGCGCGATCGGGCTTTCGGCTGGCAGTTCAAGAAAGGCCTGCCGACCGTGCTCGAGATCAACGGCGAAGCCGTGCTGCGCAGGGATTGGCAGTCGCGCCGCATCGGGCCGGCCGATGCGGTTCGCTTCATGTCCTATCCGCTCGGCGGCGGCCAGGGCGGCAATACGGCCAAACAGATCATCGGCCTGGTCGCGTTGGTCGCGGTCTCGGCCTTCGCCATTTGGGCCGGCCCTGCGCTGTTTGGCGCCGGTACGTTTGGCGCGCTCGCGACGACCGCGGGGATCGGCATCGGCGGCTCGCTGCTCGTCAACGCCCTCGTGGCGCCAAAGGCCGGCGCGACCAATACGCCGAGCGCAACGCAGGACCAGATTTACTCGGTCGCAGCGCAGGGCAACGTCGCCAAGCTCGGCCAGCCTTTGCCGGTCTGGTATGGGCGCGTCAAGGACTATCCGGATTTCGCCGCGACGCCCTGGGGCGAGTTCATTGCCAACGATCAATACCTCAACGTCCTGCTGTCGCCGACGATGGGCAGCATGCAGTATGAGGCCGTCTATATCGACGATACCGTTTTCTGGGACGCGACCAACGGGATCGCGGCAGCGTTCTCGGATGCGCAGATCGCCTTTTATGAGCCTGGCAGCGCGGTCGCCTTGTTTCCGACCAACGTCGACCAGTCCGCCGAGGTCAGCGGCCAGCAGCTGCCATCGGGGACGGGGACGTCAGGCGGACAATATGACGCCAACGGCCTGCCGTTCGGGGCCTCGGCGAGAACGCCTGGCGCCTGGATTGGACCATTCGCGGCAAACCCGGCCGGAACATTGGCGCAATCGCTGGCCGTCGATTTCGTCTTTGCGGCCGGCTGCTACACGGTCAACGGCCAGGATGGCTCTATCGGTTATTCTAACGTCGGCCTGACCGCAGAATATGCGACCTGCGACAACGCCGGCGCGCAAACCGGACCGTTCAACCCGCTGTTTTCGATCGTGCGGCAGTATGCATCGCAGGCGCCGGCCCGCGACAGCGTCAAGGTCGACGTCGCACCTGGCCGTTATCTTGTCCGCTTTCGCCGCGAGGACGCCGAGCTGTCCGGGACCGCGGGCAGTAATTCCGTGCTCTGGGCCGGCCTGCGCTCGTTCCTGAAAGGCAGCAATTCGTTTCCGGACGTCTCGACGATCGCGATCCGGTTGAAGGCGTCGCAGTCGACGCAGGGCGCCTATAAGTTCGGCGTGCTGGGCACGCGCAAGGTGCCGGTTTGGAATGGGGCGGCCTTCGTCACGCAGGCAACCCGTAACCCGGCTTGGGCCTTCCTCGACGCAGTCACCAGCGGTCAGTATGGATCGGGGCTGTCGATCGCCAAGGTCGACTTTAACGCCGTTGTGGCGCATGCGGCCGGCTGCGACGCGCGCGACGACACATTCGATTATCGGTTTACGACGGCCGTCGCCGTGCCGGCTGCGCTTAACAAGATCCTGGCGCCGTCTCGAGCGCAGCATTACTGGCTCGGCGATACCGTCTCGATCGTCCGCGACGAGTGGCGCGACATGCCGACCATGCTGATGACCGATCGCGAGATCGTGCGGGATTCGATGCAGGTCAGTTTCACCATGCTCGGCGAGGAAGATCCCGACGCTGTCGTGGTCGAGTATGTCGACGAGAGCACCTGGCGGCCGGCACAGGTGCAATTTCCGCCGGACAGCGACACATTTACGTCGGTCAATGCCGAGACCAAGCGCGTCGACGGCATCGTCAACCGTGACCAGGCATTCCGGGAATGCGCCTTTTACTATCTGCAGTCGATCTATCGGCGGGAAAACGTCGCGCTCGGCTCGGAGTATGAGGGCAGGGCGATCACGCGCGGATCTGTGGTCAGGGTTCAATCCGATCTGCCGGAGAACTACGGTTACGGGGGCGCCGTCGTCGGCATCGCCGGCGCGACGCTGACGCTCAATCCTGCGCCGGTCTGGGATAGTGGGCCGTTCTATATCCGGTTGCGGAAGCCGAACGGGAAATTCTTTGGTCCGGTGCTTTGCAGCCGCGGCGTCGATGCCGCGCATGCGGTCCTCGACGCTGCCAGCCTGGCGACCGCGGAGAGCGGGAAGGCGACGACGCTGGCGGCCGTCCTGGCTCGCGAGGATGGTGCGGAGTATCCGTCATTTGACCTCGGCACGGGTGCAAGCCAATCGCGGCTGTGCGTTGTCCTCGACGGCTCGCCGAACGGCGACCAGTTCACGCTCAACATGGTGGTTGATGACGAGCGGGTTCACGCGACGGATCTCGGCAACCCGCCGGTGCTGCCGAGCGCGCAGTATCCGTCAAACGACAAGGTCCCCCTGGTCTTTGGGCTCAATGCCTACATGAGCCAGGGCACGGCCGAGCCGCGGCTGTTCGCCAGCTGGTTTCCGACCGCGGGCGCGATCTACTACGTCGCCGGCGTCTCCTATGACGAGGGCAAGAATTGGACGCAGGTCTATGAGGGGGCCGAGAACCAATTCGACACGGTCGTCAGCCTGGCCGCGGTGCGGCTGCGCGTCCAGGCGGTCAATGCGACGATGCGCGGCGCCTATTCGACCGTCGACCTCGAGGCGCCGACCGTCAAGCTGTCGCCGGGCATGGTCACGCTCGAGTCGTTCAATGCGGCTCTGAAAAATCAGGTCACGGCGGTCGCGGATCAAGATAACGACGAGATCAATGCGGCCCTGCAGCTGATCTCGTCGACCGCGGCAAACCAGGACGCGCGCAATTGGCTCGACAAAAAGTCGATCAAGTCGGAAATCTCAGCCCGTGTCGGTGCGGCCTTCGCGCAGATCTCGACAGTCCAGACCGTGGCAGTCGATGCGCAGCAGGCGGTCGCCGATCTCACGACGTCGGTCAGCGCTCAGTTTGGCGACGTCAACGCATCGATTACCGAGCAGTCCAGCGCGATCTCGAGGATCGACGGCTATGCCGCGGCTGCCTGGTCTCTGACGCTCAACGTCAACGGCTACGTGACCGGAATTCAGCTGGTCAATGGCGGACCTGGGGTCTCGGCCTTCACGGTCGTCGCCGACAAGTTCCAGATCCAGCTGCCGGGCTACAACGGGAATTTGCCAAAGGCTGTTTTTACGGTTGGCACGATCAACGGCGTCGCCTCGATCGGCATCACGGCGAATATGTATCTCGACGGCGTGCTGACGGCACGCATGATGAACGTCGGCACATTGAGCGCGATCACGGGCAACGTCGGCACGCTGACCGCTGGCGTGATCCAGAGCACGGACGGCAAAATGGTCCTAAACCTGACCGCCGGCTCTCTGATTATTTCGGAGTGACCGGACGATGGCGGTCCGGATCTATATTGATGCTTCGCGGGTGACGGTGTCGAAGCCCGGATACGACGCGCAGTTTCCGCCGGCCGTCGATTACAAGTATCTGTCGCTCGACAGTCGGCTCAACCAGGGCAGGCCGCTCGAGGTGGGGCTGATTCCAGCCTACACGTTCCTGAGTGGCACCAAGATATTCTATTCGGGCACGTATCCGACGCCGCCGGCGGTGGACATCGTCCCTTACAGCCTCTCCTCAGGCGTCGCGGGATACGGCCAGACGTTGGTCATGCGTGACGCCAACAGCTCTACCGCCATTCAGCGCTCGCCGTTCGCTGTGCTGTGCGCGAGGGACGGATTTACGCCGGATGATTCCGGCCTGGTGTTCGCCAGGTACTCCCGCTTGCACGGGCTCGCGTTCAATCTTTTCTATATCGCTTGGAAGGTCTGGTAATGGCTCGCCGGTTCCTGATGGGCCTGCATCCGAGCCTCGGTCAATATGGCGTCTGGCTTTCGGTGCCTGCTGTCGACGTCGTCACGGCCACTGCCGCTGCGCAGTTCCTGCTGAAATCGGACGTCAAAAACGAGCAGGTCATCATGTCGGGCAGCATCTTCCTGCCAGCGTTGAGCGGCGCGGTTGCAATTCCGTATCCGGCGACGCTGCCGCAAAACCCGTTTGTCTCGTTTCGCACCTACATAGATTCGGGTGTCGTGTCCTACCCGTACAGGCTGGATATGGCGGTGCCGAGGGACATCACGATCGGCGGCGTCGTCTATTACGAGATCCAGAACGGATTTCAGATCCAGAACAACACCATGACGTTCAACAATCTGATTTCTGAGTCCTACGGCATTTATGTCGACTACATGATCTTCAATCGGAGCCTTGGGTGACGCAGCGGGTTTTTATGCAGGGCGGAGCTGGCGCGAGGCTCGTCGTCAGCAAGCCCGGCGTTGATGCAGCGCTCGCCAACCTGGATCAAACGGTGTTCGATTCCCGCTGGTCTGGTCACCAGTTCTATTTGAGCGGCACGCTGGACAGTATCAATGACAGTACCGCGCAATTAAACTTCGGGGAGACGCTCGACGCGCCGCCGTTCATGCTGGGCTATTGCGATCCGAGCATCCTTCTAAACCCTGGCGCGCAATATCTGCAGTGCGAAGCCTACCGCGGAGGCGGCACTGATTTCTGGATCTACGCGGCCGTGACGACCTCGTCCATCGTGTTTCGGTTCAAGTTCGGCAACCAGCAAGGCCGGCTCTATTTTTCGCTTTTCAGGAGGATCGCAGGATGACGGGGGTAACACTCGACGCGGCATGGGCGGTGCCTGGCTACACGCCGGCGAGCGTCGGCGGAGAGGCGGTCGCGGTCAGTCCAGAGGCCATTGCGGTCACGATCGAGGAGCCGGAGGCGGTCAACAAGACCAAGACGCTCGTTCGGCATGATGCGAACGGTTTCATCACGCAGGTCATCCTCGAGGCTGCCAGGCCGATGGACGAGATTTCCAAATCGTTCACCGAGGCCGGCATTGACCACATTCTGTATGATGGACCTGTCGACATCAAAGACGCCTATATCGACCTCTCGCAAGATCCGCCGGCGGTGCTGCCAAAGCCTGACGTTGTCATCAGCGGCGAGATCCGGCCGATCAAGGCCGACGGCGTCGACGCTCTGCATCTGACTGTGCAGCCGGAAAAGTGCACGGTTTATGTTTGGTACGACGGCAAGCTGGTCCACCAGGAGGACGTCGCCGATGGAAAGATCGAGTTCGCGATCGACCAGGCTGGTGCATTCCGGGTGACGATCGTCGCCGCGCAACCCTACAAGGTTTGCGCCTTCGAGGTGCTCGCGCAATGAGAATTCAGATTGCGCCTTTGGTGCAGGAGAAGAAGCGCGCCGAGCGCAGGGTCAACACGTTCCTTATGGTCGACGGCCATGACGTCGCGCATGCGCGCAAGCACATGCTGGCGCTGTCGGTCCAGAACGGCGCCGCTCCGACCGCGGAATTCCAGGAGGCCGCGCGGATCGAGGGCAAGACCGCGCAGGAGCTCGCGGCCGTCATCCTGGCGAAACCGGACGAGCTCATGGTCAAGGAAAACAAGCGCAGGGGGCTGATCGTTGCGGTCCGCAACGCGCGGAGCCTGACCGAGCTGAATAAGATCCTCGCCGATAACAGTGTCCCGGCGCATTACGAGGACCAGCGGCTGGCCCTGCTGCCATAGTCCAGCGGCCTCCGCTCCACAAAACTCAAAAAGACAATCGAGAGGTTATCGAGATGACGGCGCTTGCCAGTTACGCGACCGGAACGGTTTCCGTTGCGGTCAACGGTACCGTTGTGACCGGATCGGCGACGATCTGGTCGGGCACGAATGTCCGGCCTGGCGACATCCTGCAGATCGGCAATTTTCAGACGATCATCGCTGACGTCACTGATCCGACGCATCTCGTTATCCCGCCATGGGGCGGCGGCGCGCAAGCCGGCGTCGCTTATGTGGTTTGGAAAGTGTCGCCGCAGCGCATCGCCGGCGCGCAGGCGATGGCTGATGTTTCCGCGCTCGTCGCGGCGTTGAATACGACGGGCTTCTTTTGGTTTGTCGATGCGTCGCTCGCTGCGCCTGATCCGTCGCTCGGCTCGGATGGTCAATTTGCGCTGCAGCCGTCGACCGGGAAAATGTGGGTTCATGTCGCCGGCGCCTGGTCCTTCCTCGGGATCTATCGCGGCCTCGGCACGCCGGCGCCGTATGACAACGCGAAAACCTATAACCTGATGGACGTCGCAACCTCTGGCGGCTCGTCCTACGTCTGGATCAATCCGGCGCCGGGCTCCGGCCAGGCGCCGCCGAATGCGACCTATTGGGCCGTGCTCGCGAGCAAGGGCGACCAGGGCGCGCAGGGTATCCAGGGCGCGGGTTACGGCGGAACGTCGACGACGTCGCTCACGATCGGCGCCGGCGCGCAGGCGTTCACGACGCAGGCCGGCCTGGCATATCAGAACGGCGCGCGCGTGCGGGCGAGCTCGACCGCCAATGCGGCGAATTGGATGGAAGGCCTCGCGACCTATGCCGGCACGATCCTGACGATCGCGGTCGACAAGACCAGCGGCGCCGGCACGATCGCGAGCTGGAATTTCAACATCGTCGGCCAGCCCGGCGCCGGCGATATGTCGTCGGCGAACTACCTTTCAGAGTTGGCGGGGAATAAGCCGCTCGCGCGCACTAATCTCGACATTCTCCAGATGGTGGACAAGAGCGGCGCGGGCTGGGATTTCAATGCGATCGTTGCAACGGGCACCTATCAACTCAGCAATCCGACGAATTCCAACGCGCCGTTTCCCGGTGCGCTTTGGTATCTTGAAGTTTTTGCGTACAGCATCGCCGGCTACGTTATGCAGCGGGCTACACCCATAAATGCCAGCGCGGCAAACACGTACACGTATGTAAGAGAGTTTGTAAACGGAACAACGTGGTATCCGTGGCGGTTGCTGCTGCCGGCCGACGATAATCTTGCGGCGTTGCCAAATAAAGGAGCAGCGCGAACCAATCTCGGCGCGGTCGGCCGGCTCAACCTGCTGCGGTTCACGGCGTCAGGCACCTACAATCCGTCCGCGAACATCATCGGTGCACTGGTCGAGGCGGTCGGCGGCGGCGGCGGCGGCGCCGGCGGCGGCGTTTCGCCGAATGCGTCCTATGTGCTCACGGGGCCGGGTGGCGGCGCCGGCGGCAGGGCTCTCCGATGGCTGACAGCAGCGCAGCTCGGCGCCGCGCAGACGGTTGCGATCGGCGCCGGCGGAGCTGGCAACTCCGCCGGCGCCGGCGGCACGGGTTCGCCGACCAGCCTGGGATCGCTCGTCGTCGCTTCCGGCGGTCTCGGAGGCGGTGCCATGTCGACCGGCTCGGTTGGCGCGCCAGGTGGCGGCGGCACCATCACGACGGGCGATTATGGCTTTACCGGCAACACTGGCGACCAGGGCCACTATCAGCAGATGGCCTCGACGACAAACATCATCGTCGGCAAGGGCAAGGGTGCTGATAGCCCGTATGGCAGCGGCGGCGTCGGGATCATGGGCAACGCGACGGCGTATCAGTCGAATGGCAACGCGGCGACCGGGTTCGGCGCCGGCGGTGGCGGCGGCCTCTCCAACCAGTCGGCCGCGTCCAACGTTGCCGGCGGCGCGGGCTCGTCCGGTCTAATCAACCTCTGGGAGTTTCTCGCACAATGATCGGTTACATTCTCGACGCGCAGGGAAGCATCGTCAGCGCGCTTGTGTTCGACGACGAGCCTGCGGAGTTCACGCCGCCGGAAGATCACACGCTGGTCATGGGCGGCGACTACGCGATCGGCGGCAAGCTCGTCGCTGGCGTCTACACGGCGCCGCCGGCGCCGCCGGCAGCTGATCCGCTGCCGCCTCCGCCTCCGCCGGATTCGTGCACCAAGCTCGGTCTGAAACGCGCTTTTGACGAGCTCGGCAATTGGGCCGCGGTCAAGGCCGCGATCGCCGCGGATGCGGCCGTCCAGGAGGAGTGGGATCTGGCGACCGAGATCCGGCGAGCTGATCCACTGGTCCAGCACATGATCGCGGTCGTCGGCCTCTCCGACGAGCAGGTCGACCAACTGCTGATCCGCGCCAACGCCCTGGTCTAGGACCACTTGCGGCGTTAGAGCGGATACTCCGGGGACATTTTCCGGGGTTTCCGTGGGTTGGGAACTTGGTTAGCTGACCCGCGTTTCACCGAATGCGCCGATATCATTTTGACCTACGCGACGGTGAAGCACTGGTTCCCGATGAAGAGGGAGTAGTGCTGCCTGACCTAGGATCGGTGCAGGAAGAAGCTGCGAAAGCCTTGGCCGACATGGTCCACAATGCGGCCCTAAAATCTGTCAGCCTAGTTCAGATGGCGATCGAGGTACGCGACGACGACGGACCCGTGATGCACGTTAAGTTCGCGGTCGATATCCTCAGACAACAGCAAAATTGATGCGTTTACGTCGGAGCCTTGAGGCCGGGTGAGGAAAGCCACTCGTTCAGGTGCGATCCGGTTTCGGCTTGTCGTGCCTTGCGGATTGTGGCGTCCCGAACCGCACCGGGCGGAAGCAATTTGGCTTGCTCGCGCAGGCAGTATGCTTCTTCGGCAAGGTGCCGCTCTAGACTTTCAGGTTGTGTGTAGTGGCGTAGCTGCTGCATAGGGCTGCTCCGTTCCATACAGGAAGGCGGGAGCGCGTGATGGGCGTTCTCATCACCGATAGGGGCCAACAGGGCGGTGCGGTGACCGGGGCAATCTGGCATGTCCGGTAGCCTAGATATGGTCAATATAGACCACATCGGGAAAAGTTAATGAATCTCAAAAAGGTGAATGGGCCGCCACTGAGGCGGCTTTCAGAAGCCTAGGACAAGTGCGGACGGCCCCAGCACTTTGGGGCCATAGGGTCCGGTGCTGCTAATCCGCGCGAACGCCCTGGTGTAACCGAGCCGCGTTTCTTCATTCCACAATCGGCACATGGGCCGCGGTCAAGGCCGCGATCGTTGCGGATGCGGCCGTCCAGGAGGAATGGGATCTCGCGACCGAGATCCGGCGAGCTGATCCGCTGGTCCAGCACATGATCGCGGTCGTCGGCCTCTCCGACGAACAGGTCGATCAACTGTTGATACGCGCAAACGCCCTGGTCTGACCTTTTTATCTAAGCGTGAATAAGAGAATGAGCGCCGAGGCCGTCGTCGCGATGACGATGACACAACCGATTATTGTGACCCAGTCCACCTTCATACCAACACGGTCGCTCCCGCTGGGATCAGGAAGATTGACATAGGTCAAAGCCCGTCGCGAAGGCCCGACAGACCGACCCTGTCAGAGAGCAGATCGGACAACTTCCAATAGGAGCAACCGCCTGGTCTGACCGGGCCGCGCTCTTTCATTCCACAAAAGGATTATCACGATGACCAACGCAGCGGTTTCTGCGAGCGCTATCGATTTGCATGGGATCTCGCGTGCGGCCTTCGATCTGATCGTCGCCGCCGAGGTCACCAGCGAAGCCTGGTATTCAAAGCATCTGAGCGGGCCGACCTGGCCCGGTGAACAGTCCGGCGTGACGATCGGCTGCGGCTATGACGTCGGCCAGACGACGCGGCAGCAGTTCCTGGCCGATTGGTCCGGCAAGATCCCGGATGCGATGGTCAAGGCGCTGGCGAAGTGCTGCGGCGTCACGGGGCAGGCCGCGGCCGCGCTGGCGCGCAAGCTGCGCGGCGTCGTCGATATCCCGTGGGACGTCGCGCTCGAGGTTTTCGCAAACCATGACATTCCGCGCTATCTCGCGATCTGCAGGCGGCTGCTGCCTGGCTTCGACGAGCTCTCGCCGGATTGCAAAGGCGTCATCCTCTCTATCGCGTTTAACCGCGACGCCGGGGGTTTCAACAGGCCGGGCACACGCTGGACCGAGATGCGCCAGATCAAGGCGGCGATCGGCAGCGGCGAGCTCGCCAGGATCCCTAGCCTGATCCGTTCGATGAAACGGCTCTGGCCGGACAGCAAGGGGCTGCGCATCCGCCGCGACGACGAAGCTGCGCTATTCGAGCATGGCCTCGCGACGTCGCATCCGCATGAGCATGCGAAGCTCGCGACGACGCCGGCGCCGGTAGATCCGGACGTCGTCGCGCATGTCCAGGCGCGGTTGCGCGAGCTCGGCTATTACGACGTCGGCCAGGTCGACGGCGAGCAATCGTCGCAGGGCCGGACCGAGGGAATGATCCTGGCCTATCGCAACGCGCGCGGGCTGCCGCTGACGCCGGCAATCGACGACCAGCTGATCGCCGAGCTCGGCAAGCCGCAGGCGCCGCGCCAGGTCGCCGAGACGCGGAGCGGCGCGACCGTCGCGGATCTCCGCGACGATGGCTCGCAGACCATTGCGCTGACCGATCGGGCCAAGGGTTGGGCCGGCAAGATCTTCGGCGGCTCGAGCGGCCTCGGCACGGCCGGCGCGCTCGCTTGGGTGACCGATCGCGCGACGCAGGTCTCGGCTGCAAAGGACGCGGTCGGCGGCCTCGGCCTGACGCCTGGTGCGATCCAGACGATCGCGATCGGCCTCGCCGCCCTGGTCGTCGTCGCCGGCGTCGGCGTCCTGGTCTGGTTTGTGGCGGACACGCTCGAGCAGCGTCGCCTGGCCGATTACCGCGCGGGGAAACACGCATGAGCTGGATCGTCGCAATCGTCATGCGCCTGGCGGGCCTCGCCGGCGTCAGCCTCTCGCCCTTCGCCGCCGGCGCCCTGTTCGCCGGCGGCCTGGCTGTCGTCGCCGGCGGCGCTGCGATCGCCGGCGCCGCGCATCTCTACAACGCCGGCTTTAGCTCGGCCGATGCCAAATGCGAGGCGGCGCAGGTCGCCGAGCAGAATGCTCAATTGCGGGCGCGCCTCGAGGAGAAGGATCGCCAGCTCGTTTTCGCCAACACCCTGCAGCAGCGCGACGCCAAGCGCGCCGCGGCGGCCGAGGCGCAGCTCAAGTCTAACCAGGGGGCAATCGATGCAACGCCGACTAACGCTAACAAGTGTTTTACTCGCGACATGTCTCGCCGGGTGCGCGGGGTTCGGTAGCCAGGAGCGGACGCAGGCTCCGCCTCCGGATCCGCCGAACATTCCGGCGATGCCGGCGGACGTTGCAGCATGCGAGCGGACGCCGGTCGATACGCCGGATCGCGACCTCAACGCCGGCGAGATCGAGCGGCTCTGGAAAACCGACCGCGCGGCGCTGGCAAAGGTCAATGCCTGCCTGCGGCGCGCCGTCTGCCAATACCAGGACGTCCGCCAGGGCATCGGCCGCGTTGAGGGCGTCGCCTGCGAGAGCGTGCCGCCGGCGGAAGCGCCGGCGCCTCAGTTCGGCCTGTTCAAGCGAAAGAAGGCGAAATGAGCGGCGACGAGATCGGCAGCGTCAATGCTGCGTTGCTCCAAATGGCCGCGAAGATCGGCGGCCTCGAGTCGACGGTTTCGACGCTACTCCAGACCTGGCAACGGATGGAAGAAAAGGCCTCAGAGGGCCGCAAGGATCTGCACCAGAAGGTGGACGCGCTACGCGCCGAGATGACGGCAATGGGAGCGCAGGTCGCGACAGCGACAAAAGATATCGCTGACATGAAGCCGACCGTTCGTACGCATACGACGGAGGCCGCCTGATTGACGCATGCGCGCGGGCACGGCGAGGTCTATGATGGCATTGGGTGAAGGGTGAAGGTCAGGCGGCCTGCTGATTGGCTGGCTTGTCGGCCTGGCGCAGGAGCTTCCATTCCCAGGGCAAGAGCTCGTGCAGACGCGATGCGGGATGATCGGCGATACGGGCCAGGACGTCGGCGAGCCAGGCCTTGGGATCGACGTCGTTGAGGCGACAGGTCGTGATCATCGTCAGCATGATGGCGGCACGGTCGGCGCCGCGTTGGCTGCCGGCGAAGGTCCAGTTGCGCCTTCCCAAGGCGATGCCTCTCAATGCGCGCTCAGCGCAATTGTTGGTCAAGCAGATCCTGCCGTCGTCGAGGAAGCGGGCGAAGCCGTCCCAGCGCCTGAGCATGTAGTTAATCGGCTTCAGGACCTCGGAGGAACGCGAGAGGGTTTCGCGCTCGCGGAGCAGCCAGGCATGCATGTCCTCGAGAAGTGACTTACTCTGTTCCTGGCGAGCGGCACGCCGCTCGCCGGCACCGCGGCCGTTGATGGCGCGCTCGATCTCGAACAACGTATCGAGGCGTCTGACAGCCTCCAGCGCGATCGGGGAGACCGGTTTGCCTTTCTTGCCTTCCCGAGCATTTTTCTCGATATCAGCCAGCTCGAAGAAGCCCCGCCGCGCATGGGCCACGCAAAACGCCGGCGTAATCGGCAGCGCCTTCTTCTGCGGGTCGAACAGCGGCTCGAAGCCGCTGTAGCAATCCGCCTGCAAGATGCCGGCGAAGGCGGCCAGATGTCTCTGTGGATGCTCGCCTCGTCGGTCGCTCGAGGCGTAATAGACCGCTGCCGGCGGCGCAGGCCCGGCGAACGGCCGGTCATCCCGCACATAAGTCCAGATCCGCCCGGTCGTGCACTTGCCCTTCGCCAGAATACGGATGGTGGTGTCGTCGCCATGAAGGCGCTCGGCAGCGAGCACGTGGCGTTCGATCAAGTGGAAGAGCGGCATGACGGCGAAGGTCCCGTGGCCGACCTGGTCGGCCAGCGTCGACAACGGCAGGTCGATCCCCTCGGCCTTAAAGCGCGCACTCTGGCGGTTGAGCGGGATATGCATGCCGAACTTGTCGAACAGGATCGTCGCCAGCAATTGTGGGCCGATGAAGCCGCGCGGCGTGGCATGGAACGGCGCGGGCGGCTGGCTGATCTTCTCGCAATCGCGGCAGGTGAACTTCTCGCGTACCGTCTCGATCAGCTTGAAGCGGCGCGGGATCTCCTCCAGCGTCTTGGTCACATCCTCACCGATCTTCGCCAGCCGCGATCCACCGCAGCAGGCGCAGGTCGTTGGAGTCTCAATGACGACGCGCTCGCGTTCGATATCGTCAGGCCATGGCTTGCGCACCGGCCGCTTGCGCATGAAGGGGCGGACGTTCTGCGTCTTCGCCGCTGCGGCCTGTGCGGCAAGCTCATCCTCGCTCGCCGTGGTGACGAGTTCTTCGAGCTCCAACTCCAACTGCTCGAGCAGCCGTGCCGAGCGCTCGGATCGCTGCCCGTGCAGTTCGCGTTTCAGCTTCTCGATGCGCAACTCGAGATGAGCGATCAGCGCCTCGGTATCCGACAGTTTCGCCTGCGCATTCGCGGCTTGCGCCTGCCAGTTGGCGGCCTTCGCCTCGGCTTTCTGTCGCGCCTCACGCTCGGCCTGCAGCGCCGCCAGGGCACTGACAAGGTCCGATGGAAGATCATCCGGCTTCGATATCATGGAGCCATTGAATCAGATCGAGCAGCAGATTCAAACCGTAAAACGACTATCCGACCCGCGTCGGACGCTGGGTTTCTTGAGGGTTGCGCCAATCGATCCCGGACAACAGATAGCTCAACTGCGCCGGAGAGATCGTTACCGATTCACCAGCAACCGATGGCCAGATGAACCTGCCTCTCTCGAGTCTTTTGGTGAACAAGCAGGCGCCCTGGCCATCGTGCCAAATGACCTTCAATAGATCACCGCGTTTGCCCCGGAAGCAGAAAAGACCGCCGCCCATGGCGTCGCGCTTGAGCACTTCCTGCACGCGCAGAGCCAGGCTCGGAAAGCCGCACCGCATGTCGGTATGGCCCGTCGCCAGCCACACCCGCACGCCCGTCGGGATCGGGATCATCGGCGCGCCAGGCCCCGAGCAATTCGAACGACCGCCTCGATATCCGCACCGGGGCCGAAGACCACGCGCAGCCCCTGAGGGCTCACGATTTCGATCTGACCTGTCTCGACAGCTTCCGTCGTTGGCGGCGTACTTGCCGCAACTATCGCAGGGACGAATGTCGGGCCGATCGAATCCTCTTCGGCCGGATCATGACAGGTCCAAGCCTTGCGCCAGCTCAGCAGAAGCTGACGTGATATCCCATACCGGCGAGCCGTCGCCGACACCAGTCGTGGCCCCGAGAAGCTCTCCTCTACGATTCTGAGCTTCTCCGCACGCGTCCAGCGTCGCCGCCGACCGGTCTCCACCAAATCCATGCGGCTCAGCACCGCACTGTCCTTATGTCCGTCCATAAGGACAGTCAGCTACAGATCGGAAAAACTCGCAAGACGGCCGCCCTCGGACGGATACGACCGTTCAGGCCGTTCAGAATGTGCAAGTGCAGGCGACAGGCGTACGGAATGTCAGCCGCTGGCTTTATTGGGCCGCCGTTCCTTTGAGTGGTGGTGTCGGCTGGATCGTTACGAACTTCGTCGACATTCATTTCAAGCGCTGACGCCTCCCGATGCCGCGCAGCATGCATCAGAGGAACCAATCCGTGGAGTTTAGGTTCCACGGAGGCGACTCCCATGATTTGGCGTGGAGTGCCGTTTTTCCTTCTGGTTTGTTTGAATGCTTTGCCCGCATATGCCGGCG
Organism: Bradyrhizobium septentrionale; assembly: GCF_011516645.4. Classification (NCBI taxonomy): domain Bacteria; kingdom Pseudomonadati; phylum Pseudomonadota; class Alphaproteobacteria; order Hyphomicrobiales; family Nitrobacteraceae; genus Bradyrhizobium; species Bradyrhizobium septentrionale. Next base: position 7,899,663 of record NZ_CP088285.1, on the reverse strand, counting down.
ACTTGCCGCGCCTTCATCGGGTGTCTTGCGTCGTGGTCCGCTATTACGTGGCGAAATACACTGCGCCTGCTGCAGAATCCTGGGCGCGATCCAGGGGAGCGACCGATTCGGAAATCGAGTCTGCGCGGCACTGCTTGAAAGTGATTCACACAGCCCAACAATAAGGCAGGGGATCGCGTAAAAGCTTGGGCGATAAACCCAGTCGTGTCCTTACGGGCGCGTCTTTCAGCAATAGCGCAGAAGGCCAGCCTCGGGAGTCATTTAACGAACTCCAATTGAACAAACTCCATGGCAACGAGTTGTCCCTTATGCGGATACCCAAATCGCCAACGACTGGCCCAATGAGCGTGCAGCATATCGAGCGTAGCTCGACAGCGCCCACCCAGATGGCTATGACGCCAACGGTCGGCGAACACCGGACGCCACTACCGAAAAAACTCAAGGCAAGGGCAGATGCCGCCCGCGCAGCGATCGCACGGATTATGGTCCGCAATTCCCTGCGGACGCAGCGTCAAGCGCAAAAAAAGGGCTAGCAGTCCCGGCCAGCAGGTTCCCTGTTCAATCGCTGTAATCGATCCTCCGGTCCAAATCCTGCAGGTACGATAGGCCGTGTACTGTCAATCGGTGCTGGTCTCTCTCGCCTGCGGTGTACAGTTTCATCAGATGCCGGGAAAGCAGTTCACGGGCTCCCTTCGTCTCGCCACGGTCGGCGAGCACGCCGTATATCCTCAGCGCGCGATCAATAGGAAGAATGTTCATTGGATCAACTCATGCAATCGTTTCAGCTCTGAATAGGCAAGGTTCGCTGCTCCATATCGTTCCCAAAAACAGCCCGTCTCATGTGTGATTCTAACGAGTTCGATTCATTTACTTTTCCGTTGTGGTCAATATTGACCAGTAAGCCGGCTACCGTGCATGCCAAATTACCCCGATCACCGCACTGCCTTGTTGGCCCCTATCGGTGATGAGAACGCCATCACGCGCTCCCGCCTTCTGCAACAGAGGAGCAGCGCGATGCAGCGACGCAGTTACAAGCCACAAGCCGAACCTCTGTACAACCGCCTTACCGATGAGGCGGAGCGACTTCGCAAGCAAGCGAGGGGCACTCCGCCGGGTATTGAACGTGAGAGGTTGATCCGGAGAGCAAGGCAGATTGAGACCGCATCGCACATCAGCGAGTGGCTTTCCTCGCCCAGCCTGAAGGCTCCGACCTAAATGCGCACCTCATTCAGCGATAACTACACCTTGGGTAAGTTCAACCCGCCCTCCTACGCGAGCTGGCTCGCCGAACTTCGCACCCTGTTTCCTGTCCCGGAAGAATTCCTTCTAGCGGATGCAATCTTCAGTTTCGAAAGCGCATTCAAGGAAGGAAAGACGCCGCAGCAAGCTTACGAGGCGTTCGATATTTTCGTCAGCTCAAAGGCCTGAAGAGCGGCAACCAAGGCCTGGCCGATGTTCTCGAGCAGATCCGATCTCGCTTGCTCCGCTAATTCTCCACCATTGTGCGGATATCAAGGACGTTTGCGGGGCCATAAGTTCCCCACAGGAGCAAAGCGCGCTCAGCGGCACTTATTGCATGTCCGGTGCCGTGCGGCTTACGGCGCTGGGACGATCAAAGTGTAAACTTGGTCCCAGCTTGTACCCCCTCGCTGGGGCCGTTTCTTTGGCCATCCACGTGCCCTAACCCGTCGCTGCCACCAGCTGCAGCGGAGCAGAAACCTGCATTCCCGGCGCTAGCGCGATCAGCTGGATGTACTTCCGCTTCAGGTCGAGCCCGTGACCGTCGCCGTACTTCGGCTTCTTGGTGTCGTGGCCCATTAGCTCGTCCTTGAGTTCGTCCGGCGTTTCAACGCTGCGCAGACGATCCTTGAAGCCGTGGCGCAGCGAATAGAGCGTGTGAGCCTCCGTCTCGCGCAGACCATGATCGGAGAAGTACGCATTGACTGCGGCCGATAGCGTGTCGCCCTTGTCGCGGTAGTGCGGGAAGCCGTCGGGGAATTGCCGCATCGCCTCGAACGAAATCCCGATCAGTGGGATGTCGCGGTCGGAGAAGGCTGTTTTCAGGACGCGATCGTCGGGCCGCACGCGGATATGCGGGATCGGCGCGTCCAGGACGATATGTCGGCGGCGCAGGTTGATGATCTCACTCGGCCGGGCGCCGGTGTTGATCATCACCATGACCACGGTGCGTTCCTCGTCGTTCATGGTTTCCAGCGCGCCGGTCGCCAAAAGCCGGTTGACGATCCACCACGGCGAGAAGGGCGGCCGAGGCCGTGACGCATCGCCCTCGAGCCTGGCCCCGGCGAATACGCGATCGAGGTTGAGCCGGTGGCGCTTCGAGACGGCCGACAGCATGCCCGTGATGTGCGTCAGGTTGCGGTTGGCCGTCGCGGCCAGGACTTCGCTGTCGACCACACGTTCGGTCCAGTGGTCGGTATATTTCAGCGCGTCATCGCGGGTCAGCCGCGTGATGGCCTTGTCGCCGATGACGGTGATCAGCAGCCCGACCGCGCGTCGCTTGCCGTTCTTCCATTTCTTGAACTGGCCGGGCGACATCTTGGCAATCGTGGTTTTCTTGGCGACCTCGAATTCATCGAACAGACTGGACAGCATGATCTCTGGCAGGTCGACGCCGCCGAGGGTGGCCGCGGCAGTGGCAGGGTCATGCCGCCGATCGCCAACCGCGAGGGCGTCGATCCGGCGGAGGATCTCCGCCAGGGCCTCTTTCGCGACATCGTCAACCGGCCGGTAGGTGAGCTGCAGGGCCTGAGCCCGCTGCCGGGCCTCCTCGAGGGCGAAAATTGCATCCCGCGTTCCCTGGCCCGCGGCAGCTCTCCAGGATGCCTCCAGGTCGATATTGAGCTGGTCAGCGACCCGGCCGGCGCGGATGCCTGACCGATCGTCGGCAACGCGGATCTTGGTCGACTGCTTGACGATCCCACGCGGATCGACCGCGGCGAATTCGGGCGGCACGCGCCGCACGAAATGCCAGTACCCTTTTCTCTTGGTAAGACGCTCCGGCATCGGACCCTGTTGGACGTTTTGTTGCACGCCAGCATCATGGGAGTTGCAGTCCGAAGTCAATAAATTACGGATTGTCACGAGATATCAACAGGATCGCCGTCGAGGCCTCTCGCGCCGCTAGGGAGCGCCATCGGCGCCATTCCGCAATGATCTGCGACAACGCATAATGCGGTCCTGTTCAGTTCAGGGAACCGCGATCGACGGCCAACGTCGACGCCATTACTTTATCCGGACAACGACCTTTCCTTTGGCTCGACCCTGATCGAGATACGCAAGCGCTTCCTTGGCCTGCTCGAATGGAAATACCCGATCTATCACCGGCCGAATGTACCCAGCCTTGAGAATCTCACCGATCTCTACGAGTTGACCACCGTCCGGGCGCACGAACAGGAACGAGTAGGCGACGCCGTACTTTTTGGAGCGGCGAATGATCTTGCGGCTCAGTAACCTGAACAAGGACACCATAAGAAAGTTCATGCCTCGGGCCCGAGCGAATACGGCGTCGGGCGGGCCGATGAGCGAGATGACGGTGCTTTTAGGCTTCAGAATCCGGAGGGATTTTTCGAGAGCGTCGCCCCTGACTGTGCCCAGCACGGCATCATAATCCCGCAGCACATCCTCAAATTCCTGCTTCTTGTAATCAATCACCTCGTCGGCGCCGAGGCTCCGCACCAGATCCACGTTTCCGGTGCTGGTCGTCGTCGCCACCTTTGCTCCAAGGTATTTCGCGAGCTGGATCGCGAACGTGCCAATGCCCCCGGAGCCGGCGGGGATGAACACCTTGTTACCCGGCTTGAGGTGCGCACGCTCCTTGAGCGCCTGCCACGACGTCAACCCGACCATCGGGATCGAGGCCGCTTGCACAAAGTCGAGATTTGGCGGTTTGAGTGCGGCGGCATTCTCGGGCACGAGCGCAAATTCGGCAAGCGCGCCGCCGACCAGGTCGAAGATACTGGCGAAGACGGCATCGCCCGGCTTGAAGCGAGTCACGCGACTTCCAACCGCCACAACGACCCCGGCCAAATCGCTGCCCAGCGTAGCCGGCAGCTGAAACCGGAGGATGGGCTTGAACATTCCTTTCGGAATCATGTTGTCGATTGGATTCAATCCCGCCGCGTGGACCTGAACGAGAATGTCATCCGGCTTTGGCACTGGCCGGGGAGTATCAACCAACGCGACCTGATCCGGCTTGCCATAGCGCTTAAAGACAAGTGCTCTCATGCTTTGCGATGTCCCTGGGGGCTTGACTGTGGCAACGACAGTAGACGCTTGCACCGCGCGGACGCCGTCAGAAAGCACGGGCAGGGCGGGCGGGTTGCGACGCGATTGGTGCATCCAGCCGAAGGTCCTTTCGAATCCCGGCGTCCACCAGGCGTGCAGGCGCGAATCTGCGAAGCAATCGCAGACGGTTCGCAAGGCGACCGGCCGCGTATCGGATCTTCGGCGACGCCGCGTTCGCCGCCTTCAGCACGGTGTCTGCAACGACGCCGGGCGGTTCGGCGGTCGCCATCACTTCGCTCACCCTCTTGCTTACGCCCGCACGGGCCTCGCGATACTCATCGAGCTTGGCATCCGGTTCGATCAAGTTCGCGTCGAATGGCGTCTTCGTGTAGGCAGGCTCGATGACCGAGACCCGGATGCCCCTCGTGCGGAGCTCGTGGTCGAGTGATTCCGAATAACCTTCCACTGCGTGCTTGGTGGCGGCATAGAGCGCGCCATACGGCATCGGCAGAAAGCCGAGCACGGAGCCGATGTTGATGATGCGACCACTGCCTTGCCGTCGCATGTGCGGCACGACGGCGCGCGTCATCCGGACAAGCCCGAAGAAGTTTGTTTCGAAGATCGACCGGGCCTGTTCGAGCGAGCTCTCTTCCGCACCGGCGGGCGCAACACCGAAGCCGGCGTTGTTCACGAGCAGATCGATGCGCCCGTGGCGCCGTATCACTTCGCCGACGGCAGCCTCGACGGATTCGTCGCTTGTCACGTCGAGGGGCAGAATCTCGAACGATCGTTTGCCTGCTCGGGCTTCCCGCCTGCTGGTGCCGTAGACTCTGTAGCCAGCTTTCGCGAGCCGCTCCGCCGTGGCTTCGCCGATGCCTGACGAAGCGCCGGTCACGAGCGCGATTTTTTCCTCGATCCTGGTCATGGCCTTCTCCTGACAACGCGCCGATCCCATCGGTGTTTGATGGCGATCGTAATTATTGATTTACATGACGATCGTAATTATAATTGTCAAGACCCCGCCCCAACCCCGGGAACTGCAACATGCGCGTTTCAAAAGAGCAGGCTGCCGAAAATCGTGAGCGTATCCTCAAGGCCGCCTCACGCCTGATGCGGGAGCGCGGCATCTCCGGCGTAGGCGTCGACGCGCTGACCGAGGCGGCCGGGATGACGCACGGCAGCCTGTACAGTCAGTTTGGCTCCAAGGAACGGCTCGTCGAGGAAGCGGTGGCCTATGCGATAGCGACCAAAGGGCAAGAAGTGCCTAAGGTATTTGCTCTCTCCGACTACATTTCAGAATACCTTTCGGACGCGCACCGGGACATGCCGGGAAGCGGCTGCCCCTTCGCAGCCCTGTGCTGTGAGATGCCGCGCCAAGGCAGCGGCGTGCGAGAGCGTTTCACGGCAGGAGTGCGGGGCATGATCGGGCTGCTGAGCGGACGAATGGATTCCGGGCTGAGGCCACGGCAGCGCGAGGAGAAGGCGCTCGCGACCGTCGCCTCCCTGGTTGGGGCGCTCGTGCTTGCGCGGGCCGTGAACGATCCCAAGCTATCGGACGACATTCTTCGCGCAACCAGGAAGGGATTGGGCAACTGACCGCTCATCGCAATAGCTGCACTGGTGTGCGGGAACCGGGGGGCCATCGCCCGAATTGGGGGATCGGCGGCGGACATGGCGCAGTCCAGATTTGGCGCCAAATCGAAAATCCAGCAAACTCAACGAATTAGCGCGGGAGCGGACGCTTCGCCGGACTGCTGTGCGCAGATGTGTACAACCCCGCGATTGCTGCAATCCGCCGCGATTTCGCAACCCTTTGTAAAGCCAGCGGCGCTAGGCGTGAGCCCTGGGGATGATGGAATGGCTTTAGGGTCCAAGAAACGCGAAACGCGCAAATCGCTGCGTCAATCCGGCTGGATCACGCTCGACGGCGGATTCGCCGCGCGTCCCTGCATGGTCGAGGACATCTCCTCGACGGGTGCGAAGATCACCGTCCAGGACAACAACACGCTGCCGGCCAAGCTGCGGCTGGCGTTTGCGCGGGATGCCCGCACCGGGCGCGCCTGCGAAGTGGTCTGGCGCAAGGGCAAGACGTTCGGCGTCAAATTCGTGCGCTAGCCTGATCGGGTTGCGCGCGATAAAAGGCCGGATGCGCAAGATCTGCTTCGCCATTGTCGCCGTCCTGCTTCCCGCCGCTGCGTTTGCGCAAGCCGGCGATCGCCGCAATTTTCAGACGCCTCCCGACGCCGGCAAGACCTTGCCGTCGAAATCCGCGACGCGGAGCAATCCTTGCGCCTCGTACGGACCGGGCTTCGTCAAGGTCGAGGGCTCCGACACCTGTGTGAAGCTCGGTGGAGCCGTCAGTGTCGGTGCCGGGATGTCCAGCGGTCGCTAGAGCGTTTTCGAGCGAAGTGGCTACCGGTTCGCGTGAAGAAAACGCGTCAAAACAAGAGTCCAGAGCCCCGTTCCGATTCCATCGGAACGGGAAAGGCTATAGGCGGCTTGCAGGTCACGACATCGGCGGCGCGACGATGCGCACAAAGGCCGGCCGCTGTGCGATCTCGCCGAACCAGCGTTCGAGATTGGGCAGCTTCGGCTTGGCGACCCCCTCGACACCGAACCAGCGCCGCGCAAAGGCGCCGAGCGCGATGTCGGCGATCGTGAACTGATCGCCCTCGACGAAGCGGCGGGCTGCAAGCTGCGCCTCGACCACGCGCCACACCACGCCTTCGGCATCGGCGTCCTTCTGGATCTGAACCATGTCGCGCTCCTCCGGCGGCGTGCGCACCAGTCCCCAGAACACCGGGCGGTCGACCGGCTGCAGCGTCGACAGCGTCCAGTCGAGCCAGCGGTCGACGGCGGCGCGCGCCTTCGGCGATTGCGGATAGAGCGGCGAACTCTGGCCATAGGCCATGCAGAGATAGCGCATCACCGAATTGGATTCCCACAGCACATAGTCGCCGTCGACCATGGTCGGGACGCGGCCATTCGGATTCATCGCGAGGTAATCAGGCTGATCGTTCTTGCCGAACTGCATGCCGGCATCGATGCGTTGATAGGGGAGGTCGAGCTCGGCGAGGCACCACAGCACCTTCTGCACATTGACCGAATTGGCCCGGCCCCAGATCGTCAGTTGCGGCTTGCTGTCCATCACGCGTTTCTTCCCGCTGTTGTGCTTTGCGCGCGTTCTTAGCGGAATCGATCCGGAAATGCGCGGGATGAATCGTACCGAGAGCAAAAAAGAGCACAAAAAAAAGAGGCTCCGCCGCATCGCGGCAGAGCCTCGTTCATACGCGTTACGCATCAAGACGCAGTCAGTGACCGAACAACAACCACAGCACGATGATCACCGGGATCGGCACACCCAACAGCCAAAGCAAAACACCTTTTCCCATCTCGTCGCCTCCTCGCATTCGTCATATGGGGAAGCAACGTCATGGGTCGGGCCATGTTCCTAGCGTTTGCTCCGCGTTGACCACGGGTCAAACGCTGATCAGGAACGGACGCGCAAGCGGGGCGTTTACCAGTGCCCGGTATTCGGCATCGAGGCCCACGGCTCGGCCGGCGCCTTCGGCTCGCCCTTCTGGAGGATCTCGATCGAGTGCAGGTCGGGCGAACGGACGAACGCCATGTTGCCGTCGCGCGGCGGCCGGTTGATGGTGACGCCCATCTTCATCAGCTTCTCGCAGGTCGCGTAGATGTCGTCGACCTCGTAGGCGAGATGGCCGAAATGCCGGTCCTCGCCGTATTTCTCCTCGTCCCAATTGTAGGTCAGCTCGACCAGCGGCGCGCCGCGGCTTTGCGGCAGCGACTTGAGCAGATGGAGATCCTCCTCCGCGCAGAGAAACACCAGCGTGAACCGGCCCTTGTCGTTGTCGATGCGGCGCACTTCCCTCAGCCCCAGCGCGTGCTGATAGAACTTCATCGCGATATCGAGATTGCGGACGCGCAGCATGGTGTGGAGATAGCGCATTTTTTTATCCTCCTGAGATCATTCAGAGATTTTTGCCAGGGCGAGGGCGTTCGGGAGCGCAAAATAGCAGTAAAAATCACGAAAGGGCAGTGGCTTGCGCGCGACGCAAGACCTCCGTTCATGCGCTTTGCAATCCCAGCCGGTTGATCGCTATTGGGGAATGCGGGGAAAACGCGAAGCAATCGAGAGCAGCATTGCAAAAATGGCTCTACTCATGGGTGATTAGCTTGGGGAGGCAGCCATGAGAATAATTTGTCTAGTTGCAGTCGGCGTTCCATTAAGCGGTTGTGCCGGTCTTCAATTCAATCCGGGTCCCGCACCGGATGCGCTCACCTACAACGAACCTATTCCGTATTTCCAAGTCACCCGAAATGGAGACTGTACAGTAACGGGATCAGTCGTGAGTCTTCCGGGTTATGAACGCTCTGTTGCCTTCAGAAATGGATACGGCAGTGCTGACCTCAGCGTTAACCTTCAGAACGGCATGATCCAATCCGTCAATCAGAAGACGGATTCCAAAATCCCGGAAACGCTGACGGCAATCTCGTCGCTCGCTGGTGTAGCGACGAAAGGGCTCAAAGCAGCAGATGCGGGGAAGCCGAGCTGTGATACCTCCGCCAAACTGTACCCGATCAGGGACGGCAAGCCGGACATCAAGCACCCGATTTCGCTATCAACGCTTTAGACGGAAACCGCGCAGCCACCCTCGATCGCCGCTCAGCGGTCCGATAGTTCCCTGGGATGTCGCGTCGGAAATACGCGTTAGAAATGGAAAGCCCCGCAGGCTGGATGCGGGGCTTTCCCAGTTGACGGACTGGGGATCTCTCAGGGCGTGAGCCAGTCAACTGTTGGGAGCCAAACTTAAGGTTGAATTCATAAAATGCAACCGCGCCGCGTAGACGGAGTATCTTCGTCCCAGAGCGCTGCGCCAGACACTGGGCCCTGAAATCCCCAGTGCCGGTTTGTCTTCGAATTGCGCCGAAGGTTCAAAAGAAAAACCTGTTAGGAGGATTTCGCGCGGGCTTCCAAACGCTGGGGTGCAGTCTGCGCGGGTGCGCGTCGCTTACATCTCAAGAGCAACCCGGCGCCGATCGCCGCTCTCACACCTTGATGTCGAGGATGGTCTCGACGGCGTCGCGAACGGCCTGGTTCTTGGCGGCGAAGACGTCAAGCACATCCTCGCTGATGACGCGCGGCTGCGCCTTCGCTGTCTGGTCGACGACGAGTTGCACTCTGGCTTGCGTCACTTCGGCAGGTACGGGGTAAACCAGCATGGCTCTCTCCCTCCGGCTGACGAACCTTGTCAGGGCTTTCTTAACGATTTGTAAGCGCCCGGACCGGGCCCTTTTGGGCGCGAATCGGTGGCCGAACCGGCCGGCCCGCTCGCGTGCGGCGCCGGTTGGGGCCATAATAGGGGCCTTTCGGAACCTGGCATGATCGATGAAGAACGGGCTCTATTCGGTCCATCTCCACATGACTGACGGCGTGCAGGGCCGCGACAGCAGCGTCCTTGTCCTGCGCGACGGTCTCTTGATCGGCGGCGGGCCGCACTACTGGTCGATCGGGGCCTATACGGTCGGCGAGGGAACGTGGAAGGGCTATCTCAGCACCAACCAGCACACCCCCTTTTCCGATCCGTTCGTCCGGCCACTGTTCGCCGGGCAGGAGGTGACGAGCGGCTTCTCCGGCACGTTCAGCGGTGACGAGGCCGAGGTGTTCGGGACCGTGCTGGTAGGAACCCGCAGCATGAGCTTCCAGGCAACCCTGAAATGGCTGGCGGATGCGTGATCGCCGCGAGCCTGTGGACGAGTGCGCAGCAAGATACGAATCTTGTTGGGCAAATGCGCCTGCCGGGGCTGTGGATTTGCTGCGGACAAGGGCGGGATATCGCTGTGGATCAGCGCAGACGGCCGGCGAGGGGCGTCGTCGGAGACCATACCGGGCCACCGCTAACCCTACCTGGTTAGGTTAAGGGCAGCATCGAGTTGTCACGACCTGGGATTGCATCGAGGCTGGCTGCAGGTGACAGCCATGATGCCATCGTTCCACAGCGCTGACCGACCGACCCACCGGCGAGTGATGGTGGTGGGCTTGCTGTTCTGTTCGGCGTTTGTCGTGATCAGCTTCTGGCTCCGGCCGCAGCCGGACAACGGCAAGGTGCTGGTGAAGGCGGACCGGCTGGTCCGGACCGCGGGAGAGCCACGCAAGTCAAACTAGTGCCGGCGTACTCAAATGCCGCCGGCGTTCAGTCCGGCGATTTCCCGTTCGGATGCTTGTGATACATCGCGATGCCGATGAAGCCGGCGAAGCCCAGCACATTCAGCAGCAGTTCCATCCACACTGGCATCGGTGCCAACCTCTTTCACCACCGAAGATAATCTTTCAGGTTGTGTTTTTGTTCCCGCGCTAACCGATGGTAGCTTTGCGCAATCGCATGGCTGCGGAACCGGAACGCGCCGCGGAACTGGACCCTGTTGCAACATCTCATCGGGCCGACATTAGCCCTCCGAACCTACGTGAGGAGGTTGCGATGAAAAAGGTATTGGCAGTTTTAGCGACGGTTGCGACGGTTGGCGCGACGATGATCAGCGCGCCGGCGCAGGCGCGCGATATCGGTCCTGGCCTGGCCTTTGGTTTGGCCGCCGGTGCGCTCGCCGCGGGTGCCGCCGGAGCGTACGCGTACGGCCCACGCTATTACGGGCCCGGCTACTATCCCGGCTATGGCTCGCGTTACGGCTACTACGGCGAGCCCGGCTACGCCTATTATCGCGGTCCGTACTACCGGCATCATTACTACCGCCATTATTGGTAACGGCGATCAGCCCGGAGCACATCGCTCCGGGCTTTCTCAATTGAGCCTCATGGCGCGATTGCGTGCGAGCACGCGCATCAACGGCAGCTTCCCGCATCGTCGGACCATGAGCACGCTCGGTTCCACGCGACATCAAGCGCGCTCCTGCGATCACGCGCTCTTGCGCTGAAATCCGTTCCAGACATTGCCGAGCGTGTTGTCGTAATATTCCTGACGATCGCGCTCGAACTTCTGCTGCGTCGCCCGGAAGCTGGCAACGCGTGCGACGATCTCCTCGCGCTCGCGCGCGACGGTGTCTTCCTGATCGGTCATTACCCATCCTCTTCGTCGTGGTCCTATCCCCGCCGCGCATTGGCATCAGTGAATTGGGCGTCAATGCGGAGCAGGCTTTGCAGGATTGTGATGAAGCCAAGGCAGCGGAAGAGCGACGAAACTGATGCGCCGGCGGAGCAGGTCGCCAACGCAGCCGGCATCGCTGCGGCCTGACGCCGATCGCTCACGTCCTGGTTGAGCTCGCAATCGCTTCGACCATGCTATAGTCGCGGCCGGCCAACCTGATCGTTTCCAGTGATTGCAAAAATAATGATTGCAAAAGAAGTAATTGCAAAAGATCTGCGCCGCGGCGTCGAGCAACTCGGCAACATGATTGCCGAGGCATCATCGATCGTACCCTTCACCGGGGCGGGCATCTCTACCGAGTGCGGCATTCCGGACTTCCGTTCGCCGGGTGGGTTGTGGACCCGCAACCGGCCGATCCCGTTCGACGAGTTCGTCGCCAGCCAGGAAGCGCGCGACGAGTCATGGCGCCGCCGCTTCGCGATGGAACCGACATTTGCCGCAGCAAAGCCCGGTCGCGGGCATCGCGCGCTTGCGTCGCTCTACCGGGCCGGCAAGGTTCCCGGCATCATCACGCAGAACATCGACAATCTGCATCAGACGTCAGGCTTCAAGGCCGACGACGTCATCGAGCTGCACGGCAACACGACCTACGCCCGCTGCATCGGTTGCGGCAAGGACTACGACCTCTCGTGGGTGAAGCTGCACTTCGACAAGACCGGGTGTGCGCCCGACTGCGCGGACTGCGGCGATCCGGTGAAGACCGCGACGATCTCGTTCGGGCAATCGATGCCCGAGGATGCGATGCGCCGCGCGGCGGAACTCGCTCGGCAGTGCGATCTGTTCCTGGCGATCGGATCGTCGCTGGTGGTGTGGCCCGCCGCAGGCTTTCCGATGATGGCGAAGGAGAGCGGCGCGCGGCTCGTGATCATCAACAACGAGCCGACCGATCAGGACGACATCGCCGACCTGGTGATCCGCCACGACATCGGCGACACGCTTGGTCCTTTCGTAGGCAATTGATGCCCGATTGATTCGCGGCTGTGCAAGCCTGTTCATAGTTCCCGCAAGAATCGATTTTTAGCTATGCCCGGCAACCGGGAGTGTTATCTTTTGATTGAGAGATTCGCGCAGCGTCCACATGAGTGTCCAAGTGAGTTGGTCATGGAGAGCAGCGTGTACAGGGTGCGCCGCAACGACGGCGATTTGCATTTGATGTGTGGGGTCCGGGGTCATGGGGTCGGACGGATTTGAGTCCAAGAAGCTCGGCGGACCGCCGATAGGCGGAGTTGGGCAAAGTAGAATTGGACAAGGCGAGTATAGCGGCAACGCGCCGCGCGATCCGGCGATGGACGCCTTCTCCGGTCTCGGCGACGCTGCGGCCAACCTCGTCGAAGTCTCCGGCGTCATCAAATGGTTCGACGCCTCGAAGGGATACGGCTTCATCGTTCCCGACAATGGCTGGCCCGACATCCTGCTGCATGTGACGGTGCTGCGCCGCGACGGCTATCAGACCGCCTATGAGGGCGCACGGCTGATCGTCGAATGCGTGCAGCGGGCCAAGGGCTACCAGGCCTTCCGCATCGTCTCGATGGACGAGTCGACCGCGATCCATCCGGCGCAGATGCTGCCGCCGCGAACCCATGTCACGGTGACCGCGACCAGCGGGCTCGAGCGCGCGCAGGTCAAGTGGTTCAATCGGCTGCGCGGCTTCGGCTTCGTGACCTGCGGGGAGGGCACGCCCGACATCTTCGTGCACATGGAGACGCTGCGCCGCTTCGGCATGACCGAGCTGCGACCCGGCCAGTACGTGCTGGTGCGGTTCGGGCCCGGCTCCAAGGGCATGATGGCCGCCGAGATCCACCCGGAGACCGGCCCGTCGGCGCTGTCGTCGCACTAAGCATGATCCGGAAAAGTGCGAAGCGGTTTTCCGAAAAGATCATGCTTAAGACAAGAAGCCTCCCCCTGCCGGACGCCCTGACGGAAACGTGAGCCGCCGCCGAGCCTCCTGGGCTCTGGCATTTGCCGCAATCATCGGGTTAGGGTCCGCCGGAAAATCTTCCCGGTGCGAGTATTTGTCGATGAATTTCGATCGTGTTGTAGGGCGGCTTCGCTCGTGGCTGCTGGCCGGCCTCGTCGTCATGTTCGGAGCGCTCTTGGCTCCGGCCGCGCAAGCTGCAAGCGTCCAGCCGCTTGAGATCGTCACCAGGTCCGGCGTGCACGTCTTCGCGGTCGAAATGGCGACCACCGAGCAGGAGAAGGAGACCGGCCTGATGTACCGCAAGGAGCTCGCGGACGGCAAAGGCATGCTGTTCGACTTCTCGCCGGAGCAGGAGGTGTCGATGTGGATGAAGAACACCTACATCTCGCTCGACATGATCTTCATCCGCGCCGACGGGCGCATCCTGCGGATCGCCGAAAACACCGAGCCGCTGTCGACCAAGATCATCCCGTCGCGGGGGCTCGCCAAGGGCGTCCTCGAGGTGATCGGGGGCACCGCGCAGAAATACGGCATCCAGGCCGGCGACCGGGTCGCCCATCCGCTGTTCGGCGGTCGCTAGCTCTCTGTTTTTACGCGATTTCGCGACGGAAACCGGTGCCGATTTCGCTGCAGGAGGTCCCGCACCGGTGCCTTGCTGGCGCTGGCTGAAGCGTGTATCCACGGGGCTTCTCGGAAATATCGGGGTATAGCGCAGCCTGGTAGCGCGGCAGTTTTGGGTACTGCAGGTCGTTGGTTCGAATCCAGCTGCCCCGACCATCCCATCTCAAGGCAAATTGCCAAGCGCCAAGAACGTGCCGCGCTGGCCCTGCGCGCGGCGGGAAACCCCGGGTCGAAATTGTATCGCCTGATGCAACAACGCCGCCTGGACGGAATATGCTCGTCCAGACGGCGCCGTCGAATTACTGGGCCCTGAAATCCCCAGTGCCCATGGGTCGCCCCGGTGGCAAATAGGTTCAACGTTGCGGCGCGTTGCCGCTGCGGCAGGCCGCAGGGTGCGAGCAGCATCACGAGCAGATGGGGCCCGGCGGTCGAACGGCATGCGGCAACTTGTCCCGTTCCGGTTGCCTGCTAGTGTCCCGGCGGCGAGAGGGTTTGCTGGATCGGGGTCCGGCGTGTGAGCACCGCCAAATGTATGCAGACGTTCTTAGCGGTATCGATCGGCAGCTAGCCCAGCTCGACAACAACAATCAGAGAGGAACGGCAATGGCGCGCAGACTGATCGATATCTCCGTTCCCCTGCAGAACGACGTTCCGGCCGATCCGCCGGGCAATCACCCGACCATTCAATATATCGACCACCAGCAAGGGCTGCCGCGCATGCTGCAGTTCTTCGATGGATTGAAGGCCGAGGACCTGCCTGACGGGCAGGGCTGGGCCGTCGAGCAGGTCTCGCTCTCCACCCATAACGGCACGCATCTCGATGCGCCCTGGCATTTTCATCCGACCATGAATCGCGGCGAGCGGTCCTGGACCATCGATGAAGTGCCGCTGGAATGGTGCTTTCAGCCGGGCGTGAAGCTCGACTTCCGGCATTTGCCTGATGGCTACGTCGCGACCGCGGGCGATGTCGAGGCCGAGCTGAAGCGCATCGGTCACACGCTGTCGCCGCTCGAGATCGTCGTCGTCAACACCAGCGCCGGCGCGAAATACGGCCAGCCCGATTACGTCAATTCGGGCTGCGGCATGGGTTACGAGGCGACGATGTATCTGCTCGAGCGCGGCGTGCGGCTGACCGGCATCGACGGTTGGAGCTGGGACGCGCCGTTCGTCTTCACCGCAAAGAGATATGCCGAGACCAGGGACGCCAGCCTGATCTGGGAAGGCCACAAGGCCGGACGCCACATCGGCTATTGCCACATCGAGAAGCTGCACAATCTGGAGCTGTTGCCGTCGACCGGGTTCATGGTGTCGTGCTTCCCCGTGAAGGTCGAGCGGGCCTCGGCGGGGTGGACGAGGGCGGTCGCGATCCTCGACGGCTAGACGTTTTCGGGTTTACCGCCAGCTTCGGGAACCGGTGGACAAGCCGATCATTCCACCAGGTTGTTGCGGCACGGCTACAGCCTGTGGCAGCCGAATCTGCTTACATGCACGTCGTAGATGCATTGGGTGATCGGGCCGGCGGCTCGTCCTCGCGTCCTGACCTCCGAAGCGTTCTCTCCCGTGACTAGAGCCCCGGCGTCTTCCGGGGCTCTTTCTTGCGCGAGTCAGGTCAGCCATCAGCTTAAAGAAAATGATGCCCTCAAAACAAAATCAGGTGCGCCGGAACCGACACACCTGATCTCTGTCTTCGCTATCGCTTATCTTGATCGCTTATCTTGGCCGGGCGGTCAGCAACGGGGACCGACATAACCGCCGTAGTACCCGTAGCCGCGGCCATAGCCCCCATCCGCGTCCGCGGCCCCAGCCGCCGCGATAGCCCCAGCCACGTCCGCGCCATTGCGCCTGCGCCGACGACGTGGTGGCGCCGACCAGGATGGCGGAGGTGCTTGCGACATAGACGAACAACAAAGCGACTGCTGCAGGCAACGCGTCAGGGTGCAGGGCGTGCGCGAGGAAACCAACCCGGTGGTCTACCGCCTGCTGAAGGAGTTCGAGGCGCTGACCGGCGTGCCGATGCTGCTCAACACCTCGTTCAATGTCAAGGACGAGCCGATCATCGAGACGCCGCAGGATGCCGTGAGTTGCTTCCTCGCCACCGGGATCGACAACCTCGTGCTGCGAAGACCAAGATGCACAAGGTCGTCACGCCCGTCATGACGACGTTCGGCGACGTCGCCACCATTCGTTGCTGCGACTGCGCCACCAGAGGCCAGCCGCGCTGGCTGATCACAGTCCTCCTAGGGAGCGGACTTACTGGCACGCTACCAAATGCGGATTGATGCAAGCTTGACGAACGCTAGATGGTTGGCTGCGAGTTTGTCGTATCGCGTTGCGATACGGACCGTCCGTTAACTCGTAACCGGACATGCTGCGGACATGCCAAAATCGACGCGAATGACCCGGAACGGACATTGGCAGCACTTTTGACGTTCTAGGTTGCTATCTGCACAAGCATGAAGGTTGCTTTCTTCAGAATTGAGTACGAAGCGACTCGAATTCTGCGCGGCAGGTCTCGCTGAAATCACGAAGAAGATCGATCGTCCCGCTGTTGACCATCTCCCTTAGTTCAAGGAACGTTTTGTTCGGCGCCAGATAAGTGTCAACGATCCTTCGTGCCACCAGTTCGGCGCCTTCGACGACATTGGGCGAGGACAAGATACGCATTCTGGCCACGCTGACGTAAAGTTCGACCAACGCTGGGATGTCCGCCTTATCGTGCTGTAGCGCGTCGACATAGCATTTCGAAGCCGCCTCAATGAATTCCTTGTAGAGTTCTTGCCGACGGAGTTTGTCCTGCGCAATCCACTGCGTCCTCGCTTGTGCATGTTGAGTCAACCATGATGCAAAGACAGACGTGAGGCCGCCTATGGCGGCTCCCGCGAGGGCCGCTAAGGCGGTAATTATCGATGCGTTCATGAGGCCATCATAATATTGGCAGCCGGCTCTCTGATATCACGACCGCCCAAAGGTAGCATACGTATCATCAGGTATCGAGAAGTCAGACGACTGCTGTTGGCCCTTTTCCGACGTGAATGGGCATTCTAGTTAAGTTGTTCAATCTCTTGTTAGCCGCTCCAGCAGCAGGCTTGCTGCGATCATTTCCAATGGGCGAGCTTCGATGTGTGTCCGATACCCGGATTGAAGCTGTTGCTGGGGTCGAGCGACCTGTAGTGACTCACCAATGACGGCTTTGCATAGTACAGATGCCCAACGTTGTGTTCGGCCGGATACTCCGCGTGACGCTGATCGAGAATGCGCCACATCTCGTGTTCGACCTCCATCGGGTCGAAACCCTTCTTGACAACGTAGTCCTGATGAAAGACGTGACAGAAGAAGTGGCCGTAGTAGAGCTTGTGAATGAGCTTGGAAGTTATCGAGTCGGGTAAGTGTTCGAACCAGCTGCGCTCGTTGCGGGGGAGAGCAACATCCAGGGCGACAATGTCGGACACTTCGCGCCGGTGGATTGTCCGGTAGCGAATCGCGGCGCCAGCCGCGGCAAAGCGGAGCAAGAACGCTTTCTCGCCTTCTTTCGGAGTGCACTCGAAACAAGCGCCCTGCGCTGACGGAAATATCGAAGATAGATAGCTCCGAGCTTCGTCAATACCGTCGTCTGCCATTTTCAGCATCAGATGGTGTTCGAAGCGACTCCGATAGTCGTACAGTCTCTTAGGAAGATATTTCGGAAATAACTTTGTCGAAAGATACATGATCCAATCTGACGGGTCGCGTGGCAGAAAAGAGAAGCGGCTGCAAAACGCGTCGAACATGCCCTTCATTGCAAACAGGAAGGGCAACTTGCTCGTGCCGAGGTAGAGGATCGAGAGGACCATGTCCTTTCCGTATTTCTCAGCCACATCGAAAGCTTCGCGATGCAGGTACTCGCCCTCAATGGGGAGGTTTTTGAAGTTGCCAAGTATATGTCGTCTGATCTGCGCAAGTTCGTCTGGGTTGTTCGTCCCGATGTAAAATACTGTTGTCCGTTTTTCTTTCGGGAAGGTGTCCAAACGGACAGCAAATATCATCACCTTCCCGGCGCCGCCAGCGGACTCGAATAGCCGCTTCGGATCGGCATTGAACCGGGAAGGGGTTTCCTCGTCGATTTTTCGAACATGGTCCTGGTAGTCATGATCCGAGCAATGCCGAGTCGGATCGTCTTCGATGTCCTCTGGTCGGAAATCACCCGCTTCGATGCGCTTCAAGATCGTTTCGGGATCATTGCCAAGCCTAATGCCGAGATGGTTGACAAGGTGAACCTGTCCAACGTCGTCAATCTGGGCATAGAGCGTCATCTGGGTGAATGCTGGACCCCGATGGATCAGCGCCCCACCGGAGTTATTGCAGACGCCGCCGAATACGGAGGCGCCGATGCAAGACGACCCGATGACGGAATGCGGGTTCCGCCCGATTGGATTTAGCATGTCTTCAAGTTGGAACAGGGTTGCGCCTGGCAGGCAGATGACTTGCTTCCCGTCCCTAATCAGGTGGATCTTGGCAACGCGGAGAGTGCTGATGATGACGATCTCGCGGTCGTAGGTATCTCCGTCTGGAGTCGAGCCACCAGTGAGTCCCGTGTTCGCCGCCTGCATGAGGACTATCTTGCCCGCCTCGGAACAGGCTCGCAGGCTTCGCCACATCTCAACGAGTGATCCCGGACGGACTACGGCCAGCGCAGGACCGTCGCCGAATCGAAAACCCTTGCGAAATCGGCGAGTGGCCGACGGTTTGGTAAGAACATGCCGCGCTCCGACGATCTTCTCAAGATCGGAGATAAGCTGCGTGTTACTCATGCAATTCCCCGACGAACGGCGGCCTACGCGCGAGCATGACCACGCTTGACTAACAATTGATCAACTTGGGGCACGGCCTCCACGGTTGGACGCTCCACGCTGACCGGACAGCCCGTTCAAATCGTTGCGATTGTTGAGCGGCTGCCCTTAGCCAGAACTGGCGAACCAACCTTCACCGAGACGCTCCCCTTCGGACAACCTGGCGGCCCCAAACAAGCTCATCCCGGTTGATCCTCGTGCCCAATATACATCGTCCGGCGTCTACCCCACCAGTGCCGAATGCGGGCGCTGCCACGTACCGGCATGGAAGCCATCGCAAGTCGCTCGGCGGAGGAGTGCCAAACTCACCGAGGGCTTTGCGCACGGAATGTCTGCTTCTGGCCTCAACGCGGACATTCGATGCTTGGATGTCTCCGTTAAAGGTTCTACGCTGTAGTGATACACAGCAGGGGCACGTACCAATGCGGCGGCGGTACCTCACTGCAATAATTGCTGGCATTGCGGTTTTGCCGCTCGCGGCGCTCGCGCAGCAGGCTGCTCCCTCGATCGCGCCGCAGGTTCACGAGGAGATGTGGGCGATTCCCTCCTCGCCTGTCCCGATGCTCGCCTATTTGATCCGACCCATTGGGGGCGGTCCATTTCCACTTGTCGTGATGAACCATGGAGTTTCGCTTGACCCGACGGGGCGAAGCTACTTTCCCATGATCGAATTCCGTGACGCCGCACTTTGGTTTGCGCGACAGGGCTACGTGGTGGTCGCACCGGTACGCCCTGGATATGGCAGAGCTGGCGCCGGTTGTTTGGACAGCGCCCCGCGGGATTTAAGTGGATTCCTGCCGGGTTATGCTGAACGCGGGGCCTTACGATTTTGTCGTTGCGTCGGGAGGGCGTAGCCCGACCAGAGCGACGACAAAATCGTCGGCGACGGTCATGCGGCCATCACCATAGCTTGCGTGCCGAAGTAAGCCTCGTCGGGCGTGCGCCCGTCAAGGCTCGAGTGAGGGCGTCCCTGATTGTAGAAGGCCAGATACTTGGCAATTGACGCTCGCGCCTCGGACACGCTGTCGTAGGCGCGGAGATAAACTTCTTCGTATTTGACCGTGCGCCAGAGCCGCTCGACAAACACGTTGTCGCGCCAGGCGCCCTTGCCGTCCATGCTGATGGCGATCTTCGCGTCCAGCAGCACATCGGTGAACTCGAGGCTGGTGAACTGGCTGCCCTGGTCCGTGTTGAAAATCTCGGGCCTGCCGTGCTTCGCCAACGCCTCCTGGACCGCTTCGACGCAGAAGGCCGCCTCCATTGTGATCGAGACGCGATGGGCCAGGACCCGTCGGCTGAACACATCGACGACCGCCGCGAGATAGACGAAGCCACGCCGCATCGGAATGTAGGTGATGTCCATTGCCCACGCCTGGTCGGGCCGCTCGATCTTCAATCCGCGCAACAGGTACGGGTAGATCTTGTGACCCGGTGCCGGCTTACTCGTGTTCGGGCGACGATAGACCGCCTCGATCCCCATGCGCTTCATCAGCGTCGCGATGTGGCGGCGACCGGCGTATACGCCCTCCCGCCGCAGCAACGATCGCTGCATACGCGCTCCCGCGAAGGGATAATCGAGATGCAGCTCATCGAGCCGACGCATCAAGGCAAGGTCCTCGGCCGAAACTGGCCGAGGTTCATAGTAGACCGTGCTGCGAGCCAGCTTCAGGACCTTCGCCTGGCGCACGATAGAAAGATCATGACCGCGGTCGATCATCGCTTTGCGCTCAGCAGGCCCGCCTTGGTGAGCGCGCCGGACAAAAAATCGTTTTCCAACGCCAGCTCGCCGATCTTGGCATGTAACGCCTTCAAATCGACCGGCGTCTCGGCCGACGCCTTGTCATGCCCAAACACGCCGGCGGCGCCTTCCAGGAGCTGGTTTTTCCAGATCGTGATCTGGTTCGGATGAACATCAAACAGTTGCGCCAGCTCCGCCAGCGTCTTGTCGCCTTTGACCGCAGCCAAAGCAACCTTCGCCTTGAATGCCGGAGAATGCATCCGGCGGCTCTTCTTCGTCATCTTCGCTCCTGATTCGCGGCAAGAATCCTCGCCGCTGTCAGGCAGAAAATCCACTCAAGCTACTGTCCGAATTTGCGGAGCCAGCTCTGGCGCTACGGCGATCGAAATCCCCGAGCGCGGTCTGTTCGGGGTTTTTTTCTCGGGCGTGGGAAAATGTTCGGATGCTGAGTTTCGTGAAGCGGGGCTGGCCGTCGCGTCGATTGACAAGTGGGTCATCGACTACATGTCAACTCAGTCATTTATCAAGCGCAATGAGGTCATCATTGTCGGCCAATCGGGGGGTGGTTGGGGGGCGATTGCGCTAGGCAGTCAAAATCCGAAATCTGTGCGGGCGATCATTGGATTTGCAGCCGGCCGCGGCGGCCACTTCAATGGCAAACCAAACAACAACTGTGCCCCTGATAAGCTGGTCGATGCCGTTGCCGAATTCGGCCGCACGGCGCGCGTTCCAATGTTATGGATCTACACCCGTAACGACAGTTATTTTGGACCTGATCTGTCAAAGCGGATGTCGGAAGCGTTTCGAGCCGCAGGCGGCAATGTCGAATATCGTCTGTTATCCGATTTCGGAGGGGACGGCCATTTTTTGATAGACTCGGCAGATGCCGTTCAACTCTGGGCGCCCATCGTCAGCGAATTCCTGGCCAAGCATCCATGAGAGGAATTGCTTTATGGACATTCGGCTTCTGCACTCATCGGCACGATCAGCCCGGTATCGATTCCTGGCAACTGGATCACTTGTGGTGTTCATGACGACCACAGTGATGGGGGTCGACGCGCAACAACTGGTACCATTTGGTGACGTCCCGGCGACCGAGAATTTTTCTGAGGCTGAGATCGCTACTCGGGGACGACAGCCAGATCGCCCGCTAACGTACGCGCCGTGGCGCAAGGTGTGTTTCAAGGCCACCCAAGAGGCCGGGTCGAAAATGGTTTGTCGCACGACCATCAACGGTAGATGGGACACGGGTCAGATCGCGCTCAGAGTCGATCTGATCGAACGAGAGGGCGATCCTGTTGGACGTCTGCAGATTTTCGTGCCCCCCGGATCATTCCTGCAGCCCGGCATCAAATTGACTGTCGACCAGGGATCGCCCATGCAAATACCCTATGTCATTTGTCTCACTAATGGTTGCGTAGCCGGAGGTGTGGCGAATGCCAGCTTCATTCATGACTTGGAGACAGGCCAGATGCTGGCCTTGGAGGCCGTTAATTCCAATGTCGTGGGTGTGACCACCTCGCTTCCTCTTACGGAGTTTGCCAAAGTTCGCCAGGGGGCGCCAGCGCAAGTGTTTGAGCAGAGGCTCGAAGGGGATTGGGAGCAATTGGGTCGATGAAACGTGCTACGTTCAAGTTGCGCCGCGCGGCAAACAGGAAGGCAGGGGAGCTTAGGGTGGAAAGCAGCTTCTCCGGACGCTTTGAACCGCTTAATCACAATGGCTGCTATTTCTGACTAGGACCGTTCGATAGTCACCAAGGCCAGGTCCTTTTTTGCGCATGAGTCCGGAAGTGGCCCATCGCGTCAGTTAGCGCAGTGCAGCGAATGTCCGAAGTTGAGGCTACATCGGAAGTAGCTGGCCGACTGGAGAAAACGACGCGATTGACCCATTAGCGGACACAGGCATGAGCCGTGCCCAGACTTGATCTATGTCAAAGTAGACGACAGTACCGACCCTGAAGGTGATCGCCCTAGGACAGATGATTTCTCAAGGCCAGAGGGAGAAACGGACAATGAAAATTGGACGCTGGCAGGAATCATCGAGTGACGGGCGGCGAGTGGCTTCAAGGAGCGGCTCGCCGCTGAGCTCCAAGCGCAAGGAGGAAGCCATGATAAATCTGAAAGCTCTTGGCGCGGTCGCTATTACGGCATCCGCCCTGTCCAGTTCTGCTGCACTGGCGCAGGCGGCCCTCTCCAATCCGGACGCGTGCCAAGCTGAATTCGCCAACTGCACGGGTCTTGGAACCGGGAGTACCCCCACCGGCGGCTATCGATATCGGCAATCAACTCCGCGAACGGCGTATCGCCAGCCGGCGGCGGCGGGCGCTACCGTCGGCGGCTGGGGCAATTCCTACGCCATGTCCGGCGAGACGGGCTGGCACGGCAACTGGAATGCGTATGCTGCCAGCAACGGCATCGTCTGCCGGCCCGGCACCTATTTCAAGGGTGCTGACGGTCTCCGGCATCCCTGCCAATAGGTTCATCCGCTCTGAGGCTAAATCAGACGGCCTCAAAGGGCGGTCTGTTTCATGCCGGAGAGTGGCTCTCGTCCTGAGTGGGCCTGCATGGAGGCAGGCGGGCAGGCGCTTGTCTGCCAGCTGATGACCGCTTCTGGCACTTTTCGGACATGGAGCGATGTCCGACTTGAGTCGTACGCATCCGGCGGGCGCCGTCTTGTCTGACACGCTGTAATTCGCCAAGCGTGTGACCTTAAGTCTAGCTTTAAGGTCATCGGGCGATGCGGGTCGAGGTTTTGGGCGGGCTGGAGCGTCGGCGGCGTTGGTCGCAGGATGACAAGGCACGGATTGTCGAGGAGACGTTGGCGCCGGGCGCAAAGGTGACAGCGGTTGCACGTCGCAACGGAGTAGCGGCCAGCCTGGTGTTCACCTGGCGTCGTCAAGCGCGGACATCCGAGCAGGTCGCACCGTCTTTTGCGCCGGTGCAGATCGCCGCCACGGAGGCGGAGGAAACTCCGAAGCTCTTACCTGCGGGTGATAGCCGAGGGCGGTCTGTAGTGGCCGCGCGTACTGGATTGATCGAGATCGACCTCGGTAACCGGCGACGGATCCGAGTGGATTCGCACGTCGATCCAGAAGCGCTGGCGCGGGTCCTCGAGGTACTTGAGCGCCGATGATTGCGATACCGGGTAATGTGCGGGTGTGGCTTGCGACCGGCCACACCGATATGCGCCGCGGCTTCCCGAGCCTCGCGCGTCTGGTCCAGGAGAGTTTGAAGCGTGATCCGCATGCCGGTGATCTCTATGTTTTTAGAGGCCGCCGCGGCGACCTGATCAAGATCATCTGGCATGATGGCCAAGGCGCGTGTCTGTTCACGAAGCGGCTGGAGCGAGGCCGCTTTTTGTGGCCATCAATGGCGGATGGCGTTGTGACGATCAGCGTTGCGCAGCTATCCTATCTCCTCTCCGGAATTGATTGGCGGATGCCGCAGGCAACCTGGCGTCCACGGGCTTCCGGTTAAATCGAGCGGGATTTTTTGCGACGAATATGGTTGATTCGTCCTCGTGACGACGCCCGCCGATCCGCTTCCCACCGACCTTGCCGCAGCACACGCGATGATCATTGCGCAGCGCGAGCAGCTGACGCTGGCGAAGAGCGAGGTGACCGTCGGCCGGCTGGAGATCGAGCGGCTGAAGCTGATGCTGGCCAAGGCACGGCGAGAACAGTTCGGGCAATCTTCTGAGCGCGGCAAGCTGCTGGTCGAGCAGCTCGAACTCGCCATCGAGGATCTTGAAGAGACCCAGGCTGAGCAGGAAACCAAGGCCGAGCTCGCAGCGCCGGAAGCCGCCAAACAGCAGCGCGTGCAAAATCCACGGCCGCCGCGACGTCCGTTGCCGGACAATCTACCGATCGAACGCATCGTCGAACCCGCTCCTTGCGTATGTGGCAAGTGCGGCAGCGAGCGACTGCACAAGCTCGGCGAGGTGGTATCGAAGACCCTGGAATGTGAGCCACGGCGCTGGAAGATTATCGAGCATGTCCGCGAAAAGTTCTCCTGCCGGGATTGTGAGGCAATCACCGAGGCGCCGGCGCCCTCCCATCCGATCCCGCGAGGCTTTGCCGGGCCGAGCCTGCTGGCGATGGTGCTGGTCAACAAGTTCCTGCTGCACCAGCCGTTGAACCGACAGAGCAAGACCTATGCCCGCGAAGGGATCGAGATCGACGTCTCGACCCTGGCGGATCGGATCGGCGCCTGCGTGGTGGCACTCGATCCCATCATTGAGGCGATCCGGATCCACGTCATGAGCGCGGAACGCATCCACGGCGACGATACGACGGTGCCGGTGCTGGCCAAGCTCAAGACGGTTACCGGCCGGATCTGGACCTATGTTCGCGATGACCGGCCGTTTGGCGGCACGGATCCGCCGGCGGCCCTGTTCTACTACTCACGCAACCGGGCTGGAGAACACCCGCAAAGCCATCTTGCCGGCTATGTCGGCCTCATGCAGGCCGATGCCTTCGATGGGTATAACCAGCTCTACAAGGCCCAAAGGAAGCCAGCTCCGATCCTTGAAGCGGCCTGTTGGAGCCACGGCCGCAGAAAGTTCTTCGACTTGGCGAAATCTGGAGAGGCGCCGATTGCCAGCGAGGCCGTGCGACGCATCGATATCCTTTTCGAGATCGAGCGCACCATCAACGGCAAAACGCCGGAACAGCGGCTTGCGGTACGTCGTGATAAGTCGAGGCCGATCGTCGCCGATCTCGAAATCTGGATGCGTCAGCAGCGAACCTTGCTCTCATCAGGCAACGATACTGCAAAGGCGATCAACTACCTGCTCAACCGTTGGGCGGCGTTCACCCGCTTCCTGGACGATGGTCGCGTCTGCCTCTCGAACAACGCTGCCGAACGAGCGTTACGCGGTGTGGCTGTCGGAAGACGAAATTGGACCTTCGCCGGTTCAGATGCCGGCGGCCATCGCGCCGCCGCCGTCTATACCCTGATCGAAACCTGCAAGATGAACGACGTTGATCCGCAAGCCTGGCTCGCGGATGTGTTGGCCAGGCTTCCAGATCACCCCGTCAACAAAGTCGCCGACCTGCTCCCGTGGAATTGGAAGGCGACCCAACAGTCCACAGCGGCTGCCGCCTGAGCGCCACGGCTGACCGGCGCGCCTGCCCGGGGTGCTGACCGGATGCGTACCTTGAGTCCGTTGTGCGTACCAAAGCGGACTCTCCCGACTACTACAGATTTATGGATTCACGCCGTAGCCAGCTTGATGCAGCGCGGATCGAAGACTATCCGCCTCGGGGCGGTTCCATGCCGCGCCCCAGCGCGAACTGGCCGACCGGTCCCTCGACGTGAAAGTTGAGCCCGGTCATCTTCGCGAACAGATCGATATTGGCGGTGCCGATCGCACAGCCGCCGAGGCCCAGATCGGTCGCCACCAAGTATAGCGTCTGGGTCAGGACGCCGACATCCTTGAGGATCAGCGCATAAGCGATGGCGCTGTACTTCCAGGCGATCCGGCCAAAGCGCGCGGCGATCGTGATCAGGATCTGCGGCGGAGACGGCGCGTCCATGGCAAATCCCGCGCTCTGCATCATGGCCTCGAAATGTTGCGGGCGAACGTCGATGGCGGCCAGCGCGTGCGCATCGGCATCGTAGTGATAGAAACCCGACGTGAGGCCATCGCAATTCGCGACGGCCAGATAGAGCTCGAGCTCGTAGGCGCTGCCCGCTGCGGGGTACGGCCTGCTGGTGTATTCGATGTCGGGACCGTCGTCGGCAAACTCAAGCGGGCTGCTCCATTTCGCCCGGACCCGCGCGACGCTGTTCAGGAACATCGAAAGTTCAGCCAGCGTGATCGGCTTCTGATCGTCGAACTCGCGCGTTGAATGCCTGTCGTGCAGCAGTTGGTCGAGTGGCGAGGCGATCGGGTCGGATTCCGGCAGCTTGATGGTGTTGCCGGGCCAGGCGGGCCGGATCGAGGGGAGCGGCGCAATCAGGCCGGTGTGCGGATAAAGGCCGCCCAGCGGACTGGCCTGTCGTCCCTCCGTGCTGCGGATATGGAACAGCAGGTCGTGAAAATCCCAGAGCACGAGGCCGTCATCGCCCTCCGCCTGCCGCAGCGTATCGGGTTTTGCCGCGCCGACCTTGATCAGGATTTGGCAGTCCAGCAGCAGGGCGAGCAGCGCAGGGCCCGGATAGCCATCCAGGCGCCGGATGCGGCTGATCTTCTGCGGCGTGGCAAGGATGGTCAGCAGGGCCGCAATCCGCTCATCGCAGATGCGCAGCAGCGCGCCGGCCCGTGGCGATTCCAGAACCATCTCGGTGCCGCGCCGCCGCAGATAGGCGAAGCGTGACAGCACGACCGTTGCCGCATCGTCGAGCTTCGGCGTGCGCGGCCAGTAATCAGGGGTTTGCGGCTCGATCACGACGAGATCACTGGCGTCGGCCGCGCGCGCCAGGCGATATTCCAGCAGGCCGCGGCGTGCCAGTTGCAGCATCAGCCGCTCGACCTCTTGCGCGACCGCATCGCTGCCCTCGGAGGAAGGCAGCGGCAGGCCTGATCCCAGCTTCCGGGCGCGTTCCGCCGCGGCCGTGCTGAACGTTCCCAAAGGCTCCGCATAGCCTTCGACATGGGTGGCTATGGTCCCGTCAGGTTGCGCTTCGAGTGTGACAAGCGGGTTGAGCCGAACGAAGAGAGCCGGCGGCGCCGCGCGTGGCGATTTCTTCTTCTCGTTGGTTTTTCTGGACGCGCGCACGCCGGCATCACCTCAGGTGTGCGGGAGGAATGGCGTCAGCTCGCTTTCCAGCGATGGCCGATCGCGCAATCCGAGCTTGACCGGCACATCATAGAGCCGTCCCGGCGCGAAGCGGCGATAGAAATGGCGCATCCCGGGAACGATGACCCGGACCACCGGAACCTCGACATCGGGCCGTGCCTGGTCGAGAACGAGGAAGTCGAGACCTGCGCGCGCCGCGATGTCGACGCAGGCATCGACTTGTGCACGGGTGTTGTCGAGCGGCACGTCTGCCGCGGCAGCCGGCGGGATCACGGGATTGGCGCTTGGAATCAGGAACGGATGTTCGTCGAGCCGCAGCGGATTGACGCCATCGAGGCTCGGCTTCTCGCCGCTGCCGCCGCCCATCAGGCCGATCGAGAGGAACTGATTCAGCTCGGTCAACGACCGCAACAAGGCAATGCGCGGATCAAAATGCGCGCCCGAACCGAACTCGATGTTCTCTTGACCGTTCTGCATCCAGTGCACGATCGCGACGTAGGTCGGGACGCCGAGATCGCTGGTGATATCCAGCACCCAGAGCCGGCGGCCCGATTCCTCGAGTTGGGTCTTCAGATCGCGCACGTAGGAATCGTCGAACTGGTTCAGATCGACCGCGGCGCGTTGCGACCGGTTGTACCACCAGATCGCATAGGCATCGCGCTCCATCAACTCGAGGAAGCCCTGCACGATGGCTTCCTCGCGGGTATTGCCGGCCGCGCAGCCGTTGGAATCGGCAGCGAAGGGAGCTGGACCCTCGTAGAAGAAATACAGCAGGCTGGTCGGAATGTGCCTGAACCGTTTGTCGCGCAATGACCAGACCGGCGTCCATTCGATCCGGGCTGTGGGATCAAACGGCTCCGGGGCCGGTTGGGTGTGGTGCGAGTCGTGGTGGTTCGGCTCAGCCCTGCCGCGGTACTGCTCGTCGCTGAACAGCAGGATGTCGTTGGGCCGGATGGCATCGCCGGACGGAAAGTCGGTGAAGCGCTTGCGCGCCCGAATCTCGTCGCCCTGGAAAATTCCTGAGTACCGCTCGATCGCCTCCATCAGCGCGCTGGCTTCGCCTTGCTCGGCCGTGCTGCCCTTGCCGAAACTGCCGCCGCTCAGCCCGGCGCGGAGCTGGTCCACATTCTGCGCCGGTGCGGAGAAATTATGCTGCGCGTAGAAATTGGTGTTCATCGGCAGGTCGACGTCGATCCGCTCCAGCCGTGTCAGCACGCCGGTGAGGGGACTGACATGCTTCCTGAAGCGCGCCACCGTGGCGCCTGACGTCACCGTACGATAGCCGCCGCTGGTCATGACAAGCTTGGCGCCGGGCCCCAGTTCAATCGGCTCCGGCGCGCGTCGCGGGTTCTGCAATTTCTTGCTTCCGCAGGTCGGACATTGCGGGCGGGCTGCCACGTAATGCCTGGCGATGGTTGAGCCCAAGAGGTCGAGACTGACGATGTGATTGCGCAGATCGGTGCGGAAGCCGCTGGCGATCGCCTTGGCGATTTCAACGGCAGCCAGCTGGATGGCGCTCTGCCCAACCGGGTGCTGCGCGAGCGGAGAAACCGCGACCGGCCGCGCCGCGCCGCGATCAAGGAAGCCCTTGACCTCGCGGTTGCGGATCATCCGATCGAACAGGCAGGTCCAGCACGCGGTCTCGCCCGGATTGAACACGGGGCCGACCAGGGGAAATACGCCGGACGGTTGCACCAGCAGCCAAGGTGATCCGTCGGATACGCGCTGCAGGTTGCGCTCGGCAAGCCGCCGGTCGAGATAGTCGTTCACCAGCGTGACCGTGAGATCGGCCGATGTCTTGACGACGCGGACGCCCAGCTCCTGCAACGCCTTGCTCAATTCGGCGGCGCCCTTGACGTCGATCGTCTCAAGTCGAACGCGGCAGTTGCGAAGGTTTTGTTCGGCGATCGTATCGGGCAGGCCCAGGCTCGCCCAAAGCCCGGCAACCGTGTTGGCGTGAGCTGGTGCGTGACCGGCCGGCTTCGAGATCACATAGCGGCGGTCGAGCAGTCGCTTGATGGCTTCATTGATCGCCTCAGGCGGAAATTTTCGCACGAGCTCGTCGGCAAGCTTGGCGGCACTGCATCCCTTGGTGCCGATTGCGGATGCAAGTGCGCAATAAAGCTCGCCATGGAGAAAGAACTTGCGGTCTTCGGAATAGAGGCAGACGACATCCGGAGGCAGCACATAGGCCGTGAAATTCGGTGCGAACTGCAGAACGTCCTTGTTGGCGCGCTGGCTGGATTTTCCTGGCAAAGAATCGTTCCTGTGCAACTTGTGGGGCGATGATGGAATCGGGCGAGGCGCCGGCCTCAACGCCTCCGCGCCGTTGCCCGAAGCGAACGTAGCAACGATACGGGGACAACATAATTTGGCCGGGTCGACGTGTGTCGGACCCGGCCATAACGATCGATAGATGTCAACGCGACGTTGTCTGGATCAGCAGAGGCGGCAGGCGCCCCACGACAGACAGCAGCCACCACCGCAACCACCACAGCCACCGCAGCGGCAGCCACGGCAAGCGCGACAGCCACGGCAACCGCGGCAGCCGCCGCATCCGCGCCACGCCACCTGGACGCCGGCACCGGCGGTCTCCTTGTCGAACAGGTGGAATGTCGCCAAGCTGACGTCGGCGATTTCTTCTTCGCCGAGTGTGATGGCTTGCGTCGGGGTGTACTTCTGGATCTGCGGCGCGTCTGCTGCCGGCACGGCGGCCGCTGACGCACTGCCCACCAGTGAGAACGTCAATCCGGCTGCACCCAGAGCGGGCACAGCGGCCTTGGTCACACGCTTGCTGGTCACGCGCTTGCTCTTGGGGGCTTGCTTCACTCGTGGCATACTCGCATCCTCCATTCCTGACGTGGAATTCAACTCTCGCGCAGTTGTACAATCCGTCGCAGCTGCATGCAAGACGCGCTGCGCACACACACTCGCGAGGTGCTAGCGTGTATCAAGTGTTGTCGTTCATCTTCGTTCCCAGGTTCATCTTGATGAACACGATTATTGGCCGGCGCTCTCGCCCAGCCGCAATCGTTAACACTTCGAGAATCGTCATGCTGCATTGCGATCACGCCGCTGCCGAAGCGAGGAATAGGCATGTCGGATGATGGTGCGAGCTTCGCCTGGTACGAGCTGCTGACCACGGACGTGGATGGCGCGGGTGCCTTCTACGGCAGCGTCCTCGGCTGGACGACAAAGGATGCGTCCACGCCCGCGCTTTCTTACAGATTGTTCATGTCGGGCGAATTTGCCCGCAGCGGCCTGATGGAGTTGCCGGAGGAGGGCAGACGCCAGGGCGCGACCCCGCGCTGGATCGGCTATGTCGGCGTCGACGACGTCGACCTCGCCGTCCGCCGCATGCAGGAACGCGGCGGCGCCGTCTACGTGCCGCCGACCGGCACCAATATCGGCCGCGTCTCGATCGTCGCCGATCCGCAGCGGGCGACGTTCGGATTGCTGAGCGGATCAAGCATCGCGCGGCCCGTGGCCGAAGGCCTCGATTCCCTTGGGCGCGTCGGCTGGCATGAGCTGCTGGCGGCCGACTGGCGCAAGGCCTTTGGTTTCTACAGCGAGGTTTTCGGCTGGCGGCAGGCCGACGGCGGCAACGCCCCCGCCGAGACCTATCAATTGTTCTCAGCCGGTGGGCAGACCATTGGCGGTATCTTCAACAAGCGTCCGCTCGAGCCGATCGCGTTCTGGCTTTACTATTTCAACGTCGACGACGTCGACGCCGCCATCGTGCGGGTCAAGGCCGGTGGCGGACGCGTCTATGAAGGGCCGCTGGAGCTGCTGAGCGGGAGCTGGATCGTCCGCTGCCTTGATCCGCAGGGCGCCACCTTTGCCCTCGAGGGAGCGCGCAGCCCCGATGGCATCGCGAAGGCGCCGGCGGCCGAATATCGCTGGACCACCAGCTGGGATGCGTTCAGCTCAAAGGGCAGGTGGCGTAGCGGCCAACCGGGCGGCAAAGGGCGGCCGCCCGGCAAATGAGACGGATCGTCAGCCCGCCGCCTTAGCCTACGCCTTAGCTCGCCTTGGCGGCCGGCGCGGCGGGTTTCGCCGCCGGCGGCTTGACCGGCTTGTCCTGCCGCTTCGACCACGAGATGTAATAGGCCACGATCGTCATGATCGCGATGCCGGAGATGCTGACGAAGATCTGCGCGAGCAGCGAGCCCGAGCTCATCGAGAGCTCGAAATGTCCGACAAAGGACAGGAACACGCCGACGCAGAACACCGCGAGCGACTGCTGGCCGCAGACGATCAGGGGATCGAACACCTTCCACTCCAGCGCCGACCAGTCCTTCGGGATGAAGCGGATCACCAGCACCGTGATCACCACGAAGTGCAGGAAGCGATAGGGCGCGAGGTTGGTCTTGTCGTTCGGGTTGAACGTCGCATAGAGCCAATGCGGGAACATCGCGCCGAAGTCCGGGAAGCGGCCGGCCATCGTCATGACCAGGGCGAAGATCATGTAGGCGATGCAGAACCACAGCGTATAGCGCGAGTTGATGATGTGCATGTTCTGGCGTGCGCCGCCCATCGCGCACCACGAGCCGAACACGAACAGCACCTGCCAGGCGAACGGGTTGAAGTACCAGGTCCCGGCCGGGTAGGCCGGCAGGTTCCAGCCCATCTGGCGCGACACCAGCCACAGGATGATCGAGGCCGCCATGGTCCAGTTTGGCTGCCGCAGCATGAACCACAGTACCGGCGGGAACAGGCCCATCAGCACGATATAGAGCGGCAGCACGTCGAGATTGACCGGCTTGAATTTCAGGAACAGGCCCTGGCGCAGCGTCTCGGTGGCGTTGTCGACGAGGCCGGCGACGTTGAACTCGTTGATGATCTCGGAATCGCCGAAGCGCAGCGCCAGATAGCTGATCGAGGCGATGTAGATCACGAACAGGATGATGTGGGCGACATAGAGCTGCCAGACCCGCTTGGTCAGCCTTGTCGCACCGACGATGAAGCCGCGCTCCAGCATCATGCGGGCATAGACGAAGGACGCAGTATAGCCGGAGATGAAGACGAACAAATCAGCGGCGTCGCTGAAGCCGTAATTCCGCGTCGTGATCCAGTTCACGACATTGTCGGGGATGTGATCCAGGTAGATATACCAGTTGGCGACCCCGCGGAACAGGTCGAGCCGGAGGTCACGTCCTTTTTCGGGTAGGGTGGCGTGGATTTCCATGGGGGCGCCGCTTCCTCGATGTGATGTTGTCGAGAACACCGCGCCGCCGGCTCAAGGGACTCCTAAGGGAAGCCTCCCGGGGCCAGATTGTCACAGCGCGGCAGAATGACTATACCGGTCCGGCGAAGGCTACCTCCGAGATCGAGGAATCACCGATCAGATCGTTGATTGGTGTCTCTATACTATCCCGGCGGTCTCCTTCAAATCGCTTCCATGTCGCACATCCCACGGGGCCGACCATCCATGACCGCACGCATTTTTAAGCCCGCCAAAAACGCGATGCAATCGGGACGTGCCAAGACCAAAGAGTGGCAACTGGATTTCGAGCCGGAGCAGCCGCGCACCGTGGAGCCGTTGATGGGCTGGACCTCGTCCACCGACATGAAGCAGCAGCTCACGCTGCATTTCGAGACCAAGGAGGAGGCGACAGCCTATTGCGAGCGCAAGGGCATCGCCTACCAGGTGATCGAGCCGAAGGATTCGGCGCACCGCCAGGTCGCCTATGCCGACAATTTTGCGTTCCGACGCTGGGAGCCTTGGACGCACTAAGGTTGGACGCACTAGGTCGGACGCACTGAGGTCCCGACCGATCAGGTCGCCGCGGGAGCGGCGAGGACGCCCGGGATCGGCAGCGGCGCGTCCTTGGAGACGCCGAGCACCGGAAAGCTTCGAATTTTACCACGTTGGGCAGGCCGGCGAATTGCAGCAGCTGCTGGCGCATGTCGTCGACGCTGGGTGCGACGCATCGGAGCACAAAATCGGCGTCGCCCGAGATCCGCCAGCATTGCAGGAAGCGCGGCACCGCCGCCACCGCGGCCTCGAACGCCTCGATCGCGGTCAGGGTCTGGCTGTCGAGCTGGATCAGGACGAAGGTCGTCACCTCATAGCCGAGCAGCCGTTCGTCGAGCGTGGCGCGGATCGCCTGGACCACGCCGCGGCTGCGCAGGGCGCGGACCCGGCGCAGGCAGGGCGGGGCGGTGATGCCGACCCGCTCGGCCAACTCGTTGATCCTGATCCGGCCGTCCCGCTGCAGCTCGGACAAGATCCGCAAATCGATGTCATCGAGCTGTGGGCGTTCTGTCACAGTCACGAACCCGCCACCGCGGTCCGCGGGCTCTTGCCGCCGGCGCGGAGCTGACCGATCGCGGCCTGCGGCGCGACGCCCGACAGGACCAATTTTTCATGCGCCGCGATGATGGCGTCCCGGGTCAGGCGCCCGCCGGGGCGGTACCAGGTGCAGAGCCCGGTCAGCATCGCGATGATCGCGAAGGTCCCGACCTGGATGTCGACGACCTCGAACACGCCCTCAGCCACGCCGTCGGTGAGGATCTGCGCCAGCCGCTGCTCATAGGCACCGCGCAGCGCCACCACGGCGTCATAGTTCTTCGGCTCGAGGCTGCGCAGCTCGGAATTGGCGATGAACACCTCGCGCTTGCGGGTCATGTGGTAGCTGACATGGAAGGCCACGAAGGCGCGCAGCTTCTCGACCGGATCGGCCTTGCTCTCCAGCGCCAGATCGAGCTCGCGCAGCAAATCGTTGATATGCTCCTGCACCAGATCGAACAGCAGCTCCTGCTTGGTTGAGATATGATTGTAGAGTGAGCCTGCCTGGATGCCGACCTCTGCGGCAAGCTGGCGCAGGCTCATCGCCTCGTAGCCGTGCTCGAAGATCAGGCGCACGCCGGCCTTGCGGATCGCCTCCAACGTGGTGGGGCCATGTGAGCCGATCGTGCGTGCCATCGCGGGCCTCGGATGGGTGTTGGCTTGCCGGAAGCTGAGGAAACAAGCGAACGACCGTATGTTTATTGCACGAAATCCCAGCAGATTCAATGCACTGCCGTTTTCATGCGCAAACCATAGCACGGTTGCTTGCGAAGCCAAGAAAAAAACGTATGATCGTTTAATTGCAAGATGAATCTCACGGGAGGGATCATGGCCTCAAACCGGGCGGCAGTGTTCAATTTCGACCTTGGCGAGACCGCGGATGCGATCCGCGAGACGGTGCATGATTTCTCCAGCAACGAGATCGCGCCGCGCGCCGCCGAGATCGATCGCTCCAACAGCTTTCCGCGCGACCTCTGGCCCAAGATCGGCGCGCTCGGCCTGCACGGCATCACGGTCGAGGAGGAGTATGGCGGCAGTGGCCTCGGCTATCTCGAGCACTGCATCGCGGTGGAGGAGATCTCGCGGGCGTCTGCCTCGATCGGACTGGCCTACGGGGCGCATTCCAACCTCTGCGTCAACCAGATCCGCCGCAACGGCAACGAGGCACAGAAGCGCAAATATCTGCCGAAGCTGATCTCGGGCGAGCATGTCGGGTCGCTGGCGATGTCGGAGCCCGGCGCCGGCTCTGACGTGGTGTCGATGAAGACCCGCGCCGAGAAGAAGGGCGACCGCTTCGTGCTCAACGGCAACAAGATGTGGATCACCAACGGTCCCCACGCCGAGACGCTGGTGGTCTATGCCAAGACCGATGCGAGCGCCGGCCCGCGCGGCATCACCGCCTTCATCATCGAAAAGGGCATGAAGGGATTTTCCACCGCGCAGAAGCTCGACAAGCTCGGCATGCGCGGCTCCGACACCTGCGAGCTGGTGTTCGAGGATTGCGAGGTGCCCGAGGAGAACGTGCTGAGCGAGGTCGGCCGCGGCGTCAACGTCTTGATGTCCGGCCTCGACTATGAGCGCGCGGTGCTGGCGGCCGGGCCGATCGGCATCATGCAGGCCTGCATGGACGTGGTGCTGCCCTACGTCCACGAGCGCCAGCAGTTCGGCGAGCCGATCGGCTCGTTCCAGCTGGTGCAGGGCAAGATCGCCGACATGTACACCACGATGAACGCCTCGCGCGCCTATGTGTACGCGGTGGCCAAGGCCTGCGACCGCGGCGAGACCACGCGCGAGGATGCCGCCGGCGCCATTCTTTACGCCGCGGAGAAGGCCACCCAATGCGCGCTGGATGCGATCCAGCTGCTCGGCGGCAACGGCTACATCAATGAATATCCGACCGGCCGGCTGCTGCGTGACGCAAAACTCTACGAGATCGGCGCCGGCACCAGCGAAATCCGCCGCATGCTGATCGGCCGCGAGCTGTACGCCAAGACGGCCTGAGCTTCGCGCCGGCTGCCGCGCGCCCCCGGCGCGGCGGCCTGCCTTCAAAAAATCCTGACGGCTCCTCCAACCAACGTGCAACACAGATGCCGCTTCATTCGACGATCGATCCCGCATCTTCTGAATTCGCCCGCAACGCCGATGTGATGCGAAGCCTCGTCGCGGAGCTCCGCGACAAGCTCAGCAAGGTGGCCCACGGCGGCGGCGAGACCTCGCGCAAGCGCCATACCTCCCGCGGCAAGATGCTGGCGCGCGATCGCGTCGATCTCCTGGTCGACCCCGGCACCGCGTTCCTGGAGCTGTCGCCGCTGGCCGCCAACGGGCTGTACGGCGGTGACGTGCATTCGGCGAGTGTCATCACCGGCGTCGGGCGCATCTCCGGCCGCGAATGCATCATCGTCGCCAACGACGCCACCATCAAGGGCGGCACCTATTACCCGATGACGGTGAAGAAGCATCTGCGCGCCCAGGACATCGCGCGGCAGAACAATCTGCCCTGCGTCTACATGGTGGATTCCGGCGGCGCCTTCCTGCCGCTGCAGGACGAGATCTTTCCCGACGAGCGGCATTTCGGCCGCATCTTCTACAACCAGGCGCAGATGTCGTCGCAGGGCATCCCGCAGATCGCGATCGTGATGGGCTCCTGCACCGCCGGCGGCGCCTATGTGCCGGCGATGTCGGACGAGAGCATCATCGTGCGCAATCAGGGCACGATCTTCCTCGGCGGTCCGCCGCTGGTGAAGGCCGCGACCGGCGAGGTGGTCACCGCCGAAGAGCTCGGCGGCGCCGACGTGCACTCGCGCCAGTCGGGGGTAACAGATCATTACGCGCAGAACGACGCCCATGCGATCGGCATCGCGCGGCGTATCGTCGGCACGCTGAAGCAGCCGGCGAAGGCGCCGCTCAACATGCGCCCACCGCGGGAGCCGCTGTTTCCGGCCGAGGAGATCTACGGCGTGGTCTCCGCCGACGGCCGCAAGCCGTTCGACGTGCACGACATCATCGCACGGATCGTCGACGGCTCCGAATTCGACGAGTTCAAGAAGCTGTACGGCACCACGCTGATCTGCGGCTTCGCCCATATCTGGGGCTATCCGGTCGGCATCATCGCCAACAACGGCATCCTGTTCAGCGAGAGCTCGCTGAAGGGCGCGCATTTCATCGAGCTGTGCTGCCAGCGCGGCATTCCCTTGGTGTTCCTGCAGAACATCACCGGCTTCATGGTCGGCAAGAAGTATGAGGCCGGCGGCATCGCGCGCGACGGCGCCAAGCTGGTGACCGCGGTTGCGACCGCGGGCGTGCCGAAATTCACCGTCGTGATCGGCGGCTCCTACGGTGCCGGCAATTACGGCATGTGCGGCCGCGCCTACAGCCCGCGCTTCCTCTGGCTGTGGCCGAACGCCCGCATCTCGGTGATGGGCGGCGAGCAGGCCTCGATGGTGCTCAGTCAGGTGCGCCGCGACAATATCGAGGCCAAGGGCGAGAGCTGGTCGGCGGAGGAGGAGGAGAAGTTCCGTAGCCCCATCCGCGCCCAATATGAAAGCCAGGGCAATCCCTATTACGCCACCGCGCGGCTCTGGGACGACGGCGTGATCGATCCGGCCGATACGCGCCTCGTGCTCGGGCTCGGATTGTCGGCCGCCGCCAATGCGCCGGTCGAGCCGACGAAATTCGGCCTGTTCAGGATGTGACCCAGGAACTGACCATGGACCGCTCAAAACTCTACCGGCGTTTCCGCACGCTTCTGATCGCCAACCGCGGCGAGATCGCCTGCCGCGTCATCCGCTCGGCGCGTGCGATGGGGCTGCGCACCGTCGCGGTCTATTCGGAGGCCGACCGCGACGCGATGCATGTCGCGCTCGCCGACGAGGCCGTGCTGCTCGGGCCCGCGCGGGCGCGCGACAGCTATCTCAACATCGAGCGCGTGATCGCGGCGGCCAAGCGGACCGGCGCCGAGGCGGCGCATCCCGGCTACGGCTTCCTGTCTGAAAATGCCGAATTCGCGCAGGCCTGCCTCGACGCAGGTTTGGTGTTCGTCGGCCCGACCGCCCAGATGATGACGGCGATGGGCTCGAAGTCCGGCTCGAAGGCGCTGATGGAGAAGGCCGGCGTGCCGCTGGTGCCGGGCTATCACGGCGAGGCCCAGGACGAGGCGACGCTGGCGGAGGCCGCCAACCGGATCGGCTTCCCGCTGCTGGTCAAGGCCTCGGCAGGCGGCGGCGGCCGCGGCATGCGCGTGGTCAATGCAGCGGGCGAACTGTCGGCCGCGATCACAAGCGCCAAGCGCGAGGCCAAGGCGGCATTCGGCGACGACCGTATGCTGATCGAGAAATATGTGCAGAACCCGCGCCATATCGAGGTGCAGATCATCGGCGACAGCCATGGCAATCTGCTCTCGCTGTGGGAGCGCGAATGCACGCTGCAGCGCCGCCACCAGAAGGTGATCGAGGAGGCGCCGTCGCCGACGCTGAACGCCGCGCAGCGCGACACGGTCTGCGAAGCCGCGCGCAAGGCGGCGGGCGCGGTCAACTATGTCGGCGCCGGCACCATCGAGTTCGTCTCCGACGGCAAGGACGTGTTCTTCATCGAGATGAACACCCGCCTGCAGGTCGAGCATCCCGTCACCGAGCTGATCACTGGCGTCGATCTGGTCGAATGGCAGCTGCGCGTCGCCTTCGGCGAGGCGCTGCCGTTGAAGCAGGACCAGATCACGCTGAACGGGCATGCCATCGAGGCGCGCGTCTACGCGGAAAATCCGCAGAAGAATTTCATGCCCTCGGTCGGCCGCATCAAGACCTGGCGGACGCCGCCGGAGGGCGACGGCTTGCGCATCGACGCGGGCTATCGCAGCGGCGACAATGTCTCGCCCTATTACGACGCGATGCTCGCCAAGGTGATCGCCTGGGCGCCGACGCGCGAGGGTGCGATCGAGAAGCTCAATCGCGGGCTGCAACAGACCGACGTCCGCGGCATCGTCACCAACATCCCGTTCTTGTCGGCGCTGGTGACGCATCCGGACACGCGGGCGAACGCGATCGATACCGGCTTCATCGAGCGCCAGCTGAAGAATCTGACGGCCGGCACCGGCGCAGCCAGCGAGTTCGAGCTCTGCGCGGCGGTGGCTGCGATCGTCAACGACGAGCAGAAGGCGGCCCAGCGCGAAGCGAACTCGCCGTGGCAGGCTTTCGGCTGGATGCCGGTCGGCCGCCGCCAGCGGGTGTTTTCGTTCCGGCAGGGCCATGAGCCGCCGCATACGATCACGCTGCACTATGGCCACGGACCGATGACGCTGTCGGTCGGCGGGCACGAGCTCGCCTTCGCGATCTCGTCGCCCGGCGAGGAGGGCTTCGACCTGACGCTCAACGGCCTCAAGTCGCGCGTCGCAGCGGTCGTCGATGGCCACGAGCTTTATTTGCGCACCCGCAACGGCCGCTTCGACCTGCACTGGGTCGACCCGTTCGGCGGCGAGAGCGAGGAGCAGGCCGGCGAGGACAAGATCGTGGCTCCGTTGCCGGGCACCGTGGTCGCGCTGCTGGCCGAGGAGGGCGCGACGCTGGAGAAGGGCGCGCCGATCCTCACGCTTGAGGTGATGAAGATGGAGCAGACCTTGCGTGCGCCTTACGCGGGCGTGCTGAAGAAGCTCAAATGCAAGGTCGGCGACATCGTCGGCGAGGGCGTTGAGCTCGCCGAAGTGGAGGCTGCGGCTGTGTCATGAGCGATCAGGTCCATATCGTCGAGATGGGGCCGCGCGACGGCCTGCAGAACGAGAAGACGCCGGTCAGCGTCGAGGCGCGCATCGCCTTCGTCGAGGCGCTGGTGGCGGCGGGGCTTAGCACCGTCGAGGTCGGCGCCTTCGTGTCGCCCAAGGCGATCCCGCAGATGGCCGGCTCCGACCAGGTGCTGCGCGGCGTCAGCCATATCAAGGGCGCCGAATTCCATGTGCTGGTGCCGAACGAGAAGGGCTATGACGCCGCGCGCGCGGCCGGCGCGAAGGTGGTCTCGGTGTTCGCGGCGGCCTCCGAAGGTTTTTCGCGCGCCAACATCAATTGCTCGGTCGCGGAATCGATCGAGCGCTTCAAGCCGGTGCTGGCGCGCGCCAAGGACGACGGCGTCAAGGTGCGCGGCTATATCTCCTGCGTGCTCGGCTGTCCGTTCGACGGCGAGATCAAGCCGAAGGCGGTCGCCGATCTTGCCGTGACCCTGTGGGATCTCGGCTGCTACGAAATCTCGCTCGGCGACACCATCGGCGTCGGCACGCCGCTCAAGGCCAGGGAGATGCTGCGCGCGGTCGGCGCCGAGCTTCCGGTCGGCAATCTCGCGATGCACTTCCACGACACCTACGGCCAGGCGCTCGCCAATCTCTATGCCGGCATGGAGGAGGGCGTCCGCGTCATCGATGCCGCCGCCGGCGGCCTCGGCGGCTGCCCCTACGCCCCCGGCGCCACTGGCAACGTCGCGACCGAGGATGTCGTCTACATGCTCGAAGGCATGGGCATGAAAACCGGCGTGGACATGGACAAGTTGCTCGCTACGACGAACGAGGTGGCAAAATTGCTCGGCCGTCCACCGGTGAGCCGCGTTGCCTCAGCGCTCAACGCGAAGCGAAAGCGGCTGAATGGGTGAGCCAAGATTGCGGATGGGTGGAGCGAAGCGATACCCATCGTGTCTCCGCACATATTGATTGACAGGATCGGATTGACGACGCGCGCGGCTTTCGGCCGAACGGATGTGGCCGGGTGACTCGTGTCTGGGCATGATCGGCTTGATGGCAACCCATTCATAATCGGCGAGTTCGTAGCGCAAGATTCGAGCCCCAGTTTGGGAGTTTGAATCACGGGGGCTGGCCGAACGCAACGCTCCTCCTGAGCGGACGCCGCAGCCCCTTTGGCTTGCCACATCTTTGCAGTGATCGGAACGAGAGGGAAACTAGGTCGAGACCGCAATCGGCAGAGGGCAGTCGCATTGATCTAGATCAAGGTCGCCTTAATCGAGTGAGTGTCACCTGATTTGGGTTCAAGGCGGCTAACCATGGAGATACGGATATTCGACCACGGTCCACGCGCGAGGGTTTTGCCACGCAGCGTGTAACACGTCGGCCCGGAGGTGACGCCTTGACAGCGAAGCCCAAGCGAACGCGCGATATCGCCATTTGCGATGATCCGTCAGATATCGACAAGATGATCTGTATACCCGGCGGGACATTCCGCATGGGATCGGACAAACATTATCCAGAGGAGGCGCCGGCACATCGGGTGACTGTCGACGGCTTCTGGATGGATCGCCATCCCGTCACAAACAAACAGTTCAGAAAGTTCGTCAAGGCGACAGGTCACGTTACTGTGGCCGAGATTGCGCCCGACCCGAGAGACTATCCCGGGATCCTGCCGCATATGGTCTATGCGGGCTCACTGATGTTCTTGCCGCCGGGACATCCGGTCAGCCTACGCGACTTCAGCCAGTGGTGGACCTTTGCCAAGGGTGCTGACTGGCGCCATCCCTACGGACCGAATAGCAACATCCATGCGCTCGACGATCATCCCGTCGTGCACGTGGCCTTCAACGACGCGCTTGCCTACGCGCAATGGGCTGGCAAGGAATTGCCGACCGAAGCGGAATGGGAGTTTGCGGCGCGCGGCGGGCTCGACGACGCCGAGTATGCGTGGGGCGACGAATTCATGCCGCACGGCCATCAAATGGCCAACACCTGGCAGGGTGATTTTCCGCACCAAAACACCAGTGCCGACGGTTTCGAACGTACCTCGCCGGTCACCGCATTCCCGCCGAACGGCTACGGCCTTTACGACATGATCGGCAACGTCTGGGAATGGACAACCGACTGGTATTCCCCAAAGCATCAGGCAGATGCTCCGAAGGCTTGCTGCATTCCGGAGAACCCGCGCGGCGGCCGCGAGGCCGACAGCTACGACCCCAGAACCACCAATGTGAAGATTCCACGAAAGGTCATCAAAGGCGGCTCGCATTTGTGCGCGCCGAACTACTGCCGACGCTACCGGCCGGCAGCGCGCCATGCGGAGCCGGTCGATACTTCCACCAGTCACCTTGGCTTTCGATGCATCAGGCGAGGAGCCACTGACCCATCATAAGAAGGAAAGCGACGCCATGTTGGATTCCATATTCAATGACAAGCCGCCTTCTGCCGCAACGCCGCCAAGCAAGGCGTCCGGTTGTCTCAAGCGATCCTGCGCCGCCCTGTTAGGCGCATCGATGTTGATGCCACTGTCCGCACTGGTCAGCGCGCCGGCGGTGGCGCAGCAACCGCCACAGAAACCCAATATCCTATTCATCATGGGTGACGACATCGGCCTCTACCAGCCAAGCATCTACCATCGCGGCTTGATGGTCGGCGAGACGCCCAACATCGATCGCATCGGCAATGAAGGCGCGATCTTCACGCATTACTACGCAGAGCAGAGCTGCACCGCCGGCCGCAACGCCTTCTTCACCGGCATGCATCCATTGCGCACGGGTATGATTCCTCCGCAGCTTCCCGGCAGTCCGTCCTATCTGCGGCCCGGTACGCCGGCGCTTGCCAAGTTCCTGCTCGATCTCGGCTACAACACCGGCGAGTTCGGCAAGAACCATCTCGGCGATCATACCGACGCGCTGCCGACCGCGCACGGCTTCCAGGAATTCTGGGGCTACCTGTATCACCTCGACGCGATGCAGGGCGTGAGCTTCCCGGACATCAACAAGACGCCAACCCAGCAGACGGTTGCCCCGCCATGCAAGAACACGCCGATCCCGGGTCTTGCGGAAGTACCGGGCGCAGTTGATCCGAAAACGTCGGCGGTTTGCCTGACGCCGCCGCGACCCGTGCTGGCGTGCAAGTCCTCTGACGGTACCGCCAAAAACATGACATGCGAGGACCAGGGTCCGCTGACACTGGAGCGATCGAAGGGCGTCGATGAGGAAATCTCGGCCAAGGTCGTTGACTTTCTCGATCGCAACGACCCCAAGAAGACCAACAAGCCGTTCTTCGCCTGGTATAATCCGGCCCGCATGCACATCACGACCGTGCTAAATGACAAATACGCAGGCATGATCGGCGAGGCAGGCGGCAAGGACTGGGGCCTCAACGAGGCCGGCATGAAGCAGTTGGATGACAACATCGGCGTTGTCATGAAGAAGCTCCAGGACATGGGCCAGCTCGACAACACGATCATCGTGTTCACGACCGATAACGGCGCCGAGACCATCACCTTTCCCGACGGCGGCACCACTCCGTTCAAGGGCGGCAAGCTGAGCACCTGGGAAGGTGGCATGCGCGCTCCGGCGCTCATTCGCTGGCCGGGGGTCATCAAGCCCGGCACCATCAAGAACGACATCTTCGCTTCGCTCGACTGGCTGCCCACGTTTGTCAATATCGCGGGCGGCGCAAAAGGAGACGCGCTGAAGAAACAGATCGAGGCCGGAAGTTATCCCGGCATCGTCAAGACGACGCTCGATGGCGTCGATCAGGTTGAATATCTTTCGGGGCGTTCGGAAAAGTCGGCGCGCGACACCTTCTTCTACTATTCGGGCAAGGACCCGTCAGCGGTCCGCTACAAGAACTGGAAGATCTACTTCACGATGGTGTCCGACGCGCCGTCGGGCTTTATTGCCGGAGCGCTTCCTTATCACTGGGCCCAAGTCGTCAATATCAAGCGTGATCCGTTCGAGACCTCGATCGGTTCACAATTCAAGACGCTCATGGGCCAGGGCGGCACAATCGGCTCCCCTTCGACCGCCTACGTCTATGACTGGAACATGCTGCCCATCGGCCAGGCGCTTTGGCTGAAGGAGCTTGAGAGCTATATTCCGTACCCGCCGCTGCAGGACCCGGCGAGCTACAACCTCGAGCAGGTGCTGCAACAGGTCAAGCAGGCCAAAGTGGCCGGTCGCAGCGACTAGTCGCTCGATACTAAATTGGCGGGCGTCACTTTCGGCGCTCGCCGATCTACTGCGCTCAGAACCCAACTGCTCACGAAGCTGCATATCGGCAAGCGTGCGAGGAACAGCAGCGATGCACCAGCCTCGCACTTGCCCTCAATGTTGACCAGTGCAGACCATCGATTCGGACCAACAATGAAACAGATCATGCGGTTTCCACGCCTTGACCGTCGCGCGCTGCTCTCGTCTCTGGCGATGCTTCCGTTTCTATCTGCCGCTCTGCGTTCCACGTCCGCCGTGGCCCAAACGCAAACCGGTCCGCTGCCATCTTGGAATGAGGGCCCGACGAAAGCATCGATCGTCGATTTCGTCGCACGGGTCACAGAGAGTGGCGGGCCCTATTTCGTACCGCCCGATCAACGCATCGCGACCTTCGACAATGACGGGACGCTTTGGATCGAGCAGCCGATGTATGTGCAACTCGCGTTTGCGCTGGATCGCGTGAAGGTTCTTGCGCCCATGCATCCGGAATGGAAGGACAAGCAGCCCTTCGCGGCAGTCCTGAACGGCGACTTGAAGGCGTTCGCAG
Source organism: Bradyrhizobium septentrionale (assembly GCF_011516645.4). Taxonomy (NCBI): domain Bacteria; kingdom Pseudomonadati; phylum Pseudomonadota; class Alphaproteobacteria; order Hyphomicrobiales; family Nitrobacteraceae; genus Bradyrhizobium; species Bradyrhizobium septentrionale. The sequence goes on along the minus strand of NZ_CP088285.1, from coordinate 7,855,619 downwards.
CTTCCGGCGAAAAAGGCGTAGCCGAGCTGGTGGCGGTGACTCACGCCGGCATGACGACAGCGGAGTTTGAGAAGATCGTCATAGACTGGCTTGCGACCGCGCGTGATGTTCGCTTCAAACGCCCCTACACCGAACTCGTTTATCAGCCCATGCTCGAATTGCTCGCTTACCTCCGCGCCAACGGCTTCAAGACCTTCATCGTGTCAGGTGGCGGCATCGAGTTCATGCGGCCATGGACCGAGACGATTTATGGAGTGCCTCCTGAGCAGGTCGTCGGATCGTCAATCAAGACCCGATATGAAATGCGCGACAGCACGCCGGTTCTATTTCGTTTGCCCGAGATCGATTTCATCGACGACAAATCCGGCAAGCCGATCGGGATCAATAGCCACATTGGCCGGCGTCCGATCGCCGCCTTCGGCAACTCCGATGGCGACCTCGAAATGCTGCAATGGGCGACGCTCGGTACCAGCGGCGCGCGGTTCGGCCTGATTGTCCACCATACCGACGCGGAACGCGAATATGCCTACGACCGCCAGTCGCATTTCGGCAAGCTCGACGTAGCGCTCGACGCGGCGGCGGTAAACAGATGGACCGTGGTCGACATGAAGAAGGACTGGAAAAGGATATTCCCGTTTGAATAGCGGCGGAATCGCGACGTTCGTGGCCGCGCGGATGCGGCGCACAGCCAACCCCAATGCTCGCCATCCGGCGATATTCCAGTCGGCGCATATGATCCCAGCCGATCCCGGTAGGATTTTTAAGGCGGCTTATAGCCTGATCGCAGGGTGTATCGATCAGGTTGTTTTAAAAGGCCAAGTGTCAACATGATTGGCTCAAAGTCCAGCACGCGGGCCGCCTTTGCTTTCGGCGGCACAGCGGACTTGGCCGGGCTTGCTGTTGGCTCGACCTGGTCGCGATGACCCAACCCGGACGTGGCGACCCCGCGTGCTCTTGTTATGGCTGCGCCTTGAAATGGCATTCAGCAAGACATCCTGTGCGAACGGCTCGCGCAAATAGGCGCTGCACCCGGCGTCCAACGCCCTATTACGCCCTTGATCTAGATCAATGGAGTCTAGACCGCCTTGTGCAGGTCTCTCACCGAACACTCGCCGTGCCACGTGGGCACGGTGAGCGTTGCTTCATGGTTCTGAGCAAGCTTTCCGTGCTTTTGTGCGCGGCGCCTTTGACGCCGCAAAAAGGGAGGGTGACGCCATGTTTTGCCGCACACACAATCATAGACCATCCGGCAACCTGTTGCGCAAGGTTGCGGCAGGCTGGCACAAGCGATCCTGCGCCGCGCTTCTCGGCGCGACGACACTGGTGTCGCTGTCGCTGCCCGGACTGGCGGCAGCGCAAACACCGCAGAAGCCAAACATTCTCTTCATCATGGGCGACGACATCGGATGGATGCAGCCGCGCATCTACCATCAAGGGCTGATGGTGGGCGAGACCCCCAACATCGACCGCATCGGACAAGAGGGCGCCAAGTTCATGCACTACTACGCCGAGCAGAGCTGCACAGCGGGGCGCAACGCCTTCCTCACCGGCATGAACCCGCTGCGCACGGGCATGATCCCGCCTCAGCTGCCCGGCAGTCCGACCTACCTGAAGCCGGGCACACCGACGCTCGCTTGGTTCCTGCGCGACCTCGGTTACAACACCGGCGAGTTCGGCAAAAATCACCTGGGCGACCACACCGATGCGCTGCCGACCGCCCACGGCTTCCACGAGTTCTGGGGCTATCTATACCATTTGGATGCGATGCAGGGCGTGAGCTTCCCGGACATTAACAAGACCCCGACCCAGCAGACCGTTGCCCCACCCTGCAGGAACACACCGATCCCGGGTCTTGCGGAAGTGCCGGGCGCGGTGGATCCGAAGATGGTAACGAAGACAAAGACCTGCCTGACGCCGCCGCGTCCGGTCATCTGGTGCAAGTCCTCTGACGGCACGGCGAAGAACCAGACATGCCAGGACCAGGGCCCGCTGACCCTTGAGCGTTCGAAGGGGGTGGACGAGGAAATTTCGGCCAAGGTCATCGACTTCCTCGACCGCAACGATCCCAAGAAGACCAACAAGCCGTTCTTCGTCTGGTACAACCCGGCGCGCATGCACGTCACGACCGTGCTGAACGACAAGTACATGGCCATGGTCGGCGAGCCCGGCGGCAAGGACTGGGGCGTCAACGAAGCCGGCATGAAGCAGATGGATGACAATATCGGCTACGTGCTACAGAAGCTGCAGGAGATGGGTCAGCTCGACAACACCATCGTAGCGTTCACCACCGACAATGGCGCCGAGACCTTCACCTTCCCTGACGGCGGCGTCACGCCGTTCAAGGGCTCGAAGATGAACACTTGGGAAGGTGGCATGCGCGCGCCGATGGTTATCCGCTGGCCGGGCGTCATCAAGCCGGGCACGGTGAAGGACGATATCTTCGCGTCGCTCGACTGGCTGCCCACGCTCGTCGACATCGCCGGCGGCCCCAAGGGCGACGGCCTCAAGGCGCAAATCGAGGCCGGCAGCTACCCGGGCATCGTCAAGACCACGCTCGACGGTTTCAATCAGCGCGACTACCTGGAGGGAAAAACCGAGAAGTCCGCGCGCGAGGTCTTCTTTTACTATTCCAGCGCGCACCCGTCGGCGGTGCGCTACAAGAATTGGAAGATGTACTTCGCTATCGCGCCCGAAACTGCAACGGGCTTCGTGAACCCGGGAGTACAGACCCAGTTCGTGGCCGGCATGGTAAACCTCAAGCGCGATCCATTCGAGACGTCGTGGGGCACCGACAAAAAGGCGGCCTTCTGGTTCAGCGGCGCGCTCGCCGGGCCGGTCACAGGTTACATATACGACTGGAACCTGCTGCCTATCGGCCAGGCACTGTGGCTCGCGGAGCTTGAGACCTACAAGGCGTTTCCGCCGATGCAGGATCCGGCTAGTTACAACCTCGACCAAGTCATGGAGCAGCTCAAGAAGATGCCGAGCCACCCCAGCCAATAGCCGACCGCACGTAACATGAGCACGCGGGTGCCCCTACGGGGTGCCCGCACACAATAGGTGAAGCGATGCATGCGCTGCCGCCAGAGACGGTCAACCTCACCCACGCGTTTGGTGGTGAAAGTTGGAATTGCTGATGACCATGACCATGAAGAACCGAAGGCCATGAAGACTGGCTGCATGATCATCGCCCTCCTGCTATGCGGGGCGGCACCGGCGTTGGCCCAGACCAACGCCTTCGACGCCGAAGCAAGAGCCTTGGCACGCGCTCAGACCACCAAACAGCAATGCATAAACACCTGTCGTGCACGCTATCGCGACTGTCGTCGTCTGAACCAATTGCCATCGTTCGAATGTCGGGGTGTTTACAAGGACTGCACCCGATACGCTTGTACTGGTTTAGGACCAGGATGACCGAGCAAGCTTTCTCTGCCATGAGTGGCAACGCCAGCCCGACCTCTCCATCCCTCCAAGACTGCTGACAGCATCGACGATCTGACCGAATGATGCCTGCGCTGCATCAGTCTGGATGTGGCCCATCGCGTCGTTTAGCTGCCCTGAAGAATTCCGTCGCTATCGGTGCATAGCGGACTTTGGCAAGCCGTCCGCCGGCAGATTTATGGGTTCACGGCCTGACCAAGCGGCGATTGCCGCGCTCTATCGTTTCGTTAACCGCCGCGTTGGGTTGTGCGAAGCGGCGCAAAACAGTCGCCATGTTGCGAACGGACGACCCATTGGAGCGGGCGTCCACCGTTTGGTGACGAGCCACCACGATATCGAATTCGCTCGGATCGCCTGTGTTCGGCCCTGCGGGCCTGCCCGAAATGACGGAACGAGGTGCGACAAAACAACCCGACGGGCAACTCAGCAATACCTGTCAATCCTCGCGCGCAAAAATATTTCGCTTTATCAGAAAAGCAACTCAGTGCTATAGATTGCCCGTCTCACCCGATCGAGGGGCGTTTCGCGATCGTCACGAGCGCGGTGTGAGATGCGGTGGACGCCGAGTGCGCGATTGACGAATGCGCATGAAGCGGACGGTGAAGTCGTGTGGTCCTGACGCCCTAGCGGCATGTGTCTCGTCGCAACACGCGATGGCGTGATGCGAGGGCGGTGACAAGCAAGCCCAGTCTCGCCGGGGAGAGCACGAAGTAAGCCGTAACCCATCGCGCAGGGAAAGCCGGATTGTTTCCGGTTACACCTGTGGTCCTACCCCCGAGCTTTCTACCCATTGCTCGGGGCCCATGGGTGCGATCGGCACCCGGCTTTCCCTGCGCCCTCTGTGAAGAGAGAGGGCGACGATCCAATCCACAACTCGGGCGAGTTCGGTCGCGAGAAAGCAATCTCTTGGCTAGTCCGTCAGACGCATCAGGTTCCTATAAGGAACAATAATACATGGTTGCGTGCGGGCCACGATTGTTGCGCTGTCGCAACAGCGCTTAACCAATTAACCCTAAACACAGCCGGTCCGGCGTCGCGCCGCTTTTTAGCCACACCCCGACATGAAAGGATATTCACGTAGCTGAACAGCCAGCGCTCCGACGGCGGGACTTTTTGATGGGTTCCGGCGTTGACGGAAAGAGCACCGGCAACAGGGTCGCGATTGGACGCCAGGATGGACGCCAAGACGAACATCAAGGGCAGGCTGCCGAGCCGTCACGTGACGGAGGGGCCGCAGCGCGCGCCGCATCGTTCCTATCTCTACGCAATGGGGCTGACGACAGCCCAGATTCATCAACCCTTTGTCGGCGTTGCTTCATGTTGGAATGAAGCCGCTCCCTGCAACATCTCGCTGATGCGCCAGGCGCAGGCGGTGAAGAAGGGCGTCGCCTCCGCCGGCGGCACCCCGCGCGAGTTCTGCACCATCACCGTCACCGACGGCATCGCGATGGGCCATGACGGCATGCGCTCGTCGCTGCCGTCGCGCGAATGCATCGCCGATTCGGTCGAGCTGACCGTTCGCGGCCATTCCTATGACGCCCTGGTCGGGCTCGCCGGCTGCGACAAGTCGCTGCCGGGCATGATGATGGCGATGGTCCGGCTCAACGTGCCGTCGATCTTCATCTATGGCGGCTCGATCCTGCCCGGCAACTTCCGCGGGCAGCCGGTGACCGTGCAGGACATGTTCGAGGCGGTCGGCAAGCACTCGGTCGGCGCCATGTCGGACGAGGACCTCGACGAAATCGAGCGGGTGGCGTGCCCGTCGGCCGGCGCCTGCGGCGCCCAGTTCACCGCCAACACCATGGCGACCGTTTCCGAGGCGATTGGCCTCGCGCTACCGTATTCTGCCGGGGCTCCGGCGCCCTACGAGATCCGTGACTCCTTCTGCTCCGCCGCAGGCGAGAAGGTGATGGAGCTGATCGAGAAAAACATCCGGCCGCGCGACATCGTCACCCGGGAAGCCCTTGAAAATGCTGCAGCCGTGGTTGCAGCCTCAGGTGGTTCGACCAATGCTGCACTGCACCTGCCGGCGATTGCCCATGAGTGCGGTATCAAGTTCAATTTGTTCGACGTTGCCGAAATCTTCAAAAAGACTCCTTACGTCGCGGATTTGAAGCCGGGCGGCCGTTATGTTGCCAAAGACATGTTTGAAGTAGGTGGCATTCCGCTGCTGATGAAGACGCTGCTCGACAATGGCCACCTGCACGGGAATTGCCTGACCGTCACTGGCCGAACGATCGCCGAAAACCTCAAAAGCGTGAAATGGAATCCGCACCAGGACGTGGTGCGGCCCGCCGACAATCCGATCACCGTGACAGGTGGCGTTGTCGGGCTGAAGGGTAATCTCGCTCCGGAGGGTGCGATCGTGAAGGTCGCGGGAATGTCCAACCTGAGGTTCACCGGTCCGGCCCGGTGCTTCGACCGCGAGGAAGACGCCTTCGAGGCGGTGCAGAAGCGCACCTACAGGGAAGGCGAGGTTATCGTGATCCGCTACGAGGGGCCGAAGGGCGGTCCCGGCATGCGGGAGATGCTGGCGACCACGGCGGCGCTGACCGGGCAGGGGATGGGCGGCAAGATTGCCCTGATCACCGATGGCCGGTTCTCCGGCGCCACCCGTGGCTTCTGCATCGGACATATTGGACCCGAAGCGGCCGTCGGCGGGCCGATCGGGTTGTTGCAAGACGGTGACATCATCGAGATCGATGCGGTTGCCGGCACCCTTAACGTAAAATTGAGCGACGCCGAACTCGCAAATCGTAAGACCAAATGGGCCCCTCGCGCGACGAACCATACATCTGGTGCGCTGTGGAAGTACGCCGAGCAAGTGGGGCCGGCGGTGGATGGCGCAGTCACCCATCCGGGTGGCGCGTACGAGAAACAGTGTTATGCGGACGTTTAGGCGTACGATAGTTGCGTTGGCGTTAGGGGCCATTCCGATGGCGGGCCCCGGATTCGGATTCGACGGTGCCCCGGTCAATCCCCAGGATACGGTCCTTCCGGTGGTTTCCCCGCAGCCGGGGACGGCCGGAGCGCTGAAACGGGCCACGACCCCGGTGACCCCGGCGGCGACCTCGCCGACCTCATCGTTCAGCACGCTGCAGTATCAGGCCGAGGGCGGCCACCCGGTGGCGCAGTGGAAGCTCGGCAAGATGTACGCCGAGGGCGACGGCGTCATCCAGGACGACATGCGCGCCTTCGAATATTTCAGCCGGATCGCCAATGCGCATGCCGAGGATTCGCCGTCGGCGCCGCAGGCCTCGATCGTGGCCAACGCCTTCGTGGCGCTCGGCCGCTATTATCTGAACGGCATCCCCAATTCCAAGGTGAAGGCGGACACCGAGCGGGCGCGGGAGATGTTCTCCTATGCTGCGTCCTATTTCGGCAATGCCGACGCCCAGTACGACCTTGCCCGGCTGTACCTGAAGACGCCGGACGCCTCGCGGGACGACTTCCGCTATGGCGCGCGCTGGCTCGGGCTCGCCGCCCAGAAGGGCCAGCATCAGGCGCAGGCGCTGCTTGGCGCGATGCTGTTCAACGGCGACCGGCTGCCGCCGCAGCGGGCACGCGGCCTGATGTGGCTGACGCTGGCTCGTGACAGCGCCACGCCGGACGAGGCCTGGATCAAGGAAAGCTACAACCGGGCGATCGCCAAGGCCTCCGAGGACGATCGCGCGATGGCGCTGCAGATGCTTGAGCACTGGGTGCAGGGGCGTCGCGATTAGAGGCCGCCGGGATTGATGTCCCGGCTCGGCCGCGCTCAGGCGGTCTCGAAATCGAGATCGGCCCAAACCGGAACGTGGTCGGACGGCTTCTCCCAGGCACGCACATAGCTGTCGATGCCAACATCGATCAGCCGGTCGCTTGCCTGCGGCGACATCAAGAGGTGGTCGATGCGCAGGCCCCAGTTCTTCTGCCAGGCGCCGGCCTGGTAGTCCCAGAAGGTGTACTGGCCGGGCTCGTCATTGACCGCCCGCAGCGCATCGGTGAGGCCGAGGCCGAGCAGCGACTGGAAGGCCTCGCGGGTGGCCGGGCGGAACAGGGCGTCGTCGGCCCAGGCGGCCGGATTGTAGACGTCACGGGCTGCCGGAATGACGTTGAAGTCGCCGGCCAGGATCAGCGGCTCCTCGGTCTTAAGCCGCTCCCGCGTGTACTCAAGAAGCCGCGACATCCATTTGAGCTTGTAGGGATATTTGTCGGTATTCGCGGGGTTGCCATTGGGCAGATAAAGGCACGCGACCCGCACCACGCCCTGCTTCAACGTGACGACGCCTTCGAGGAAGCGGGCATGGGCGTCCTCGTCGTCGCCGGCGAGGCCCGACTTGGTCTCGTCGAACGGCAGCTTGGAGAGCAGCGCGACGCCGTTGAAGGTCTTCTGGCCGTGGGTGACGACATTGTATCCGAGCGCCTCGACCTCGAGCCGGGGAAACGCGTCGTCGACGCATTTGATCTCCTGCAGGCAGACGATGTCGGGGGAGCACTCCTTCAGCCAGCTGACCAGAAGCTCGATCCGTTGCCGGACCGAGTTGACGTTCCACGTAGCGATGCGCATGCAAATGACCGGATTGAAGCCGCACGATTTTACTTATGTGGCATACCATGGGCGGTCCGCCTGTGCTAACCCTCTCCGGAAACAAGGCGTAACAATTGCCGACGGGGGAGTGACGAAGCGTTCCGGCCTTCAAGGGTGGCCTGTGGCGCACGTGCAAAACATATGAAAAAACGCAATTTGGTTCTGACTGTCGCCGTTCTCGGCATTGTGGCCGGGGCGGCTTACATGACCCGCTCTTCATGGATGACTGGCGGTGCCGCCACCGCGCAAGGGACCCCGCGGCCGCGTGTGGTGTCGGTGGATCTCGCCAAGGCGGAACGCAAATCGGTGGCGGTCGACGTCGACGCCATCGGGACCGTCACGCCGATCTCCAGCGTGGCGTTGAAGTCGCGGCTGGAGACCACCATCGTCTCGGTGCATTTCGAGGACGGCGCGAAGGTCAATGAGGGCGACCTGCTGTTCATGCTCGATGCCCGGCAGATCGACGCCCAGATCGAGCAGGCCGTGGGTGTGCTGGCGCGCGACCAGGCCCAGCTCGAGGGCGCGCAGCGCGACCTCCGCCGCTACACCGAACTGGTCGGCAAGGGCGCGACCACCCAGGTCAATCTCGACAATGCCAAGACCCAGTCCGATGTCCTGATCGGCACCATCAAGTCCGACCAGTTCGCGCTGGAAAATCTCCGCGTGCAGAAGAGCTACACCGTGATCCGCGCGCCGTTCGCGGGACGGATCAGCGCCGCCAACGTCAAGGTCGGCAACTTCGTTCGCCCCGCCGACACCCAGCCGCTCGCCGTCATCAACCAGATGGCGCCGGTCTATGTCACGTTCGCGATCCCGCAGCGTGCGCTGGTCGATCTGCGCGACGCGATGGGGAAGGGCGATTCCAAGGTGATCGCGACCATTCCCGGCCACCAGCGCTCCGAGAGCGGCAAGGTCGCAATGGTCGAGAACGCTGTCGACGCGACCACCGGCATGGTCACCGTGCGCGGCATCATGAACAATGCGAGCGAGACACTGTGGCCCGGCACCATCGTGCAGACCAAGCTGATCATCCGCAGCGAGGACGCTGTCGTGGTGCCGACGGTCGCGGTCCAGCGCAGCCAGAACGGCAATTTCGTCTTCGTCGTCAAGGACGGCGTCGCCAAGGTCCAGCCGGTCAAGGTCGATCGCACCTTCCAGGGCAGCTCGGTGATCTCTGAGGGATTGGCGGGCGATGAAAGCATTGTCGTCGACGGTCAGCTCCTGCTCTCGGAAGGATCGCGGGTCGAGCAGCGGGCACGCAAGGCCGGAGCCTGACCGATGACGCTCTCCGAACTCTGCATCCGCCGCCCGGTCATGACGACGCTGATCACGGCGTCGATCATCGCATTCGGCGTGTTCGGCTTCCGTCTGCTGCCGGTCTCGGCGCTGCCCAAGGTGGACTTCCCGACCATCGCCGTCACCGCGACCCTGCCGGGCGCCAGCGCCGACACCATGGCCGCTTCCGTTGCCGGCATTATCGAGCGCCAGCTCTCGACCATTTCCGGCATCTCCTCGATGAACTCGAACTCCTCGCAGGGCACGAGCGTCATCACCATCCAGTTCGACCTCAACCGCAACATCGACGCCGCCGCGCTCGACGTGCAGACGGCATTGACCATCGCGCAGCGCCGGCTGCCGATCGAGATGACGATCCCGCCGAGCTTCCGGAAGGTGAACCCGGCGGACTTCCCGGTGCTGTTCGTCTCGCTCGGGTCGGCGACGCTGCCGCTGTCGAGCGTCAATGAATACGGCGACATCACGATCGGGCAGGCGCTGTCGCAGCTGCCGGGCGTCGCCCAGGTCCTGATCTACGGCACGCAGAAATTTGCGATCCGCGTCCAGGCCGATCCTGAGGCCGCGGCCGCCCGCGGCGTCTCGATGGAGGACATCCGCGCCGCGGTGTCGCGCGCCAATTCCTCGACGCCGGTCGGCACACTGAACGGTCCCAAGCAGGATGTTGCGCTGCAGGCCTCCGGCCAGATGGACAAGGCGGCCGACTACCGCAAGATCTACGTGGCCTGGCGCAACGGCTCGCCGGTTCGGCTCGACGAGATCGCCAAGGTCTATGACAGCGTCGAGAACGACAAGATCGCGACCTGGATGAACGACGAGCGGGCGATCGTGCTCGCGATCCAGAAGCAGCCCGACGCCAACACCGTGGCGGTCGTCGATGCCGTGCTGGCCAAGCTGCCGGCGCTGCGCGCCGCGATCCCGCCCTCGGTGACCATCCAGGTGATGATGGACCGCTCGGTCTCGATCCGGCAGGCGGTCAGCGACGTCGAGGAAACCCTGCTGATCGCGATTGGGCTGGTGATCCTCGTGATCTTCCTGTTCCTGCGCTCGGCGTCCGCGACCTTCATTCCCGCGCTGGCGGTTCCGATCTCGCTGTTCGGCACCTGCGCTGCGATGTACGCACTGGACTACTCCATCAACAACATGACGCTGCTGGCGCTGACGCTCTCGGTCGGCTTCGTGGTCGACGACGCCATCGTCATGCTGGAGAACATCGTCCGCCATATCGAGCACGGCATGAAGCCGTTCGAGGCGGCGCTGAAGGGCGCCCGCGAGATCGGCTTCACGATCATCTCGATCACCTTCTCGCTGATCGCCGTGTTCATCCCGGTGCTGCTGATGGGCGGCATCGTCGGCCGCGTGTTCCGCGAATTCGCGGTCACGATCTCGGTCGCGATCATTGTCTCAGGATTCGTGTCGCTGACGTTGACGCCGATGCTGTGCGCCCGCGTGCTGCGCGCGCATGACGCGACCAAGCGGCCGAACGTCGTGCTGCGGGCTTTCGAGGCGATGTTCGAGGCCTGGCTGCGCGCCTATGAATGGGCGCTGGACTGGGTGCTGGCCAGGAAGGCCCTGATGCTGGTGGTGACGCTCGCGACGCTCGGCGGCACCATCTATCTCTACACGATCGTGCCGAAGGGCTTCTTCCCGCAGGAGGACACCGGCTTCCTGATCGGCGTGACGGAAGCGGCGACCGACACCTCGTTCGAGGCGATGAGGGTGCGGCAGCAGGCGCTGGTAGAGGTGATGCGGACCGATCCCGCGGTCGACTATGTCAACTCGACCGTCGGCTCCGGCGGTCCCAACCCGACCACGAATTACGGCCGGCTGTTCATCGCGCTGAAGCCGCAGAAGACCCGCGACAACGCCACCGTGGTGATCGGCCGTCTCCGGCAGAAGGCGCGTGAGATCCCGGGCATGCAGGCGTTCTTCCAGAGCGTCCAGAACCTCAGCATCGGCGGCCGCATCTCCAAGAGCCAGTATCAGTATGTGATGCAGAGCGGCGATACCGAGTCGCTGTACCGGCTGGCGCCCGAGATACGGGACAAGATCGAGAAGATTCCGGGTCTGCTCGACGTCACAACCGACCTCTACATCAAGAACCCGCAGATGACGGTCGATATCGACCGCGAGAAGGCTGCGGTCTACGGCGTCACCGTCGATCAGGTCCGCAACCAGCTCTACAACGCCTACGGCGCGCGGCAGGTCGGCACCATCTACATGCCGTCGAACGACTACCAGATCATCCTGGAGGTGCAGCCGCAGTTCCGCGTCGATCCGTCCGATCTGTCAAAACTCTACATGAAGACTGGCAACGGCCAGACCATCCCGCTGGATGCGGTGGCGAGGCTGGTGCCGACGGTCGGGCCGCTGCAGATCAACCATCAGGGCCAGCAGCCGGCCGTGACGATTTCGTTCAACCTCGCACCGGGCACTTCGCTCGGCTACGCGGTTGACAAGATCACCGAGCTCGAGCAGACCGCGAACCTGCCGCCGACGATCGCGACCGGCTTCTCGGGCACTGCGCAGGTGTTCCAGGATTCGCTACGCGGGCAGGGCGTCCTGATCCTTGCCGCGGTGTTCGCCGCCTTCGTGATCCTGGGCATTCTCTACGAGAGCTTCATCCATCCGATCACGATCATCTCGGGCCTGCCATCGGCCGGCATCGGCGCGATCCTGACGCTGATGATGTTCGGCATGGAGCTGTCGGTGATCGCGATGATCGGCATCGTGATGCTGGTCGGCATCGTCAAGAAGAACGCGATCATGATGGTCGACTTCGCGCTGGAGCGCCGCCGCGTCGGCTTGAGCGCCGAGCACGCGATCCGCGAGGCGGCGCTGCTGCGCTTCCGCCCGATCATGATGACGACGTTCGCGGCGATCTTCGGTACGCTGCCGATCGCACTTGGCGCGGGCGCCGGCGCCGAGCTGCGTCAGCCGCTCGGCGTCGCCGTGGTCGGCGGCCTCTGCGTGTCGCAGCTGCTGACGCTGTTCATCACGCCCGTCATCTACATCTATCTCGACCGCATCGACCGCAGGCTGCGGCGCAAGCTCGATCCGCAGGCGGAGGCGGGCGGCGACGTCGAGCGCCCGCAGGTGGTCGCGGCCGAATAGCCTGGCGTCTCCAGCTGATCGCAGGAGCCCAGAGGGATATGGTCGGGCTAGTTCATCCCTTGCTCAGCGCTGCATCCATAATTGCCCGACAGATCATCGCGTAGCAGCCATCGACGCCACCACATTTCGCAGCTCGTTGACGAATTCAGCGATCGCCGGATTGCGCCTTTCACCTGTGCGAAAAGCGACGAATATCCGCCGGGTGATAATTGGCCGGATCTCCTTGAGACGCAAAGTGCCGATATACTCGCGGCCGCGTAGCCCCGGGTTGATCGAGACCGAGCAGCCCGCTTCGACCATCGCCCGGACGACCTCGAAACTATGGCAACGAGCATTGATGATTGGATCGAATCCAGCATCGCGACAGGCGCGGACGATGACATCCGAATAGGTGATGGACGTCGTATCCAGAACCCATCGTTCGGTCGCCAATTCCGGCAGCGTGAGATGTGGCCGCTCGGCCAGCGGATGGTCGCGTGGCAGCAGAACGTGAAGGTGGTCGTCCAGCAGATGCAGCATCTCGACCTGGGTTTCCGAGAGGCTTGCCGACGTGGTCAGGTCGTCGACAATCGCGACGTCGGTTTGCCAGGCTCGCAGGGCGACCAGGCTGTCATCAGGTTCAAGCTCCTCGAAGAGTGCCACCAGATCGGGGAAACGTGCCGACATCGCCCGGATCGTTGGCGGGATGAGAGATGCGGCGATCGAGGGGAATGCCGAGACGCGCAATTCGCCGGCGACGGTCTTCTTCAGCTCTGCAAGATCTGTTTTCGCTTCCTCAAGAATGCAGATGACCCGTCCGGCATGGTCGACGAGCCGCTGTCCCGCCGGCGTGAGCCGTACACCGCGGCCCCTGCGTTCAACCAGTTCAATCCCAGTCTCGTCCTCAAGCTGCGCGATTTGCTGAGAAACGGCTGATGGTGAGATCAGCAAGGCTTCGGCCACCGCTGCCATAGTTTTTCGCAGCGAAAGCTCACGAAGCGTGCGGAGTCGAGCAAAATCCATTGATAGGCCCCGATAACTGCCTAGAAGGGCATCATGCATATCTTCTAATGTATATCGCAAGATTAATTAAGTAGACCAGAAATGTCTTGCGGCTGTAGCCTCATTCAGCAGTTCAGCCGTTCATAAGAGGAGAGCATCCCGAGCCCGGCTGAAGCTCCTGGTGACAGGTCGGACGACGACCGGACGTGGATGCAATGCGGTGCCGCCAACCGCGGCATTGCGATCCGTTCGGTAAATGGGGAGCCACGACGCCCCGGCCTTCGTTCGCCCGACACTGTGGGAGTAGCGCCGACTACAAACAGAGAGGGGATATCAGATGGCTCGTTCGAAATTTCTGGTCGCTGCGCTCGCCGCAGCGTCGCTGTGGACGTCGAGCGCATCTGCGACCGTCCTTGACAACGTCAAGCAGCGCGGCGTCCTGAACTGCGGCACCGACAACACGGCCCCGGGCTTCGGCTACCTCAACACCAGGACCGGCAAGATCGAAGGTCTCGACGCCGATTTCTGCCGCGCGATGGCAGCGGCCGTTCTCGGCGATGCCGGCAAGGTCAACTTCGTTGTCGTCACCGACAAAAGCCGCTTCAACGCCTTGCAGACCGGGCAAGTCGACGTCGTCTTTGCACACACCACCATCAAGCCGGTGCGCGAATCCGCGGTAGGGATCGATTTCCTTCCGATCAATTTCTACGATGGCACCGGCATGATGGTGAAGTCGGCTTCCGGAGTGAAATCCGTCGCCGAATTGGATGGAGCTACGGTCTGCACGACGCAGGGCTCCGGTACCGAAGCCACGCTCGCCGCCTTCGTCCGCCAGCGCGGCTTCAAGACCACCAAAGTTCTTACCTTCGAGAATCTCGAGAAGCTCTTCGGTGCGCTCCAGAGCGATCGCTGCAACGCGATGTCCACGGACAAATCTGCGCTTGCGGCCTGGCGCGGTAATTCTGCCAAGCCGGACGACTACACGATCCTGCCCGAGACCCTCAACAAGTCACCGTTCGCCGGCTTCGTTGTTGCCAATGATTCCCGATGGCGCAACGTCCTGCGATGGGCGACTTTCGCCCTGTTCCAGGCGGAAGAGTGGGACATTACATCCGCCAATCTGGCCGAGAGGCTGAAGGACGACAGCGCCTTCGTTCAAAAGTTCCTCGGTGTGAAGGATGGTTTTGGCAAGGATTTCGGCGTCTCCGACGATTTCGTCGCCAGCATGATCAAGTCCGTCGGCAATTACGGCGAGATCTACGACCGCAATCTCGGGCCCAAGACACCTTATTTCATCGATCGGGTCGGCACCCCCAACGCGATGTGGACCAAGGGCGGCGCCGAGTACTCGCCTCCCTGGAACTGAGTCACATCGTCAGGGGCGAGCCGACGGGCTCGCCCAATCTCGAGAGGGCGGATCGTGACCACGCAGATCGCCGAATACCATGGTATCACGCCGGTACGGCGCCGCCTGCGCATCGCGTCCAGGTGGCTCTTGCAGGCCGCCATCGTGATCGTAGCGGCCGCACTGGTCATCTGGCTCGGCGTTGCCGTCCGTGAGGCACTGGCCCGCAAGGGCATCCAGTTCTCGTTCGGCTATCTCGGCAATGTCGCGAATTTCAGTCTCAGTGAAGGGCTCGTCCTGTCACGCGAGGGCAGCTGGCTGGTTCTGGAGGGTTTCTCTCCCTCTCACAGCAATCTTCAGGCGCTCCTGGCGGGCCTGTGGAACTCACTAAAGGTCGCGCTCTCGGCGATCGTCCTCTGCACAATGTTCGGTACGCTTGTCGGCATCGGCCGGCTCTCGACGAACTGGCTGGTCCGCAACCTATGCTTTGGACTGGTCGAATGCGTGCGTAACACGCCGCTGCTGATTCAGATCGTGTTTTGGTACTTCGCGGTCGTGTTGCGGTCTCCACCGGCCAACGCCGCTGCGAATTGGTTCGGCGGCCTGCTTGCCAGTCGTGCGGGCGTGTTCTTTCCCGGCCTCGTGATCCACGACAGCGCTGGATTTGCGTCCTGGGGATTGCTCGCCACTGTGTTCGCAGCCGCCGCGGCCTGCGTCGTCCTGCGAGGGCGGCGATCCCGGCTGATCCTTCTGGCCGTGACGATCCTGGCCTTGATCGCCACCGTCATCGTCGGCTTCCCGCTCGGCCTGGACCTGCCGGTCGCGACCCGGTTCGGCGCGCGCGGAGGTTTCGCCCTTTCGCCGGAAATGACCGCGCTTCTCCTCGCGATCGTCGTCAACAGCTCCGCCTATGTCGCTGAGATCGTCCGCGGTGCGATCGAATCTCTGCCGAAAGGACAATGGGAGGCGTCCGCCTCGCTCGGATTGTCGCGTCCGCACACGCTGCGCGACATCATCCTCCCCCAGGTCTTCCGGATCGTCCTGCCGTCGCTTGCCAACCGGTACATCAGCCTGACGAAGGACACCTCGCTCGGCATCGCAATCGGCTTTCCCGACCTGTTCAATGTCTACGGCACCGTCTCGAACCAAACCGGACGAAACCTCGAAGGCGTCGTGATCGTGATGCTGACTTACCTCACGCTGAGCTGGATCATCAGCGCCAGCGTGAACGCCGTGAATGCTCACGTGAATGGACGGGGGATGCGATGAGCACAGTCGCGCTGCGGTGGCTGCACCGCAATCTGTTCGCCGGGCCATTCGATGCAGCACTGTCGCTTGTCGTCATCCCGATACTGGTCTGGGCGGCATATGCATTTGCGCACTGGATGCTGGTCGAAGCGCACTGGGAGGTCGTCGGCGGGAGCCTCAAGGTGTTGATGACCGGGATCTATCCCTCTGACCAATTGTGGCGGGCATGGTTCTCTGTCGGGACGCTCTGCGCGATGTTCGGTGCGGGCCTCGGCCTCTCGGTCCGCCCCGGGAGAGCCGCGGTGGCGGCCGCTGCGTCGGCCGCAGCTGTGATCGCCGCGCTGATCTCGGCCGTCATCGATCTGACCTCCGGCATGCTCACCGCCGCGAGCACTGCGCTCGGCGTCGCTGCATGGGTCGGCATCCACCATTCGGGTTTGGACCAACGCGTCGTGCTGTCCGGACTTCTCGCGGGCGTGCTGGCAATCTTTGTGGTCCTCTCGCCACCAGGCTTCGAGGTTTGGGGTGGTCTGCTGCTCAGCGTCGTCTTGACGATCGCCGTCTCGATCCTGACCTTACCTTTCGGAATCCTGCTCGCGCTCGGCCGGCAAAGTCGCATTGCGAGTCTGCGCGTGATTTCGACCGCCTATATCGAGACGATGCGATCGGTGCCGCTGATCCTCGTCGTCTACTGGATCTGGATTATCGTGCCGCTGCTGGCGCCGGATACGTCCGTTCCGAGCCTGCTGCGCGGCATGGCCGGTTATGCTCTCTTCTTCGCGGCCTATGTCGCGGAGTATGTCCGGAGCGGACTTCAGGCGGTCCCCAAAGGCCAGATTGAGGCTGCACGTTCGCTTGCAATGAGCACCTGGACGCTCAATGTTGACATCGTCCTGCCGCAGGCGCTGCGCGTCGTCGTTCCTTCACTGGTCGGGCAGATTCTCGACATCTTCAACGGCGCAACACTGGTCTTCATCATAGGGCTGACCGATTTCCTGCGGGCCGGACAAATGATTCTCGCCGATCCGCAAAACAGCGGCCGGACCTACGAGATCTACGTTTTCCTTTTCGCCGTCTATCTCGCCATCGGCGGGGCGATCACCTACGCCTCGCGTCGCCTGGAAGCCCATCTCGCAAGAGGGACGCGATGAACGCCATGCAGATTCCAGCAGTCACGACGTCGCGCGATGTCATCGTCAGCATCGCTCGCCTCAACAAGTCCTTTGGCGCGTTCCACGTCCTGAAGGATGTCGATCTCGATGTCGGGCGCGGCGAGGTCGTCGTCATCATCGGTGCCAGCGGTTCGGGGAAGTCGACCTTGATCCGCTGCGTCAACAGCTTGGAGATGTACCAGAGCGGGCGCTTGACAGTCGACGGTTTCAACATGCCGACCGAAGCCGATCGCAAGATCGGTGGCGAGAAGGAGTTGGCCAGGATTCGCAAAGGCGTCGGCATGGTGTTCCAGCAGTTCAATCTGTTCCCGCATATGAGCGCGATCGACAACGTCGCAATCGCTCCGATCCGCGTTCGCGGCCGCAAGCCCGACGAAGCAAAGGCGACCGCGTTGCGTCTGCTCGAAAGGGTTGGGCTGCGCGACCACGCTCACAAGCTTCCAAGCCAGCTCTCTGGCGGTCAGCAACAGCGCGTCGCGATTGCGCGGTCGCTCGCGATGGAGCCGCATATCATGCTGTTCGATGAGCCGACCTCGGCGCTCGACCCCGAGATGGTCGGCGAGGTGCTCGATGTCATGCGCGAGCTCGCGCGTGAAGGCATGACGATGATGATCGTGACGCACGAGATGGGTTTCGCCCGCGAGGTCGCCGACCGCGTCGTGTACATCGATCACGGACGTATTCTGGAGATCGGCACGCCGGCGGAGATATTCGACCGACCGACACATGAACGAACCCGAACATTTCTATCACGCGTGCTCCGTCACTGACGAAGCAGGCACTGACGCGCTCGTAGAACGAACGCAGCACTCCGATCACTTAGAAAGAGGATGACATATGTCGCTTTCGACCGGCACCGCTCAAGCCCATTCAACTGATGTCAACTGGCACGAGTTTTTTGGGGCAGATGCCCACAAGGTCGGCGCCGACGTGGTCGCGCTGATCGACAAGGACCGCAAGAGGGAGACGCTGTCGCTCAACATGATCGCGTCCGCCTCCTATGCCCCACTGGGTCTGCGGCAGATCGAGGGTACCCATCTCGTCAACCGCGCTCCGATGGGCCTGCCGGGCCGCCGCAGCGTCGCCAATTGCGAAGAACTCGACGCCATTGAGAACCTTGCCATCGATCGGGCGAAGGCGATCTTTGGTGCTGAATACGTCAATGTGCAGGCACTGTCTTCGACCATCGCCAACGTCGCCGTCCTGCGGGCGATCCTGCCCGCCGAAGGTGCGCGGTTGCTCACCTTCGACGAGCTCGCCGGCGGCCATGTCAGCCACGGCGCCATGCGCCATATCACGGGCGCGAACCGCGAGGTCGTGTCGTTCGGCGTAACGCGCACCGGCGCGGTCGATCTGGATCAGGCCCGTGACCTCGCGCGCAGGGTGAAACCTCATGTCCTGCTCGCCGGCCCGTCTTCGTACCCACGTGAGATCGACTTCGCCGGATTGAAGAAGATCGCCGACGAGGTCGGCGCGCTCCTGTTCACCGACATCGCCCATGTCGCAGGGCTGATCGCGACCGGCCTCCACGCCAATCCCGTTCCGTTCTCCGACGTTTCCACGACCTCGACACAGAAAACATTGTGCGGACCGCGCAATGGTGCCTTTGTCTTCGCCAAGGAGCGCTTCGGGGTCGCCATCGACGCCGCCGTCTATCCCGGCCTACAGGGCCCAGCAGCCTCGAACATGATCGCAGCGCGGGCCGTACAGATGGAAATGATCGTGCGCCCGGCCTTCGCGCAACTCATGCGTGACGTCGTCGCGAATGCAAAGGCTTTCGCTGC
This sequence comes from Bradyrhizobium septentrionale, assembly GCF_011516645.4. Taxonomy (NCBI): domain Bacteria; kingdom Pseudomonadati; phylum Pseudomonadota; class Alphaproteobacteria; order Hyphomicrobiales; family Nitrobacteraceae; genus Bradyrhizobium; species Bradyrhizobium septentrionale. Next base: position 7,836,671 of record NZ_CP088285.1, on the reverse strand, counting down.
GGGCTTGGAGGAGGGGGGGATCGAACTCTACACCGGCGGCACGGACTCGCACATGATCATGGCTTACACCGGCGAGAGCTGGACGCAGCCGGAATTGGTCGCGGGGCTCGGCGCCCACGGGGTCATCGGCAACGCGATGCGCGCACCGGGTCAATCCGGCGAACCACGTACCGCTTTCCGGTTTGGCAGCGTCGCGTTGACGATCCGCGGCTTCGATACGGCCGAAGCAACGAAACTTGGTCGCGAGGTCGGGGAGATCCTGCGCGCCGGTCCGGCTGCTCCCGTGAATCCGGCGCGTCTTCGTAAACTGAAGGACTTGGCTGCCGCCCACCCCATTCCGTCCTTTGTCGATTGATGCCATCGCGCGGCCGTTGCCGCGCTGGGTGACGTGGCGTGGATGAGCGGGAATGAAGGCGAGCTAGGACACGATGCTCGCGAGGGCGCGGCAACCTGGCCGCGATCCTGCGGTTCGCGCCAACAAGAAAATCCCGGCGTCCCTTCGGGAGCCGGGGTTTTGGGTGCCATGCCTTCGCGAGAATTGGAGACGAGCCGGTTACCGGTCCGCGTCGAGGAAACGCTCGGAGCGTAAGGGCGTCAGACCGAGAAGCTGGTGCCGCAGCCGCAGGAGGCGGTGGCGTTCGGATTGACGACGCGGAACGAGGCGCCGATCAGGTCGTCGACGAAGTCGACTTCCGAGCCCGCGAGAAACGGGACCGAGGCGGGATCGATCAGCACCACGGCGCTGTCGCGCTCGATCACGAGGTCGTCATCGGCCTGGGTGCGCTCGACGTCGAATTTGTACTGGAAACCGGAGCAGCCGCCGCCCTCGACCGAAATGCGCAGCTTGGCGCCTTCGCCTTCCTTGCTGAGGATCTGGCCAATCTTGCGGGCGGCCCGTTCGCTGACGGTGATGGCAGCAGTCATGTCGGTCTCCGAAACCCTATTTGGGCATGGTCTGATCGGATCATGCCCGGCGTCATACCCAATTCATTTGGTCGGCCGCCTCAAGCATAGTTAAGTGCGTCGGACCATGGAATCAAATGGATAAGGACTAAAATACCGTGTCGGTCGGAATGGCTGCCCCCCGCGCGCCCTATGCCTGCGACCCCGATCGCAGCCGGGGCCGGCTGGTCACGGAGCCGCCGAGCCGGACCCGGAGCCCGTTCCGGCGCGACTGCGACCGGGTGATCCATTCCACCGCGTTCCGCCGCCTCAAGCACAAGACCCAGGTCTTCGTCTTCCACGAGGGCGATCATTACCGCACCAGGCTGACCCATTCGCTGGAGGTGGCGCAGATCGCCCGCGCGCTGGCCCGCCAGCTCGGGGTCGACGAGGATCTGACCGAGACGCTGGCGCTGGCGCATGACCTCGGCCATCCGCCGTTCGGGCATGCCGGGGAGCGGGCGCTCGACGCGTGCCTAAAGGATGACGGCGGCTTTGACCACAATGCGCAGGCGCTGCGGGTGGTCACCTCGCTGGAGCATCGCTATCCCGAGTTCGGCGGGCTGAACCTGACCTGGGAATCGCTCGAGGGAATCGTGAAGCACAACGGGCCGCTGACCGAACGCAGCGGCGCGCCGGCCGGCCGCTACCTGGAAAGCGGCATTCCGGTCGGGATCGCCGACTACAACAAGAGCTACGATCTCGAGCTCTGGAGCTACGCTTCGCTGGAGGCGCAGATCGCGGCCTTCGCCGACGACATCGCCTATGACGCCCACGACATCGACGATGGTCTGCGCGCCGGTCTGTTCGCGGTCGACGACCTCAAGGAGATGCCGCTGACTGCCGAGATCATCGCCGAGATCGACCGGCATTATCCCGGGCTCGACGAGGTCCGGCGCGGCGCCGAACTGGTGCGCGAGCTGATCTCACATTTCATCAATGCCGTGTTCACGGAGGCAAACCGGCGCCTTGCGGCGGCCCGGCCGCAATCGGCCTACGACGTACGCCATCACAATGTACCGCTGATTGCGTTTCCGCCTGAGGTGGCCGAGCAGGAGGCGGCGATCAAGGCGTTCCTGTACCGGCGGATGTATCGCCACCAGCGGGTGATGATTGTGATGCGGGAGGCGGAGCAGGTGGTCCGCAATCTGTTCGAGCGCTACCGGCAGTCGCCTGAAGACCTGCCGGCGGAATGGATCGAGGGCAGCGCGGAGGAGACCGGGAGCGCGCGGAACAGGCGGATCGGCAATTTCATCGCCGGGATGACCGACCGTTTCGCCCTGATCGAGCACCAAAGGCTTTTTGACTCGACCCCGGATTTGCGTTAGCGCCCTGCCATGGCCGACACCACTGCTTCACCACACCTTTTTGCCGACATGCTGACGCGCGTGCACGCGATCTGTGCCGCTGTCGCAGCCGAGGACAACTGGCCCGCGGGCATCGATCTCTCCCGCGTTGTGGTGGAGCCGCCGCGCGACGCCAGCCATGGCGACATGGCGACCAATGCCGCGATGGTGCTCGCCAAGGATGCCAAGGCGAAGCCGCGCGAGCTTGCCGACAAGATCGCCGAACGACTGCGCGCCGACGCCCTGGTGGCCTCAGTCGATGTCGCCGGTCCGGGCTTCATCAACCTGACCTTGAAGCCGCAGGTCTGGGCCGACGCGCTGCGCGCCGTGCTGGCCGCAGGCTCGGCCTATGGGCGCAGCGGCATCGGCGGGGACGAGAAGGTCAATGTCGAATACGTCTCGGCCAACCCGACCGGGCCGATGCATGTCGGCCATTGCCGTGGCGCCGTGTTCGGCGACGCGCTGTGCAGCCTGCTGCAATTCGCAGGCTTCGACGTCTGCCGCGAATACTACATCAACGACGCCGGCGCGCAGGTCGACGTGCTCGCGCGTTCCGCGTTCCTGCGCTACCGCGAGGCGCTCGGTGAGGAGATCGGCGCGATTCCGGAAGGGCTTTATCCCGGCGATTACCTCGTGCCGGTCGGCGAGGCGCTCGCGAAGGAGCATGGTGACAAGCTCCTGACCATGCCGGAAGCCGCGTGGCTGCCGGTCGTGCGCGACAAGGCGATCGCCATGATGATGGAGATGATCAAGGGCGATCTCGCCGCGCTCAACATCCATCACGACGTGTTCTTCTCGGAGCGCTCGCTGATCACGTCAGGCAACAACAAGGTTGCCGAGACCATCGACTTCCTGCGCGCCAAGGGCGACATCTACGAGGGCCGCCTGCCGCCGCCGAAGGGCAAGCCGGTCGAGGACTACGAGGACCGCGAGCAGTCGCTGTTCCGCGCCACCGCTTATGGCGATGACGTCGATCGTCCGCTGATCAAGTCGGACGGTTCGTACACTTATTTCGCATCCGACATCGCCAACCACCGCTACAAGTTCGAGCGCGGCTTCACCAATCTGATCGACGTGTTCGGTGCCGATCACGGCGGCTACATCAAGCGGATGCAGGCGGCGGTGAAGGCGGTGTCCGCGGGCAAGGCTGTGCTCGACGTCAAGATCGTGCAGCTCGTGAAGCTGCTGCGCGACGGCGAGCCGGTGAAGATGTCGAAGCGCTCCGGCGAGTTCGTGACGCTGCGTGAGGTGGTCGACGAGGTCGGCTCCGACGCCGTGCGGTTCATGATGCTGTTCCGCAAGAACGACGCGGTGCTCGATTTCGATCTCGCCAAGGTGATCGAGCAGTCAAAGGACAACGCCGTCTTCTACGTCCAGTACGGCCACGCCCGCGGCCATTCGATCTTCCGCAATGCGCGGGAGGAGGCGGTTCCAGACCTGCCCGAGACCGACGAGGCGCGGCTGGCCTATCTGCGCAATGCCGCCGTCGAGCGGCTGACCGATCCGGCCGAACTCGATCTTCTCAAGCGTCTTGCACTTTATCCCCGGATGATTGAGGCAGCGGCCATTGCACATGAGCCGCACCGAATCGCCTTTTATCTCTATGATTTGGCCAGTGAATTTCATGCACTCTGGACCAAGGGGCGGGATTTGCCCTATTTACGCTTCATTATCAATAATGATGCAGAGATCACGAGGGCGCGACTGGCAATGGTTCAGGGCGTCGTCTCGGTTCTGGCATCGGGCTTAGCTGTTCTAGGCGTCCAGGCTCCAACCGAGATGCGGTAGGTAGGGGCATTTGGCCCTCACGAGTGGGGATTTGTGAGGGCATCTGGCAGGGGCCAATTCGTTCGGACCAGCAGCGCCGGCGATCCTGGCGCTGTCCCGGAGGGGATGCATCATCACAATGGCTGATCGATATCAGGACCGAAATTTTTCCGCCGACACGGCCCAGAGGGCCGAGGCCGATCCGCTCGCTGAACTGGCCCGGCTGATCGGCCAGACGGATCCGTTCGGCAGCGCCAACAAGCCGCCGCCACCGCATCCGCTGCAGTCGCGCGCCAACGTGCGACCACAGCAATATCAGCCGCAGGCGGACGACGAGGATGCGCCGCCCGCAGGCCCGCCGCCCTGGATGCAGCGCGCGAGGCAGGAGGCTGTTGTTCCGCCCCCTGTGCAGCCGGCACCCGTGCAGCACACCGAGTACGACGAGCCTGAGCAGGACGACCAGCCGAAGCCGGTCCATCCGTTGCACCGCTATGCAGCGCAGCAGACGCAGCCGGCGCCTGCGCCGGTGGCGCAGTATCGGCCGGTCGAGACCCCCCGGCAGCCCGAGACATTTGACGAGGAGCCGCACTATCAGGGCGGCGGTCAGAATGGCGATCCGTCGCGCTATGACGACGCGCTCTACGGCGAACTGGAAGCCGGCCAACAGGATCTTCAGCGCGATCCGGCCTATCCGGACGACCCCTATGCCTATGAGGGCTACGAGGAAGAACCGGAGCCGCGCAAGCGGCGCAGCGGCCTGATCACGGTCGCAGCGGTGGTGGCGCTTGCGGTGGTCGGCACCGGCGCTGCGCTCGGCTATCGCAACTATGTCGGCTCGCCCCGCAGCGGTGAGCCGCCGATCATCAAGGCAGACAACACGCCGACCAAGGTGATCCCGGCCCAGGCCGATGCCCCGGCCAAGACGCCGGACCGCATGGCAACGGGGGACGGCACCGAGAAGATCGTCTCGCGCGAAGAAACCCCTGTCGACGTCAACTCGAAGACCGCCGGACCGCGCGTCGTGTTTCCGCCGCTCAACGCCAATGCGAATCCGCCGCCGGCGGCGAGCGTGCAGACGACGCAGCCCGCGCCGGCCCCGGTCAATGCAAACGGGACCTTGCCAAACAACGAGCCGCGCAAGGTCCGCACGCTCGCGGTCAAGGGCGATGGACCTGATGGCACGCAGGCCACGTCGGCCGTGCCGGCCAAGCCTGCGGCGGCTGCGAAGCCTCCGGTGTCACGCGGCAACCCGGCTGCGGCCAATGCCAGCGTGAATGCGCCGATGTCGCTGGCCCCTGGTCAGGCTGAGGCGGCTCCGGCCGCGCCTCCGACCCGGGTGGCATCGACCTCGACGGCCTCGGTCGGCGGTGGTGGTGGATATCTGGTTCAGGTGTCGTCGCAGAAGAACGAGGCCGACGCGCAGTCGTCATACCGGACGCTGCAGGGCAAATATCGCAGCGTGCTCGGTTCGCAGCCTTTGGTGGTGAAACGCGTCGATCTCGGCGAGAAGGGCGTCTATTACCGTGCCTTCGCCGGCCCGTTTGCCTCCTCGGAGGAGGCGAGCCAAGTGTGCAAGAGCCTGATGTCGGCCGGTGGGCCGCAGTGCCTCATCCAAAGAAATTAAAGGCGGTTTCCTTGACCCGTGAGCTACATACGGCCTAATCGGCCGAATGACGAACCGCGCATTCATCACCGGCGTATCCGGGTTGACCCTCAATGACGCTGAACGCGAATTCATTCGCGCCGAGCGGCCATGGGGCTTCATCCTGTTCAAGCGCAATATCGAGAGTCCTGCCCAAGTGGCGGCTCTTGTTGGGGAACTCAGGTCCGCGGCCGGCGAGGCCGATGCTCCGGTCCTGATCGACCAGGAAGGCGGCCGGGTGCAGCGGCTCGGCCCGCCACATTGGCCGGTCTATCCGCCCGGCGCGAGTTTCTCGGCCCTCTACGACATCGAGCCGAAGCTCGGCCTCGCGGCGGCCAGGCTCAGCTCACGGCTGATCGCAGCCGACCTGATCGACCTCGGAATCACCGTCGATTGCCTGCCTTTGGCCGATGTTCCCGTCGCCGGGGCGGACGCGGTGATTGGCAACCGGGCCTATGGAACCGAGCCCGGCAAGGTTGCGGCCATCGCGCGTGCCGTCACGGAGGGGCTGGAACAGGGTGGTGTGCTGCCGGTTCTCAAGCATATCCCCGGCCATGGCCGGGCCACGGCGGACAGCCATTTCCGGCTTCCGACGGTCGATACCGCCCAAGGTGAGCTGGAACGGAGCGATTTTGCCGCGTTCCAGCCGCTTGCGGACCTGCCGATGGCCATGACTGCACATGTTGTGTTTAGCGCGCTGGACCCCGCCCATCCGGCGACGACTTCTGCGACAATCATCGAACAGGTGATTCGCGGCCTGATCGGGTTCCAAGGTTTGTTGATGAGTGATGACGTGTCGATGAATGCGCTGGCCGGATCAATTGCCGAGCGGACCCGCGCCATCGTCAGCGCCGGTTGCGACGTGGTTCTGCACTGCAACGGCAACATCGACGAGATGCGCGAAGTGGCACGGGAGACGCCGGAACTGACCGGCAAGGCGCTTGAGCGCGCCAAGGCGACGCTCGCGGCGCGGAAGCAGCCTCAGCCGCTCGACCGGCAGGCGGCACGGGCTGAACTGGATGCATTGTTGGATCGGGTAGGGACGGCATGACCGCTGAAATTCTATCGTTTGAGACCGGGCGGCCGGCTGACCTCGCCGAGGGCGAACCGGCGCTGGTGGTCGATGTCGAGGGCTATGAGGGCCCGCTCGACCTGTTGCTGACGCTGGCGCGGCAGCAGAAGGTCGATTTGTCGAAGATTTCGATCCTTGCGCTTGCCGACCAGTACCTTTCGTTCATCGAGGCGGCGCGCAAGATCCGCCTCGAGCTCGCAGCCGATTATCTGGTGATGGCGGCCTGGCTTGCGTTCCTGAAGTCGCGGCTGTTGCTGCCCGAACCGCCGAGCGCGGAGGGGCCGAGCGCCGAGGAAATGGCGACCGCGCTGGCCAACCGGCTGCGCCGGCTGGAGGCGATCCGCGAGGCGGCGAACCGGCTGATGAACCGGCCGCAGTTCCAGCGCGATATCTTTCCGCGCGGCAATCCGGAATCGATCGCGGAGATCAAGCATCCGAAGTTCACCGCGACGCTCTACGACCTGCTGTCGGCCTATGCGACGCAGCGCGCCTCGCGCGTGCTGACCTCGGTGCATCTGGCCAAGCGCACGGTGTGGTCGCTTTCCGAAGCGCGCGCCTCGCTGGAACGGCTGGTCGGCCTCGCTGAGGACTGGAGCTGCCTCGACGAGTACCTGATGAATTACGTCGCCGATCCCAAGCAGAGAGCGACGGTGTTCGCATCGAGCTTCGCTGCCGCCCTCGAGTTGGTTCGCGAGGGCGAGATGGAGATCAACCAGAAACAGGCGTTCGCGCCGATCTATTTCCGAAAGCGTCCAGCGCAAGCCGCAATGGCGGCGCCGGACCTGTCGGTTGAGTAAGTGGAAGAAGGAGAGCAGGCCCATGGCAAGCTTGGCGGAAGTGCGCAGAGAAGAGCCCGAGGAGGAGGTTTCTCCTATGGATCCGGTGGCGCGTCCTGAGGAACTGCGGCTCCTGGAAGCCCTGTTGTTTGCATCGGCCGAGCCGATCGATCAGGCGACGCTCGCAAAGCGGATGCCCGACGGCGTCGATATCAAGGTGGCGCTCGCGCAGTTGCAGGCGGAATATGCACCGCGCGGCGTCAATCTGGTTCGTGTCGCCAACAAGTGGACGTTCCGGACCGCCGGCGATCTGTCGTGGCTGATGACGCGCGAGAGCACCGAGACCCGCAAGCTGTCGCGTGCAGCGATCGAGGTGCTGGCAATCGTCGCCTATCACCAGCCGGTGACCCGCGCCGAGATCGAAGAGATTCGCGGCGTGGTGACGTCGAAGGGAACCATCGACGTGCTGCTGGAGACCGGCTGGATCCGCCCGCGCGGCCGCCGCAAGACGCCGGGCCGTCCGCTGACCTTTGGAACCACGGACGGATTCCTGTCGCAGTTCAGCCTGGAAGCGCTCGGCGATCTGCCGGGGCTCGAGGAGCTGAAGGGCACCGGTCTGCTCGACTCGCGCCTGCCGACCGGCTTCTCCGTTCCGTCGCCCTCGGACGACGCGACGCTGCGGGAAGACGAGGAGCCGCTCGAGCCGGGCGACACGCTGGAGCTGCTGCTGGCGCCGGCCGTCGAGCCGGAGGCCGAGGAACCGAAGACTGCAACCGAAGCGTCGGCTGAGGCTGAAATGACAGCCGAGGCCGAAATCGAGATCAAAGCGGACGTTGCCGACGAATCGGAAGCGGCCGAAGCTGACGCCAACGAACCGGATTCCCACGGCGACGAGCGCGGCGAGGCCGACCCCGAGGACAGGGGCGAATAGCGGCCAAATATTCCCGGTTAAGGCTAGCAATATTACGTAGCCGCGACAGCGATTTGCCGCGGCCGAGGTCCTTGTTTTTGACACCCCGCGGGCCTACCTTCCGGCAAAGCTCAGGCCGGCCCGCCGGCCATTTCTGGAGGGTTGCAGGATGGGTTCACTCAGCATTTGGCACTGGATCGTCGTGATCGCAGTGGTCCTGCTGCTGTTCGGGCGCGGCAAGATTTCGGACCTGATGGGTGACGTCGCCCAAGGCATCAAGGCCTTCAAGAAGGGCATGCAGGACGACGACAAGGTCGCCGAGAAGACCGAGCCCACCAAGTCGATCGATCACAATGCGGCGCCGTCAGCCGCGCGCCAGGATGTCGGCAGCAAAGCCGTCTGACGCGCCTGTACTGACACATATTTCGACGTTTATCTTTGCGCGAAACGGTGACGCCGTCGCTCGGAAGCGCTATTGACGCCGATTGAGAAAAGGCGCCGGCGGCCCCAAATCCCTGTTAGGACCGATGGGGCCGATCGCGGCGCGCTTGGGCGGAAGAATTCATGTTCGATATCGGGTGGAGTGAACTGGTCGTCATCGCGGTCGTCGCGCTGATTGCCATCGGCCCGAAAGAACTGCCGGGCGTGCTGCGCATGGTCGGGCAATGGATGGGCAAGGCCCGCAAGATGGCCTCCGAATTCCAGGGCCAGTTCCAGGAAGCCATGCGCGAGGCCGAGATGGCCGACATCAAGAAGAGCTTTGACGAGGTCAAGGAAGCCGCAACCGGCATCACCAGCGGCAACATCATGACCTCGCTGCAGAAGGACGTCAGCGACGCGCTGCAGATCGACAAGCCCGTCGATGCGCAGGTCGCCTCCGCGATTGACGCGCCGGTGACGTCGAGCGACGCACCGGTGACGTCAAGTGACGCACAGGTGACGTCAAGTGACGCACAGGTGACGTCAAGCGACGCACTGGTCACGCCAACAACACCCGCAGCGCCGACGCCGGAGACTTTCGTCGAGGCCGAGACGCACGCTGCCACAACTGAGCCGCTTGCGATCACCAGCGAGGTGAAGCCCGAGCCGGCACCGTCGCAGGACGTGACGCCGGCGGAGCCTGAGGTGCTCAAGGACGCGAGGGCGTCATGAGCGCAGAAGATATCGAGGCCAGCAAGGCCCCCTTGATGGATCATTTGATCGAGCTGCGCTCGCGGCTGATCAAGGCGCTGCTCGGCTTCGGCGTGGCCTTTATCATCTGCTTCTTCTTTGCCAAGCAGATCTACAACGTGCTGGTCTGGCCGTTCGTGCTGGTGGCGGGGCCTGAGAATTCGAAATTCATCTACACGCAGCTGCTGGAATATTTCATCACGCAGTTGAAGCTCGCGATGTTCGGCGCCGCCTTCATCTCGTTCCCGATCGTCGCCGGACAGATCTACATGTTCGTGGCGCCCGGCCTCTACAGGCACGAGCGCAACGCCTTCCTGCCGTATCTGATCGCGACCCCGGTGTTCTTCGTGATGGGCGCGATGTTGGTCTATTTCGTCGTGCTGCCGATGCTGGTGCGGTTCTCGCTCGGCATGCAGCAGGCCGGCAGCGCGGAGACCGCGCAGATCCAGCTGCTGCCCAAGGTCGGCGAGTATCTGTCGCTGATGATGTCGCTGATCTTCGCCTTCGGCATCGCTTTCCAGCTGCCGGTGATCCTGACGCTCTTGGGCCGCATCGGCATCGTCACCTCGAAGATGCTGAGAGAGAAGCGGCGCTACTTCATCGTGATCGCCTTCATCATCGCCGCGGTGCTGACGCCGCCGGACGTGCTGAGCCAGGCCTCGCTCGCGATCCCGCTGCTCGCGCTCTATGAGGGCGCCATCATCGCGGTCCGGATCGTGGAGAAGAAGGCCGCGACCAAGGCAGCCTCGTCCAGCGTCCCGCCGGCGGCCAATCCGGCCGAGTAGGGCCAGTCTCCACCACACACTCGGTGTCATACCCCGCGAAGGCGGGGTATCCAGTACGCCGCGGCTTCTCGATGACACACGGACGTCTCTGGAATACTGGATCACCCGCTTTCGCGGGTGATGACGGTCGTGGTAGTGGAATTACATCACGGTAGTTTGCCAACACAATGGTTGGTTGCCTACGCATCGCCTGCCAGGACCGACCCATGCACGACATCAAAGCGATCCGCGACAACCCGACAGCCTTCGACGCCGGCCTGAAGCGCCGCGGATTAGAGGCGCTGTCGCCGTCGCTGCTGGCGATCGACGAGAAGCGCCGTGCCGCGATCCTGGCGTCCGAGCAGGCCCAGGCGCGGCGCAACGCGGCCTCGAAAGAGATCGGTGACGCCAAGAAGGCGAAGGACGAGGCGCGTGCGGCCAAGCTGATGGCCGAGGTCGCGGAGCTCAAGACCACGATGCCAGAGCTCGAAGCTGCGGCGAAGACGGCCGATGAAGAGCTGACGAAAGAGCTGTCGTCGATTCCCAATCTGCCGCTCGACGAGGTGCCGGACGGCACCGACGAGCACGGCAACGTCCAGCACCATGTATTCGGCAAGAAGCGCGAGTACGGCTTCGCGCCGAAGCTGCATGACGATCTCGGGACCGCCCTCGGCGACATGGATTTCGAGGCGGCAGCGAAACTGTCGGGCGCGCGCTTCGTCGTGCTGAAGAGGGGGCTGGCGCGGCTCGAGCGCGCGATCGGGCAGTTCATGCTCGATCTGCACACCGGCGAACATGGCTACACCGAAATCAATCCGCCGCTCTTGGTGCGCGACGCCGTGATGTTCGGCACCGGCCAATTGCCGAAATTCGAGGACGACCAGTTCTGGGCGATCAAGGGTGAATTGCTCGCGACGCCGAATGCCGATTTGCGCAGCGAGCGCCTCGGCCTGATTCCGACGGCGGAGGTTTCGCTGACCAACCTCGCGCGCGAATCCATCCTCGATGAAAAAGAGCTGCCGATGCGGCTCACCGCGCTGACGCCGTGCTTCCGCGCCGAAGCCGGCGCGGCGGGACGCGATACGCGCGGCATGATCCGCCAGCACCAATTCACAAAGGTCGAGCTGGTGTCGATCACGACGCCCGAAGCCAGCAAGGATGAACTCGAGCGCATGCTGTCCTGCGCCGAGCAGGTTCTGCAGAAGCTCGACCTGCATTATCGCGTGATGATGCTGTGCGCCGGCGACATGGGCTTCTCCGCGCAGAAGACCTACGACATCGAGGTCTGGATGCCGGGGCAGGGCGACGGCGGCGCCTATCGCGAGATCTCGAGCTGCTCGGTGTGCGGCGATTTCCAGGCCCGCCGGATGGACGCGCGCTATCGCGGCCCCGACGGCAAGCCGCGCTTCGTGCATACGCTGAACGGCTCCGGCACGGCGGTCGGGCGCGCCCTGATCGCTGTGATGGAGACCTATCAACAGCAGGACGGTTCGATCGCGGTGCCCGATGTGCTGCAGCCCTATATGGGCGGGCTCAAGGTCATCGAGCACGGCATGTGAGGCGAGGGCCAGTGTGATGCCGCTCCACCGTGACATCCACTGGCTTGGTCGACAATGGGCCGTCACGGGCCATGGTCTGCAGCTGATCAATCAGAAGCAGATGGGCTATTACGACATCGAGGCCGCGCGCCTGTGGGAGGCGCGCGTGACCGAGGTGCAATCGAAGGCCTGGATCGACAGGCCGGACTTCGACAACGCGCTGGAGCTCGCACGCGCCAGGTTCGCCCAGCTGGCGCCGGCCGATTTTTCGCCATCAGCGGCGGTTGCACCGCCGCCGCCACCGGTCCGGCCGCCGCCGCCCGCGCCGCGTGCTCCGCTTGAACCGTCATCGGTGCCCTCGATCGAGGAGCTGCTGGCCAGGCTGAAATCAAAATCGGCTGCGGCAGCGCCGGTCGCAAAACCGGCCGAGGCACCCACACCGGCTCCGCCCGAATCCGAACCGCCCAAACCCGAACCGCCTCGGATTGAGCTTCGCCAGGTTGAAGCGAGCAAGTCAGAGCCTCCCAAATCAGAGCCTCCCAAGCCAGAGCTTCCCAAGCTCGTGCTTCGCCGAACTGCGCCCCCCGAGCCACCCGGGCCTGCCCGGACGCTTGAACCTCCGAAGGCTCTGCCTGCCAAGCCCGTGGTTCTCAAGCCCGAGCCCCCCAGACCTGCGCCTGGCAAGTCCGAAGCTGGCAAGTCCGAAGCCAGTAGGTCCGAGCTTCTGAAATCGGAGCCTCCGAGCGCTCCCAAGCCGGGGCCTCGCGACACAGCGCCGGTCGCCCCTGAGCAGCCCAGCTCCGAAGCACCTGGGGTTGAACCTGCCAAAGCTGAAGTCGCCAAGCCCGAGCTCGCCGAGCCTGCGTCTGCCGAACGCGAGGGCCCCAAGCCTGGGTCTCCGAAGCCTGCGCCTTTCAAGTCTGAGCCTCTCAACGCCGAAACTGCCAAGCCCGACGTGCGCCAGCCCGCTGTCCTGGTCGTGCGGCCGCGCGCCGAACCTGCCTGGCCGGCGTTCGACGGCAAGATCGCCGCGACCGGCAGATTTGTGCGTCCCTGGCGGGTGACGTCGGCGCAATGGCACGGGCCTTCGGCGGGTTTGCCTCGGCGGCCCTAGCCGGTTAAGACGGCAATCAACTCAAGAAACTGCAACTCAAGAAACCCGCGTCGAATCGGAACAAAAGGCACTTTGACGGATGCGAATTCTCTGCACCAATGATGACGGTATCCACGCTCCCGGCCTGCAGGTCGTCGAGCAGATCGCGCGCTCCTTGTCCGACGACGTCTGGATCGTTGCCCCCGAGCTCGATCAGTCCGGCGTCTCGCATTCGCTGTCGCTCAACGATCCGCTGCGGCTGCGCGAAGTCAGCCCGCGTCACTTCGCGGTGCGCGGCACGCCGACCGATTGCGTCATCATGGGCGCGCGCCACATTCTCGGTGACGAGCTGCCCGATCTCGTGCTGAGCGGCGTCAACAAGGGCCGCAACGTCGCCGAGGACGTGGTCTATTCCGGCACCATCGCCGGCGCGCTGGAAGGCACCATCCTGGGCTTTCCGTCATTTGCGTTGTCGCAGGAATTTTCGATCGAGACGCGCAACGCACCGCTGTGGGAGACCGCGCTGAAATTCGGACCCGACATCATCCGCAACGTCATCGCTGCAGGCGTTCCCAGGAACACCGTCGTCAACGTCAACTTCCCGTCCTGCATGCCCGATGACGTCAAGGGCATCAGGATCACGCGGCAGGGCAAGCGCAATCAGGGGTTTCTGAAGATCGATCGCCGTCACGACGGGCGCGGCAATCCGTATTTCTGGATCGGCTTCGAGCGCGCGGCGATGATGGATGCGCCGGCTGAAGGCACCGATCTCGCCGCGCTTGCGGCGCGCTACGTCTCGGTGACGCCGCTGCGGCTCGACCGCACCGATGAAGCATTTTCGGAAACGCTGACCGCGACGCTGAAGTAATCTGTAGCTCGGATGGAGCCAATCGTCAGACCGGCGCGCTCTTCATCGCGCTGGATATCACCTGGGCCAGCGTTTCCAGCTGGAAGGGCTTTTGCAGCGCCGGCCGGTCGCGATACTCCGGAGGCAGGCCGGACGAGCCGTAGCCGGTCGCGAAGATGAAGGGGCGGTTGCGGGCGTTGATCAGCTCGGCGACCGGGGTGATCACCTTGCCATTGACGTTGACGTCGAGGATCGCGAGGTCGAATTCGGTGGATTGCGCAAGCCTGACGGCCTCGCCGATTTCGCCGGCCTCGGCCGCGACGGTATGGCCGAGCTCCTCCAGCATATCGGCGACCATCATCCGGATCATGACCTCGTCCTCCACGAGGAAAACTGAACAGCCCGCCGGCCGTATCGCTGTCATGATGGAATCCTTGCCCTACCCTGAAATAGGCTCGCAAATAACATTACAGCGCGCAACGCAAACGTTTGGGATTTGGTCGTTTTCCAGCGCCCACCGCCGTTCGCCGCATACCCCGCTGAAGCATTACCCGGCAGTCAGCGCGGTGGGGCGATACACCCGGATACCCCGGGCGGCAGCTGAGCGTTAACCGCGCGGCGTTGCCGATTATATGGGAAGGTGCCAACGCCAAATCAGGGTGCTGGTTCCTGACGGGGAACAAAACACAACGGGAAATTTTTCCTTAACGCGGTATTTCGGATTTCAATGGCATCAAGCAGAGCAAGATTCCGCGCTGCTGCCCAGAGACGCTGACGAACATGGCCGTGAAGTCAGATCCGACCGAGAAGATGATGTTTCAGCTCACCCTGCGGCGGCGAGGGGTGAGCGATCAGGCCGTGCTCCGCACCATGGAGGAGGTGCCGCGCGAGTTGTTCGTCGATCCGCGCGATCGCAGCGAGGCCTATCGCGACAGCGCGCTGGCGATCGCCTGCGGGCAGACCATCAGCCAGCCCTTCGTCGTGGCCTACATGACCGAGCAGCTGCAGCTGCAGAAGGACCACCGCGTGCTCGAGATCGGCACCGGCTCGGGCTACCAGGCGGCCGTGCTGTCCCGGCTGTGCAAGCAGGTGCTGACCATCGAGCGCTACCGGACGCTGGCCGACGGCGCCCGCAAGCGCCTCGAAAATCTCGGCTATTACAACATCGAGGTGCTGCTCGGGGACGGCTTCGACGTCCCGGCGGGAGCGGGTGATTTCGACCGCATCATGGTCACCGCGGCGATGGAGCAGATCCCGGAGAAGCTTATGGAGCGGCTCGAGCCGGGTGGCGTCCTGATCGCCCCGGTCGGGCCGCATCAGGGCACCCAGACCCTGGTCCGCGTGGTGCGGACGGAGAACGGCTTCGACCGCAAGGAGCTGGTCGACGTCCGCTTTGTGCCGGCGCTGCCGGGAATCGCGCGCGAATTGTGAATCTGGTGATTTGCCGCTTGGCACCAACGCCTTATTCGCAGGGTTAAGCGGTTATTTACTCGGTACGTGTTTACTCAAAACAGTCTTTTGTTGCGTACGAGTGAGTAACCATGTCCGGGGTTGTTGAGTTGCTTCGCTCGCGTCGCGTACCGCAGGTTGCGGTGCTGACGCTGATGTCCATGGCTTTTGCCGGTTGCAGCGCCGATATGTCGTCGCGCTTCTCGCAAAACTCCTACTCGCAAAATCCGTTTGCGCTTGATCCGCAGCCGACCGGCACCGTGCAGCAGCAGGCACAGCCGCCGCGCGAGCTGCCGCAATATGCGCGGCCGCATACCCAGCCGCAGTATTCCCAGTATCAGTCACAGCCATTGCCGCCGCCGGTTGCGGCGCCGCAATCCTATCCGGTCGCCGGCGCCGGCGTCTCCGGAGGAGGGCGCGGGCTTTCGTCCTACACACCGCCGCCCGCGCGCCCGCAGATCGAAGCCACCGGCACCGTTCCGCGTTCGGTCGCCGCAGCGCATGCCGGGCATAACGGCACCACCATCATCGTCGGCACCAGCGATACGCTCGAGGTGCTGGCGCGCCGCTACAACGTCTCGTCGGCCGAGATCCTGCGCGCCAACGGCTATAAGGGACCGCGCGCATTGTCGCCCGGTCAGCAGCTGATCATTCCGCGCCCGACGGCGTCAGCCGCTGCGGCACCTGCGATGGCCGCACCCGCTGCGCGGCCCGTTGCGGTGGCAGCCGCACCGGCCGGAATCCACTATGTCAATCGCGGCGACACTCTGCACAGCATCGCGCGCCAGCACCACATCCCGGTCGCCGAGCTTGCCCGCGCCAACAATCTCGATCAGTCGGCGCGGCTCAGCCTCGGCATGAAGCTCGTCGTGCCCGGCGCCAAGACTGCGATGGCGGCTCCCGCGCCCGTTGCGCAAGCTGTTGCTGCTGCGCCTGTCGCAGCGGCCCCGGTGCCGGCCGTGGCAGCTCCGAAGGTCGTCGCCACTGCGCTGCCGCAGCAGAGTGCGCGGCTGGTTCAGCCGACCGCGATTGTCGATCAGCCCGTTGCTGCCGCAGAAGCGCCCGCAGCCACCAAGTCGAGCGAAGCCACCGGCGCATTGCCGACCTTCCGCTGGCCGGTGCGCGGCAAGGTCATCACCGCCTATGGCTCGAAGACCAACGGCAAGGTCAATGACGGGATCAATGTCGCGGTGCCCGAAGGCACGCCGGTGAAGGCCGCCGAAGACGGCGTCGTCGCCTATTCGGGCAACGAGCTGAAGGGCTACGGCAATCTGGTGCTGGTCCGCCATTCTAACGGCTACGTCACCGCCTACGCCCATGCGAGCGAAATCCTGGTCAAGCGCGGCGACACCATCAAGCGCGGCCAGGTGATCGCCAAATCGGGCCAGTCGGGTGAGGCGGGCTCGCCGCAGCTCCATTTCGAAATTCGCAAGGGATCGTCCCCGGTCGATCCGCTCCAGTTCCTCAACGGCGCATAAGTTACGCGCCGGGACTTCCAAGGGACTTCCAAGTCTCACAACAAAGACAACGGGGGAGGTGCAAACCTCCCCCGTTTTGTTTTGGTCGTTTGATCGTTGGTGCGATTACGCCCCGGCGAGCCGCACGCCGAGCCGGCCCGCCAGTTCCTGGGTGTATTGCCAGGCGACGCGGCCGGAGCGCGATCCGCGGGTGGTCGACCATTCGAGCGCCTCGCGCTCGAGTTCGTTCTCGGCGATCTTGATGCCGTAATGGTCGCAATATCCCTTCACCATCGCGAGGTACTCGTCCTGGCTGCAGCGATGGAAGCCGAGCCAGAGGCCGAAACGGTCAGACAGCGAGACCTTTTCCTCGACCGCTTCGCCCGGATTGATCGCGGTCGAGCGTTCGTTCTCGATCATCTCGCGCGCCAGGAGATGCCGCCGGTTCGAGGTCGCATAGAGGATGACGTTGTCGGGGCGCCCCTCGATACCGCCTTCGAGCACCGCCTTCAGCGATTTGTAGGAAGCGTCGTTGCCGTCGAAGGAGAGGTCGTCGCAGAACACGATGAAGCGGAACGATGAGCTGCGCAGCAGCTCCATCAGGCCGGGCAGGCTTTCGATGTCCTCGCGGTGAATCTCGATCAGCTTGAGCCGGTCGGCCGGCTTGCGGTCGACATTGATGCTGGCATGGGTGGCCTTCACCAGGGACGACTTGCCCATGCCGCGGGCGCCCCACAGCAGCGCATTGTTGGCGGGCAGTCCGTTGGCGAAGCGCTCGGTATTCTCCATCAGGATGTCGCGCATCCGGTCGACGCCCTTGAGCAGGCCGATCTCGACGCGGCTGACGCGCGGCACCGGGGCCAGGCGCCCGTCCGGGTGCCAGACAAAGGCGTCTGTGGCACTGAGCGACCCGGCCGGATCGGGGGCGGGGGAGGCGGCCGAAAGCCGGCTCGCAATGGTCTCCAGGGCGTTCGCGATCCGCTCGGCGGTCGCGCCGTCGAGCGGCGTTTCCGGGCGTTTTGTCGCGGCTTTCGCAGCGCGTTTGCCGGCGGTTTTGGGGGCTGTTTTACTCGTGGTTTTACTGGGTGATTTCTTGGCTTTTTTCGGCATTTGTCCAGTTCCTGACGGCGCAGCCTTATCGGGCTGGCGGCGGTCCCGCAAGCGCCCTAAATGAAGGTCCGTTAACGTTGCAATTGGGACCGCGGCCGCTATAGTCCGCGCGAATTTGTCCGGACCGCCATACCGCCCCGAATCCGAGGGCGCTGCCGGTTCTTTCCCGTCTTATCCGAGGATCGTCCGAATGCTGATTACTCCTGCGTTTGCTCAGGCTGGAGCGGGTGGTGACACCAACAGCATGTTGATGTCGCTGCTGCCATTCGCGCTGATCTTCGTCATCATGTACTTCCTGATTCTGCGCCCGCAGCAGAAGAAGGTGCGCGATCACGCAGACCTCGTGAAGAACATCCGCCGCGGCGACACCGTGGTGACCTCGGGCGGCCTCGTCGGCAAGGTGACCAAGGTGGTCGACGACGACCAGATCGAGTTCGAGATTTCGGACGGCGTTCGCGTGCGGCAGATGCGCCAGATGATCTCGGGCGTGCGGACCAAGGGTGAGCCGGCGAAGGGCGACGCCAAGGACGAGGCGTCCGCGAGCTGATCGCCGCGGAGCCTTTTGCCGAATCTGACAGGTCAATTCGATGTTGTATTTCACGCGGTGGCGAGCGCTGGGGATCATCCTGACAGCGCTGGTGGTCTGCCTGTGCGCCGTGCCCAATTTCTTCCCCGAGGCGCAGGTCAAGACCTGGCCGGCCTGGGCGCAGCGGCGCCTCGTGCTTGGCCTCGACCTGCAGGGCGGCTCGTATCTCTTGCTCGAGGTCGACTCCAACTATGTGAAGAAGGAGAAGCTCGACCAGATCCGCGACGACGTGCGGCGGGTGCTTCGTGAAGCCAAGATCGTCTATACCGGCCTCAACGTCCGCAACGAAGCGGTGGAAGTCCGCATCTCCAAGGACACCGACCAGGCGACGGCGTTGTCGAAGCTGCGTGACTTATCGCAGCCGCTCGGCGGCCTGCTTGGCTCCAGCGGCCAGCGCAGTCTCGATGTGGCAGATGCCGGCGGCGGCTTGATCCGCCTGACGGTGCCGCAGGCCGCGATCACCGAGCGGATCCGGCAGACCATCGAGCAATCGATCCAGATCGTCGAGCGGCGCGTCAACGAACTCGGTACGGTCGAGCCCGTGATTCAGCGTCAAGGCACCGACCGCATCCTGGTGCAGGTGCCGGGCCTGCAGGACCCGACCCGCCTGAAGGAACTGCTCGGCAAGACGGCGAAGATGGAATTCCGGATGGTCGACTCCTCGGTGTCGCCCGACCAGGCGCAACAGGGCCGCTTGCCGCCGGATTCCGAACTGCTGATGAGTGCGTCACCGCCGCCGGTTCCGTATGTCGTCAAGAAGCAGGTTCTGGTTTCCGGAGGCGAACTGTCCGATGCCCAGCCCGGCTTTGACCAGCGTACGGGCGAGGCGATCGTCAGCTTCAAATTCAATACGTCGGGCGCCCGCAAATTCGCGCAGGCGACCGCCGAGAACGTCGGTCAGCCGTTTGCGATCGTGCTCGACAACAAGGTGATCTCGGCACCGGTGATCCGCGAGCCGATCACCGGCGGACAGGGCCAGATCTCCGGCAGCTTCACCGTGCAGTCGGCGAACGATCTGGCGATCCTGATGCGCGCCGGCGCGCTGCCGGCGCCGCTGACCGTGATCGAGGAGCGCACCGTTGGTCCCGGCCTCGGGCAGGACTCGATCGAAAAGGGCGAGCTCGCGGCCTATGTCGGCTCGATCCTTGTCATCGTGTTCATGCTGATCACCTATCGGCTGTTCGGCGTGTTCGCCAACATCGCCGTGGCGATCAATGTCGCCATGATCTTTGGGCTATTGTCGCTGCTCAATGCCACGCTGACCTTGCCCGGCATCGCCGGCATCGTGCTCACCGTCGGCATCGCGGTCGACTCCAACGTGCTGATTTATGAGCGCATCCGCGAGGAATTGCGCGGCGGCCGCAATGCGATCTCGGCGATCGACGCCGGCTTCAAGCGGGCGCTCGCGACCATCCTCGACTCCAACATCACCACCTTCATTGCTGCCGCCGTGCTGTTCTACATCGGCACCGGACCGGTGCGCGGCTTTGCCGTGACGCTCGGCATCGGCATCATCACCACGGTGTTCACCGCCTTTACCCTGACGCGCCTGATCGTCGCGGGGTGGGTGCGGTGGAAGCGGCCGCAAACCGTGCCGATCTGAGAGGCCTATTGTGACTCATACCGTTCTCATTGGCCTTGGCATCCTGATCGCCGTGCTGACCGTCGTCGCGGCGCTCGGTTTGCTGCCGGCGCTGCGCATCGTGCCCGACGACACGCATTTCGATTTCACGCGCTTTCGCCGCATCAGCTTTCCGATCTCGGCGGTGCTCTCGATCGTTGCGATCACGCTGTTCTTCACCCACGGCCTGAATTTCGGCATCGACTTCAAGGGCGGCACGCTGCTGGAGGTGCAGGCCAAGTCCGGCACCGCCGACATCGCCGCGATGCGCACAACCTTGAACGGTCTTGGGCTCGGCGAGGTGCAGCTGCAACAATTCGGTGGTCCAGCCGAAGTCCTGATCCGCGTCGCCGAGCAGCCCGGCGGCGATAAGGCGCAACAGGATGCAGTAACGAAAGTGCGCGGCGCGCTCGGCGAATCCGTCGATTACCGCCGCGTCGAAGTGGTGGGACCGCGCGTCTCCGGCGAACTGCTTGCCTACGGCATGATCGGCCTGATGTTCGCGATTGTCGGCATCCTGATCTATCTCTGGTTCCGGTTCGAGTGGCAGTTCGCGCTCGGCGCCATGATCGCCAATGTCCACGACATCGTGCTGACCATCGGCTTCATGTCGATCACTCAGGTCGATTTCGACCTCACCAGCATCGCGGCACTGCTGACAATTCTCGGCTATTCGCTCAACGACACCGTCGTCATCTACGACCGTATCCGCGAGATGCTGCGGCGCTACAAGAAGATGCCGATGCCGCAGCTGCTCAACGAATCGATCAACTCGACGCTGTCGCGCTCGATCATCACCCACGTCACCGTGACCCTGGCGCTGCTCGCGCTGCTGCTGTTCGGCGGCCAGGCGATTCACAGCTTCACTGCGGTCATGATGTTCGGCGTCGTGCTGGTCGGCACCTACACTTCGATCTTCATCGCGGCGCCAAT